>NZ_ASYA01000007.1:0-54937 GCF_001526585.1 Agrobacterium sp. LY4 | reverse complement strand
AAGCTGCGCTTCGCTATCCGCGAAGGCGGTCGTACCGTCGGCGCCGGCATCGTCGCCTCGATCGTCGAGTAATTTCGACCTTTGAAATTCAGACTGGCGGCGGTGTGAACAACACCGCCGCCGGACTTTTGGTAAAAAGCCTGGCGGCGTTGCATTTTTAGTGCTTGAAAAATTCGGTGAAAGCGCGTAAACGCGCACTCACACTCACCGCTGGATTCGCAAGCGATTGCGAAACGCGGTGTTTTAGCAATACAGACAACTGAAATGATTGGGATGCGACAGCGCATTTCTCTCGATTTTTGAAAATCTGCGGCGCCACGATCAATAGAAGTTCATGTGTTTCCGCGTGCGGAAACGAATAACAAAGAACAAGGACAAGACGAATGAACGGCCAGAATATCCGTATCCGCCTCAAGGCGTTCGATCACCGGATCCTCGATGCCTCTACCCGTGAAATCGTGTCGACCGCAAAGCGCACCGGCGCCAGCGTTCGCGGCCCGGTTCCGCTCCCCACCCGCATCGAAAAGTTTACCGTCAACCGCTCTCCTCACGTTGATAAGAAGAGCCGTGAACAGTTCGAAATGCGGACGCACAAGCGTCTTCTCGATATCGTTGACCCCACCCCGCAGACTGTCGATGCTCTGATGAAGCTCGACCTCGCTGCTGGCGTTGACGTGGAAATCAAGCTCTAAGACCCGGCCCGATCCATCCAAGGTGAGGGCTGAAATAACAAGGAAGGTACGTGGAGTAATCCAACGACTTCCAAACCGGAGACCGGAAACATCGTGAGATGTCGAAGGGCACTCCTTAACAAAGGCCAGAGAGGGTTTTCCCTTCAAGGCTCGCAAGAGGATGAACCAATGCGTTCAGGTGTGATTGCACAGAAAGTGGGTATGACACGCGTCTATAACGACGCAGGTGAACATATCCCCGTAACAGTATTGCGACTGGATAACGTACAAGTCGTTGCCCAGCGCACGGAAGACAAGAATGGCTATACCGCAGTTCAGCTCGGTGCCGGCCAGTCCAAGGTCAAGAACACGACGAAGGCGCTTCGCGGTCATTTTGCCGCTGCCAATGTCGAACCGAAAGCCAAGCTCGTCGAGTTCCGGGTTTCCCCCGAGAACCTGATCGACATCGGTGCAACACTGACCGCAAATCATTTTCAGTCCGGCCAGCTGGTCGACGTCACTGGAACCACGATCGGTAAAGGTTTTGCCGGTGCTATGAAGCGTCACAACTTCGGTGGTGGCCGCGCTTCGCACGGTAACTCCGTATCGCACCGTGCACACGGTTCGACCGGTAACAACCAGGATCCGGGCCGCGTCTGGAAGGGCAAGCGCATGGCTGGTCATATGGGCCAGACGCGCGTTACGACCCAGAACCTCGAAGTCGTTTCGACCGATGAAGACCGTGGCCTCATCCTCGTGAAGGGTGCAGTTCCCGGCTCGAAGGGTTCCTGGATCATCGTCCGCGACGCCGTCAAGTCGGCTGCGAAGTAAGGGAGCCTTATCATGGAATTGAACGTCAAGACCCTCGAGGGAAAAGACGCCGGCAAGGTTTCTCTGTCGGATGAGATCTTCGGCCTCGACCCCCGCCAGGACATCCTGGCCCGCATGGTTCGCTGGCAGCTTGCAAAGAAGCAGCAGGGAACCCACAAGTCCAAGAACCGGTCGGAAGTTTCCCGCACCGGCGCGAAGATGTACAAGCAGAAGGGTACGGGCCGCGCTCGTCACCATTCGGCTCGCGCACCGCAGTTCCGCGGCGGCGGCAAGGCCCACGGCCCGGTCGTTCGCAGCCATGCACACGATCTTCCCAAGAAGGTTCGTGCGCTCGCTCTGCGTCACGCCCTGTCTGCAAAGCTGAAGGCTGAAGAACTGATCATCGTCGATCAGCTCGTCGCGTCCGAAGCAAAGACCAAGGCTCTGCTGGGCAGCTTCGCTTCGCTTGGCCTGACCAACGCTCTCGTTATCGGCGGCGCCGAACTTGATGGCAACTTCAAGCTCGCCGCTCAGAACATCCCGAACGTGGACGTTCTGCCGGTTCAGGGCATCAATGTTTACGACATCCTGCGCCGTGGCAAGCTGGTGCTTTCCAAGGCTGCTGTAGAGGCTCTGGAGGAGCGGTTCAAATGACGGATCTTCGCCACTACGATGTGATCGTATCTCCTTCGATCACGGAAAAGTCGACGCTGGTATCCGAACAGAACCAGGTCGTATTCAACGTCGCCAAGAATGCTTCCAAGCCTGAAATCAAGGCTGCCGTGGAAGCTCTCTTCGGCGTCAAAGTCACGGCTGTGAACACGCTTATCCGCAAGGGTAAGACCCGTCGTTTCCGTGGATTCGCCGGTAAGCTGAAGGACGTCAAGAAAGCCGTCGTCACGCTCGCCGAAGGTCAATCCATCGACGTGTCCACCGGACTCTAAAGGTTAGGCCCAAGCGGGCAAAGACCCAAAAGGGAACAAGAAAATGGCATTGAAAAGTTTCAATCCGACCACGCCGAGCCAGCGCCAGCTGGTTATCGTGGACCGCGCTTCGCTCTACAAGGGCAAGCCGGTAAAGGCTCTCACCCAGGGCCTCAGCTCCAAGGGTGGCCGTAACAACCAGGGCCGGATCACCGTCCGTTTCCAGGGTGGCGGTCACAAGCGGACCTACCGTCTGGTTGACTTCAAGCGTCGCAAGTTCGACGTAGAAGGCACCGTTGAGCGTCTGGAATACGACCCCAACCGCACCGCGTTCATCGCGCTGGTTACGTATACCGACGGCGAACAGGCTTACATTCTCGCGCCACAGCGTCTCGCTGCCGGTGACAAGGTGATCGCCTCCGACAAGGCAGTGGACGTGAAGCCCGGCAACACCATGCCGCTTCAGTACATTCCGGTCGGTTCGATCATCCACAACGTCGAGATGAAGCCGGGCAAGGGCGGTCAGATCGCTCGCTCCGCCGGTACGTATGTCCAGCTCGTCGGCCGCGATGCCGGCATGGCCATCCTGCGTCTCAACTCGGGCGAACAGCGTCTGGTGCACGGCTCCTGCCTCGCATCGATCGGTGCTGTTTCGAACTCGGACCACGCCAACATCAACGACGGCAAGGCCGGTCGTTCCCGTTGGCGCGGCAAGCGTCCGCACGTTCGCGGCGTCGTCATGAACCCGGTCGACCACCCGCACGGTGGTGGTGAAGGTCGCACGTCGGGTGGTCGCCACCCGGTTACTCCGTGGGGCAAGCCCACGAAGGGCAAGCGCACCCGTTCGAACAAGTCGACCGACAAGTTCATCATGCGCTCGCGCCATCAGCGTAAGAAGTAAGAGAGGTAGTCACTAATGGCTCGTTCAGTATGGAAAGGTCCGTTTGTTGACGGCTATCTTCTCACCAAGGCTGAGAAGGTGCGCGAGAGCGGACGTAACGAAGTAATCAAGATCTGGAGCCGTCGCTCCACGATCCTGCCGCAGTTCGTTGGTCTGACCTTCGGCGTCTACAACGGCAGCAAGCATGTGCCCGTCTCCGTCAACGAAGACATGGTCGGACACAAGTTCGGTGAATTCTCTCCGACCCGTACCTACTACGGTCACGGCGCGGACAAGAAGGCAAAGAGGAAGTAATCATGGCGAAGGCTAAGACCGAACGCCGGCTGAAGGACAACGAGGCTCAGGCCGTTGCCCGTACGCTCCGCGTCAGCCCCCAGAAACTGAACCTGGTTGCCGCTCTTATCCGTGGCAAGAAGGTTGATCGCGCTCTCGCCGAGCTCGAATTCTCCCGCAAGCGCATTGCAGGCACCGTCAAGAAGACGCTGGAATCTGCAATTGCCAATGCGGAAAACAACCACGACCTCGACGTCGACGCTCTCGTCGTCGCCGAGGCCTATGTTGGCAAGTCCATCACCATGAAGCGTTTCCACGCTCGTGGCCGTGGTCGTGCTTCCCGCATCGAAAAGCCGTTCGCTCACCTCACGATCGTTGTTCGTGAAGTCGAGGAAAAAGGGGAGGCCGCATAATGGGTCAGAAAATCAATCCGATCGGCTTCCGCCTCGGCATCAACCGTACCTGGGATAGCCGCTGGTACGCTGACACCGCAGAATACGGCAAGCTGCTGCATGAAGACCTGAAGATCCGGGCTTACCTGATCAAGGAACTCAAGCAGGCCGGTATCGCCAAGGTCGTCATCGAGCGTCCGCACAAGAAGTGCCGCGTTACGATCCACTCGGCTCGTCCGGGTCTGATCATCGGCAAGAAGGGTGCGGACATCGAGAAGCTTCGCAAGAAGCTTTCCGAAATGACCAACTCCGAAACGCACCTCAACATCGTTGAAGTGCGCAAGCCGGAAATCGACGCGACGCTGGTTGCCCAGTCGATCGCTCAGCAGCTCGAGCGCCGCGTGGCTTTCCGCCGTGCGATGAAGCGTGCTGTTCAGTCCGCAATGCGTCTTGGCGCCGAAGGCATCAAGATCACCTGCGGCGGCCGTCTCGGCGGTGCAGAAATCGCTCGTACCGAATGGTACCGCGAAGGTCGCGTTCCGCTGCACACGCTGCGTGCGGACATCGACTACGGCACGGCTGAAGCTGAAACCGCATTCGGCATTTGCGGCATCAAGGTCTGGATCTTCAAGGGCGAAATCCTTGAGCACGATCCGATGGCTTCTGAGCGTCGCGGTCTCGAAGGCGACGCACAGGGCCCTGCAAGCCGTGAGCGTGGCGATCGTCCTGATCGTCGTCGCGAAAACGCTTGATTGACGCTGGCGAAAGATAAGCTCGGAGAAGTAAGAAAATGTTGCAGCCAAAGCGTACTAAGTACCGTAAGCAGTTCAAGGGACGCATCAAGGGCGTCGCCAAGGGCGGCTTTGACCTGGCATTCGGTGAATTCGGCTTGAAGTCGCAGGAACCGAACCGCGTGAATGCACGCGAGATCGAAGCGGCCCGCCGCGCGATCACGCGTTACATGAAGCGCGCAGGTCGCGTGTGGATCCGCGTATTCCCCGACGTTCCGGTAACGGCAAAGCCGACCGAAGTTCGTATGGGTAAGGGCAAGGGTTCGGTCGATTACTGGGCATGCAAGGTCAAGCCCGGTCGTATGATGTTCGAGATCGACGGTGTGTCCGAGGAGATCGCCCGTGAGGCGCTTCGTCTCGGCGCTGCCAAGCTCTCGGTCAAGACGCGCTTCGTACAGCGCATCGCAGAGTAAGGAGCAAGGCACATGAAAGCCGATGAAGTTCGCGGCCTCAGCGCCGACCAGCTCAAGGACAAGCTCGCCGATCTGAAGAAGGAGCAGTTCAACCTGCGCTTCCAGAAGGCAACTGGTCAGCTGGAGAAGTCCTCGCGCATCAACGAAGTCCGCAAGGATATCGCCCGCGTTAAAACCATTGCCCGCCAGAAGGCGGCAGAAGCCAAGGCCTAAGGAAGAATAATATGCCGAAACGCATTCTGCAGGGCGTCGTAGTGTCCGACAAGAACGAGAAGACTGTCGTAGTCCGGGTTGAGCGCCGATTCGCTCACCCGCTGCTTCAGAAGACCGTTCGTCGTTCGAAGAAGTACAAGGCACACGACGAAAACAATCAGTATAAGGTCGGCGATGTCGTTTCCATCGAGGAATGCGCACCGATCTCCAAGGACAAGCGCTGGACGGTCGTTTCCGCCCAGGCTTAATTTCATCAGAATCGCGCCAGGTGTCTTGCACTTGGCGCGAATTCCTGTATGAAGCACCGCAAGGACGCTCGTGAATCGAGCGTCTTTTGCTTTGATGCGCACGGAAGGTCCTTCGGGAAACCACCCTGTCACGACATTTCCGCGCAAAAAAAGAGATATTCATAAGCTGGGGCAGGGGGCTTACTCGGGAGAGTTTGCCCAACCGTTCCGGTAACAACAAGAAGGCGACCTGACATGATTCAGATGCAAACAAACCTCGACGTGGCGGATAATTCCGGCGCACGTCGTGTCATGTGCATCAAGGTGCTGGGCGGCTCGAAGCGCAAATATGCTTCTGTTGGCGACATTATTGTCGTTTCCATCAAGGAAGCTATTCCGCGCGGCCGCGTCAAGAAGGGCGACGTGATGAAGGCGGTTGTCGTGCGCACCGCCAAGGACATCCGCCGCGCTGACGGCAGCGTCATCCGTTTCGATAACAACGCAGCCGTTCTTATCGACAACAAGAAAGAGCCCATCGGCACCCGTATCTTCGGACCGGTTCCGCGCGAACTTCGCGCCAAGAACCACATGAAGATCATCTCGCTGGCTCCGGAAGTACTGTAAGGAGCGAATGCGATGCAGAAGATTCGTAAAGGCGACAAGGTTGTCGTATTGACCGGTAAGGACAAGGGCCGTACCGGCGAAGTAATCCAGGTTTTGCCGAAGGAAGATCGGGCCGTTGTGCGTGGCGTTAACATGGTGAAGCGTCACCAGCGCCAGACCCAGGCCCAGGAAGCCGGCATCATCAACAAGGAAGCATCCTTGCACATCTCCAACATCGCCATCGTCGACAAGGATGGCAAGCCGACCCGCGTTGGCTTCTCGGTTGTGGATGGCAAGAAGGTCCGCGTGGCCAAGCGTTCGGGAGAAGTGATCGATGGCTGATAAGTACGAGCCGCGTCTCAAGACGGAATACGTTTCCCGTATCCGTGGCGCCATGCAGGAGAAGTTCTCCTACGCCAACGTGATGATGATCCCGAAGCTTGAAAAGATCGTGATCAACATGGGTGTTGGCGAGGCGACTGCCGACTCCAAGAAGCCCACCATCGCTGCCGGTGACCTGGCTGCGATCGCCGGCCAGAAGCCGGTGGTTACCCGCGCTCGTAACTCGATCGCAGGTTTCAAGGTTCGCGAAGGCATGCCGATCGGTGCGAAGGTTACCCTTCGTGGCGCCCGCATGTACGAATTCCTTGATCGTCTGGTCAACATCGCGCTTCCGCGCGTTCGCGACTTCCGGGGCCTGAACCCGAAGAGCTTTGACGGCCGTGGCAACTTCGCCATGGGCATCAAGGAACACATTGTGTTCCCTGAGATCAACTACGATAAGGTTGATCAGATGTGGGGCATGGACATCATCGTTTGCACGACGGCGACGTCGGACGACGAAGCTCGGGCTCTGCTGACAGAGTTCAACTTCCCGTTCCGTCACTAACCGTAACGACGAGCGTAGAAAAGGAACTCCGATATGGCGAAAACAAGCGCAGTTGAAAAGAACAAGCGCCGCCGCAAGTCGGTCGCCCAGCAGGCCGCCAAGCGCGCCGCACTGAAGGCGATCGTGATGAACCAGTCCCTTCCGATCGAAGACCGGTTCAAGGCCACTCTGAAGCTCGCTTCGCTGCCGCGTGACGGCTCGAAGACGCGTATCCGCAACCGCTGCGAAGTAACGGGCCGTCCGCGCGCGTTCTATCGCAAGCTCAAGATGTCGCGTATCGCGCTTCGTGAGCTGGGCAATTCCGGCAAGGTGCCGGGCATTGTCAAGTCGAGCTGGTAAGGAGACGGGCACATGACCATGACTGATCCTTTGGGTGATATGCTCACCCGCATCCGCAATGGTGCTGCTCGCCGCAAGTCTTCGGTAAGCACGCCGGCTTCCAGCCTCCGCGCACGCGTTCTCGACGTGCTGCAGGCTGAAGGCTACATTCGCGGTTATTCCAAGGTCGATTTCGAAAACGGCAAGTCCGAATTCACGATCGAGCTGAAGTACTACGAAGGCGCGTCCGTGATCCGTGAGATCGGCCGCGTTTCCAAGCCGGGCCGCCGGGTTTATGTCTCGGTAAAGTCCATTCCGCAGGTCGCGAACGGCCTCGGCATCACCATCCTTTCGACCCCGAAGGGTGTGATGGCCGATCACCAGGCTCGCGAACAGAACGTTGGTGGCGAGGTTCTTTGCTCGGTCTTCTAAGACCCGAGCAAGGATCTCCATAACGAACAGACAGGATTGAATAATGTCTCGTATCGGTAAAAAGCCCGTTCCGGTTCCAGCAGGTGTGACGGCCAATGTCGACGGCCAGAAGGTTACTGCTAAGGGCCCGAAGGGTGAACTGTTTTTCGTCGCAAACGACGACATTCAGCTGAAGCTCGAAGATAACGGCGTTTCCGTAACGCCGGCTAACGGCACCAAGGAAGCTCGTTCGAAGTGGGGCATGTCCCGCACGATGATCGAGAACATCTTCAAGGGTGTTAAGGACGGCTATGAGCGCAAGCTCGAAATCAACGGCGTCGGTTACCGTGCCGCCATGCAGGGCAAGAACCTGCAGCTGGCTCTCGGCTTCTCCCACGACGTTGTTTACGAGCCGCCGGTCGGCATCACCATTGCCGTCCCGAAGCCCACGGAAATCATCGTTTCCGGCATCAACAAGCAGCAGGTTGGCCAGGTAGCCGCGGAAATCCGCGAATACCGCGGTCCCGAGCCCTACAAGGGCAAGGGCGTGAAGTACGCTGAAGAGCGTATTGTCCGCAAAGAAGGCAAGAAGAAGTAAGGATCACGCGAAATGGCTAGCAGGAAAGAAGCACTTGCACGTCGCGCGAGCCGTGTGCGCCGCCAGATCAAGGCGGTTGCCAACGGCCGCCCGCGCCTGTCGGTTCATCGCTCGTCGAAGAACATCTACGCCCAGATCATCGATGACGTTGCTGGCAAGACGCTTGCGTCTGCCTCCACGCTCGAAGCCGATCTGCGCGGCTCGCTCAAGACCGGCGCCGACGTTGCAGCGGCAACTGTCGTAGGCAAGCTGGTTGCCGAGCGTGGCGTCAAGGCTGGCGTCAAGGATGTCGTATTCGACCGTGGCGCGTTCATCTACCACGGCCGCATCAAGGCCCTGGCAGACGCTGCCCGCGAAGGCGGCCTGAACTTCTGATTTTTTTCCGCCCGGACAACGATCCGGGCGGAATTTCACCGGACCATGCGGATCTCTTCATCGGGACCGCTGGTCTTTTCGTTTGCCGTTCCACCCGCAAAAGAAAAAGGACAAGGACAATGGCACAGGATAAAAGAGGTTCCCGCGAAGAGCGTCAGAACCGCGAAGAGCGCGATAGCGAATTCGTCGACAAGCTGGTCGCGATCAACCGCGTTGCAAAGGTTGTTAAGGGTGGCCGTCGCTTCGGCTTCGCCGCTCTCGTCGTCGTTGGCGACCAGAAGGGCCGCGTTGGCTTCGGTCACGGCAAGGCTCGTGAAGTTCCGGAAGCGATCCGCAAGGCAACCGAAAGCGCAAAGCGCGATCTGATCTTCGTTCCGCTGCGCGATGGCCGCACGCTGCACCACGACGTCAATGGCCGTCACGGCGCAGGCAAGGTTCTGCTGCGTTCGGCCAAGGCCGGTACCGGTATCATCGCCGGTGGTCCGATGCGCGCCGTTTTCGAAACGCTCGGCGTTCATGACGTTGTTGCCAAGTCGACCGGTTCTTCGAACCCGTACAACATGGTTCGCGCTACGTTCGACGCTCTGAAGCATCAGGTTCATCCGAAGGACATCGCTGCACAGCGCGGTCTGAAGTATGCGACCCTTCAGGCTCGTCGTGCCGCTTCCGGCAACGCTTCTGAAGAATAAGGAGCTGGATCATGGCCAAGAAGACTACTGAAGCCAAGAAGACTGTTACGGTCGAACAGATCGGCAGCCCCATTCGCCGCCCGGCAATCCAGCGCCAGACGCTGATCGGCCTGGGTCTCAACAAGATGCATCGTCAGCGCACCCTGGAAGACACTCCGGCGGTTCGCGGCATGATCCGTGCGGTCCAGCATCTCGTTCGCGTCGTTGACGAGAAGTGAGACGGAGTAACCTATCATGAAACTCAATGAAATCAGAGACAACGAAGGCGCCTCCAAGGACCGTATCCGCGTAGGTCGCGGTATCGGTTCCGGCAAGGGCAAGACCGGTGGTCGCGGTGTGAAGGGCCAGAAGGCTCGTTCGGGCGTCGCCATCAACGGTTTCGAAGGCGGTCAGATGCCCATCTACCGTCGTCTGCCGAAGCGCGGTTTCAACAACATCTTCGCTTCCGAATATGTTGTCGTATCGCTCGGCCGCATTCAGACCGCCATCGACGCCAAGAAGCTTGACGCTTCCGCAACGATCGATGCCGCTGCTCTCAAGGCTGCCGGCGTTATCCGCCGCGCCAAGGACGGCGTACGCATTCTCGCCGACGGCGAGCTGAAGGCCAAGGTCGCTTTCGAAGTTGCCGGCGCTTCCAAGCCCGCAATCGAAAAGATCGAAAAGGCTGGCGGTTCGATCAAGCTTCTCGCAGTTGCAGCAGAAGCCGCCGAGTAATATATAGACTTCAGACGCCCGGGGCTCGTCGCTCCGGGCGTTTGCGCTCCCTGGCCTATGGTGCTTTCGATCTAAATCGATTTATAGAGCATCAGGGCAATCTCTTCGCGGTGTGCTTCCACGGCCCCGCTTGCGGCAGAAAGTGCTGCAGGGAGAGCCTCACAGTTCTTGAACTTCCGTAGGGGAGGGGATAGGACATAAAAAACAGGGTGAGGCATGATGGCGGCTGAGAGCCGCGTTTGTCCGAAGCCCGGTTTTGACCAGTATCTTTTAGACCTTTCCGCATCGGCCGGTTGCGCTGGCTGGCAAGGGTCATTCGGAGAAATTTATGGCTTCAGCAGCGGAACAACTGGCTTCGAACCTGAATTTTTCGACCTTCGCTAAGGCGGAGGATCTGAAAAAGCGTCTCTGGTTTACTCTTGCCGCACTTCTCGTCTACCGTCTCGGCACCCACATTCCGCTTCCGGGCCTGAACCCCGAAGCCTATGCGCAGGCCTTCCGTGGCCAGGCCAACGGTATTCTCGGTCTTTTCAACATGTTTGCGGGTGGCGCCGTCGAGCGCATGGCGATCTTCGCGCTCGGCATCATGCCTTACATCTCCGCTTCGATCATCGTGCAGCTCATGACCTCGGTCGTGCCCTCGCTCGAAGCGTTGAAGAAGGAAGGCGAAGCCGGCCGCAAGATCATCAACCAGTATACGCGCTACGGCACGGTGCTGCTCGGCACGCTGCAGGCCTATGGCATTGCGGTAGGCCTCGAAAGCGGTAACGGCCTCGTGGTCGATCCGGGCTGGTTCTTCCGCATTTCCACGGTCATCACGCTGCTCGGCGGCACGATGTTCCTGATGTGGCTGGGTGAGCAGATCACCTCGCGCGGTATCGGCAACGGTATTTCGCTGATCATCTTCGCGGGCATCGCCGCAGGCCTGCCCAAGGCGCTGGCCGGCACGCTGGAACTCGGCCGTACCGGTGCGCTTTCCACCCCGCTCATCCTGACGGTGGTTGTGGTCGCCATCGGCGTCATCGCGCTCATCGTCTTCGTGGAGCGCGCCCAGCGCCGCCTGTTGATCCAATATCCGAAGCGACAGGTCGGCAATCGCATGTTCCAGGGCGATACCTCGCATCTGCCGCTGAAGCTCAACACGGCCGGCGTCATTCCCGCGATCTTCGCATCGTCGCTGCTGCTCCTGCCGGCAACGGCTGCGGGTTTTGCCGGCAACACCAACCTGCCGGGCTGGGCAACCTCGATCATCGCGTCGCTGCAGCACGGGCAGCCGCTGTTCATGGCGCTCTACGGCCTGCTGATCGCGTTCTTCGCGTTTTTCTATACGGCGATCGTCTTCAATCCGAAGGACACCGCAGATAACCTCAAGAAGCATGGTGGCTTCATTCCGGGCATCCGTCCGGGCGAGCGCACCGCGGAGTACATCGATTACGTCCTGACCCGCATCACCGTGGTCGGCGCGATTTATCTTGTCTTCGTCTGTATCCTTCCTGAGACACTTATCGCACGCACGGGCATTCCATTAGCCCTTGGTGGTACTTCGCTTTTGATCGTTGTCAGTGTAACTCTTGACACGGTTGCGCAGATCCAGGGTCACCTGATCGCGCAGCAATATGAAGGGCTGATCAAGAAGTCGAAGTTGCGTGGAGGAAAGAGGGGACGATGAGACTGATATTTTTGGGTCCGCCGGGTGCGGGCAAGGGAACCCAGGCCAAGCGGCTGACGGACAAGTACGGGATCCCGCAGCTTTCCACCGGTGACATGCTTCGCGCTGCGGTCAGCGCGGGCACCGAAATCGGCAAACGCGCCAAGGCCGTCATGGACGCCGGCGGGCTTGTTTCCGACGATATCGTCAATCAGATCGTTTCCGAGCGCATCGAAGCACCGGACTGTGCCAAGGGCTTTATTCTCGACGGCTATCCGCGCACCGTTCCGCAGGCCAAGGCGCTTGCAGAGAACATGCGCAAGAAGAATCTGGTCCTTGATGCCGTCATCGAACTCAAGGTGGACGAAGAGGCGCTGATTCGCCGAATCGAAAACCGCGTGGCTGAAACCATTGCCGCCGGCGGTACGGTTCGCTCGGATGACAATCCGGAAGCGTTCCGCAAGCGCCTGACGGAATATCGCGAGAAGACCGCGCCGCTGTCCGCCTATTACAGCGAACAGGGCGAGCTCGTGACGCTGGATGGCATGGCTGACGTCGATGCCGTCACCGAGGCTATCGAGCGCGTTCTCGAGAAAGCCTCCGCCTGATCGACGGAGCGGATGGGCGAAGCTGTTGCGCTCTTGCCCATATCTCGCTTGCGCATGGCGGCAGATCCTTTGGATCGTAAAAGAATCTTGGCGGAGCCGGTTGCTTTTTTGCGCTGATTCCGTTAAACACCGCGCCAACTCGCGACATCCCAAGCGACTGGCGCGGATTTCCCTAAGGGAAGGGAGATCCGGGTTCGGTCGTTTTGACTTGTCACGGACACCAATTTGAACTGGCGGTCTTGTCGGCCGCTCGAATGGAATCACCACTTGCCGGATGGCAACTGGAACCAAGGAGAAGAGACGTGGCACGTATCGCTGGCGTCAACATCCCGACCGCGAAGCGCGTTGTTATTGCGCTGACCTACATTCACGGGATCGGTCCGAAATTCGCGCAGGAAATCATGGACAAGGTCGGTCTTCCGGCTGAGAAGCGCGTTCATCAGCTGACGGATGCTGAAGTTCTTCAGATCCGCGAAGCTATCGACCGCGACTACCAGGTCGAAGGCGACCTGCGTCGTGAGACCTCGATGAACATCAAGCGTCTGATGGACCTCGGTTGCTACCGCGGCCTGCGTCACCGTCGTGGCCTTCCGGTCCGCGGTCAGCGCACGCACACCAACGCCCGCACCCGCAAGGGTCCGGCGAAGGCTATCGCTGGTAAGAAGAAGTAATTTTCCGGTTCTCCGGAAAGGGGAGGCTGGTGCAGTCCGCGCCAGCCTTTCTGAGTTTGGCGTGAAGCTCCGATGGGGTTGATCGCCGGTGTAGCCGCTGGTGTTACGGCGGTGAAGAGATCAATGAAAGGTATAAAATGGCCAAGGAAGCCGCACGTATTCGCCGTCGCGAACGTAAGAACATCACGTCGGGCGTCGCGCACGTCAACTCGACCTTCAACAACACGATGATCACCATCACCGACGCACAGGGCAATGCTATTGCCTGGTCGTCCGCTGGTGCCAAGGGCTTCAAGGGTTCGCGTAAGTCGACCCCGTTCGCTGCCCAGATCGCTGCTGAAGATTGCGCGAAGAAGGCTCAGGAACACGGCATGAAGTCGCTTGAAGTTGAAGTTTGCGGTCCGGGTTCCGGCCGTGAATCGGCACTTCGCGCCCTGCAGGCTGCCGGTTTCATGATCACTTCCATTCGCGACGTGACGCCGATCCCGCACAACGGTTGCCGTCCGCGCAAGAAGCGCCGCGTCTGACGCGACCGTGGTTCGGAAATTCCGCCTTACCTCAGGTCTGGCGGAATTTTCGTGTATCTGGCGTGTGCGCGTCGATTTCGATCGGCGGACTTGCGCTCAAGAACCCACCAATGAACCGCTGAATTAGGTTCCTCTCGGTGTTTTCATGCTCGGTCCGTCACGATTGGATGGTGGCGGCGAACGGAAGGTTTAAAGATGATTCAGAAGAACTGGCAGGAACTTATCAAGCCGAACAAGGTCGAGTTCACCTCGTCCAGCCGCACTAAGGCAACGCTGGTTGCCGAGCCGCTGGAGCGTGGTTTCGGTCTTACCCTCGGCAACGCGCTGCGTCGCGTTCTGTTGTCTTCTCTGCGTGGCGCCGCTGTGACGGCCGTGCAGATCGACGGTGTCCTGCACGAATTCTCCTCCATCCCCGGCGTTCGGGAAGATGTGACGGATATCGTGCTCAACATCAAGGAAATCGCCATCAAGATGGACGGCGATGATTCCAAGCGCATGGTCGTGCGCAAGCAGGGTCCGGGCGCCGTGACCGCTGGTGACATCCAGACGGTTGGCGATATCGAGATCCTGAACCCCGACCACGTGATCTGCACGCTGGACGATGGCGCTGAAATCCGCATGGAATTCACCGTCAACAACGGCAAGGGTTACGTACCGGCTGAGCGCAACCGCGCGGAAGATGCCCCGATCGGTCTCATTCCGGTGGACAGCCTCTATTCTCCGGTCAAGAAAGTGTCCTACAAGGTGGAAAACACCCGTGAAGGCCAGGTTCTCGACTATGACAAGCTGATCATGACGATCGAGACCAACGGTTCGGTTTCCGGCGAAGACGCCGTTGCCTTCGCCGCTCGCATTCTTCAGGACCAGCTCGGCGTCTTCGTCAACTTCGACGAGCCGCAGAAGGAAGCAGAAGAAGAATCGGTTACCGAACTTGCGTTCAACCCGGCGCTTCTCAAGAAGGTCGACGAGCTCGAATTGTCCGTTCGTTCGGCAAACTGCCTGAAGAACGACAACATCGTTTATATCGGCGACCTGATCCAGAAGACCGAAGCCGAAATGCTTCGCACGCCGAACTTCGGTCGCAAGTCGCTGAACGAAATCAAGGAAGTTCTCGCTTCCATGGGTCTGCACCTCGGCATGGAAGTGCCGGCATGGCCGCCTGAGAACATCGAAGATCTCGCAAAGCGTTACGAAGACCAGTACTAACAAACAAGAAGGCAGACCTCAAAGACTGCCTTTCCCCGTCAAACAGCAGATAAGTCATCTGCATGTGCCAGGAAACGGCAGGCCTTAGAGAAGGAACCTGCGTAGAAGGAGAATAGCAATGCGCCACGGTAATTCAGGCCGCAAGCTCAATAGAACCGCCAGCCACCGCAAGGCAATGTTTGCCAACATGGCTGCTTCGCTCATCACCCATGAGCAGATCGTAACCACGCTTCCGAAGGCGAAGGAAATTCGCCCGATCGTTGAGAAGCTCGTCACCCTCGGCAAGCGCGGCGACCTGCACGCTCGTCGTCAGGCGATCTCGCAGATCAAGGATCAGGACGCCGTTCGCAAGCTGTTCGACGCGATCGCAGCCCGCTACGCAAACCGCAATGGCGGCTACCTGCGTATCATGAAGGCGGGCTTCCGCCAGGGCGACAATGCCGCTCTCGCCGTCATCGAATTCGTCGAGCGCGACGTTGACGCCAAGGGCGCAGCCGACAAGGCTCGCGTTGCCGCTGAAGCTGCTGCTGCCGAAGCTGCATAAGGTTTGACGCCGTTCAGGCGTCATGAGTTTAAAAAGCCGGGCGAGAGATCGTCCGGCTTTTTTGCGTTCAGATCTTAGCCGACACAATGATTAAGGTTTTGCCGTCGCGGCGAAAGGTTGGGGAGGGGATAGTTAAATCCATACCCCAGGGATGCTACTACTCGTATCCACCAACCATCATTAAACCCTCGTCAGGCGCGATTAGGGTTATCGAGTTTGTTGGCTGGACTTGAAAATAGCCACCTTTCGCTGATATCCGCTCAAAGAGCGCCTGCAGCTTCTGGTCTTGGATGCAATCCAAGCTACTTGCAAAATCAGCGATCCAGCGATCCATGGCGTAATTCGCCCCCAGTACCGACGTCTCAGCCCAAGGCGCGGATGTTGCTTTGTTTAGAGAAAGCAATCCGTTCCGACGGACCTCATCCATGAAAACGGAGTCGAGGTTGTAAATGGCGACAGCGCATTCAAACCATCTGGTATTGTAATAGACCGTCTCACCAGCGGGGATTCCGTCCGGGATATCGCTGCGCAAACGATCAGGTGAATCTACACCACAACCGGCCAAAGCGATTATTAGGAATGCGAATATAGGGCCGCCAGCTTTATTGTTGGATTTGAGGCCTACGCGCTTAGTTGTAAAACTTGTGAAACTAGAAAATGCCTTGGAGTAATTCATCTTTCTCACTCCGGAACGTAAATACGACCCTTGATGTGCTTGAGGTGTGCGACAATCGTGAAAGTCATGATGACCAGCAGCGACCATGAACTCCATTTGCCGATATGCACGACGGACCAGGCGCCGAGTTGATCGGGGTATTTCCAGATGCCGAAGAAGGTGGAGATGTTTTCCGCCAGCCAGACGAAAAAGCCGATCAGGATGAAGGCGAGGAGCAACGGCATCTTTCGGTCCCGGTCATAGGGACGAAAGATCACCGTTGCGCGGGAATAGAGGCCGATGGCGCAGGCGGCGATGTACCAGCGGTAATCGCCGATGAAGTGGTGGGTGAAGAAGTTGGCGTAAATGGCGATGCCGATGAGGGTCGCCATCCAGTAGGTGGGATAGTGGCGAATGCGTACATCCAGCAGCCGCCATGCCTGAATGATGTAGCTGCCGACGGCGGCGTACATGAAACCGGAAAACAGCGGCACGCCGAGGACTTTGCTATAGGCGAAATCCGGATAGGACCATGACTGGATGGCGCTCGATGTCTTGAACACTTCCAGTGCGAAGCCGACGATGTGGAACAGCAGGATGGCCTTGGCCTCGTCAAGCGTTTCGAGCCTGCTCCAGATCATGAAGAACTGGATGGCGAGCGCAATGATCAGCAGCACGTCATAGCGGGGAATGCCGAGCACGCCGCCATGCGGTACCACGAAGATGGAGACGAAGAACAAGCCCGCAAACATGCAGGCCCGGGCTTCCTTGATGCCGAAATACAGAAACTCGACGATAAAACGCCTGATGCCCTTGAGTTCGCCCCAAGGATAGGTATCGCAGAGCAGATTGTCCAGGACGGAGAGGCGGCTTGCGGCCGGGCTTGTTGATGTGCTCATTTCCGTCCCCGATCTCACTTCGTCACCTTTCATACGAAAACCCGAAGGAAGCCGTATGGGCCTGCCGCGCGTATCCCCTTCTAATTTCGCCCGCATCCGGCTTCTAGCGGCGGCGATGGCGGTGATCGTCTGCGGCCTTTGCCTGCGCAGGTTCGGTTACGACGTGGGACTGTCGTTCGTGGCGGTAAAATATGGCGGATCCGTGCTCTGGGGAGCGATGATCTATCTGCTGCTGGCAGCCTTCTTTTCATCCCGTTGGCATGGTTATGAGGTTCACGTCGCCATTCTTGCCGTCGTTCTCGTGGAGCTCATCCGGCTTGTTCATTTCCAGGCGCTGGATGCGTTTCGTGCTACGACGGCCGGTGCTTTGCTGCTCGGCCGTGTTTTTTCGCTGTGGAATATAGTCTGTTATATCGCAGGGATCGGGGCCGCCGCCATCATGGCCGGACGGGTCTTGCGCGTTTGGCTCTCTTCATCGACATGATCGAGGGCCGTACCAGCCGATAACCGAG
Organism: Agrobacterium sp. LY4; assembly: GCF_001526585.1. NCBI lineage: Bacteria > Pseudomonadati > Pseudomonadota > Alphaproteobacteria > Hyphomicrobiales > Rhizobiaceae > Agrobacterium > Agrobacterium sp. LY4. The sequence continues at coordinate 37,456 of NZ_ASYA01000007.1, read as the reverse complement.
CAATACTACCATCGTGCTGATATAAAACACCGGCTCCAGCGTGGTCGACTTTCGCGCCAGCACGAAATGCAGCACGCCGACGATGAGCACGAGATAGACGAGTTTGTGCAGCGTGTTCCAGCGGCTGCCGAGTTTGCGGATCGACCAGCGGTTGGAGGTGAGCGCCAGCGGTATGAGCATGAGAAGGCCGGCCATGCCGAGCATGATATAGGGGCGCTTCAGAATATCGCCGGCGATGGAACCGAGGATCAGGCCGCGATCCAGCACCAGATAGACGGTGAAATGCGCCAGCACGTAATAAAAGGCGATCAGCCCCAGCGCGCGGCGATAGGCGATGAGGTTGATGTTGAAGAGATCGCGCAGCGGCGTCACCAGAAGCCCGAGGCACAGGAAGCGCAGCGCCCAGATGCCGAGCAGGTGCTCGAAATCCTTGACCGGGTTGAAGCCGAGGCCGCCGGTTGCGGCGAGATAGAAATACCAGAGGCCCGGACAGAGGCCGATCACATAAAGCGACCAGATGGCCGCCGGCTGGTAACGCTTCGGCAGCGAGGGAAGAGGCAGGGCGAAGGCCATGGTCAATAATTCGCTTTCAGGTCCATGCCGGCATAGAGGCTCGCCACCTCGTCATAACCGTTGAACATCAGGGTAGGGCGGTTCTGGGTGCCAAAGAAGCCGCCTTCGCCGATGCGCTGTTCCGTCGCCTGGCTCCAGCGCGGATGGTCGACATTCGGGTTGACGTTGGAATAGAAGCCATATTCGCGGGCGTTGGAATTTTTCCACGTCGTTTCCGGCTGTTTCTCGACCAGCGAGATGCGGACGATGGATTTGATGCCCTTGAAACCGTATTTCCAGGGCACGACGAGGCGGATCGGCGCACCGTTCTGGTTCGGCAGCGTCTCTCCATAAAGGCCAACGGCGAGAATGGTGAGCGGATGGCGTGCTTCATCGAGGCGAAGCCCCTCGACATAGGGCCAGGAGAGAGGCTGGAAGAGGCCGCTTTGCCCCGGCATTTCGTCCGGCCGCACCACGGTTTCGAAAGCGACATATTTCGCGCTGCCAAGCGGCTCCACCTTGTCGAGAAGGGTGGCGAGCGGGAAGCCGATCCACGGAATGACCATCGACCAGCCCTCGACGCAGCGCATGCGGTAAGTGCGCTCTTCGAGAGGATATTTCATCAGCTCTTCAATGCCAAATTCCTGCGGTTTGGAGACGAGGCCATCCACCTTCACCGTCCATGGGGTAGGCTTGAACTTGCCGGAGTTTTCCTTCGGGTCAGATTTTCCAACACCGAATTCGTAGAAATTATTATAGCTGGTGACAGCATCGAGCGGGGTGAGCTTCTCGTCCAGCTTGTAGGCGCCGGGTTTTGCGGAAAGCGGCGCGGCAACAGCCTCGCGCCCGGCCAGTCCGATTGCCGCCAGCCCTGCCGCCGTGCCGAGGAAGCCACGTCTGGACAGGTAGATATTCTTCGGCGTGATTTCATTTGCCGAGATGAGGGGCGGGCGATAGGCGGGCATTGGAACCTCCACAAAAGCCGGGTACATCGGCGATAAATCGATTATGATAGCCAATACGGCCGCTGCACAGATATGTTTCAGCGCTCTGCGGAAAAACAACGGTGGGGCGGCGGAAATCGCGCATTTGTGATGAAGGCGCGGCCCGATAGCACGATGAAGAGAAAGCGTACCGTACCGAACCGTACTGTTTTGCCCCAAGGTGACAGTGACAGGGCTTGCGGTTTGCGCTAGAAAAACCGCAAAATAGGGCAGAGGCCGTTTTGACCGCGTTGCGGAAGACGCGTCTTAGCCCAAGAGATTGAGGAAAACACCATGCCAGCCTATCGCTCCAGAACGACAACCCACGGCCGCAACATGGCGGGCGCGCGCGGCCTTTGGCGCGCCACCGGCATGAAGGACAGCGATTTCGGCAAGCCGATCATCGCGGTGGTCAATTCCTTCACGCAGTTCGTGCCGGGCCATGTGCATCTGAAGGATCTCGGTCAGCTCGTTGCCCGCGAAATCGAGGCGGCCGGCGGTGTCGCCAAGGAATTCAACACCATCGCGGTCGATGACGGTATCGCCATGGGCCATGACGGCATGCTCTATTCGCTGCCGTCGCGCGAGATCATCGCGGATTCGGTGGAATATATGGTCAACGCCCATTGCGCCGATGCGATGGTGTGCATTTCCAACTGCGACAAGATCACCCCCGGCATGCTGAATGCGGCGATGCGCCTCAACATCCCCGCGGTCTTCGTTTCCGGCGGTCCGATGGAGGCCGGCAAGGTCGTCCTGCACGGCAAGACGGTTGCGCTCGATCTGGTCGACGCCATGGTTGCAGCTGCAGACGACAAGATTTCCGACGAGGATGTGAAGGTTATCGAGCGTTCGGCCTGCCCGACCTGCGGTTCCTGTTCCGGCATGTTCACGGCCAATTCCATGAACTGTCTGACCGAGGCGCTGGGTCTCTCGCTGCCCGGCAACGGTTCGACGCTCGCCACCCATTCCGATCGCAAGCGGCTGTTCGTCGAAGCCGGTCACCTGATCGTCGATCTGGCGCGCCGTTATTACGAGCAGGAGGACGAAACCGTCCTGCCGCGCACCATCGCCAACAAGGCGGCGTTTGAAAACGCCATGTCGCTGGATATCGCCATGGGCGGTTCCACCAACACGGTGCTGCATATTCTGGCGGCGGCGCATGAGGGAGGCGTCGATTTCGGCATGGAAGACATCGACCGTCTTTCCCGCAAGGTTCCCTGCCTTTCCAAGGTCGCGCCGGCCAAGCAGGACGTGCACATGGAAGACGTTCACCGCGCCGGCGGCATCATGCGCATTCTCGGCGAGCTGGAACGCGGTGGGCTCATCAATCGCGATACCTATACCGTTCATGAGGCGACGCTGGGCGACGCCATCGACCGCTGGGACATCACCCGCACCAACAGCGAGACAGTGCGCCAGTTCTTCAAGGCCGCCCCCGGCGGCGTGCCGACGCAGGTGGCCTTCAGCCAGTCCTCGCGCTGGGACGATCTGGATACGGACGGCGAAAACGGCGTCATCCGCTCGGTCGAGAAGCCTTTCTCCAAGGATGGCGGTCTGGCCGTGCTTTACGGCAACATCGCACTCGACGGCTGCATCGTGAAGACGGCGGGCGTCGATGAATCCATCCTGAAATTCACCGGCCCGGCAGTGGTTTACGAAAGTCAGGATGCGGCGGTGAAGGGCATTCTCGGCAACGAGGTCAAGGCGGGCGACGTCGTCGTCATCCGTTACGAAGGGCCGAAGGGCGGGCCGGGCATGCAGGAAATGCTCTATCCGACCAGTTACCTGAAATCCAAGGGCCTCGGCAAAGCCTGCGCGCTGATTACCGACGGCCGTTTCTCCGGCGGCACCTCCGGCCTTTCCATCGGTCACGCCTCGCCGGAAGCGGCGCAGGGCGGCGCCATCGGCCTCGTGCGCCAGGGCGATCTCATCGAGATTGATATTCCGAACCGTACGATCAACCTGAAGGTCACCGATGCGGAGCTGGCTTCGCGCCGCGCCGAGCAGGAAGAGCTTGGCTGGAAGCCGGAAGCACCACGCAAGCGCAATGTTACGACGGCGCTGAAGGCCTATGCGGCCTTTGCCTCGAGCGCTGACAAGGGCGCAGTGCGGATTTTGCCGGAGTAATTTCCGGATTTCCGTGATGATAAAGCCGCCGTTGATAGACGGCGGCTTTTTTGTGCCGATCACTCTTTATCGAGCCGATAAGGTCGAAGCGGCACGATTTTTCCCCGTTGCCGGCAAAAGGCATTTGCACGGCCGGTCGCAACAAAGCCCAGCTTGTCCATCAGACGGTGCGACGCCCTGTTGTCGAACAGGGGATTGGCATGCAGGGTTCTGATGTTCAGGTGCTGAAAGGCATAATCGATGACGAGGCGTCCGGCTTCTTCTCCATAGCCCTTTCCCCAAACACGGCGATCAAGCCAAAGGCCGAATTCGCCTGAAAGCCCGATGAGACCGACCAGACTGCCATCATCCACAGCCCATACCGGTAGCCGACGCTCAGCAATGCGCCTGATGAGGCGCCGTGCATCATCGGGTTCGAAAGGATAGGCCGTGCGCAGCAGATTGCGCAAAATGAGCGGGTCGTTCGTCAGCCGGGCGAGTGGCGGCGAGTCCGTCATTTTAAAAGGCCGGAGGAGAAGGCGCGATGATTTCAGTTGCGGCATCGTTTCCCGTCTTTGCATTTGCGGCAGGGCAATAGTCCTCAAGATCAGAACCTGATTCAAGCGCTTTGCATCTCGATTCCGGAATGCAGGCCAACGCCCTGTTTTCATACAGATTTCGCGAGACCATCGAATTGGGGTGTGGAAAGAAATAAGGTCACATTGGAGTGATTGGCGGCGTTTCCTCTTTTCATCGCCGTATGGCTTCCTAGCTCAGTGACATGAAAAGACGAACCGCACTCGCCCTTATCGCTTCCCTGCCTTTCGCCCCGCTTGCCCGCGCGCAAAGCACCGGCAACGGCATCCGTTTCGATCCGTTGCTGCGGGAGGCGGATGCGCTTTCCAGCCTCAAGGCGGTCATCGTCAGCATCGATGGCGAAGAGGTCGCGAGCCGCGCCTATCACGGGGCCGGTTTGAACGGCTCCACCAATATCAAGTCGGCCTCGAAATCGATCATCTCGGCGCTGGTGGGCATGGCCATCGATCGCAAGATCTCGAAGGCGCCGACCAGCCGATCGCGACTGTTCTGCGCGGCGATTTTCCGCAAGATCCCGATCCCCGGCTGGAACGGATCACCGTCGGCAACCTGCTGTCGATGCAATCCGGCCTGGAACGCATGTCCGGCCCCAATTACGGCCGCTGGGTTGCCAGCCGCAACTGGGTGCGGATGGCGCTGGGTTCCGGTTTCGCCGGGGAACCGGGCGGCGGCATGCTTTATTCCACCGGCTCCACCCATCTGCTCTCAGCTATCCTGACAAAAGCTTCCGGCCGTTCGACGCTGTCGCTTGCGCGCGACTGGCTCCGTCCGCTTGAAGGATTTTCCATCGGCGGCTGGGAGCGCGATCCGCAGGGCATCTATCTCGGTGGCAACCAGATGGCGATGACGGCGCGGTCTTTGCTGGCCTTCGGAGAGCTTTATCGCCTGGGTGGTGTGACACCTGGCGGCGAGCGGTTGATTTCGCAGGGCTGGATCGAGCAATCGTGGCGGCAGCGCACCAATTCCGTCTTTAACGGCGACGGTTACGGCTATTGCTGGTTCATCAAGGAGATGGCAGGAGAGACGGTCTATTACGCCTGGGGTTATGGCGGGCAGATGCTCTATATCGTACCCGCCAGACGGCTATCGGTCGTGATGACCTCTCGCGAGGATGCGCCTTCCGCCCGAACCGGTTATCGCGACCAGTTGCATGGCCTTATGGAGACCATCATCCGGGCGGTATAACCTCAAGCGCAAAACGCCGAACTAGGCGGCCAGACGGCGTTTTAGCTGAAGGCCATTGCGGAAGCTTTTTGCGAGAAGGGTGATATTGAGCGCCCCGGCGCAAAGCTCCAGCGCCTGAACGGCGTAGAAGACCCCGCCGTAATCGTTTGAGAGGGCGAAATGCCGAAGCACAAGCGCGCAGGGGACAAGGATCAGCAACCCGTTCAGTGCGATGAGCGGCATACGTTTCTTCTTGGCTGCGACCAGCGGATGTTTCCATTTCGCGCCCATGCGAAAGCCGCTGAAACCCGTGACCGCAAGCGCGGGCGCAAGCACCAGAAACCCCCAGGGAATGGCGAGTTTGACGGTACGGATCGCTTCGCTGGAACCGGAGATTTCGGTGAGCGCGGTGGATAACCAAAAGGCGAGTATGATCGCCAGCGCCAGCGTGCCGGCGACGGGATGAAGGGTTCTCATCGATATAGTCCTTTAGAAGATCGGTTCAGCCTTGCGGCGGATCGGCATCCAGCCCGGCGAAAAGCTGGTTCAGGCAGTCTATGGCGTTACTCAGTTGCTCCGCCTGCATATCCGTGGCTAAACGGCCGGCGAGTTCATTCCATTGCTGCATGGTGGCGGCATAGGCATTCTCGCCTTTTTCGGTAAGGCGAATGAGCTTGGCCCGCTTGTGGTGCGGATTGTTTTCGAAGCAGACAATGTCCTGTCGTTCCATCTCATCGATGAGGCGTTGTACACCCTGCCGGGTCTGGCCCATGTTCCGTGCGATCTGCGCCACGGTCAAAGGCTGGCCGGCAAGCGCCACCGCTCCCAGAACCTGCCAGCGTGCACTGGACAGGCCGAAGGGTGCAGACAGGGCGTCGCCCGCGGCGATCAACGCGCCATTGGTTCGAAAGATGGCCACCGCCAGGGCGGAAAGAATGTGTGCGTTGTCCGTTTTCATGACAACACATTGCCATTTTGACAATATGTTGTCAATATCGGATTTGCGTTACAGCGGCCGGTTGATGCTCTGGAACGCCTCTCCGAGACGTTTCATGCGTTCCTCGTAAGCGCTGGTAAGGCAGGCGACATCCGCCGCGCATTCCTGGCGTTTCTTCAGCCATTGGCTCTGCTCGTCGCGCAGCGTGTCGCGTGCGCCCATGGCCATCAGCTGGGTGAGGATGTCGAAGGTGGTGGCCATCTTCACATCCTGATCGTTCAGCGTGCGGTTGTCGCAGATCGCCTTTTCATCCGCGGCCAGATCGGTCTTGGCGCAATCGAAGCTCGCCGCGCTGGCCAGAGAAATGAAGGAGGGGGCAAGCAGGATGCCGCAGGCAAGGAGGATCGGTTTCAGATGCATGGTCGTCTCTTTTTAAGGACAGTCAGGTGCCGGTGAAACCGAAAAGGGGCGCTGTTGGTTCCAATGTCGCCCGCCGATCCATGCCTGGAAAAGGACGGCCATCATCTTGCCGCTCTTTGCTTTACAGGCTTTGGCGTTATAACTCCATCATACTGATGACGATGAGGAATCACATGCGAAGCGTGTTGAAGTATCTGTCCACCGGCTTTCTCGCCGCGCTCATTCTCCTGCCTGTGGGTGCTGCGGCGCAGGATAACAGGACCGTGCCGTCGAGCCACACGGAAATGCAGCTTTCCTTCGCGCCGCTGGTCAAGCGCACCGCGGGCGCGGTGGTGAATGTCTATGCCGAACGCGTCGTGCAGCGGCGTCTGTCGCCCTTTGCCGGTGATCCTTTCTTCGAACAGTTCTTCGGCCAGCAGATGCCGAACCGCACGGAAAAGCAGTCGTCGCTCGGTTCCGGCGTGATCGTGACCGCCAGCGGCCTCGTGGTGACCAACAATCACGTCATCGACGGTGCTGATGACATCAAGGTGGCGCTGGCGGATGGGCGTGAATTTTCCTCCAAGGTGCTGCTGAAGGATGACCGCGTCGACCTCGCCATTCTGCAGATCGATGCGAAGGAGCAGTTCCCGGTGCTGTCGCTCGGCAATTCCGATGCGATTGAAGTGGGTGATCTGGTGCTGGCCATCGGCAATCCCTTCGGTGTCGGCCAGACGGTGACGAGCGGCATCGTCTCGGGTCTGGCGCGCAACCAGGTGACGCAGGGCGATTTCGGCTTCTTCATCCAGACCGACGCTTCCATCAATCCCGGCAATTCCGGCGGCGCCTTGATGAATATGGCGGGTGAACTGATCGGCATCAATACGGCCATCTTCTCCAAGGGCGGCGGCTCGAACGGTATCGGTTTCGCCATTCCCGCCAATCTGGTCCGGGTTTTCGTCGCTGCCGCCGAGCGTGGGGATGCAAGCTTCGAGCGGCCCTATATCGGTGCGACCTTCGATCCGGTGACATCGGATGTCGCCGAGGCGCTTGGCCTGCATCGCGCCCGCGGCGCTCTGGTCGTCAGCGTCGTCAAGGGTGGGCCGGCCGAAAAGGCGGGCATCGAACCCGGACAGGTGGTTACCGCCGTCAATGGCTTCGAGGTGGAGCATCCGGATGCGCTGGGTTATCGCCTGACGACCGCCGGCATCGGCAAATCCGCCGAACTGACCGTCATGGACAAGGGGAAAGAGAAAAAGGTGACCATCGCGCTCGATACCGCGCCGGAAACCGCACCGCGCGATGAACGGCTGATCGAAGGACGCAATCCCTTCGCCGGTGCGACTGTTGCCAATCTTTCGCCGAAGCTTGCCGATGAATTGCGCATGCCCTCGCAGGTGACGGGCGTTGTCATTACCGATGTGAAGCGCGGCTCGCCGGCCTATCGTGTCGGTTTCCAGCCGAAGGACGTGATCCTGTCGCTGAACGGCGCGGATATCGGCACCACCGCCGCTGTCGAGAAGGCGCTGGACGACAATCCCGGCTTCTGGCGGGTGGAAATCCTGCGTGACGGGCAGCGCATCCGGCAGTTCCTGCGATGAGCGACGATCTCTTCGCCCCGCAAGTGCCTGTCGAGGTCGCCAACCGGCGGCCTCTTGCCGATCGTCTGCGTCCGAAGACGCTGGCGGAGGTGAGCGGGCAGTCGCATCTGACGGGCGAGGAGGGCGTTCTGCGCCGCATGATCGATAGCGGCTCACTGGGATCGATGATCTTCTGGGGCCCGCCCGGCACCGGCAAGACAACGGTTGCCCGCCTGCTTTCCGGCGAGGCGGGGCTGGCTTTCGAGCAGATATCGGCGATCTTTTCCGGTGTCGCCGATCTCAAGAAGGTTTTCGAAGCGGCGCGCACACGGCGGATGAATGGCCGGCAGACGCTGCTTTTCGTGGACGAGATTCACCGCTTCAACCGCGCCCAGCAGGACAGCTTCCTGCCGGTGATGGAAGACGGCACCATTATTCTGGTGGGCGCCACCACCGAAAACCCGTCCTTTGAACTCAATGCCGCTCTGTTGTCGCGCGCGCGTGTCCTGACGTTCGGCTCGCATGACGAGGACAGTCTCAGCGAACTTCTGAAGCGCGCCGAGGAGGCGGAGGGCAAGCCCCTGCCGCTGACGGAAGAGGCGCGGGCCAGCCTGATCCGCATGGCCGATGGCGATGGCCGCGCCGTGCTGACCCTTGCCGAGGAAGTCTGGCGTGCGGCGAGGAAGGATGAGACCTTCGATACCGAAGGGCTGACGCGCATCGTGCAGCGCCGTGCGCCCGTCTACGACAAGAGCCAGGACGGCCATTACAATCTCATTTCCGCGCTGCATAAATCCGTGCGCGGCTCGGACCCGGATGCCGCGCTTTATTATCTCGCCCGCATGTTCGATGCCGGCGAAGACCCGCTCTATATCGGCCGGCGGCTGGTGCGCATGGCGGTGGAGGATATCGGCCTTGCCGATCCGCAGGCGCTCGCCGTCTGCAATGCCGCCAAGGATGCCTATGATTATCTCGGCTCACCGGAGGGGGAGCTGGCGCTGGCGCAGGCCTGCGTCTATCTCGCGACCGCGCCGAAATCGAACGCCGTCTATACGGCCTTCAAGTCGGCGATGCGGGCGGCCAAGGAAAACGGCTCGCTGGTGCCGCCGAAACATATTCTGAACGCGCCGACCAAGCTCATGAAGGGCGAAGGTTATGGCGACGGTTACCGTTACGACCATGACGAGCCGGATGCCTTTTCCGGGCAGGATTATTTCCCGGAGAAAATGGGGCGCACGACCTTTTACGATCCGCCTGATCGGGGTTTCGAAAGGGAAATCCGCAAGCGTCTGGACTGGTGGGCGAAGCTGCGTCGCGAGCGTGGATCGCGCTAGGATTTTACGCGGTTGCGCCGAAAGCCGTATCGCGGTCGATCTTAATAAAAAGATTCAGGCCGCTGGCAAAAAGAGTCGCGAAACCGCGACAACTCGCTGTTTTTTAAGGAAGATCAGGATGCCTTGCGATGCGGTGCCGCCTGCGGCTGCGCCGGCAGCATCTTGACCGAGGATTCTGCCAGGCCGCTATGGCCTTCCGCATCGATCACCAGATGCCAGTGCAATGTCTCGGGAATGGCGATGCGTATCGGCGATTTTTTCGCGACGCCGCCGAGATATTTGAAATCGAGCAGCTCGGTGAAACGCTGGAAATTCGCGCCCGTCATCAGCCGGACATTGTTGACGGCTGACAGGGATATTTCAAGGGTAGTTCCTGCCCGCAATTCCTTCAGGTCATAATGCGTATAGCGAAAATTCGGCCGGGCCATCGCGCCCTCCCTGTAAAGTAATTTCGGTCAAAGAGGATAGGGGCCGCACGGTTAACGGTGTCTTTAAATGCCGCCGGCCGGTTTGAAAATTCACGCTTGCTGTGCCTGTCTGGCATGGTGGCGCCAAGGAGTATGAGAATATAAGAATAATACCAACGTATAATATGTGTATTTAATAATAATAAATTTTTTGCCTTTAACATCGGCTGGTCGAAGTGCATCAGCGACGTTGAGGGGGAACATGAAAAACGTAACAATATCTACGCGCCTTTATGCGCTCGTCGCATTGTTTCTGGCAATACTGGCCGCGGCCCTGACATTCAGCCTGTTTGAAAGCTACCACGAAATGGAGCGGGAACGGAAAGCCGGGCTTGCGGCAATGAACGAAACCGCTGTTGCCATTCTCGATCAATATTACCGGCTGGAGCAGGGCGGAAGCCTGACGCGGGAGGCGGCGCAACAGCAGGCCAAGACGACCATTGCGGCAATGCGCTACGGCAATGGCAGCGGCTATTTCTGGATCAACGACATGCATCCCAAAATGGTGATGCATCCGATCAAACCCGAAATGAACGGCACGGACCTTACCGCCAACAAGGACCCGAACGGCAAGGCGCTGTTCGTCGAGTTCGTGAATACGGTCAAGGCAGGCGGCAAGGGCTTTGTCGATTATTACTGGCCGAAGCCCGGTGCGCCGGAGCCGGTCGAGAAATTTTCCCACGTCGCCGGTTTCGCCCCCTGGGGCTGGATTGTCGGCACCGGTGTTTATGTAGACGATCTTGAAGCGGTTTTCTGGCGCGACGTCTATTTTAATGGTGGTCTTTGCATCGCCGCTGGTCTTCTGGTTGTCGGCGTGGCCGCAGCCGTCGTGCGCAGCGTGACGCGGCCGATCGATCTTATCCGCCAGAGTATGCGGCGGATTGCCGACGGTGACGGCGCGGCAGATATACAGTTCGCCGACCGTCGCAATGAAATCGGCGCGATTGCCAAGACGCTGCTGGTGCTGCGCGACAGCGTCAATGAACGCAGCGCGCTGCAGGCCCGCGAGGCGGATCAGCAGCGGGCACTTGAGCAGGAACGGCACGGTAACGAGATGGTTCTGCGCTCCGCTTCCGAGCGGCAGGCCCATGCCATGGAGCGACTTGGCAATGCGCTTGAGGCGCTTGCCAATGGCGATCTGACCGTTTCGCTTGCGGATATCGGCGCGGATTATGAAAAGCTGCGCATGGACTTCAACCGTGCCGTCGGCGCCTTGCACGGCGCGATCGAGGCGATTGCCAGAACCGGCCATGTGGTCAATGACAGCGCCTCCGACATCAGCGGTGCGACCGGCAATCTTTCCCGCCGGACCGAACAGCAGGCAGCGGCGCTGGAGGAGACGGCGGCGGCTCTGGACGAGATCACCGCCACGGTGCGCACCGCTTCCGAGCGTGCCAACGAGGCCCGGCAGATGGTGCAGGACACGAAAACCAGCGCCGGCCGCTCGGGCGAGATCGTGCGCAATGCTGTCGACGCCATGGGCCGCATCGAGGAGTCTTCGAAGCGCATCGGCCAGATCATCTCGGTCATCGACGAAATCGCCTTCCAGACCAATCTTCTGGCGCTGAATGCCGGTGTGGAAGCGGCGCGTGCGGGCGAGGCCGGGCGTGGTTTTGCCGTGGTGGCGCAGGAGGTTCGCGAACTGGCCCAACGCTCCGCCAATGCGGCCAAGGAAATCAAGACCCTCATCAACCGTTCGGCCGAAGAAGTCGGCGGCGGTGTCGCACTCGTACGCTCGACGGGCGATGCGCTGGAGGAGATCGTGGCGCTGGTCAATCGTGTCGATGGCCATGTCAACTCCATCGCCACGGCGGCGCGCGAGCAGGCGACCGGCCTGCAGGAGATCAACACCTCCGTCAACCACATGGACCAGATGACACAGCAAAACGCCGCCATGGTGGAAGAAACGACGGCGGCAAGCCAGACGCTCGCCGAGGAAAGCCGCCAGCTGCGCTCGCTGCTGTCGCGTTTCGAGCTTGGACATGGTGCCGGGCGCGAAGTTTCGCGGGCCGCGTGATTTCAGGTTTTTCAGGAAAGTTAAAGGGCGCGGCTTTGGCCGCGCCCTTTGTTATGGGCAGGTCTTTATCCGCCCGCGTGGTCATCGGACGCGATTGTCGCGGTCTTGTGTGGATGGGACTGCGCCAAACACATCATTCGTTATTTCCCGCAACCAATAAGCTTTCGTTTACCTCATTTCTTTAAAATTTATCCTGTATTGCCGCGAATAGCGGCCGCTGAAGGTACAGGTTCTCGTATGGCGTATGTTTCCCTTCCGCGTCGTCTTGTGACGTTGCTGATGATTTCCACGGTCATGGTGTCGTGTTCGGCGGAGGGCCTCGTGCCACCGGCGGAGGTGGACGGCACCACACGCGTCAGCGCCATCCGCTCCTCGCGGCAGCAGGGTTACAGCGCGCCGGCGGGTGCGGTGTATCAGGCCGAGCAGGCCGGGCAGGGCACCGATTATCCGGCAGCCGTTTCACAGCCGATGCCGGAGCCTTACGCCTCGCAGGATCCCCTGCTGCAATCGCCGCAGGGCGGACAGGGTTATTCAACGCTCGATTCCCAGCATCAGGCGCGCATGGCGGCCAGCGGCCATAGCAATATGCCGGCGCAGACAATGCAGGGCCAGACGATGCAGGGGCAGACCATGCCCGCGCAGCAGATGACCAGCAACCAGATCGCCGAAGGCGAAGGCGGCGTGAACATGGATTCCATGCTGGGCGTGGAACCGGTTCGCGGACTTGCCGAAGAACAGGATGCGGATATTGCCGAAGGTGCTTCGGCGCAGCCGGTGGTGGATGGTATCGGCACGGACAATCCCGTGGCCGTTCCTCCGGCCCGCCAGCCGCAACGGGCCAGCCAATCGCGGCTCATCCCGCCGCCGCCGCTTGGCGCCTCCTCCCGTCGTCAGCCGGTGGAAGAGGTGGCGATGGTGATGCCGAACGATCCAATGGCGGGTGGCGGGCTGCAAAGCAACCGCTCGATGCCGCCCGGCGTCATGCCATCTTCCGAAGTTGCCTGCCGTTCCGAGTTGCGCCGCCTCGGCGTCGCTTTCCGGGATGTTGCGCGCATTGCCGACGGTCCGACCTGCGGTATCGATTATCCGATCGAGCTCAGCGGTCTCGCCAGCGGCGTCGCCATCCGGCCGGCGGTGAAGCTCAATTGCCAGGTCACGCTTGCCTTCGCAAAATGGGTGAAGTTCGAGCTCGTGCCATCCTCGCGCTTCCGCTATCTCTCCGGCGTCGGTCGCATCACGCCGATGGGCGGTTATTCCTGCCGCAAGATGAATTCACGCTCCAGCAATCCGTGGTCCGAACATGCACGGGGCAACGCCATCGATATCGGCACCATCACGCTGAAGAACGGCAAGGAAATCGACGTGCGCAGCAAGAGCTTCTTCGCCTTCCGCGAAAAAGCGCTGCTGAAGGCGGTGAGGTCCGACAGCTGCAAATATTTCTCCACCGTTCTCGGACCGGGCAGCGATCCCAATCACTGGAACCATTTTCACTTCGACCTGCGCACCCGCAAGTCAGGTTACAGGCATTGCGATTAAGTCGCGCCGGTGTAGGTTGAAAGCGTCTCCTCCGTCATGCTCGGGCCTGTCCCGAGCATCTGCAACGTCGGTATTGGCGATACGTCGGCAGATCCTCGGCACAAGGCCGAGGATGACGTCGAATACGGAGTGCGGCTTGTCATCGGGCTGCCGCCGATGACATAGGTGGCGGATTTTTGGGTCAGGCCGGAATGACGAAGGTTGAGGATGTTTCGCCGCCCGCTAGCTCGATAATCGCCCGTCACAGCCCACAAAAAAAGACCGGCCCGAAGGCCGGTTGAAGAAGACAGCCTTATCGGGGGGATATCGGCGTCTTTGCAAGGGCATGCAATGGGAAACGATCCCATGGAGTGGTCCATCCGGCGCGGATGTGCGGCAAAAGACATCGCGCCGTACTGACCTGCGGCCAACATGGCTTGCCGCGCTCTTCTGATACGCTATGAGGGTCACATGTTTGTGACAACGGCCCTCGGGAGCCTGCCTTTATGCCCCCTGTTTCAGAGCTGATGGTCTTTGCTGCGGCGCTTGCGGCAGCGGGTGTGGTCGCCGGTCTTCTGGCGGGGCTGTTCGGCATCGGCGGCGGTGCGGTGCTGGTGCCTGTCTTCTATCAGGTCTTCGGGCTGCTGGATGTGCCGGAGGCGGTGCGCATGCATCTTTCGCTCGGCACGTCGCTCGCCATTATCGTGCCCACTTCCATCCGCTCGTTCCTGACGCATCGTCAGAAGGGCGCGGTCGATATCGATCTGCTGAAGGGCTGGATCGTCGCCGTGCCGCTCGGCACCATCCTCGCATCCGTGGTTGCCGCCCATGCCTCGAGTGTTGCGCTGCGGCTGATCTTCGCCTTCATCGCGCTGGCGCTTGCCTTTCGGATGATCTTCAACCGGGCAAGCTGGCATCTGGGTTCCGACCTGCCGCAAAACCCGGGTCGTTTTCTGGTGGGCACCGGCATCGGGCTTTTTTCGGGCCTGATGGGCGTGGGCGGCGGGGTGATGAACAACACCTTCATGACGCTTTACGGGCGCACCATTCATCAGGCGGTCGCCACGTCTTCCGGCGTCGGCGTGCTGATTTCGCTGCCGGGTCTATTGGGTTATATCTGGGCCGGCTGGGGCGATGCGGGCCTGCCGCCGTTTTCCACCGGCTTCATCAACTGGATCGCCGTGGTGCTGCTGATCCCCATCACGCTTGTCGTCGCGCCCTATGGCGCGCGACTGGCGCATGCGCTCAGCAAGAAGCAGCTGGAGCGCGCCTTCGGACTGTTTCTGGTCTTCGTTGCGGCGCAGTTTTTCTATAGCGTTTACGGCTGATTTTCCCTCTCCGCCGAACGCAGTGTTCAGCCCGTCGGACTGGCATTTGCGCCTTTCCCGGCCTATATGGCGTGCATCTTACTCGGTTTTTCGAAAGATTCGCCATGAATGCCATTGTTTCGATACGGAATCTGACAAAATCCTACGCAAACGGCTTTCAGGCGCTCAAAGGTGTCAGCCTCGATATCAAAGAGGGGGAAATCCTCGCTCTTCTCGGTCCGAACGGTGCTGGCAAGACGACGCTGATCTCGATTGTCTGCGGTCTCGTCAATCCGGGTGAAGGTTCGGTGCTTGTTGGCGGGCACGATGTGGTGAAGGATTTTCGCCAGACCCGCGCCCTGATCGGCCTCGTGCCGCAGGAATTGACCACAGACCAGTTCGAGACGGTGTGGAACACCGTCAGCTTCTCGCGCGGCCTGCACGGGCAAAAGAAGAACCCGGAGCTGATCGAGCGCATCCTGAAATCCCTGTCGCTCTGGAACAAGAAGGACAATATGCTGCGGGAGCTTTCCGGCGGCATGAAACGGCGTGTGCTGATCGCCAAGGCGCTGGCGCATGAGCCGAAGGTTCTGTTCCTTGACGAGCCGACGGCCGGCGTGGATGTGGCGCTGCGCCGCGACATGTGGAACGTCGTTTCCGAGTTGCGCGCCAAGGGCGTCACCATCATCCTCACCACGCATTACATCGAAGAGGCGGAAGAAATCGCCGACCGTGTGGGTGTCATCAATGGCGGCGAATTGCTGCTGGTGGAGGAAAAGACGGCGTTGATGAAGAAACTCGGCCGCAAGCAGCTTTTCCTGGAACTTGCCCAGCCCGTTGAGCAATTGCCCGACAGTCTTGCGCCCTTCGGGCTGGCGCTTTCCGATGACCGCTGCACCGTTACCTATGAAATTGAGGACAATGGCGAGCAGGGTCGCATTGCCGATGTTCTGAGCGCTCTTTTCGCCGCCAACATCCATTTCAAGGATATTTCAACGCGGCAGAGTTCGCTTGAGGATATCTTCGTTTCGCTGGTGGGAGGCCAGAAATGAATTTCGAAGCCATCAAGGCCATCTATCTGTTCGAAATGGCCCGTACGCGCCGTACACTGCTGCAAAGCGTGGTCTCCCCGGTCATTTCCACCTCGCTCTATTTCATTGTATTCGGAACCGCGATCGGTTCGCGGATTCAGGAGGTTGGCGGTGTTTCCTACGGCGCGTTCATAACGCCCGGCCTCATCATGTTGACGCTTCTGACGCAATGTATCGGCAACGGCTCCTTCGGCATCTATTTCCCGAAATTCACCGGTACGGTCTATGAAATCCTCTCCGCTCCGGTGGCGATGACGGAAATTCTGGCCGGTTATGTCGGGGCGGCGGCGACCAAGGGGCTGATGATCGGCACGATCATCCTGATAACGGCTTCCTTCTTCGTGGATATCACCATCGCCCACCCGTTCATGATGATCCTGTTCTTTGTGCTGACGGCGGTGAGCTTCAGTCTTTTCGGCTTTATCATCGGCATCTGGGCGACGAATTTCGAGCAGCTGAACCTCATCCCCATGCTGGTGGTGCCGCCGCTGACCTTCCTCGGCGGCAGCTTCTATTCCATCGACATGCTGCCGCCCTTCTGGCAGACGGTCAGCCACTTCAATCCGGTGCTTTATCTCATCAGCGGTTTCCGCTGGAGTTTTTACGAGATCGCCGACGTCAATCCTGCCATCAGCCTTGCGATGATCACGCTGTTTCTGGCGCTCTGCCTCGGTGTTGTCGGGTGGATGTTCAAGACGGGGTATAGGCTGCGCAACTGACGGTACGGCCTACCTCCCTCATTCCTGTGCTCGTCACAGGAATCCAGCCGACGCGCGTCTGCGCGGCGGGAAGAGTCTCTCCAGCCCAAGGACTTGGGCTGGCTGGATCTCTGTGACAAGCGCAGAGATGAGGGAGATTGGGGCAGCGTGTTGCCCAGTTCCCAAACGAGCCTCAAGACATAATCAACCCACCATCGACATTGATCGTCTGGCCGGTGATGTATGCCGCATCGTCGGAAGCCAGAAACGTCACCAGTGCGGCCACTTCGGCGGGCGTTCCGGCGCGGCGCATGGGGATGTTGCGCACCCATTCGGCCATCAGTTCGCCGGGCTTGTAGTCGCCCAGCATCTGGCCCCAGACGCGGTCGTTATAGTCCCACATTTCGGTGTGGATGATGCCGGGGCAAATGGCGTTGACGGTAATACCTTCCGGCGCGAGTTCCTTGGCAAGGCTTTGCGTCAGGCCGACGACGCCGAACTTCGAGGCGGCGTAATGCGGGGTATAGATGAAACCCTGCCGCGCCTGACCGGAGGCGGTGTTGACGAGGCGGCCCTTGGTGCCGCTTTCGCGAAAGCGGCGGATCGCCTCCTGGCAGCAGAGGAACGCGCCCTTGGTATTGACGTCGAGGTTGAAATCCCACTGTTCCTGCGTCAGCTCTTCGATCTTCGAAATGGTTATGACGCCGGCATTCTGGACGGAAATGGAAAGCGGGCCGATCGCCTCTTCGGCGGCGCCATAGGCCTCGCGCACCGCTGCCGCATCCCGAACGTCGAGGATGAGGCCATGGGTGACGGTGCCGGTTTCGTCCGCGAGTTTTTTCGCAGCGTCCTGCGTGTCCTTGTCGACAGAGGCGATGGCGACTTTCGCGCCTTCCTCGGCAAAACGGCGGGCGATGCCGTAACCGATGCCCTTGTTGCCTCCGGTCACGAATACGGATTGACCTTCAAAGCGCCTCATGTCTCCTCCTTTATGGGATTTTGGCTATGTTTCCTTGCCGACCAGTCGTTCGGCGGTGAATTTATCCGTGACGAGCACGTCGATCACACCGGTTCTGAGCGCACCGGCAATCGCCTCGGTTTTTTTCGAGCCGCCGGCGAGCGCAATGACACGGTCGACATTGGAGAGGTTTTCCAGCGGCAGGCCGATGACCCGGTCATCGAGCGGCGTCTTCACCGGCTTGCCTTGCTTGTCGAAGAACCGGAGCGATATGTCGCCCACCGCACCCGCCTGTGCGAGATCGGCGAGTTCCTTGGCGGAAAAGATGTTGCCGGAGCGGGCGAGAAGCTCCGACGGCTCGACCGCACCGATGCCGACGACGGCGAGCGTGATCGACCCGAAGAGATCGATGGTTTCGCGCACGAAGGGATCGGCGAGCATCAAAAGCTTCGCCTCGCGGGACGTGGCGACGCCCGGCACCGGCAGCAGTTTCGGTTCGGCTTCCGTCAGCCGCGCCAGACGCGTGGTGATCTGGGTCGCATGCGTCTGTACCGATGGGTCGCCCATGCCGCCCAGCGTCTGGACGATATAGCGCGCCTTGGCGCCTTTAAGCGGGTGGATGTTTTCCACCATCTTGAAGATCGTCTGGCTCCAGCTGGAGACGCCGATGATCTCGTTCTGCGACAGCGTCACTTCGAGAAAATGCGCCGCTGCCTCGCCAATGCGGGCCATGATCGCGCCATCGCGATCCTCGCTGCAATCGACAACGATGGCTTCCGGCAGGTCGAAACGTTCGCGTAGCTGCGCTTCCAGATCGCTATAGGTGCCGGGCGGCGGAATGATGCTGGTGCGGACGATGCCTTCCGCCTCGGCGCGTTTCAACATGCGCGAGACGGTGGCTTGCGAAAGATTGAGATGCTGGGCGATTTCCGCCTGCCGCTTGTGCTCGCTGAAATACATCTGCGCCACGCGGGAAATCATTCGAAGTTCGTTTAGCCTGCCCATAAGCCCTCCAGGGTGAATTTTTATTCACCATTACCCGAGGTTACAGGCAAGGTCGAGCGGGCAATCGCGTCGCGCCAGATGCTAAGCCGCTGCCGGCTTTCGCTGTTGGCGGGCGCGATGGTGTTGCCCTGGCTTGCAAGGGCGGCGATGGCCGTAAGATCGCTCCAGAAACCGAGGGCGAGGCCGGCGAGATAGGCCGCACCCAGCGCGGAGGCTTCCGGCGCATCGCGCTGGATGACGGGGTGTTCCAGCATATCGGCGACGCATTGCATCAGGAAACGGTTCTGGCTCGGCCCGCCATCCACGAACAACCGCCCGAAGCCGGCGGGCGACTGCGCGCGCATGGCGGCAAAGACGTCATGGACCTGAAAGGCGATGGAATCGGTGACGGCGCGGGCCATCTGGGCGCGGCTGGTGCTGAAATTGATCTGGGAGAAAAGCGCACGCGCATTCGTATCCCAATAGGGTGCGCCGAGACCGACGAAGGCCGGCACGAAGCCGGGGCCGTTTGGCTCGGCGGTGGCGGCCAGCTCGACGAGGGCGGCGACATCGGGCAGGCCGAGAATCTCCGTCATCCAGGGCAGGGAGGCGGCGGAAACGAGAATATTGCCCTCGAAGGCGAAGGTGGGTTTGCCGCCGAGCCGCCATGCGACGGTGGTGGTGACGCCACGTTCGGGCGCGATGAAATGCGGCAGGGTCGTCATGACAGAGGAGCCGGTGCCGAAGGTTACCTTGCCATCACCCGGATTGAAGGCGCCATGGCCGAAGAGGGCGGCGTGGCTGTCGCCGATGGCGGCGAGGATAGGCGTGCCGTCCTTGATGCCGGGAACGCCTGATGTGACGCCAAAATCGCCGCTGCTGTCGCGCAGATCGGGCAGGGTGTCGATATCGATGCCGAAAAGGTCGCAAAGCTCCTCGCTCCAGACCTGCCGGTTGAGATCGAGCACCTGGCTGCGGGCGGCATTGGAGGCGTCGCAGGCATGGACCTTGCCGCCGGTGAAGCAATGGATGAGCCAGCTATCGATGGTGCCGAGGCGGAGCCTGCGGCCCTTCGGCGCGCGCTCCAGCAGCCAGCGCATTTTTGCGCCGGGAAACATCGGGTCGATCGGCAGGCCGGTCAGCGCCATGACGTGCTCGGAATGGCCCTTCTCGATCAGTTCGGCGCAATCCTGCGCCGTGCGGCGGCATTGCCAGCTGAGCACCGGGCCGAGCGGCTCGCCGGTTTCGCCGTCCCAGATGGTGACGGATTCGCGCTGGTTGGAGATGGCGATGGCCGCGACATCGACGTCGGAGGGCGCGGCGGCAAGGCAGGCGGAGATCGCTTCGCAGACCGAAGCCCAGATGCGATTCGGATCCTGTTCCACCCAGCCGGGCTGCGGATAGGCGATGCCGACCGGTGACGAGCCGCGCGCCAGCAACTCTCCGCTTTCCGAGACGAGAATGGCCTTGGAATTGGTGGTGCCCTGATCGATGGACAGAATTGCGCGCATCACGTGAGTCTTTCGTCGGCAGTTTTTCGTTTCGGCCTTGCGGCGATTAAACGACGATATTGCAGAAAGGGTGTCGCCGCGCATCCGAAGACACGCGACGACTCTGGGAGGAGACCTTATTTTCTCTTGATCAGCGCTTCGGCCGCATCCGCAATGGCGGCCGGCGCCATGCCGAATTCATCCAGCAGCCATTCGGCCGAACCGGTGTGGGCAAAGACACCGGGAACGCCGAGACGTTTCATCGGCACGGGGGCCTGCTCGACCACGACTTCGGCAATGGCCGAACCAAGGCCGCCGAAGATCGAATGTTCTTCAGCCGTCAGGATCGCGCCGGTTTCCTTCGCTGCGGCGACGATCGCCGCCTCATCGATGGGACGTACGGTCGCCATGTTCAGCACACGCGCCTTGACGCCACGGCTCGCCAGAATATCGGCGGCCTTGACGATGCGGTGGGTCAGCGTGCCATTGGCGATCAAAGTCAGGTCGGAACCTTCACGCAGCAGGTTGGCGCGGCCGAGTTCGAAGACGTGGCCTTCCGGCAGAAGATCCGGCACGCCGACGCGTGACAGGCGCAGGAAGCAGGGGCCAGCATAGTCCGCCGCCCATTTGACGGCGGCGGCCGTTTCGATGCGGTCGCAGGGCGCGATGACCGGCAGGTTCGGCAGAACGCGGGTCCAGGCGAAATCTTCGATGGAGTGGTGCGTCGGGCCGAGTTCGCCATAGGCCATGCCCGAGGATATGCCGATCAGCTTCACATTGGCGTTGGAATAGGCGAGGTCGGCCTTGATCTGCTCCAGCGCGCGGCCGGTGAGGAAGCAGGATGCGCCGCAGACGAAGGGCAACTGGCCGCCATTGGCGAGACCGGCGCCGACGCCGACCATATTCTGTTCGGCAATGCCGACATTGACGAGACGTTCCGGGAATTTCGACTTGAAGCCGCCGAGTTTCGAGG
Source organism: Agrobacterium sp. LY4 (assembly GCF_001526585.1). NCBI lineage: Bacteria > Pseudomonadati > Pseudomonadota > Alphaproteobacteria > Hyphomicrobiales > Rhizobiaceae > Agrobacterium > Agrobacterium sp. LY4. The sequence goes on along the minus strand of NZ_ASYA01000007.1, from coordinate 16,301 downwards.
AGCCGACCGAATCGTTGCAGACGGCGACGACCTTGTCATTGCCGGCGGCCAGCGCTTCCAGCGTTTCGGCGAAGGCGTCGCGGCAGTCATAAAGCTTGGCGGCGGTTACGGGCGCGTTCATCACAATGCCTCCGAAAGTTCTTTGACGGCAATTTCATATTGTTCCCTGCTTGGAACCTTATGGTGCCAGTCGACGCGGTCCTGCATGAAGGAAATGCCGTGACCCTTGTTGGTGTGGGCGACGATGCAATGCGGACGATTGCCGCGATGCTCCAGCGCCGGCACGACTTCCGCCATGGTGTTGCCGTTGATTTCGCTGACTTCCCAACCGAAAGCCTCCAGCTTGGGGCGAAGCGGTGCGACATCGTTGGTTTCCGAAAGCGCCGCACCCTGCTGGAAGCGATTGTGGTCGACGATCAGCGTCAGGTTGTTCAGGCCGAATTGGGCGGCGGACATGATGGCTTCCCAGTTGGAGCCTTCCTGCATCTCGCCGTCGCCGGTCATGACATAGGTGTGGTAGTCGGCACCGGAAAGCTTGGCCGCCTTGGCCATGCCGACGGCAACCGGCAGTCCGTGACCGAGCGGGCCGGTATTGGTTTCCACGCCCGGCACCTTGTTACAGTTCGGATGGCCGTTGAGGCGCGAATTCGGCTGCAGGAAGGTCGAGATTTCCTCTTCCGGGATGAAACCGCGCTTGGCCAGCGTCACATACAGCGCGCAGGCCGTATGGCCCTTGGAAAGCACGAAGCGGTCGCGGGCAGGGTTCTTCGGATCATCCGGCCAGATGCGCAGGACGCGGAAATAAAGGGCCGTCATGATGTCGATAGCCGACATTTCGCCGCCGACATGGCCCGCACCCGCTTCAAAAACAGCCTGTACGTCGCGAAGGCGAATCTGGCGCGCAATGCGCTCTAGCTCCTGGGACTGCATGGAATCCTCTTCAAAACATGCGTGTGAATATTTATACAGCTATTTATATAATTGCAGAGATGGCGTTTCTGTCAAGCCGGAATTGTGAATTGTGTTGTTTCGGCCCAAGCCGCTCCGTTCCGGAGTCGCAGAATTTTTCATGGGGAAGGGTATTCGCGGCGTCCTTATCCCTGTGCTTGTCACAGGGATCCAGTCAGCCCAAGTCCTTGGGCTGAAAGGGCTCTTCCCGCCGCGCAGACGCGCGTCGGCTGGATTCCTGTGACGAGCACAGGAATGAGGTGGGGAGGCGCAAGTCTCCAGCTATCCCATCTTGCGCAAGGCCTGCCTCGCCATCCAAGCCTATTGACAAGCTTCTCGAAACTGGCTTATGCATGTTTCACCGATGATGAATAATTATTCTAATCGGTTTAAAAAATGCAAGACAGTCATCGGGAGGAGCCATGTCCGCGCTTGAACGCAATGAGGGGGTCACGCACACCAGGAGCCCGCTTGCCTGGTTGAGCGGTGCGACCGGACCTCTTTTGGGCCTGCTGCTGCTCTGCGTGTTTCTGACCTTCGCCAGCGAGAATTTCCTGTCGCTGCGCAATGGGCTCAACATTCTCGACCAGATCACTGTTCTCGGCATCATGGCCGTCGGCATGACCTTCGTGATCCTTCTCGGCGGCATCGATCTGTCTGTCGGCTCGGTTTTGGCGCTGTCGATGATGATCATGGGCTGGACGGCCAATGTGGCGGGCATGCCGATGGGCATAGCCATCGTGCTGGCGCTGATCGCGTCCGCCGCCTGCGGCCTCGTGGTCGGTATTCTGGTTACGGCTTTTCGGGTGCCGGCCTTCATCGCCACGCTGGCGATGATGTCGGTGGCGCGCGGTCTCGCCAACATGATCACCGATGGACAGCAGATCGTCGGTTTCCCTGACTGGTTCATGATGCTGGCAATCGACCGCCATTTCGGCGTGCTGACAGCGACCGTGCTTTTGATGCTCGTCGTGGTTCTGGTTTCCTGGCTGTTCCTGCGCTTCCGTTCGGAAGGCCGCACGGTCTATGCGGTCGGCGGTAATCCCGAAGTGGCGCGTCTTGCCGGTATCAATGTGCCGCTGGTGACGATCTGCGTTTATGTCGCCTGCGCGGTTCTTGCTGGTCTCGCCGGCATCGTTCTTGCGGCGCGTCTCGACTCGGTGCAGCCCTCCAGCGGTTTCGGTTACGAGCTGGATACGATTGCGGCCGTTGTCATCGGCGGAACCTCGCTTTCGGGCGGTGCGGGCGGCATCGGCGGAACGCTGATCGGCGTGCTGATCATCGGCGTGCTGCGCAACGGCCTCAACCTGCTCAACGTCTCTCCCTTTTTGCAGCAGGTCATCATCGGTGTCGTCATCGTGCTGGCCGTTGGCGCTGAAACATTGCGCCGCCGCAGAAGCTGAATTTGCCTGCGGACGGTGCTGAGCCGTCCGCGCAATAAACGACCCTCCTTATTGGGGAGGCGTGAAATAAACGGCCGGAGGGGAGGAGGTTCGATCTGCCCGAAGGTCAACAATCAACAAATGGAGGAATAATCATGAAATTTTCACGCATTCTGCTGACATCCGCCGCCCTTCTCGCCCTGTCGCTCGGCTCTGCCAATGCCGCCGAAGTCAAGAAGATCGGCCTTGCCGTCGCCAATCTGCAGGCGAACTTCTTCAACCAGATCAAGCAGGCCGTCGAAGCCGAAGCCAAGACGCGCGGCATTGCCGTCGTCACCGTCGACGCCAAGGGCGACGGCCCGACGCAGGTGAACCAGATCCAGGATCTGCTGACCCAGAATATCGATGCGCTGATCTATATTCCGGCCGGCGCCGCCGCCGCGACCGTTCCGGTGAAGCTTGCCAAGGCCGCCGGCGTTCCGGTCATCAACATCGACCGCAATGCCGATGGCGCGCCGGGCGATACCTTCCTCGCCACCGATTCCGTCGCTTCCGCCAAGGCGGTTTGCGATTACATCATCAAGCAGGCCGGCGGTTCGGGCAAGATGGTCATCATCCACGGCCAGAAGGGCACGACGCCGGAAGTGGACCGCACCAAGGGCTGCATGGAATCGGTGAAGGCCAATTCCGGCGTGAAGATCGTTGCCGAACAGTGGTCCAACATGTGGAGCCAGGATGAAGGCTTCCAGATCATGCAGAACATGCTGCAGGCCAATCCTGACGTCTCCATCGTCTTTGCGCAGGCCGACGGTCTGGCGCTTGGCGCGGCGCAGGCGATCAAGGTCGCCAATCCCTCGCAGAAGATCGTCGTTGGCGGCTTCGATGGCGATACGGCGGCGCTTGAGGCGCTGAAGAACGGCGTCTTCGACGTGACCGCAACACAGCAGACCCAGAAAATGGGCCGCACGGCTGTCGAGATGGCCGTCAAGATCGTCGGTGGTGAAAAGGTTCCGGCCGTGCAGCTTTCCGATGCGACGCTGACCACCAAGGAAAATGTCGAAGGCTTCATCGCCAACCATCCCTGATGCATCCGCCCCGCGCGTCCGCTGGGATGCGCGGGGCTCTCATTGGTTTGTCTTTATGCAATTTGGACACAAGGCTGTGGCGTATCACCGCCGCGATCGTGTCCTGGGAGGTCCCGTCATGCGCGAGCCGGTTCTTTCGCTCCGTGGCATCAGCAAACGTTACGGTCCGCTCGAGGTCCTGAAGAACGTCGATCTCGATGTTTATCCCGGAGAAGTGGTGGCCTTGCTGGGTGAAAACGGCGCGGGCAAATCCACGCTGTCAGGCATCATCGCCGGTTCGCGCGAGCCGTCCGAAGGCACGATGACATGGCTCGGGCAGCCCTATGCACCGTCTTCGCCACGAGAGGCGATCGACAAGGGCATCGTGCTCATCCATCAGGAATTGAAGCTTCTACCGGAGCTTTCCATCGCCGAAAACGTGTTCATTGGCCGCTGGCCGATGAAGAACGGCGTTGTCGACCGCGCCGAGATGGTGCGCAGAGCCCAGCAGCAATTGGCGCGCCTCAACCTTCACATTCCCGCAACCCGCAAGGTGGCCGGCCTTTCGACCGCCAATCAGCAGCTGATCGAAATCGCCAAGGCGCTGGCGCTGGACGCCAAACTTCTGATCCTCGACGAGCCGACGGCGGCACTTGGCGGCGCAGAAACGCAGGCGCTGTTCGAGCAGGTGCGCAAGCTGCGCGCCGAGGGCGTGGGCATCATCTATATTTCCCACCGCATGGAGGAGATCAAACAGATCACCGACCGCATCGTCGTGTTGCGCGATGGCGAGCGGGTGCATGAATTTGCCGATAGCGCGACGCCGGTACGCACCATTGTCGAAAGCATGGTCGGCCGCTCGCTGGAACGCCTGTTTCCGACGCTGCCGGAGCCGCAGGACAAGATGGTGCTGGAAGTGAAAGGGCTGACCGGCGCGGACAATGCCTTCCGCGACATCAGCTTCGGCGTCCGCGCCGGTGAAATTCTCGGCATTGCCGGTCTGATCGGTGCGGGACGCACCGAACTGGTGCGGGCCATTTCCGGCGCCGATCCGACGAGTTCGGGTGAGGTGCTTCTGGATGGCAAGGTGCTGACGTTGAAAAGCCCGGCGGATGCGATTGCCAAGGGCATCGTCATGGTGCCGGAAGACCGCAAATTGCAGGGGCTGGTGGTGGAGCACGAGATCGGCGAAAACCTGATCTATGCCAATCTTGACCGCGTCGGCACCGGCTGGATTACGCCACGCATCAAGCGCGCCTTTACCAAGGAGGCTATTGCCAAATTCGGGGTGAAGGGCCGCAGCGAACAGCCGGCGTCCGATCTTTCCGGTGGCAACCAGCAGAAGGTGGTCATTGCCAAATGGCTTGCCCGCAATCCGCGCGTGGTGGTGCTGGACGAGCCGACGCGCGGCATCGATGTCGGCGCGCGGGCGGGCATTTACGATATCATTGTCGATCTGGCGAAAAGCGGCGTGGCCGTCATCGTCGTCAGCTCCGATCTCGAGGAGGTGCTGGGCGTTTCGAACCGCATCCTCGTGCTCGCGCAGGGAAAACAGGCCGGCATCCTCAACCGCGACGAAGCGAACGACGTCTCGGTCATGGAACTGGCAACTATCTGAAGAAGGAAACAGAGATGTCCACCATCACGCTCAACGCGCCGAAACTGTTCGATCTTTCCGGCCAGGTGGCGCTCGTCACCGGCGCCGGCTCCGGTATCGGCCAGCGGATCGCCATGGGGCTCGCACAATCCGGCGCCAATGTCGCGCTGCTCGACCGCCGCACCGATGACGGTCTGGCGCAGACGGCGGATTTCATCGCCAAGGCCGGGCGCAAGTCGATCCAGATCGCCGCTGATGTGACCAGCAAAGAGGCGCTGACCGATGCGGTTGCCCGCACGGAGGCCGAGCTTGGCGCGCTATCGCTCGCCGTCAATGCGGCCGGCATCGCCAATGCCAATCCTGCCGAGGAGATGGAGGAAAGCCAGTTCCAGACGATGATGGATATCAACCTGAAGGGCGTTTTCCTATCCTGCCAGGCGGAAGCCAATGCCATGCTGAAGAACGGGCGCGGCGCAATCGTCAACATCGCCTCCATGTCCGGCGTCATCGTCAATCGCGGGCTGATGCAGTGCCACTACAATGCCTCGAAGGCGGGTGTCATCCACATGTCGAAATCCATGGCGATGGAGTGGGTGGGTCGCGGTATTCGAGTCAACACCATCTCGCCGGGTTACACGGCGACGCCGATGAATACGCGGCCGGAGATGGTGCACCAGACGAAGCTCTTTGAAGAACAGACGCCGATGCAGCGCATGGCGGGCGTGGATGAAATGGTCGGCCCGGCGATATTCCTGCTCTCCGATGCGGCGAGCTTCGTGACGGGCGTTGATTTGCTGGTGGATGGCGGTTTCTGCTGCTGGTAGGGTTCCCGACGCGGTAGCGCTGAGGTGGACGATAGGGCGCGCCAGACCTATGGGCCGGGTTGACGCGGCTTTTTCCCTCCGTCACCCCGGACTTGATCCGGGGTCCAGTGCGATCAAGTCTTTGATCGCAAAAGACTCTTCTCACGGCGCAGACGCGCCGTGGCTGGATGCCGGATCAAGTCCGGCATGACGGAAGAGGAGAAGCCAGATGGTTTCACAAGCATCACGCCCGGCTTGCGCCGGGCGTTTTCGTATTCACACCACGAGCAGCAGCTCACGCAACCTGCTTCTGCACAACATCCTCGACAACCTCGCCCTTGAGGTAAGCAACAAGGTCCTTGATCGTCACGACCAGCAGGCCGTGGCGTTCGGCGAAGACTTCGAGCTGGGGCAGGCGGGCCATGGTGCCGTCGTCATTGGCGACTTCGCAGATGGTGCCGCAGGGGAATTTTCCGGCGAGGCGGCAGAGGTCCACGGCTGCTTCGGTGTGGCCGGTGCGGCCGAGAACGCCCTGCGGGTTGGCGCGCAGCGGGAAGATGTGGCCGGGGCGGGCGAAATCTTCCGGGCGCGATTCTTCCGATACCAGCGCGCGCACGGTCTTTGCCCGGTCGGCGGCGGAAATGCCTGTCGTGGTGCCCGGAATATAGTCCACCGAGACGGTGAAGGCTGTCTTGAGGGATTCGGTATTGCGCGACACCATCAGCGGAATATCGAGCGCATCGAGACGCTCGCCCGGCATGGCGACGCAGATCAGCCCGCGCGCATGGTTCATCATGAAGGCGATCTGCTGTGGGGTGATGCTGTCGGAGGCGGCGATGATATCGCCTTCATTTTCGCGGTCTTCGTCGTCAACCACAATCACCATCTCACCACGGGAAATGGCTTTGATCGCGTCTTCAATTTTAGCAATGGTCATTTTCTTTTAAGCCTTTCAAGGGTTATGCCGTTTTGCGGCATTTTCGCGCTTCGAGAAGCGCCAAATATCCCTTGGGCGAACAATGCAATGCGACGCCCGCTCACGCGCAGGCGTCCTATGCCTTGTCCTCTTCCATCCGGACTATACCGTCGGCTCCGGCCTCTCACCGGATCTGCTGACCTTCCGGCTTTGGAGACCGGAAGCGCTCGCGGGCTCCGGGAAAAATCCCGATACCGCCGGTGGGGAATTGCACCCCGCCCTGAGAACGGAACCAACATAAATTATCAAATGGGAAGGAATCAAGGGGCAATGGTTCGTTGGGCGGGGGCCGGGCAGAAAGAAATCTCTCGGAAAGGCGTTTCTACGAGCATTTTAGTTCCGCCCGTTTTAGGTCGAGTTCCTACCGTGTTTTTCCATTGAGACCGATTTGATATTGGCGGCGCAAATCGTGGCCCGCTCGCCATCTGAAGTATCGTATTTATGTTGTTAATATTGGAATCTTATGATTTTTATATTGTCGTTATTACAATGTGTATTTTTTTATATTTAAGGGAATTGTTGCATGTCAGCGACGCAGCAAATATCTGAAAGCCCGCAATTGCTCGCCGCGTTGGTCGCGGCTTCCACAGCCTTCACGCTGTGGATACTTGGACAATTTGTAGCGGTGGGCGTAGGATTCTGGAAAAAATCGCGAGAAAAAGAGAAATTTATTCGATCCCTGTATGCGGAAATCGACTTTAATACAGCCGATATGGCGATCTTCCTTGCCGCACCTATTTCCTATGTGACTTTCAGGGAGCGCATCAAGGAAAACAAAGATTTCGTCCCGCATATTACAGATGCACGTCACACACATTTCTATCTGAAGAATATCGATTCCATATCGGCCACTGGAAGAGAGTATATTGGAGATGTGGTCTATTTCTATGGTGTTTTGGATAAAATCCGCGCCAAGATAGATGGAATATACCGTAAGAGTTTCACCAATATTTCACTCGAGGGTCGGGAAAGTGCCATTCGTAGCCTCTACGAGCATGCGGAAGAGGCAAAGAAAACCGGCGAGAAGCTTTTGCAGACAATGGAAGGAAAATACAGGGGATACAAACTAAAGCGAAAAATCCGTTCGCCGGGCATCTCAAAAAACCAAAAAGCGCCGAAACCATAGTTCGACGCTTCGCTTCTCACAGTGGAAAGACGTTTAGATCAAAGTAGGATAGGATCAGGACCGATCATGTTGAGAACCCCTGCGTTGAATATGTAATCTTGTCTCATGGTCAGTGCGGCATGTCAATGATTTGCCGAAGTGGCGGTATTTTTCGAGATAAGCCACTGCTTCAGCGGGTCAACGTTGACCAACCCTTTCCTCGTTACTTCACGTATATTGTGATGGGGGCGTTTGATCGCAAGATAAGACGCCTTCTCCGGGAGGAGCTTACCGGTCCCGTAAGCGCAATTCATCGGTCTGCATCTGCAGCGAACCGAGCGTCGACAGGAAGCTCATGCCGAGCAGGCTTTGGCCCAATTGGCCATCCTGGGCGACGAGGGCGGGGATGTTGCGTCGCATGATCGGGCCAATGCTGATTTCCGACAGGGTGACGGGGGCTGCCGCCGTGCGGCCATTCGCGGTCATCACCGGTACGGTATAGCGGAGATTTGCGGTGTCGATGCCGATTGCGGTCGCATCCGCATTGGCGAGCACCACGGAACTTGCACCGGTATCGACCAGCATGTGGATCGTCTTGCCCTCGACGCTCACATTTGCCTCGAAATGGCCGCTCATCGATTTATGCAGGACGATTTCCTGTTCGCCGCCAGCTGTCGTCACCACCACGGCGCGGCCGGGCATCAGGCCGCCCAGCAGCCGGTCGCCGAAGGATTGCAGGTCGTAGCGATAGAGATAGAGCGAGACGAGGCCGAGAATGATGACGAGCCAGACGGCGAGCTGGCGGATGACGGTGCCGAAACTGCCGCGTCTTCCCGCCAGAATGCCGGCCGATAATAGGCCCGCAATGGGCAGAAGATAAAGCACGTGGGCGAATCGATCGTTATCGATGCCGAGCGTTCGGCCGCCGTCGTGATTGATGAGAAGCAGGCCAAGGCCGACGGCCAGCAGGAGGAGAACGATGGTCAGCCTGTTCATGCGGTATGCGTCTCCTTGGCGGTCTCGGGCAGGTTTGCCAGTCTTTGCGGCAGCAACCGCATGATTTCGCGGCGCTTCTCGTCGCTATACCCCGCCCAGCCGCCGATTTCATCCAGCGTCCGCCCGCAGCCGATGCAGAGGCTGCTGGTTTCATCGAGGCGGCAGATATGAATGCAGGGTGTTTCCATGATGATTTATATCAGGCTGTCACGCCGCAAGGGCAAGGGCGATGAGAATCACGATCTCCGTGATCTGCTGGCACGCACCGATGGTGTCGCCGGTATGGCCGCCGATCTTCCTGTCGCAGAGCCTGCCGAAAAGCACGGCCGCCAGAAAGGCTGCCGCCAGCACGAGTGCAATCGACAGAAGCGGTAGCGCGTGCAGCGTGAAGAGTGTGAAAAGCAGCAGCCCGATCACCAGCGCGATGTTGCGCTCGCTTGAGCCTGGCTGGCCGGCGCCGGCGGCGATGCCGGAGGTTTTTGCGGCGGGCAGGGATTGCCAGTGCCACACCATCAGGGCGCGGCTCAGGACAAGCGCGGCGATCAGGGTGGCGGCGGCGGTCTTTGCCGGCAGCGTCTCAATGAGCGAGGCGAGTGCGGTGGCGCGAAGCGCAAAGGACAGGATCATGGCAATCGTGCCATAGCTGCCGATGCGGCTGTCCTTCATGATCTCAAGCATGCGCGCCTTCTCCTTGCCGCTGCCGAAACCATCGGCCATGTCGGCCAGGCCGTCTTCGTGCAGGGCCCCCGTGATGAGCACGATCAGGCCGATGACGAGCCAGCCGGTGAGCTGCGGAGAGGCGTCGAAGGCTGCGAAAACTACAATAAGGAAAGCGGCGGGCAGGGCGATCAGCAGGCCGGCGGCGGGAAAGGCGCGGGCGGTGCGGCGCATCGACACGCCGTCGGCATCATCGAAAAACCGCGAGGGAACGGGCAGGCGGCTCAGAAAGGCGAGGGAATGCATGACATCTGTTATAAAATCCCCGGCCTTCATGCTCTCTCCGTTGCAGTCGCTGCATTTCCGGTTGTTCCGCGGCGCATCCGCGATTATGAGAGGCGCAACAAAGACCGATTTGCCGGAAAACACAAGTTCCGGACGCATGAGCCGATGCGACAGCCAACCCGACGACGAGAAAGACAGATATCATGAGCATGAGCGGATTGCCCTTCGACGATTTCCGCGCGCTGCTGCGCGAGCTTCCCGGCCCGGATACGCACGCGCTTGTGGCGGCCAAGGAGCGCAATGCGCAGTTGACCAAGCCTGCCGGTTCGCTCGGACGTCTCGAAGAAATCGCCATGTGGCTAGCCGCATGGTCGGGCCGTTCTCCGGCTGTCACCCGTCCGCTGGTGGCGATCTTCGCCGGCAATCATGGCGTTACCCGGCACGGCGTTACGCCCTATCCGACATCCGTGACCCAGCAGATGGTGGAAAATTTCGCGGCAGGCGGGGCGGCGATCAACCAGATCTGCGTTGCAAACGATCTTGGCCTGAAGATTTTCGATCTGGCGCTCGATTATCCGACCGGCGACATCACCTGCGAGCCGGCGCTTTCTGAGCGCGACTGCGCCGCCACCATGGCCTTCGGCATGGAAGCGATTGCCGGCGGCACCGATCTTCTCTGCGTCGGCGAAATGGGTATCGGCAACACCACCATTGCGGCGGCGATCAATCTCGCGCTTTATGGCGGCACGGCGGAAGAATGGACCGGTCCGGGCACCGGTTCGGAAGGCGAAGTCATGGCCCGCAAGATCGCGGCGGTGAAGGCAGCGGTGGAATTCCACAAGGATCATCTGTCCGATCCGCTGGAGATCATGCGCCGTCTCGGCGGACGTGAGATCGCCGCGATTGCCGGTGCCATCCTTGCTGCCCGCGTGCAGCGCATTCCCGTGCTGATCGACGGTTATGTGGCGACGGCCGCTGCCGCTCTCCTCAAGGCTGCCAATCCTGCGGCGCTCGACCATTGCCTGATCGGCCATGTCTCGGGTGAGCCGGGCCATCTGGCCGCCATCGAAAAGCTCGGCAAGACGCCGCTTCTGGCGCTTGGCATGCGTCTCGGCGAAGGCACGGGGGCAGCGCTTGCCGCCGGCATCGTCAAGGCCGCCGCCGCCTGCCATTCCGGCATGGCGACATTCGAAGCGGCGGGTGTGGACACCCGCATCAGTTCCCGCACCGACCATTGAGGCCGAAGATGGACGTGACGCCGCAAAAGAAGCAACCGGAACCCGCCTTTCGCAAGGAAAAAGGCTGGCGGCATCTTTTTGCCGCGGCGCGCTATTCCGTGCAGGGGCTTGGCCGGCTGTGGCAGGAAGCGGCGTTCCGGCATGAGGTTCTCGCCTTCGGCGTCGGGCTTGCCCTGCTTCTGGTCGTCGGTGCACCCTTTGCGCATCTTCTCGTCTTTACGGTGCTGATGCTGTTGCTGTTTTCGGTGGAAGCGCTGAATACCGCCATCGAAGAGCTGGTGGATCGCATTTCGCCGGAAATCTCCTCGGTCGGGCGGCACGCCAAGGACCTCGGCTCTTTTGCCGTCTTCTGCTTGTTGATGGCGAACGGATTTTTCGTGCTGTATTCGCTGGTAACGACGCTGTTCTTCTGAAGTTGTTAGCCTCAAGGCATTTCCGGACGGAAAACCGGGGCCACTTTTCCTGGAAGTGCCCTAAGCGAAGGACCGGCGGCGCGGCTGGATGGCGTGGGTTTCTTCCACTGCCGGCAGGCTTTGCAGCACACGTTTGGCCGGCAAGATGGCGATGCCTTCGGTGCCCTCGCGCAGTTTCGATTTCAGGATGAACTGGCCGTCATGCTTGGCGAGAATGGCCTGAACGATGGGCAGGCCAAGGCCGGTTCCCTGTTCGGCGCTCTTGATCGCGATCGATCCCTGACCGAAGGCGGACAGCACCACGGGAATTTCGTCCTCGGGAATGCCGGGACCGTTATCCCTGATCGAGACATATTGGCCGCCGCCCGCGGTCCATCCGGCTTTCACGAGGATTTCACCGCCCTGCGGCGTGAATTTCACGGCGTTGGACAGCAGGTTGAGGATGACCTGACGGATGGATTTCTCATCGGCCCAGACCTGCGGCAGGCTGTTTTCGAACTGCTGGGAAATTTTGATGTTCTTGGCGCGGGCGCGAAGCTGGATCATGCCGATGCAATCCTCGGCGATTTCCAGCATCGAGATCGCTTCTTCGTTGAGGTCGTAGCGGCCGGCTTCGATGCGCGACAGGTCGAGGATTTCGTTGATGAGATCAAGCAGATGCTGGCCGGAGCGATGGATATCGCCGGAATATTCCTTGTAGAGCGGATTGTTGAGCGGGCCGAGCACCTCTGATGACATGACCTCGGAGAAACCGAGAATGGCGTTGAGCGGCGTTCTGAGTTCATGCGACATGGAGGCGAGGAAGCGCGATTTCGCCAGATTGGCTTCTTCCGCGCGCCGCCGTGCCTCGTCCGAAACCGAGTTCGCGACTTCGAGTTCGGCGATCAGGTCGTCCTTTTCCGTCTGGGAGGAGAGGAGCTTGATGCTGGTCTGGTAAAGGCGGCTGGTGATGCGATGACAGAAGAGGATGGCCATGCCGAACATCAGTGCGAGACCGACATCGAAAGGATTGCGCGAAATGGCCGAGGTCATGCAGAGAGCCGCCAGCACCGGCAAAAAGGTCATGAAGGTCGCCCGCCGCAGCATGAAATTGGCCATGGCGGTGAGCGAAAGCGCGATCAGCAGCGTCGAGCCCTTGAAGAAAAGCACGAGCGTCGGGTCGTTGCGCACCGGTTCGGCCAGCGCAAACATCGCCCAGGCGCAGCCGATGAGGATCTGCATGCCGAGGAAAAGACTTTTCCAGTGCTGAAGATTGTCGGCCGTGATCTCCTGTTTTGCCGCCCGCTTGGCCAAGAGCAGGGAAAAGGCGTGGAAGCTCAGCGCAATCAGCGACCAGATGATCAGGCTGATGTCGCGGGTTATATAAAGGCCGATGATGGAGGCGAGCAGGATGAAAAGCGGCATGATCATCGCGCCCTGCAGGGTTTCGGCGATGTGCATGGTCAGCATTTCGCGTTCATAGGCGTCGCTTGCGCCGGCCCCCTGCTGCAGGCGTTCACGCGTCGTCTTCACCGTGTCGAAGACCGCCTTGTTGCGGTGCTTTTTCGACCGGTCGACGATGATCTTGTCGGTGGACGTGCTGACGCTTTTACTCATTGTTACAACGCAGGGTGACATGAACCCTTGCAGACTACGCGCAAAATCTTAAGAAGATGCTGCCGTGAAAGGATTTGTTTGCCATTTCTGACAAGGGTTTGTTGTTACATGAGACGAAATGGAGGCAAGGGCAGGCGGCTTTCGGCATTTCGCGATGGCGGGCTTTTTCTCGCCACGGTTTTTCTCGGCATTCTGATCGCGGCCAAGCTCGACCAGATCAACAGCGAAACCTATAGCGGCCGCTTCTTCGTGATCGATGGCGATACGCTGTCGAAGGGTGAGGAACGTTTCCGGCTGCTTGGCATCGATGCGCCGGAGCTTGCGCAGACATGTCTGCGCGGCAGCGAAAGCTGGCCATGCGGCGGGGAAGCGCGTCGTGTTCTGCAAAGGCTGGCCGGGGCTGAGGATTTTTCCTGTTCCGGCAGTTCCAGGGACCGTTACGGGCGGTTGCTGGTTTATTGTTCCGCCGGCGGCAGGGATGTCTCATCGGAAATGGTGTCGGCGGGTTTTGCCGTCGCATCCGGTTATTTCCAGTTCTCCAGCGAGCAGGCGGCGGCGCGCAGGCAGGCACGCGGCATCTGGGCGGGAGAATTCGAGAAACCGTCGCAATGGCGGCGGGAACACCGTGCCGCGGATCTGGAAACGCCGGCGGCGGGGTTGCTCACCATTGTCCGTCATCTTCTGGGGTGGGATCATGGTTGAGATAGCACCGGTGCGTGATGACGGGCTGGACGGGTTGCGCGGCGAAATCGCCCGTTGTCGTCTCTGTCGCGACAAGCCGCTCAGGGGAATGGCCGATCGCCTGCCGCACGAACCCCGGCCGGTGGTCGTCATGTCGACCAAAGCGCGCATCCTGATTGCCGGGCAGGCGCCGGGGCTTCGCGTGCATGAAACAGGGCTGCCGTTCAACGATGCCTCGGGTGACCGGCTGCGCCAATGGCTGAACGTCGACCGGCAGACATTCTACGATCCGGATCGTTTCGCCATCGTGCCCATGGGCTTCTGTTTTCCCGGTTATGACGACAAGGGCAGCGACCTGCCGCCCCGGCGCGAATGTGCGCCGCAATGGCGTGAGCGGGTAATAATGGCAATGCCGCAGGTGGAGCTGATCCTCGCCATTGGCCAATATGCACAGGCTTTTCATCTGGGTGAAAGGCGGCGCAAGACCATGACGGAAACGGTGCAGGACTGGCGCGGCTTTCTCCATGCCAATTCCGGCCCCGGCATTTTTCCCCTGCCGCATCCGAGCTGGCGCAATACCGGCTGGCTGAAAAAGAACCCATGGTTCACGGAGGAACTGCTGCCGGTTCTGCGACAACATGTGGAAATGCGGCTTTAGTGAAACAATTTTCTGTTTTTCTGCAAAAATTAGTGTATTGAAAGGAAATTAATTCAGGAGGATAGACGCATTGGATCGCCTAGACCGTAAGATTTTGCGCATTCTGCAAGAGGATTCCACGCTGGCCGTTGCCGATCTGGCGAAAAAGGTCGGCCTTTCCACGACGCCCTGTTGGCGGCGTATCCAGAAGATGGAGGAAGACGGCGTTATTCGCCGGCGCGTGGCGCTGCTCGATCCGGTCAAGGTCAACACCAAGGTCACGGTTTTCGTCTCCATCCGCACTGCCTCCCATTCCATCGAATGGCTGAAGCGTTTCTCCGAGGTGGTTTCCGAGTTTCCGGAAGTCGTCGAATTTTACCGCATGAGCGGCGATGTCGATTATCTGCTGCGCGTCGTGGTGCCTGATATTGCGGCCTATGACGCCTTCTACAAGCGCATGATCGCCAAGATCGAAATTCGCGACGTGTCCTCCGCCTTCGCGATGGAGCAGATCAAATATACGACCGAGCTGCCGCTCGACTACATGCTGCTGGACAATCCGAAATCCGGCGAGGAGTAATCCGCCGCCGGTCAGTTTTTCGACCAATGCCCTTTCCGGTTGCCGGGGAGGGCATTTTCATTTGCGGGTCGTTTTTCCCGTCGATCTGGCCCGCCAAGGGCCGATCCAACCGGAAGGTTCATCCGGTAGCCCTCGCCGGGGCACGACAATTCTATTCCGCCCATCGTGGCAAATTCGCACATTCAATTCTCCCGGGGCTGTCTGCGCGCAAACTGCGATTTTGATAAAATCTCTCGAATATCTACGCTTTTACTGTCGAAGGATGGAATAGCGAGGGATATCCATATGCTTACACGACGCGGAACATTGGGACTGATTGCAGGTGCGACCGGGGCGGTGTTTCTGCCGCATATCCGGCGGGCGAGTGCCGCAACCACCACATTGCGGATTGGCTGGCAGAAGAATGGCGTGATAGCGCTCGCCAAAAGCCAGGGCGCGCTCGAAGCGTTGCTGAAGGATCGCGGCATTGAGGTCAAATGGTCGGAATTCTCTTCCGGGCCGCCGCTTCTCGAGGCGCTGGGTGCCGGCGCGCTGGATATCGGGCCGACCGGCGACGTGCCGCCGCTTTTCGCGCAGGCCGCCGGTGGCAATCTGCGTTATGTGGGCACCTACAAGGCTGCGGCCGGCGGATCGGCCATCCTTGTGCAGAAGGATTCGCCGCTGAAGACGCTGGAAGACCTGAAAGGCAGGAAGGTCGCCTTCAAGCGCGGCTCCAGCGCCCATAATGTCACCGTCAAGGCGTTGCGAAAGGCTGGTTTGACCTTGAACGACATTACGCCGGTCGATCTCGCCCCGCCGGATGCGGCCGCCGCCTTCCGCAGCGGCAGCATCGATGCCTGGTCGATCTGGGATCCTTATTTCGCCGTGGCGGAAAAAGAGCCGACGACGCGGGTTCTTTCGACCGCCGAAGGCATCGTCGATCCGTGGAGCTATTTCCTTGCCAATGGCGATTTCGTGGAGACCAATCCCGATCTCGTGCCGCTGATCCTCAAGGAGCTGGCGAATGTGGGTGCGAAAGCGCAGGCCAATATCGATGCAACGGCAAAGTCGCTGGCGTCGATCACCGGCGTTCCCGAGGATGTCACCAAGGTCTCGCTGACGCGGCCGGGCGCCGATCTCGGACGGGTTTCGCTGGTTCCGGATGAGGCCATCGCCTATCAGCAGGCGCTTGCGGATGAGTTCCACGATCTGAAGATCGTGCCGAAGAAACTCAACGTGGCGGATATCGTCTGGCGGCCGAAGGCGAGCTGAGCGGGTCGGAAAGGTGAGTCTCTTCAACCCGCTGGCGGGTGTTGCTGAGAGGTTGATTCAGCAATGTTCCTTAAACGTAGGGTGAGCATGTC
>NZ_ASYA01000006.1:0-120140 GCF_001526585.1 Agrobacterium sp. LY4 | reverse complement strand
GGAGAAGTCCGCGGCAGCGGGATGAGGGGGCGAGGGTAGAGATAGATTGAGAGCTTGCCCCCTCATCCGACCCTTCGGGCCACCTTCTCCCCGGCGGGGAGAAGAAATCTGCCGCAGCGTCTGCGACAATGCCGAAGCGGCATCAGCCCTTTAGCTTGGCAATCACCAGATGGCCGGGTGTCGGATTGCCGTCCTGCATGCGCACGTTGATGTCGGTCACTTCGAGAACCTCGAAACCGGTCGCGGCCAGTCTTTCGCGGACATAGGTTTCCGCATGGGCGAAACGCTGGTGCGGGCCGACCATATAGGGGCGTCCGGCCAGGGTTTCTTCGGGCAGGGTTTCCGACGAGAAGATCAGCAGGCCGCCGGCGTTGAGGTTTTCGGCGGCGCCGAAAAACAGCGGCTCCAGCGCGCCGAGATAGGGCAGCACATCGGTGGCGGTGATGATGTCGAAAGGTTCGTCGTCATTGTCCTCGAGAAAATCCTCGGCTTCGGCGACGTAGAGCGTCTCGTAGAGGTCCTTCTCATGGGCGATTTCCACCATGTTTTCGGAAATGTCGATGCCGGTGATATCGTCGGCCATGTCGCGCAGCGCTTCGCCGGTGAGACCGGTGCCGCAGCCGAGATCGAGCAGGCGCTTGAAGGGACCGAGGTTCAGCGTCTGCAACCGCTGGCGCACCATCATCGGCACGGCGTAACCGAGCTGTTCGACAAGAATATCCTCGAAAGCTTCGGCATGCTGGTCGAACAGGGTTTCGACATAGGCGTCGGGCGCCTTTGGCGGGGTTTCGCCCCGGCCCATGGCGGCGATGCGAACGGCTGCGCCACCGTGATCGTCCGGATCGATAGCCAGAACCTCTTCATAGGCCTGCACCGCCGCGTCCACATCGCCGGCTTTTTCAAGCGCGAGCGCGCGGTTATAGGCCTCGGCAAGCGCCTCTTCGTCGATTTTCTGGTTCTTCGTCATCGTGCCTTATCCGTCAGCATCTTCAGTTGAGGTTTGCTGTAAGCCGCATCGGGGACGGGCGCAATGTTTATGTGGCGCGACGGCTCAGTGGATGATGAACTCCCCCTTGAGCGCGCGCCATTCCTGCGCCGAGATGACCTGCCGGTGCACGTAGCGGACGGAGTGCAGCGGTCCGTCGAGCTTTTCCTTCCAGAATTTGAGGAAGCCATGCATCTCAGGGAAGTCCGGGGCAAGATCATAGTCCTGCCAGACATAGGTCTGGAGAACCAGCGGATGATCCGGCAGGCGATAAAATATCTGGGCGGTGGTGAGGCCGTAGCCTCTCAGCATCATTTCCGTGTCCTTGTTCATGACGGCGGTTCCCGTTTCCATGATTGCCGATCACAGCGTTACCGCTGTATCGAATATGGGAACACGTCATGGTTAATCCAAGCTTGCCAAAGACACGGGTTGTCACAAAATATTTATATTTTTCAAAATGTTGGCAGCCTTCATTGATGAGTGCTGCCAACGTTGCGACTAGCGCTTGAGATGCCGGGTCAGGCGGGCTTCCAGCCATGCCCAGACATGCCGCAGCGTTTCGACGATCGTCAGGTAGAAGATCGCGGCCCAGAGATAGGCCTGATAGTCGAAGGTGCGGGAAAAGGCGTAGCGGGTCTGGCCCATCAGGTCGAAGACCGTGACGATGGAGACCACCGCCGAACCCTTGATCATCAGGATGATTTCGTTGCCATAGGGACGCAGCGCCACGATCAGCGCCTGGGGCAGGATGATCTTGCGGAAGGTGACGAGTTTCGACAGGCCGAGCGAGGCGGCGCCCTCATGCTGACCGCGCGGCACGCTGCGGATCGCGCCGCGCAGGATTTCGGCCTGATAGGCGGCGGTGTTGAGGGTGAGCGACAACAGGCCGCAATACCAGGCTTCGCGGAAGAACCACCACAGGCCGACGGTTTCCAGCCCCTGGCGGAAACTGCCGAGGCCGTAATAGATCAGGAAAAGCTGCGCCAAAAGCGGCGTGCTGCGGAAGACGTAGACATAGGCATAGGCCAGCGCGCCGACGATGCGGTTTTCCGACATGCGGCCGAAGGCGATCGGCACGGAAAGAATTGCGCCGAGAATGATCGAACTGCCGACGAGGGTAATGGTGGTGATGAGACCGTCGATATAGCGCGGCCCGTAACGCTGGAATTTGTCCCAGTCCCAGCCCTCGATCATGGCGAAGATCAGCCCGGCGGCGAGCAGCAGCCAGAGCGTGATGACGGCAATGCCGACGATGCGCGAAATATTGAGCGGCTTTTCCGCGACGGCCGGGGCGGGGCGGGGTGGAATGAGTTCCTGAATATGGCTCATCGGCTCACCTCCGACTTGCGCGACCAGCGATCGATGAAGCCGATGCCGATGGAGGAAAGCAGCGCAAGAATGAGGTAGAGCAGGCAGGCGATGCTGTAGAAGAAGAAGGCTTCCTTGCTGACGCGGGCGGCGATGCCGGTCTGGCGAACGATATCGGCAAGGCCGATGATCGAGACGTAGGACGTGTCTTTCAGCAGGATGACCCAGAGATTGGTCATGCCGGGAAGGGCGATCCTGACCAGCTGCGGAATGATGATGAGCACCATGGTGCGGCCCCGCGAAAGCCCCAGCGCCGCACCCGCTTCATATTGCCCCTTCGGTATGGCCTTGAAGGCGGAGAGCAGCACTTCGGACGCATAGGACGAAAACACCACGGACAGCGCCACCATGCCCGCCACGAAGGCGTTGATCTCGACCGGACCGGTGATGCCGACATAACCGGCCACCGATTGCAGCAGCATCTGGATGCCGTAATAGACGATGAAGAGCGTCAGGAGTTCCGGCAGGCCGCGAAAGATGGTGGTGTAGATACCGGTCGCCAGCCGCAGCGATTTTTCTTCCGATTGTGCGGCGAGCGCGATGAGGAAACCGATCAGCAGCCCGACGGGCAGGGTGGCGAGCGCCAGCGAGATGGTGACCTTGACGCCGAAGGCGATTTCATCGCCCCAGCCCGCATCGCCGCAGGCGACCAGGGTGCCGTTTCCGAAAAGCGAGAAGAGACCGACCGGCCCGCAAAAGGGATCGAGAAGTGTCGAGACATAGGTCCAGAACGCACCTATGGCGGAAAATGCTCCGCTCATGCCAATTTTCCCCTGCGGTCTTAAGCCGCCGTGATTGTTATCGTGACGTTTTCAAACAAAAATGGCGGAAGGGCAAGCCTTCCGCCACGAGATTTCAACAGATCGAACGGGCTTACTCGCCGTAAACGTCGAAATCGAAGTATTTTTTGTTGATCTCCTGATACTTGCCGCTGGCGCGAATGCCGGCGATGGCGGCGGTGAACTTGTCGGCAAGCGCCGTGTCACCCTTGCGGACGGCGACGCCCGCGCCATTGCCGTTGATCTCGACATCGACCGGAAGCGGCGTCAGGATCTTGCAGCACGCGCCCGCATCCGTCTTCAGCCATTCCGACAGAACGACGATATCGTCGATGACGGCGTCGATACGGCCATTGGCGATGTCGAGCTTATATTCGTCGGCGGTCGGATACATCTTCACGTCGGCATCCGGGAAATGCTTTTCGGCATAGTTGGAGTGGGTCGTGGAACCCTGCGCGCCGAGCGACTTGCCCTTGAGATCGTCGACGGACTTGATCGGCGAATCCTTCGGCACGGCGATGGCCGGCGGGGTGTTGTAATATTTCTTGGAGAAGTCGACCTTCTCGAGACGCTCGGGCGTGATCGACATGGACGCGATGATGGCGTCGAACTTCTTGGCCTGAAGGGCGGGAATGATGCCGTCCCAGTCATTGGTGACGAAGGTGCATTCGGCCTTCATTTGTTCGCACAGCGCCTTGGCGATGTCGATGTCGAAGCCGGTCAGCGTGCCGTCGGCTTCGAGATTGTTGAAGGGCGGATAGGCGCCTTCGGTGCCGATGACGATCTTGTCCTGCGCGAGGGCTGCGCCGGAAAACAGCGAGATGGCGGCAATCGATACGGCTGCGAGCAGACGGGTGGAAATAGGCATTTCGATCCTCTCTTTTGGTCGTTCATCCGCGGTCTGTTGTTGTTTTCAGTGCGGACGCCATGGGCGCAGGGCACAGCGGATGATACCGCCTGTAGCCTTCAGCGCGGATGCGATTATTCATCCGGTTGGTCAAAAAATGCAACTGCAATATTAGTGACCGCGATTGTGCCGCAGAGCTTCCACGAAAACGCCTTGATCTGTTCATTTCCGGTACAGAAGGCTTTGTCCATCATGGGAACCGAAGCGTGTGCGAGGCGTTGACCAGCGCCTGCACGCGCAGCCGGAATCAAGATGTCGCAAGACTGGCGACCAATAATGGCAGATGAGGAAACACCGATGCTGAAGAAGAACACATTGCTGACGGGGGTGGTTTTCCCCCTCATGTCGCTGGCGATTGCGGTAGAGCCGGCCGCGGCCGGTTTTGCCGGTGCTGCGCGGGCGCAGACGCCCGTGTCGCAGGCGCTTCCCGGCGATGCTGCGACCGGCCGGGTTATACTGGCGCAGGCGCAGCCGGAAGAACCGAACCCGGAAGAGGAACTGCGCAAGCGTCGCAAGCAGGCCGAAGAGGAGCAGCCGCAGGCCGAGCCGCAACGACAGGAGCGTGCGCCGGAGCCGCAGCGTGAACCGGAGCCCAAGCGCGAAGCCGCGCCTGCCGAACCGCGCCCTGAGCCGCAGCCCGAACCCCAGCGGGAACCACAGCAGCAGCGCGAGGCCCGCCCGGAGCCCGCGCCTGCCGAGCAGCCGCAGGAGCGTCCCCGCAAACCCGAACGCGCGCAGGAGCCGCAGGGCGAGGGCGAACAGCGCCCCGCACGCCAGCGCGAGGCCGCACCCGAAGCCGCACCGGCCGAAGAGCAGCCGAAGGAACGTCCGCGCAAGCCGGAACGGGCCGAGCAGCCCGCGGGTGAGGGCGAGCAGCGTCCCGAGCGTCCCCGCAAGGAGCGCGCGAAGGAACCTGCCGCTGAACAGGAGCCCGCAGCACGGCCTGAAAATGCCGGTGAGCCGGCCAAGCCCCGCGAACCGGCACCCGCCAAAAAGCCACCGGTAGAGGAAAAGGCCCCCGAACAGAAACCCGAACCGGCCGAAAAAGCCGTTCCGGAGAAAAAGCCGGCCGCCCCCGAGCCCGCCGCGAAGGAAGCACCGGTTCCGACCGAAGCGCCGACGCCCGCGCGTCCGCCGGCACCTGAAGCCCAGCCCAACCCCGCACCGGGCCGTCAGCCTTCGGAACAGCCGCCGGTAGAGGGTCAGGGCAGAACCGAACCTGCAGCCCCGCTGCCAGGCGCGCCGACGCCGCCGCCGAGCGGTACGACAACCGGACAGGCGCCGGCCGGCGAGCCCGTTCCCAATCAGGTCGCTGTTCCGCAGACGGAAGCACCGCCGATGACGAAGGAAGAGCTGGACAAGGCCAAGGCAATCGCCAAGGACCCGTCCAAGACCGCCGATACCGTCATTCTGCCGGTCGACAAGGGTGCCGCCGTTCTCGACAGCGACAAGGAAGTGGAACGTTCCGGCAACCGCCAGACCCGCGAGGAGCGCCGTCGCGAACGCGAGCAGGCCGGTGATGTGAAGGTTCCGACCTCCGACGCCGAGGCGCAGCGCGCCGGTGCCGCCGAAGGCAAGGCCCCGCCGCCGCCCGTCAAGATGGAGGCTATCACCTCGCAGCAGGGTGAGCGTGTCGACCGTCGCCCGCAATATGAGCGGCCGGAAGGCGTGCGCGAATGGCAGCCGCGCGAAGGCCGTCCGCGTGACCGTGACCGCGATGCGCCGATCATCCTGCAGTTCGGCGACCGTGTCGTGGTGCGCGGCGACGACAACCAGCGCTTCATCCGCGATGGCGGCGAGCCCTATTATGAGCGTCTGCCCGGCGGCCGTGTCCGAGAAACCGTGGAGCGCCGTGACGGAACGCAGGTGGTGACCATCCGCAACCGTTATGGCGATGTGATCCAGCGCTCGCGCATCGACGATCGTGGCCGCGAATATGTGCTGTTCTATGCACCGGAGCTGATGGAAGATCCCGACCGCGACTACGTCTATCGCGATCCGGGCCTGGACCTGCCGCCGATGCGCCTGCGCATTCCCGTGACGGACTACATCATCGACACCTCGAGCGATCCGGACCGCGATTATTACCGCTTCCTGGAACAGCCGCCGGTCGAGCCGGTGGAGCGTGTCTATTCGCTGGATGAAGTGCGTTATTCGGCCCGTATCCGCGACAAGGTTCGCCGTATCGACCTCGATACCATCACCTTCGCCACCGGCAGCGCCGAAATCCCGATGACGCAGGCCCGTTCGCTGCGCAAGGTGGCGGATGCGATCAATAAGGCGCTGGACAAGAACCCCGGTGAAACCTTCCTCATCGAAGGCCATACCGACGCCGTCGGTTCGGATGAAAGCAACCTTGTTCTTTCCGACGAACGCGCCGCTTCCGTCGCCAATGTCTTGACCGATGTTTACGGCATTCCGCCGGAAAACCTCGCGACCCAAGGCTATGGCGAGCGTTATCTGAAGGTCCAGACGCTCGGCCCGGAACAGCAGAACCGCCGCGTCACGATCCGCCGCGTGACGCCGCTGGTGAAGCCGGTCACCCAGAACTGATCGGGTTCGACAGGAAAAACAAAGGCCCGGAAGCGCAAGCTCTCCGGGCCTTTTTGTT
Organism: Agrobacterium sp. LY4; assembly: GCF_001526585.1. Taxonomy (NCBI): domain Bacteria; kingdom Pseudomonadati; phylum Pseudomonadota; class Alphaproteobacteria; order Hyphomicrobiales; family Rhizobiaceae; genus Agrobacterium; species Agrobacterium sp. LY4. The sequence continues at coordinate 113,487 of NZ_ASYA01000006.1, read as the reverse complement.
GCTTACGATGTCCCCAGCGCCGAGGCGTTTGGCAAAGCTTGATCATCGTAATCCGTCACCCCGGACCAGATCCGGGGTCCAGCGTGATCAAGTCCTTGATCACGAAAGACTCTTTCACGGCGCAGACGCGCCGTGGCTGGATGCCGGATCCAGGCCGGCATGACGGAGGAGAGGTTTTCGAACCCTGCCATCACCCGCAAACTTGAGGATGATCCCAACCCCGGCTGTTAGTTCAGCGCCACCGCGATTTCCGCTGCCAGCTGCGCATTGTTGCGCACCAGCGCAATATTGGTCTCGAGGCTGCGGCCATCCGTCAGGCGGAAGATGTCGCCAAGCAGGTAGGGGGTGACTTCCTTGCCGGTGATATCGTCGCGTTCGGCGTGGGAGATGGCGCGGTTGATGTAGATTTCCATCTCCTCGCGCGGAATTTCGTCCTCTTCCGGCACGGGATTGGCCACCAGCATACCGCCCTCGATACCCAGCTGTTCGCGGGTTGTCTGGAAATTGGCGATTGCCGCTGGGCTGTTGAGCGAGAGCGGGCTCGGCAGGCCGGAGGAGCGCGACCAGAAAGCCGGGAATTCTTCCGAGCCGAAAGTGACGACCGGCACGCCATTGGTTTCGAGAACCTCAAGCGTCTTCGGAATATCGAGAATGGCCTTGGCGCCGGCGCAGACGACGATCACGCCGGTTTTCGCAAGCTCGGTCAGATCGGCGGAGATGTCGAAGGTCTCTTCCGCGCCCTTGTGCACGCCGCCGATGCCGCCGGTGGCGAAAACGCGGATGCCGACGCGGGCGGCGGCGATCATGGTGGCGGCCACGGTGGTGGCGCCGGTGCGGCGCTCGGCGATCGCAAAGGCGATATCGGCGCGCGAGACCTTCATGGCGTCGGTGGTCTGGGCAAGCGCCTCGAGCTGGTCTTTCTCAAGGCCGATATGCAGGGTGCCGTGAATGACCGCGATGGTGGCCGGAACCGCACCCTGATCGCGGATGATCTGTTCGACGCTTTCCGCCATCTCGATATTGCCGGGATAGGGCATGCCGTGGGTGATGATGGTCGATTCAAGCGCCACGATCGGCGCACCGCGCTGCTTGGCGGCGGCGACTTCCTGAGAATAGACGATGGGCAGGAGCGGGGAGATAGGGCGGGTCATTTCATCTGTTCCAGTTTTTAAAAGCGGGTTCATGCCAGTATTTCAGCCCGGGGAACAAGCCCCAACATGGCTTCGACACTGTCTTTTGATAGGTCCTGGGAGGTGGCGAAGGGCGATTGCACGGTGATGGCCGCTGCCGCCGCGCCTTGCCTCAACGCTTCCGCAATCGTCTTTCCCTCGGCGATGGCGGCGAGATAACCCGACGCCATGGCGTCGCCCGCGCCAGTCACGTCCTTTACCTCGCGGATGAGGGGCGGGTGGAGGATCGCCGTTTCCGTCCTGCTGAAGGCCACCACCTCGCTTGCGCCGCGGGTAACGACGCCGCCGGCAAGCCCGGCCTTGCGCAGGATGTCGGGCCAGTCGCGGACATTGGCCGCCGTCTCGCCGGTCAAGGCGCGGGCTTCCGCCTCGTTCATGAAGAGGATGTCGATATCGCCGAGCGCCGCTTTCAGCTTCACCGCCTTGGCGGGGGATATGGCGATGGCCGCAAGCGGCTTTTCGCAGGCGCGGGCGACGAGGCCGAGCGCCGTCAGCGTGTCTTCCGGCAGATTGGCGTCGCAGAGCAGGATGTCGCTCGCCGTGATCGCCTCGCGAACGGCGCGTATCTTTAGGCGGCGCGGGGTGAAGAGCTTGTAGAGGTCCATATCGGCAAGCGCGATGACGAGATTGCCGTCACGCTCCAGAATGGCGGTGTAGCTTGGCGTGCGGCGGTCCAGGAAGGTGAAGGGTGTGTCTTCCACGCCCGCCTGCCTTGCGGCCTCCGCCACCGCCTCACCGGTGACGTCGCCGCCGCGCGGGGCGATGACGCGGACCTGAAAACCGAGGCGGGAAAGATTGCGCGCGGCATTGAAACCGCCGCCGCCTGCCTCTTCCATCCAGGAGCCGGGGTTGCTCGCGCCGGGCGCCGTCTCAGTCTCGATCATGCCGCGCCTGTCGATATGCGCGCCGCCCAGAACGAGTATTTTCTTCACGCTTGCGTTTCCCTCTTTGGCGGATGGAAAGACCGGACGATTCGGCCTAAACTGACGTCTTCCTGACCTCGCATCCGGTTTGCGGCCATGGGCCAGGCACGGAAAAACGAAAGCAGAACAAACGACTTATCGCTATTTGTTTTCAATATGCTGGCTCAGCCTTGCGAAATGAGAACAAATAGAGTACATACCGTTTCCATACTGCTTCATTGCCTGTGCGGCTTCAATAACCTAAAGGTGGTTCGGATGGCACAAAATTCTTTGCGTCTCGTAGAGGATAAATCGGTGGATAAAAGCAAGGCACTGGAAGCGGCGCTCTCCCAGATCGAACGGTCGTTCGGCAAGGGATCGATCATGAAGCTCGGTTCCAATGAAAACGTGGTTGAAGTGGAGACCGTTTCGACGGGTTCGCTCAGCCTGGATATCGCGCTCGGCATCGGCGGTCTGCCGAAGGGGCGCATCATTGAAATTTATGGCCCGGAAAGCTCGGGCAAGACGACGCTGGCATTGCAGACCATTGCCGAAGCGCAGAAGAAGGGCGGCATCTGCGCCTTCGTCGACGCCGAACATGCGCTCGATCCGGTCTATGCCCGCAAGCTCGGTGTGGATTTGCAGGGCCTTCTGATCTCGCAGCCGGATACGGGCGAGCAGGCGCTGGAAATCACCGATACGCTGGTGCGTTCCGGCGCGGTTGACGTGCTGGTCGTCGACTCCGTTGCGGCGCTGACGCCGCGGGCGGAAATCGAAGGTGAAATGGGCGACAGCCTGCCGGGTCTTCAAGCGCGTTTGATGAGCCAGGCGCTGCGCAAGCTGACGGCGTCGATCTCCAAGTCGAAGTGCATGGTGATCTTCATCAACCAGATTCGCATGAAGATCGGCGTCATGTTCGGTTCGCCGGAAACGACGACGGGCGGTAACGCACTGAAGTTCTATGCGTCCGTTCGTCTCGACATCCGCCGTATCGGCGCCGTCAAGGAGCGCGAAGAGGTTGTCGGCAACCAGACGCGTGTGAAGGTCGTCAAGAACAAGATGGCGCCGCCCTTCAAGCAGGTGGAATTCGACATCATGTATGGCGAAGGCGTTTCCAAGACCGGTGAGCTTGTCGATCTCGGCGTGAAGGCCGGCATCGTCGAGAAGTCCGGTGCATGGTTCTCCTATAATAGCCAGCGTCTGGGGCAGGGGCGTGAAAACGCCAAGATATTCCTGCGCGACAATCCGGAAACGGCCAATGAAATCGAACTGGCGCTGCGCCAGAATGCGGGCCTGATCGCTGACCGCTTCCTGCAGAATGGCGGGCCGGACGCCGGCGAAGGCGACGACGGCTCCGACGACGGCTGACACCTTCCGTGAAGGCTCGGGCATTGCCGCCCGCAGACTTTGCCGAACTGGTATAGATCAAAAAAGGGTCGTGCGATTTTTCTTCGCGTGGCCCTTTTTATTTGCCTATATGTCTTGCTTCGCCTCCATGGCTGGACAGGGCAGGATGCGAACGATAAAAGCCAGTGATTTTGCAATAAAGCCATCGTTCCCGATGGCAATGATGGACTCCAGCTGTGAGCGGTGTGTGGGCATGAGCGGTGTGAATGAAATTCGGTCGACCTTTCTCGACTACTTCAAGAAGAACGGACACGAGATCGTGCCCTCCAGCCCGCTGGTGCCGCGCAACGATCCGACACTGATGTTCACCAATGCCGGCATGGTGCAGTTCAAGAACGTCTTCACCGGTCTTGAAAGCCGTCCCTATTCCACGGCCGCTTCGGCGCAGAAATGCGTGCGCGCCGGCGGTAAGCATAACGACCTCGACAATGTCGGTTATACCGCCCGTCACCACACCTTTTTCGAAATGCTCGGCAATTTCTCCTTCGGCGATTATTTCAAGGAAGAAGCGATCACCCACGCCTGGAACCTGATCACCAAGGAATTCGGCATCGATCGCAACCGTCTGCTGGTCACGGTCTATCACACCGACGACGAGGCCTTTAACCTCTGGAAGAAGATCGCCGGTTTCTCCGACGACCGCATCATCCGCATTCCGACCAGCGACAATTTCTGGGCGATGGGCGATACCGGCCCCTGCGGTCCCTGTTCGGAAATCTTCTACGATCATGGCGATCATATCTGGGGCGGCCCGCCCGGCTCGCCGGAAGAAGATGGCGACCGTTTCATCGAGATCTGGAACCTCGTCTTCATGCAATATGAGCAGTTGACGAAGGAAGAGCGCATCGACCTGCCGCGTCCGTCGATCGACACCGGCATGGGCCTTGAGCGTATTTCGGCGCTGCTGCAGGGCAAGCATGACAATTACGATACGGACCTCTTCCGTGCGCTTATTGCCGCTTCCGTGGAAGCGACCGGCGTTCCGGCCGAAGGCGAAAAGCGCGCCAGCCACCGCGTCATCGCCGACCATCTGCGTTCGTCCGCCTTCCTGATCGCTGATGGCGTTCTGCCGTCGAACGAAGGTCGCGGTTATGTTCTGCGCCGCATCATGCGCCGCGCCATGCGCCATGCCGAACTTCTCGGCGCGCGCGAGCCGCTGATCTACAAGCTGCTGCCGGCGCTGGTGCAGCAGATGGGCCGCGCCTATCCGGAACTGGTCCGTGCCGAGGCGCTGATTTCCGAGACGCTGAAGCTTGAGGAAACCCGTTTCCGCAAGACGCTGGAACGCGGGCTGTCGCTGCTCTCCGACGCCACTTCGACGCTGCACAAGGGCGACATGCTGGATGGCGAGACCGCCTTCAAGCTTTACGACACCTATGGCTTCCCGCTGGATCTGACGCAGGACGCGCTGCGCGCCCGCGAAATCGGCGTCGATATTTCCGGCTTCACCGATGCGATGGAGCGCCAGAAGGCCGAAGCCCGCTCGCACTGGGCCGGTTCCGGCGACAAGGCGACCGAAACCGTGTGGTTCGAGCTCAAGGAAAAGCTCGGCGCGAGCGAATTCCTCGGTTACGACACCGAAACCGCCGAAGGCGTCATCCAGGCAATCGTCAAGGACGGCAAGGCTGTGGAAAGCGCTGCCGATGGCGAGACGGTGCAGGTCGTCGTCAACCAGACGCCGTTTTATGGTGAGTCCGGCGGCCAGATGGGCGATACCGGCGTGATCTCCGGCGACAATGGCGCCTTTACCGTTTCCGATACCCAGAAGAAGGGCGAAGGCCTCTTCGTGCATTTGGGCACGGTCTCCAAGGGCGGCCTCAAGGTGGGCGATGCCGTGCAGCTGACGGTCGATCATGACCGCCGTTCGCGCCTGCGCGCCAACCATTCCGCCACCCACCTGTTGCACGAGGCGCTGCGCGAAGTGCTCGGCACACACGTTGCCCAGAAGGGTTCGCTGGTTGCGCCCGAGCGCCTGCGTTTCGACGTTTCGCATCCGAAGCCGATGTCGGCCGAGGAGCTGAAGGTCGTCGAAGAAATGGCGAACGAAATCGTGCTGCAGAACTCGCCGGTCGTGACCCGCCTGATGAGCGTCGACGACGCCATTGCCGAGGGCGCCATGGCGCTGTTCGGTGAAAAATACGGCGACGAAGTTCGCGTCGTCTCCATGGGCACCGGCCTGCATGGCGCAAAAGCCAACCGTCCCTATTCCGTCGAGCTTTGCGGCGGCACGCATGTGGCGGCCACCGGCCAGATCGGCCTCATCCGCATTCTTGGCGAAAGCGCCGTCGGTGCGGGCGTGCGCCGTCTCGAAGCCGTGACCGGACCGGGCGCGCTTGCCTATCTGGCCGAACAGGATGAGCGGGTGAAGGCGCTCGCTTCTTCGCTGAAGGTTCAGCCGGGCGATGTGCTGTCTCGTGTCGAAGGTCTGCTCGATGAGCGCAAGAAGCTGGAGCGCGAGCTTGCCGATGCCCGCCGGAAGCTTGCCATGGGCGGCGGTTCGGCGGATGCCGGCGCAAGCGACGTCAAGCAGGTTGCGGGCGTCAACTTCCTGGCAAAATCCATGTCCGGCATCGATGCCAAGGATCTCAAGGGTCTTGCCGATGAGGCCAAGGCCAATCTCGGCTCGGGCGTCGTGCTGTTGATCGCCGTTTCCGAGGACGGCAAGGCAAGCGCTGTCGCAGCCGTTACCGAAGATCTGACGGCCCGTTTCAGCGCTGTCGATATCGTCCGCACCGCTTCCGCCGCACTTGGCGGCAAGGGCGGCGGCGGCCGTCCCGATATGGCGCAGGCCGGCGGCCCGGATGGCGCCAGGGCGCAGGATGCCATCGAAGCGGTGGCGGCGGCGCTGGCTGCCTGATCGGCGTGAATTGAAGAGGGCGGGGTTTTACCCCGCCTTTTTTGTTTCCGCCTTCAAAGACAAGATGGTTGCGCGCCGAGGACGCGACGGAGGGAAGCGATGCGCTTTGTAAATCCTATTCCTTTCGTGCGCGATATCGGCCGTTCGAAGGCGTTTTATCGTGACAGGCTCGGCCTGAAGATTGTCGAGGATTGTGGAAACTTCGTCCTCTTTGAAACTGGCTTTGCAATTCATGAGGGGCGGTCGCTCGCGGAGACGGTCTGGGGCACATCGTCGGGCGCGGAAGAGCCCTATGGCAGACGGAATATGCTGCTTTATTTCGAACATGCGGATGTCGATGCAGCTTTTCGAAATATCGCGCCGCATGTGGAGCTTATCCATCCACTCGAGCGACAGGCCTGGGGGCAGAGGGTGTTTCGTTTTTACGATCCGGACGGGCACGCGATAGAGGTCGGGGAGCCGCTCGGCCAGTCCGGTACATAACCCGCCGCGATGATCGATAGGATATTCGATTTTCGGGCGGGCTATTGTTTATCGGTAGCGGCGTGGCTGGCCGGTCTTATCCGGTTGCCTGCAAGTCCTTCGCTGCTTCCTCGTCGAGCTGGGCGGCCCGCTTGTAGGCCGGGCGGTCGGTGAGGTGGGCCATGTAATCGAGAAAGGCCGGGCGTTTTTCGACGGTGCCGAAATGCAGGCCCCAGCCGATATGCGCGCCGACATAGACATCCGCCGCCGTGAAGAGATCGCCGGCGATGAAGCGGTTTTCGCTGACGGCCCGCTCAAGCGTATTCATCACATCCGCATAGCTGCCGCAGCCGGCCATGCGCAGCTTCTCCTTGGGCACTTCGAAACCCATCGCCTTCATGCTCGCCGCCATTTCCAGCGGGCCTGCGGCAAAGAACATCCAGCGATAATAAAGCCCGCGCGCCTTGGGTGTGGGCGCAAGGTTCGCGCCGGGAAAGGCATCGGCGAGATAGGCGCAGATCGCCGCCGCCTCGGTGACGATGGTATCGCCGTGTTTGATGGCGGGCACCTTCGCCATCGGATTTATCAGCCGGTAGGCGGGCGATTTCATCGAGGTCTCGAAGCCCAGTATTTCCGTTCGGTAAGGAACGCCCACTTCCTCAAGCATCCATCGCGCGATGCGTCCGCGCGACATGGGGTTGGTGTAGAAGATCAATTCACTCATGCTTTTGCCTCCCCAAGCAAAATCGCCGAAGCATCATGGGAAAACCGATGAGGATTTCGCGCCTGCGCTTCGCATTTTTAAAGTTCGCAACATCCTTCGCGTGTTCCCTAAGATCGCGCCGATGCTCCGATGAACGTTTGACTGTGCCGGGCAAGTTATGTGCAAGTAGATGCTGTTTAAGCTTTGTCTTATTGTTGTACTGGCCGCAGCACGCGGAATCGAAGTCTGCGCCTAGTACAACGGCTAATCAAGATACTGTGAACAAAAAAGAAAACCCGGCGCTGAGGCCGGGTTTTGAAGTCGCTGGGAAGGCCGGCTTAAGCCGCCATTGCCTTCTTGAGGTTTTCGTCGATCTTGTCGAGGAAGGCGGTGGTGGAAAGCCAGGGCTGGTCCGGTCCGATGAGGAGCGCCAGATCCTTGGTCATGTAGCCGCTTTCGACGGTGTCGACGCAGACGGTTTCGAGCGTTGCCGCGAACTTTGCCAGTTCCGCATTGTCGTCCAGCTTGGCGCGGTGGGCGAGGCCACGGGTCCAGGCGAAGATCGAAGCGATCGAGTTGGTCGAGGTTTCCTGACCCTTCTGGTGCTGGCGGTAGTGGCGCGTCACCGTACCATGTGCGGCTTCGGCTTCGACCGTGCGGCCATCGGGAGACAGGAGAACGGAGGTCATCAGGCCGAGCGAGCCGAAGCCCTGCGCAACCGTGTCGGACTGCACGTCGCCGTCATAGTTCTTGCAGGCCCAGATGTAGCCGCCGGACCACTTCAGCGCGGAAGCGACCATGTCGTCGATCAGGCGGTGCTCGTAGGTGATGCCGATTTCGTCGAACTGCTTCTTGAATTCGTTCTGGTAGACTTCTTCGAAGATATCCTTGAAGCGGCCGTCATAGGCCTTGAGGATGGTGTTCTTCGTGGAGAGGTAAACCGGCCACTTGCGCATCAGGCCATAGTTCATGGAGGCGCGGGCGAATTCGCGGATCGATTCATCGAGGTTGTACATGGCAAGTGCCACGCCGGCGCTCGGGGCGTCGAAGACGTCCTTCTCGATGACCTGGCCGTCTTCACCGACGAACTTGATGGTCAGCTTGCCCTTGCCTGGGAACTTGAAATCGGTTGCCTTGTACTGGTCGCCGAAAGCGTGACGGCCGACGACGATCGGCTTGGTCCAGCCGGGAACGAGGCGCGGAACGTTCTTGCAGATGATCGGCTCGCGGAAGATGACGCCGCCCAGAATGTTGCGGATCGTACCGTTCGGGCTCTTCCACATCTGCTTCAGGCCGAATTCCTCGACGCGGGCTTCATCCGGGGTGATGGTTGCGCACTTGATGCCGACGCCATGCTTCTTGATGGCGTGCGCCGCATCGACCGTGACCTGGTCGTTGGTGGCATCGCGGTTTTCAACCGAGAGGTCGTAATATTCGATGTCGAGATCGAGGTATGGCAGGATCAGCTTGTCCTTGATGAGCTGCCAGATGATACGGGTCATTTCGTCGCCGTCGAGATCGACGACCGGATTGGCTACCTTGATCTTTGCCATGAATTCCTCACCTTCGAAGCTGTGGCGCCGGATGGCGCCGGTATCCGGAAAAATATCCGGTGCGGCTATAGCATCGCGCGCGCCTGAGGCAAAGCCATGGGGGGCGCTTTTTTGGCGCAGCGCAATAACGCTTTGCGCATTGCCAAACCATAATGCCGGAATACAGTCAGGCGAATCGCTTCGCCCGCCTGTCGGGCCTATCCCGGGATCACATCATGCGGAATATTCTGCTTCTGACTGCCGCCGTCCTCTTTTCGCATAGCGCGCTCGCCGCCGGGCCTGCCGATCCCGTCCAGAAGGTGATGGATATCACCGTCAAGAACTGGTCGGGCGAGGCGGAAAACTGGAAATACGTTTTCGACGAGGACATGCTGACCAGCCTGTTCAGCAAGGATTTCGTCGCGCAATATCGCGAAGCCTCCAAGAAGCCGGCTTATGAGGCCGAAAGCGGCGAGACCGGCGATCCCTTCGGTTACGATGTCGTGACGAACTCGCAGGATGGCTGCCCGCTGGCCGATGTTTCCGTGACGCCGGGCGCGGTGAAGGACGGCGTGACGGACGTGACCGCAAAGTTCAAGCTCTGGGCCTGCATGGACGAGGCGGAGATGAAGGCGACGGTTGACGAAGTGCATTTCGACGTCGTCGAGGAAGACGGCCGGCCAGTCATCAGCGATATTCACCGGGTCGGCGATGAGGGCAGGGATTCGCTGCGCGAAGAGATGGCGACGATCATCAAGGGCGAGCAATAAGGGGCGTCTTGCCAGCGGGGTGAAGCCAGGCTTTCTCCGCGCCGGCTTTGATTTTGGCGCCGATCTGTGCCAGTGAAGCGCGCTTTAGCGCGTCGGGCTGAAAATCGATGCGACGCTTCAACACACGGACAAAAGACGATGGCAGGCACAAACAGCGATCTCGAACTTGTGGCGGAAGGCCCCGCGATCATTCTCGTCGAACCGCAGCTCGGCGAAAATATCGGCATGGTGGCGCGGGCCATGGCCAATTTCGGCCTGGCCGAATTGCGTCTGGTCAATCCGCGTGATGGCTGGCCGAGCGAGAAGGCGCGCGCCGCGGCCTCCAAGGCCGATCACGTCATTGACGCCACGAAGGTATTCGAGACGCTGGAAGAGGCGATCAAGGACCTGAACTTCGTCTATGCCACGACCGCGCGCGAGCGTTACGGTTTCAAGCCGGTGCGTGCGCCCGTCACCGCCGCCGATACCCTCAGGGCAAAATTCAAGGCTGGCGAAAAGACCGGTATCCTCTTCGGCCGCGAGCGCTGGGGGCTGACCAATGAGGAAGTGGCGCTGGCCGACGAGATCGTGACATTTCCGGTCAATCCCGCTTTTGCCTCGCTCAATATCGCACAGGCCGTGCTTTTGATGTCCTATGAATGGATGAAATCCGGCATGGACGATCTGGGAGAGACGCTTTTCCAGTCCGTCGAGCAACGTCCTTCGACCAAGGAACAGGTTTTCGGCCTGTTCGAACATATCGAGGAAGCGCTGGATGCGCGGGGTTATTTTCATCCCGCTGAAAAAAAGCCGAAAATGGTCGACAATCTGCGCGCCGTGCTGTCGCGACGCGGGTTTTCCGAGCAGGAAATCAGCGTTTTCCGTGGCGTGATCAATTCGCTCGACCGCTTTCCACGGCAGTGGCCGAAGCAGGCGGGAAGGGCAGCGGGGCCGTCGGCCGAGGGAGCAGGGGAGAATGCTGAAGACGAGTGAGGCGGCGGCCGATGTGCTGAAACCGGTACTGGTGTTCGATTCCGGCATTGGCGGGCTGACCGTGCTGCGTGAGGCGCGGGTGCTGATGCCCGAGCGCGGCTTCATCTATGTGGCCGACGATGCGGGTTTCCCCTATGGCGGCTGGGAGGAGGAGGCGCTGAAGGCGCGCATTCTCTCGCTCTTCGACAAGCTGCTGGACGAATATAGCCCGGAAGTCTGCATCATCGCCTGCAACACCGCCTTCACGCTCGCTGGCGCAGATCTTCGCGCCCGCTTTCCGCAGATGACCTTCGTTGGCACTGTGCCCGCCATCAAGCCGGCGGCGGAGCGCACCCGCTCGGGCCTCGTTTCGGTGCTGGCGACACCGGGCACCGTCAAGCGCGCCTATACGCGCGATCTCATCCAGTCCTTCGCCAGCCAATGCCATGTCCGCCTCGTCGGCTCTGAAAACCTGGCGCGCATGGCGGAAAGCTGGATCAGGGGCGAGCCGGTTTCGGATGAGGCTGTGCTTGCCGAAATCGAACCCTGCTTCATCGACAGCGAGGGAAAACGCACGGATATCGTCGTTCTTGCCTGCACCCATTACCCCTTCATGGCCAATCTGTTTCGCAGGCTGGCGCCATGGCCGGTGGATTGGCTCGACCCCGCCGAGGCGATTGCGCGGCGCGCGCGCCACCTCGTGCCGCTGCCGCAGGATGCGGAGCATCCGGATGGTTTCGATTTTGCCGTCTTCACCTCCGGCAAGCCGGATTTCGCCACCCGGCGGCTGATGCAGGGTTTCGGTCTCAGCGTTTCGGCGGCCTGAGCGCCTGTTGTATTTTTGCATCTGTTTTATCCGTCTTTTGCAATTCGAGATTGCGACCACTTGTCGCGCCGGATTTCTTGTGTAAGATGCCTCTTGTCTGTAACCGCTATAAATGGAGGCGTGGAATGACCAATGACATCAATATGCGCCTTAACGGCATGTCGGGCCTTTCCGGCATGATTATCGGCGGTTATGTGACCCGAGGCATCTCCCTCCGATAAGGCTTAAAGCCTGATTTTCCTGCCGTTTGGCATTTTCACTTCGTTCGACATGTGATCGTGCGTCCGCGTGGCCCTGCTGCTGCGTCCGCGCTTCCGGCATGTCGTTTTCCATCGATAAAGGACCTGGCCGCTTTGCCGCGCCGGGATGGATTTCCCATGCAGAAAAATCAACCATTGGTAGCATATGCGCTGCCGGATGCGGTCGATCGCTTGTTCGTCACATTCGGTGTCTGGAAAACCCTGAAGGCGGTTCTCATTGCCGCAGTGGTGCCGCGCGCACCGCCGACCGATCCTGCCGATCTGCCAGAGCGCCTTCTGGTCGATATCGGCCTTGAGCCGTCGCGGGTGAAGCGGCGACGGGATTGGGAGGTTCCTTACTGGGCGCCCCGGTTTTGATTGGCAAAGGCCTCTCCGGCGAAAACGTCGGGGCGGCCGCCGCATCTCTGCCGTTACGTATTGTATAGCGATGCGATACGGGATACGGTGTTCCTATGATCGTCAGTTTCCGACACAAAGGGCTAGAAGCTTTTTATCGTTCCGGGACGACGAAGGGTATTCAGCCTGCCCATGCCGCCAAGCTTGGCCGAATACTAACCTTGCTTGAGGTTGCGGCAGGCGCTCCCGATCTTAATCTTCCTGGTCTCAAACTTCATCCGTTAAAGGGTGATATGAGGGGCCACTGGTCCATATGGGTGAATGGAAACTGGCGTGTGACGTTTCGATTTCTGGATAGCGACGTCGAACTTGTCGACTATCAGGACTATCACTGAAGGGAATTGTTCCAATGATGAAATTTCCTGTTCATCCCGGTGAATTGTTGCGGGAGGAGGTTATTGCCGCACTTCAGCTTTCCGTAACAGACGCTGCTGAAAGGCTTGGAATGTCGCGCGTGGCGCTTTCGCGGGTCTTGAACGGACGGGCAGGAGTCAGCCCAGACCTTGCCTTACGGTTGGAGCGGGCAGGGGTCAGCACCGCGCGGGCATGGCTTGCCATGCAGTCGAATTACGATCTCGCACAGGCGATGAAACGTGAGCAGCCGCCCGTTCGTCCGTTGGATGACAGGGCGGCATAATCTTCGAAGATTTGGCTTGATACCTTCTGGTTTTGGTGGCTTGCTCCTAAAAATCAGATAGGGAGATTCATCATGCCGCTGGAGAACTGGCTGGCCTTCGTGGCCGCATCCGCCATCATGCTTGCCATTCCGGGACCGACGATCCTGCTGGTGATTTCTTATGCGCTCGGCCATGGCCGCAAGGCCAGCACGGCGACGGTGACGGGCGTGGCGCTTGGTGATTTCACCGCGATGACGGCTTCCATGCTGGGGCTCGGCGCGCTGCTTGCCACATCGGCGGCGCTTTTCACCGGGCTTAAATGGATCGGTGCGGCTTACCTCATCTATCTCGGTATCAAGCTGTGGCGTTCGCCGGTCGGCGGCGAGGGTGCGGAAGGGACGGGCGTGACCGGCCGCGAAAGGCCGCTCAAAATCTTCCTGCATGCCTATATCGTCACCGCGCTGAACCCGAAGAGCATCGTGTTCTTCGTGGCCTTCCTGCCGCAGTTTCTGGTGCCGACATTGCCCTTCTGGCCGCAGGTGCTGATTTTCGAAGTCACATTCCTGGTGCTTGCCACGGTGAATGCGGCGCTTTATGGACTTCTGGCAAGTGCCGCCCGCAATACGATCCGCAAACCGAAGGTTCAGCGCATCGTCAACCGCACGGGCGGCGGTCTCCTGATCGGCGCCGGTCTCGTTGCCTTCGGCTGGAAGAGGGCGGTTTCGGCGTAAAGCCCCTCAAACATCTGAGGTGTCGATCGCCTGAAATTCGGACATAACAAAATGGCATTGCCGCATATTCTTCTCGCCCTGATCACCGTGTTTTTGTGGGGCTTCAACTTCGTTGCCATCAAGATCGGGGTCGCGGACATGCCGCCCCTGTTTCTGACGGCGCTGCGTTATCTCTGTGCGGCCGTGCCTCTGGTATTCTTCCTGCCGAAACCGAATGTGCCGTGGCGGCATATGATCGTTTACGGCATGGCCATGGGTTTCGTGCAGTTCGGCCTGCTTTATCCGGCCATCAAGCTCGGTCTGCCCGCCGGGCTTGCGTCGCTGGTCATGCAGTCTCAGGCCTTTTTCACGCTGGCGCTTGCCGTGCTGTTTCTCGGCGAGCGGCCTTTGCCTTCGCAGGTCGTCGGCGCGGTCATCGCTTTCAGCGGGCTTGCGGTGATCGGCGTGGAGCGCATGACGGCTGCGGCTCTCGTACCGCTTCTGATGGGTATCGGCTCGGCGATTGCCTGGGCCTGCGGCAATATCGTCAACAGGCGTATCGGCCAGGTGAACGCCGTTTCCTTTGTTGCCTGGACTAGCTTGGTGCCGGTCCTGCCGCTGGCGGCGCTTTCGCTGGTGGTGGAAGGGCCGGGTGCGATTGCCGAAGGACTTGCCAACGCAACGGCAATGACGGCTTTCGTGGTGGTCTATATGGCCTATGGCGCTACCATTGTGGGCGCGGGCATCTGGAGTTATCTGCTTCTGCGTTATCCGGCCGGAACCGTGGCGCCCTTTTCGCTGCTGGTGCCGGTGGTCGGTTTCGTCAGTGCCTATTTCGCTTTTGCGGAGCACATCACCGTCTTCGAGGTGGTGGGCGCGGCGCTGGTGATTCTGGGGTTGATGCTCAACGTCTTCGGGCGGCGTATCGCCTTTTCCTGGTTTCGGGGTCGGCCCGCATAGGCGGAATATTGAATTGCCTGTGCATTATCGGGATGCGGCAGACGCAACCGGCGATTTTTTGGTAAAGAGCATGTTCGGCCGCCGCCACGGGAATCGGCCGGATGACATGCAGCACGAGGAACGAAACATTGCAGGTCGGCATCGACATGGGAACCCTATCGGGCGGGCAGCAGGCCAAGCTCGATATCGAGGAATTGCTTGCAACGCGTTTGCTGGTGCAGGGCAATTCCGGTTCCGGCAAGTCGCATTTGCTGCGTCGGCTGCTCGAGCAATCGGCGCAATGGGTGCAGCAGGTCATCATCGATCCCGAAGGCGATTTCGTCACGCTTTCCGACAAGTTCGGTCATGTGGTGGTGGATGGCGAGCGTACCGAAGCGGAGCTTGCCGGCATTGCCAACCGCATTCGCCAGCACCGCGTCTCCTGTGTGCTGACGCTTGAAGGCCTCGATATCGAACAGCAGATGCGGGCCGCCGCCGCGTTCCTCAACGGCATGTTCGATGCGGATCGTGAATTCTGGTATCCGGTGCTTGTCGTGGTGGATGAGGCGCAGATGTTTGCGCCCTCCGTCGGCGGCGAGGTGACCGAGGATGCCCGCAAGGCCTCGCTCGGCGCCATGACCAATCTGATGTGCCGTGGGCGTAAGCGCGGGCTGGCCGGCGTCATCGCACGCAGCGTCTTGCGAAGCTTGCCAAGAATGTCGCGGCGGAAGCCTCGAACTTCCTGATGGGCCGCACCTTCCTCGATATCGACATGGCGCGCGCGGCCGACCTGCTCGGCATGGACCGGCGGCAGGCGGAAATGTTCCGCGATCTGCAGCGCGGCAATTTCGTGGCGCTCGGCCCGGCGCTGTCGCGCCGGCCGCTTCCCATCGTCATCGGCCCGGTGGAAACCTCGGCGCGTTCCTCTTCGCCGAAGCTGATGCCGCTGCCGGATGCACTGCCAGATGTCGAAGACCTTATTTTCACGCCGGATCCGGAAGAGTTTACACGGCCTGCCGTGCGCCGCACACCGCCAGCACCACGCCCGACCACGGATATTCTGGCCGAACTCTCCCGTTCCACGCCTGCTGCCGTCGGTCCTTCACCCGAGCAGCCGCGAAGCGGCCAGCCGGAGATGACGCCGGAGGAGCGTGAGGAGAAAATCGCGACGGTTCTCGTCGAAATTCTCGACGATCCGCAATCGGCCTATCGAACCGATGCCGTGCTTTATCAGGATTTTCTGGTGCGCGCCCGCATGCGCCGTATTCCCGGCACGCCGATGACGCTGCCGGAATTCCGCCGACAGGTGGCGATTGCCCGCTCAGGCGTGGATGCGGCGATGGCCGCCAGCGAAGGCTGGGAAAAGGCGCTGGAACTGTCGACGTCGGTTTCCGACGACCTGCAGGGTGTTTTCCTGCTGCTGGTCAAGGCCGCTCTTGGGGAGGAGCGTTGTCCGTCGGATGCCCGCATCGCCCGCGCCTACGGCACCCATTCCGCCCGCCGCGCGCGGCGGCTGCTCGGTTATTTCGAGGAGAAGGAGCTTGTGGTGGTGCATGCCGATTTCTCCGGCAAGCGGATCGTGGCGTTTCCCGATCTCGACGCGAAAACCGCACCGGGTGACGCGGATGCGGCAGAGGACGATGCGCGGCTCGCGGCGGAGTAATCGCTATTCCGCCAAAACCCGCACTGCGAAGCGGATCGTCGTGTAGAGGCCGACGAGGCTTAAAGCCAGCACGCAAACAATAACGGCTATGACAAGTGCCGAGGCCAATCGGTGCGGCCGTTGATAGGGGCGGGTGCTGACATCCGTTTTTACGGGAGCGACCCGGGAGAGCTGCGCCGCTGTCCATCCGCTGCGTTCGAATTCCGGCGAGGCGATAAATTCCGCCAGATGCCGTTGCCGTCTTATGGAAGAGGGCAATTGCGCCAGAAAGCGCTGCGGTTCACGCCGGTTGTTTCTCGACAGGAATATATCGATCGCTTCCCTGAAACGTTCTTTGCGCGCGCCGGAGCAGAACAACATGCGCCCCGCTTCAACGAGATCGTTCATCTCGAGCAGTACTTCGCCGTATTTTTGAAAGAGCGCCAGATCGACTTCAGGATGGCTGAGCCTGCCTTGAAGGATTTCCTTCGCTCGCCAGAGTTTCTGTTCGGAAATGGCTTGGTCAACGGGTTCAAAGGTCATTTTAAAGCAATGAATTGGAAGTCTGTTTCAAAACTTGGGAAGTATATTCTAGGGTCGTATCAATAATACGGATTATATATTTTCGTCGTCAAAAAAGAAAGAGGAGGCGATGACGCCTCCTCCTTGCTTTTCATTACTCGATGGCCTTTTCTTCTTTCCGCGTCGCGATCAGCGAACCGATGATGCCGGTTGCGAGGATGGCGACCGTGACACCCAGCGAGACGGCGGGCGGGATCTTGGCGATGCCGAGCATATCCGCGACGAAAATCTTCGAACCGACGAAAACCAGAACCGCAGCCAGCGCGTATTTCAGATAGGCGAAGCGGTGGATCAGGGCGGCAAGCGCAAAATAGAGGGCGCGCAGGCCGAGGATCGCGAAGATGTTCGAGGTGTAGACGATAAACGGATCGGTGGTGATCGCGAAGATTGCCGGGATCGAATCGACTGCGAAGATCAGGTCGGCGATTTCGACCATGATGAGCGCCAGGAAGAGCGGCGTCACGAAGGTCTTGAGTTTGCCGGTGGCCTCATCGGTTTCCTTGACGAAGAATTTCTCGCCATGCAGCCTGCTTGTCACCGGAAGGTGACTGCGCAGGAACTTCAGGATGCGGTTATTGCCGATATCCGATTCATCATGGTCGGACGAGAACAGCATCTTGAGGCCGGTGAAAACGAGGAAGGCCGCGAAGAGATAAAGCACCCAGTGGAAGTTTTCGACGATGGCCGCGCCGCCGGCGATCATGATGCCGCGCAGGACGATGACGCCGAGGATGCCCCAGAGCAGCACGCGGTGCTGATATTGGCGGGGGATGGCGAAATAGGAGAAAATCATGGCGATGATGAAGATATTATCCATCGCCAGGCTTTTTTCGACCACGAAGCCGGTGACATATTCCATCGCCGACTGTTCGCCGGACTGGTACCAGATCCAGCCGCCGAAGGCCAAGCCGATGGCGATGTAAAAGCCGGACATCAGCAGGCTTTCACGAACGCCGATTTCCTTGGAGTTCTTGTGCAGCACACCGAGATCGAGCGCGAGCAGGCCAAGGACGAGAGAAATGAAGACAGCCCACATCCATGTGGGGGTGCCGAGAAAATCGTTGAGGAGGAACTCCATCAGTCAACCTTTAGCCGGACGAGGTTGGCTTTGCGGATGGGGAACGTGTGTCAAGAATATACGTGGGCCCCAACCTAAAGAAACTCGACATCACGTGTTGTCCGGTAACACGTCAGAGGGGCCCGAGTTCTGATCACGATGGGTAAATGGGTGGCCCCTCGATGTTTTCAAGGGCAAACTCGAGAAAAAATTGGCAGGCGCTGTTTGACAAATTTGTAAAACGACTATAGAAGCCGCCCCAACGCCGGGCAGTGATGTCCGGTGTGTTTTGTTGACTGCCTTGCAGTTTAAAGGCTGACGTTCGGCGGTCAATATCACCGACATGTCCCGTGGTTTCTCCATTTGCATGTGAGAAGCCTGTCAGAGGCCCTGAAACGGGCTTCAGAGGAGGGCGTGTTTCCTTGAACCGGTTTGGCAACAAACCGGCATAACCTTTTGAGAAGGAAATACGATGAGCAAGCGCGAATCGGCTAAGTATAAAATTGACCGCCGCATGGGCGAAAACATCTGGGGCCGTCCGAAGTCCCCGGTTAACCGCCGCGAATACGGCCCGGGCCAGCACGGCCAGCGCCGCAAGGGCAAGATGAGCGACTTCGGCACGCAGCTGCGCGCCAAGCAGAAGCTCAAGGGCTACTACGGCGAGCTGCGCGAAAAGCAGTTCCGCGCCACCTTCGACGAAGCAAACCGTCGCAAGGGTGACACTTCCGAAAACCTCATCGGCCTGCTCGAGTCGCGTCTGGACGCCATCGTCTACCGCGCCAAGTTCGTTCCGACCGTTTTTGCATCGCGCCAGTTCATCAACCATGGCCACGTCACGGTTAACGGCGTTCGCGTCAACATCGGTTCCTACCGCTGCAAGCCGGGCGACGTTATCGAAGTTCGCCAGAAGTCCAAGCAGCTCGTAACCGTTCTGGAAGCCGTTCAGCTCGCTGAGCGCGACGTTCCGGACTACATCGAAGTTGACCACAACAAGATGGTTGCGACCTACGCCCGCGTTCCGGCTCTCTCCGACGTGCCGTACCCGGTCGTCATGGAACCGCATCTGGTCGTCGAATTCTACTCGCGTTAATCGACGCGTTTCAGTATTCAGGAAGCCGCCCTTCGGGGCGGCTTTTTTGTTTGTGGGGAAGGCTTTGCATGCAGGACATTCAGGCGATCGTCGATTCCATTTACGACAGCATGGCGCCGAGGCTCGGCGAGGGGAAGGTTGCGGATTACATTCCCGAACTTGCCA
Source organism: Agrobacterium sp. LY4 (assembly GCF_001526585.1). Lineage (NCBI taxonomy): Bacteria > Pseudomonadati > Pseudomonadota > Alphaproteobacteria > Hyphomicrobiales > Rhizobiaceae > Agrobacterium > Agrobacterium sp. LY4. The sequence goes on along the minus strand of NZ_ASYA01000006.1, from coordinate 94,429 downwards.
AGGTCGATCCCAACCAGTTCGGCATCGCCATCACCACCGTCGATGGAACCACCTATACGGCCGGCAATGCGCTCACGCCGTTTTCGATCCAGAGCATCTCCAAGGTCTTCATGTTGACGCTGGCGCTCGGCAAGGCCGGTGAAACGGTATGGAACCGGGTAGGGCGCGAGCCTTCAGGCTCTTCCTTCAATTCCATCGTCCAGCTTGAGCATGAGCACGGAATCCCGCGCAATCCCTTCGTCAATGCCGGGGCTATCGTCGTGACCGATATCGTGCTTGCCGGCCACCAGCCGCGTGAGGCAATCGGTGAGCTTCTGCGTTTCGTGCGTTATCTCGCGGATGACGATACGATCAGCATTGACGATACGGTGGCGAAATCCGAGCAGGCGACGGGGTTCCGCAATTTCGCGCTCGCCAATTTCATGCGCTCCTTCGGCAATCTGCATCATCCCGTGGAATATACGCTCGGCGTTTATTTCCACCAGTGCGCGCTTTCCATGACCTGCGCTCAGCTTTCCCGCGCCGGGCTGTTTCTTGCCAATCGCGGCCGCAATCCGCTGACGGGGCATACGGTTGTGTCGGACCGTCGGGCGCGGCGCATCAATGCGCTGATGCTGACCTGCGGCCATTATGACGGATCGGGCGATTTCGCCTATCATGTCGGCCTGCCGGGCAAGAGCGGCGTTGGCGGCGGCATCATGGCGGTGGCGCCCGGCAACGCGTCGATTGCGGTCTGGTCGCCGGGGCTCAACAAGGTCGGAAACTCGGCGCTCGGGTCACAGGCGCTGGAAATGCTGGCGACGAAAACAGGCTGGTCGGTATTCGGGGCTTGATATTGCCGGCGGATGGGGGCATTGCCTGCATGAAGAACGGCAGTCGTGCCGGAGCGAGCTGATGATGAACATTCTCACCAAGATTGATGATTTTGTAGATCAGGCTGGGGCCGACCGGATCGGGGCGGATCAGGACGCGTCCGAAGAAAACGGCAGCTCGCATCCCCTGTTCGACAATGCACCACGCTCGGTTTCCTTCAACAAGCTGCGCAAGCGGCTGTTGCGCAACGTTCGCCAGGCCTTCGAGGATTTCGGCATGCTGAAGGGCCAGAAGCGCTGGCTGGTCGGCCTTTCCGGCGGCAAGGACAGCTATGGGCTGCTGGCGCTGCTGCTCGATCTGAAGTGGCGTGGCCTTTTGCCGGTGGAACTGGTGGCCTGCAATCTCGATCAGGGCCAGCCGAATTTTCCCAAACACGTACTGCCGGAGTATCTGGCGAAGATCGGTGTGCCCCACCGCATCGAATATCGCGATACCTATTCCGTGGTGAAAGAAAAGGTGCCTTCCGGCGGCACTTACTGTTCGCTCTGTTCGCGGCTTCGGCGCGGCAATCTCTACCGCATCGCGCGGGAGGAGGGTTGCGACGCGCTGCTGCTCGGCCATCATCGCGAGGATATTCTCGAAACCTTCTTCATGAACTTCTTCCACGGCGGCCGGCTGGCCGGAATGCCGGCGAAGCTTTTGAACGACGAGGGCGACCTGATGGTCATGCGCCCGCTTGCCTATTGCGCCGAAGAGGATATGGCGAAATTTGCGGCGGCGATGGAATTCCCGATCATTCCCTGCGACCTCTGCGGCTCGCAGGACGGGCTTCAGCGCAATGCCATGAAGGAGATGCTGGCGGATATCGAGCGGCGTATGCCCGGCCGCAAGGACGTGATGCTGAGGGCGCTTGCCCATGTCAATCCGTCGCATCTGCTCGATCCCAAGCTTTTTGATTTTTCGGCGCTTTCTGTCACCGGGGCGTCACCTGAAGAGCGTAGGGAGGCCAACTCCCCCTTATGAAGAAGTGCCCCGCCCGATGACCCTTTCCGACAAAGATATCGACTTCCTCGTTTCCACCGTTGCCGCTGCCGGCGCGAATGAAATTCTTCCCCGCTTCCGAAACCTGAGCGCCGGTGCGATCTCCGAAAAGACCTCGGCCGTCGATCTCGTCACCGAGGCCGATGTTCTGGCGGAAAAGGCGATCACCGCTGCTCTCCTTCAGCGATTTCCGAAGGCCCATATCGTCGGCGAAGAGGCCTATGAGGCGGACCAATCCGTCATTCCCGCACTTGCCGATGCGCCGCTTGCCTTCGTGATCGACCCCATCGACGGCACTTTCAATTATGCTTCCGGTTTTCCCGCTTTCGGCACGCTGCTTGCGGTCACCGTCAAGGGCGAGACGGTGGCGGGCATCATCCACGATCCGGTGATGGGCGATACCATCGTTGCCCTGAAAGGCGAGGGTGCGTTTCTCAACCGCAGGAACGGTTCGCAGGCGAAGCTAAGGGTTGCCGATCCCGCGCCATTGTCCGACATGGTCGGCATCTTTTCCTGGGGCCACAGCCATCAGGATCGCCGGCCGGTGATTGCCGCCAATATGGCGAAGATCAAGATGGCGCTGTCGCTCAACTGCTCGGCACATGAATATTGGCTCGCCTCGGCCGGCAAGCTGCATTTCATCGGCCATGAAAAGCTGATGCCGTGGGATCATCTCGCCGGCGTGCTCATTCATCAGGAGGCGGGCGGTTACACGGCTCGTTTCGACAATACGCCCTATCGGCCGGGGCAAACGGAGGGCGGCATCCTGTCCGCTCCCGACAAGGAAAGCTGGAAGATGCTGCGACGGGAAATCGTCGCCTTATAAGATCGCGCTCAAATAGAAGGATATCGCCCATGGCTCTCGAACTCGACATCGCCTCTCTCGCCAATGCGCTTCAGGAGGCGGCGGCAGTGGAAATCCTGCCGCGGTTCCGCAATCTGGGCGAAGGCGATGTGCGGATCAAGAGCGAGGCGATCGATCTCGTCACCGAGGCTGACGAGGCCGCCGAGCGGCTGATCCGTGCGCGTGTGCAGGACATCATGCCTGATGCGCTGTTCATCGGCGAAGAGGCGGTGGCGGCGGATGCGTCGCTGCTCGGCAAGCTTGCCGATGCCGATCTTGCCGTGGTGGTCGATCCGATCGACGGCACCTATAATTTCGCTTCCGGCCTGCCGCTCTTCGGCGTGATGATGAGCGTCATCTCCAAGGGCGAGACCGTTGCCGGCCTCATCTTCGATCCCATGGGCAATGACTGGGCGATTGCCGAAAAGGGTTCCGGCGCGTGGCTTTGCAGCGCCGACGGTTCGCAGACCGAGATGTCGGTCGTGCCGGCGCCGGAATTGTCGCAGATGGTCGGCATCGCCAATACCGGCTATTTCGACGTGGAGACACGGCGCAAAATCCTGACGAACCTCGCCGATGTGCGGCTCTTCACCAGCTATCGCTGCGCGGCGCATGAATACCGCCTGTTCTGCGGCGGCCACATGCATTTCCTGATGTATAACAAGCTGATGCCCTGGGACCATCTGGCCGGCACGCTGCTGTCGCAGGAAGCGGGCGCCTATGCGGCGCGCCTCGACGGCTCGCCCTATCTGCCGAGCCATTTGGATGGCGGGCTGCTGCTCGCGCCGGATCAGGAGACGTGGGAACTGCTGCGGGAGAAGATTTTTACGGTTTGAGTCCGGAGTGACATTGGATAAATTGAACCGTCAATCAATAAAAAGGGCGCGGAACAGAATTCCGCGCCCTTTCATTTTTCTATCGCCCCTCAGCGGGTCGGCTTGTTATGCGCCTGAAACAGCACGCCCTTTTCACCGATCAGCACGAAGATGAGGCCGACGATGGAGACGGCGAAGAAGCCCGCCACCATGGGCAGCGCCGTGCCGTCGAAAGACTGGCCGATGGCCGCGCCGATCAGCGAGCCGCCGACGGTTCCCATGAAGCCCATGACGGAGGATGCCGTGCCGGCGACGTGGCCGAGCGGCTCCATGGCGAGCGAGTTGAAGTTCGAGCCGATCCAGCCGAACTGGAACATGGCGAGCGCAAAGAACACGATGAAGATGGCGAAAGGCATCGGTTCCGGCCCCAGCACCTGCACCAGCAGCCAGACGAAGGTGATGGCGATGAAGCCAAGTAGCGAGCCATGCGACAGCTTGCGCATGCCGAACCGGCCGACCAGCCTTGCATTGACGAAGGAGGAGAAGGCCATGAACAGCGCCACGCCCGCAAAGGCCGCCGCAAACCATGCGCCGAGCCCGTAAATGCCCTTATAGACCTGTTCGACCGAGTTGATGAAGCCGAACAGCGCCCCGAAGATGAAGGTGCTGGAGAGCGTATAGCAGAGCGCGATACGGTTGGTGAGCACGATCTTGAAACCGCCGAGGATCGAGCTTGCGGTCAGGGGGCGGATATCGTCCGGATGCAGGGTTTCCGGCAGGCGGAAATACATCCAGGCCGTCACCACGGCGGCAATGGCCGCCATGAAAGCGAAGATCAGGTGCCAGTCACCGAAAAACAGCACGATCTGGCCGGTGCCGGGCGCAATGACCGGCACGACCATGAAGACCATCATGATCAGCGACATGACTTCCGCCATCTGCCGTCCGCCATAGATATCGCGCACGATGGAGACCGTGATGACACGCGTGGCCGCCGAACCGATGCCCTGAATGAAGCGCAGCATCAGAAGCCCGGAGAAGGACGGTACGAAGACCACGGCGATGGCTGAAACGATGTAGATGGCAAGCCCGACGAACATCGGCTTGCGGCGTCCGAAACGGTCCGAAATCGGTCCGTACAGAAGCTGGGCGATGCCGAAGCCGAGAAGATAGCTGGAAATCACATATTGGCGGTGGTTTTCGTTCTCGACGCCGAGCGAAGCGCCGATTTCCTGAAGACCGGGCAGCATGATGTCGATAGCAAGCGCGTTCAGCGCCATCAGCATCGCGGCAAGCGCGATGAATTCCGTGCGCCCCATCGAGCCTGCGCGCGAAGCGGTGGATTGTGAAAGATTTGTCACAGGATTGCCCCAAAAAGAACGGCAAAGGCGTTGCATGAAGCAACGCCTGGCATAAATTTCTGACAATCAGGGTGGGCCGGATGAACCGGCCGAAATCAGGCCGCGCCGCGGACGCTGATACCCTGTTCTTGGAAGTGGTTTTGAAGTTCGCCGGACTGGAACATCTCTCTTACGATGTCACAGCCGCCGACGAATTCGCCCTTGACGTAGAGCTGCGGGATGGTCGGCCAGTTGGAGTAGTCCTTGATGCCCTGGCGGATATCTGCATCGGCAAGCACGTTGATGCCCTTGTAGTCGACGCCGAGATAATCGAGGATCTGTACCACCTGGCCGGAAAAACCGCACTGCGGAAATTGCGGGGTGCCCTTCATGAAAAGAACGATGTCGTTGCTCTTCACTTCGCTGTCGATCATGTCGTGAATGCCGCTCATAGGCCTATTCCTTTCACATGCGGTTCAAGGCCGCTGCTTTCTGTTTGTTCCTAAATAACATGTCGCGGCGCGATTTCCACCCGGGAAGCGTAAAAAATGCACGGGCGTGGCATCGCTGATTGCGGGTCGAAACTCCGGCTACCAGCGCATCGTTCTCTTCGGGTAAGAAAAGTCGAGAACGATTTTTCCTATCCGCTCCCACCGTCTGAAGACTGATTGTATCAATACACCTGTTTCGCCTTCCCAAATATCGAATTCGCGAGTGTTATCGAACGTTATGGCTCGCCTGCCGCTCGGCAACGAGCAATCGTCCTCACAGTCAATCTCCATTTCGCTATAGAAACTGTTCACTTCAATATCGAGAATTAACTTTGGACTTTTCTGGTCCACCAGGCGGCAGGTGTTGCCGGTTTTGCAGAAGGCTGTGCCGGATATCCGATCAGCACCATCAAGCTCCACGACGAAGCCGATCTTGATCTCTTTGCTGCTCTTAACCTCTGCGGCACCTTGTAACGGCCCCGAAATCGCCAGTAGTAAAAAGGCGGGAAGCAGGGGGAGGCGATACATCATCGATATCGTTGTCTGCTGCGGGCAGCGGCTGTGCGCCTTTTGCTCACCTGCTTCTTGGCCGGCTTGGGTTTGACTGCGGCATTGATCGCGGCTTCCAGAACCGAGCCGACGATGCCGCCGGCCAGCGAGCCGGTGCTTTTCGTCCGGCGCGCGCGGCGGGTCTTGCGGATGCCGGTCTTGGTGAGGATTTCAGACAGTGCGCCCTTGACGACGCCGTTGAGCACTTGATCGACGATGCCAGACAAATTTCCATCACCGATAAATAAATCACATTTCCGTCGCGATTTTTACTATACGTGCATCGCCCGCTGTATCAAGCGATCCTTTCGGGTGTCTCTAGCGCGGTTTTGCTTTTCTCCGAAACGCAAAAGCGCACTATCTCTTTGTTTTTACGCATTGTCTTAACGTAAAAGCGATTGCGCTTTTACTGGAAATGCTCCGGCCGAAGGTTCATGCATGCCAGCCGTCAAGTCACGACTTGTTCTTTATTTCCCCGGTTTCGATCCGCTCGATGCGGCCGCCCATCATCTGCGTTACCAGCGGGCGGCGGCGCTGGCCGGCAAGACATGGGATGTCGATTATGCCGTGGGGCCGCTGGAGAATGCGCCCGGGGGCGAAACATTCACGGTGGAGGCTTCGGCGGGCGACTGGCGGACGCGCTCCGACATTTTCGTTTACGACCATAATGCGGTGATATCGCAATTGCGGGATGCGCCCGTCTGGCGGCAGATCTGGCTCGGTTTCAAGGCCGGAGCCGGTATCATCGCCGAGGGCGGTGCGGCGCGTTACTTCCGTCACGCCTGGCGTTTTGGGCTGTTCTTCATCTTTCCGTTCCTGCTGATGCTTGTCGGCGGTGCGCTTGCGGCGGCTATTGCCCTGTCGCCCTTAATTTTCGCTCTACCTCTCTGGCTCTTGGCGATCAGCTTTCCCGTCGCCGCCCTGTTTTTCGTGAAGGCTTTCCTGCCGTTTGCGGAGCGGTTTCACACCCTGCATCTTTATGCGGACTGGCGGTTCGCGCTCGCGGTCGGCCGCGATGAGCCGATTGCCCGCGACTGGATCGAAGAGAGGGCAGCGCTCGTTCTGACGGCGCTGGAGCAGCCCGCGGATGAGGTTCTGGTGGTGTCGCACAGCATGGGCGCCAGCCTTGCGCTCGCCGTGATCGGCCGCGTGCTGGAGCTGAAGCCGGATGCGCTGGATGGCCGGAAACTGTCCTTTGCGACCTTGGGCGGGGCGGCGCTGCAATGTGCGTTCCTGACGAGTGCGGACAGGCTTCGCCAAAGCGTCGGCTCGATCGCTCGTCACCCGGAGGTGACATGGTTCGATATCCAGTGCCTGACCGATCCGATTCATCTCTACCGGTGCAATACCGTGGGCCTGACCGGTCACAGGGATGCGCCGCAGCCGAAGATCGTGCCGATCCGTTTCAAGCATTCGCTCTCGCCGGACCGCTATAAGAAGAACAAGCGCAACTTCCTGCGCATGCACCGGCAATATGTTCTGGGGCCGGACCGCAGATCCGGTTACGATTTTACCCTGCTGACGGCAGGACCCTTGCCTGCCGCCTCCTTCGCCGCTCTGGATTCGCAGACGCCGCCCGCCTTGTAAGCGGCACCAACCCATTCGGCCGGACATGAAAAAGGCCCGCGTGAGAGTATCACGCGGGCCTTGATTTATTCCGCAGGTTTCACGCTCTGCCGCAGGCGGGACAGAGACGGTCTGTTGCCGGAACCGCTTTCACGGGTGCAATCATTCGGGAGCCGAGGTCTGCAGGGCAAGCGCATGCAGAACGCCGCCCATATTGCCCTTCAGCGCGTCATAGACCATCTGGTGCTGCTGCACGCGGGTCTTGCCCTTGAATGCTTCCGCAACGACTTCCGCCGCGTAATGATCGCCATCACCGGCCAGATCGCGGATCGTGACCTTTGCCCCGGGAATTCCCGCCTTAATCATGTCTTCAATGTCGCCGGGTTTCATGGGCATGGTGTTTCTCCTTAATTCATTCTGCGGCGAGCAAAGTTTCGCCGTCCATGAATTGAGGGAACCACGATTCATAGGCCAAGTGCAATTCTTTAATCTCGACAGCCCGCGCCGTGCCCAGCTTTACGGTGGAACCGCCGGTAACGCCGATGACCGGGCAGGAAACGCCCGCCGCCTTCGCCGCTGTCTGCACCTCGTCGAGATCGGCCTTTTTGACCGTCAGAACGTAACGGCCCTGATCTTCGCCGTAGAAGGTGAGGACCGGGTTGTGGCCTTCGACCGCGTCGATGGTCGCGCCGATGCCCGACGAAATCGCCATTTCGGCAACCGCAAGCGCGAGACCGCCCGAGGAGCAATCGTGAACGGCGGTGGCAAGACCGTCGGTGATGAGGCTGCGGACGAAATCGCCGTTGTTCTTTTCGGCAGTGAGATCGACATGCGGCGCGGGACCATCGATGCGGCCATGAATGTCACGCATGTAAACCGACTGGGCGATATGCGTGCCGAGACCGGCAGGTGCGCCGACGAGCAGCACCACTTCGTCAGCGGCGGCGAAACGGATGCGCGCCATGCGGCCCCAATCCTTCAGGAGGCCGACGCCGCCGATGGTGGGGGTGGGCAGGATCGCCTGACCGTTGGTCTCGTTATAAAGCGAGACGTTGCCGGAAACGATGGGGAATTCCAGCACGCGGCAGGCTTCGCCGATGCCCTTGATGGCATGGACCAGCTGGCTCATGATCTCGGGCTTTTCCGGATTGCCGAAATTGAGGTTGTCGGTTGCGGCAAGCGGCAAAGCGCCGGTTGCGGTGATGTTGCGCCAGCATTCGGCTACGGCCTGCTTGCCGCCTTCGAAGGGATCGGCCTCGACATAACGCGGTGTGACGTCGGAGGAGAAGGCGAGCGCCTTCTTGTCATGGCCTTCGACGCGAACCACGCCGGCATCGCCGCCGGGAAGCTGCAGCGAATTGCCCTGGATCAGCGTGTCATACTGTTCGTAGACCCAGCGGCGCGAGGAGTTGTTGGCCGAACCGACCAGCGACACCAGCGCATCGGCGATATCGGCGGCGGGGACGTCGTTTTCCGCCAGCGGCGCGGGCACCTTGGCGGATGTCCACGGGCGGTCATATTCCGGAGCCTGATCGCCCAGTTCCTTGATCGGCAGGTTGGCGACTTCCTCGCCATTGTGCAGCACGCGGAAGCGCAGATCATCGGTGGTCTTGCCGACGATGGCGAAGTCCAGACCCCACTTGACGAAGATCGCCTTGGCGACTTCTTCCTTGGAGGGCTCGAGAACCATGAGCATGCGCTCCTGGCTTTCCGACAGCATCATTTCGTAAGCCGTCATGCGCTCTTCGCGCACCGGTACGGCGTTCAAGTCAAGCTCGATGCCGAGATCGCCCTTGGCGCCCATTTCAACGGCCGAGCAGGTGAGGCCGGCCGCACCCATGTCCTGAATGGCGATGACCGCGCCGGTCTTCATCAGCTCAAGGCAGGCTTCCAGCAGGCACTTTTCGGTGAAGGGGTCGCCGACCTGAACGGTCGGGCGCTTTTCTTCGATGGATTCGTCGAATTCGGCGGATGCCATGGTCGCGCCGCCGACGCCATCGCGGCCGGTCTTCGCACCGAGATAAACGACCGGCAGGCCGACGCCCTTGGCTTCCGAGAGGAAGATCGCGTTGGACTTGGCAAGACCGGCGGCAAAGGCGTTGACGAGGATGTTGCCGTTATAACGGGGATCGAATTCCACTTCGCCGCCGACAGTCGGCACGCCGAAGGAATTGCCGTAACCGCCGACACCGGCGACGACGCCGGCCACGAGGTGGCGGGTCTTCGGGTGGTCAGGCGCACCGAAACGCAGGGCGTTCATGGCCGCGATCGGGCGTGCGCCCATGGTGAAGACGTCACGCAGGATGCCGCCGACGCCCGTTGCCGCACCCTGATAGGGCTCGATATAGGACGGGTGGTTGTGGCTCTCCATCTTGAAGACGACGCAGTCGCCGTCGTCGATATCGACCACGCCGGCGTTCTCGCCGGGGCCCTGAATGACGCGCGGACCCTTGGTCGGCAGGGTCTTCAGCCACTTCTTGGAGGATTTGTAGGAGCAGTGCTCGTTCCACATGGCCGAGAAAATGCCAAGCTCGGTAAAGCTCGGCTCCCGTCCGATCAGGTCGAGGATACGCTGGTATTCGTCGGGCTTCAGCCCGTGGGATGCAACGAGTTCCGGGGTGATCTTGATGGAGTTTGGAATCGACATAGGTCTCACGCGGTTCGAGCCGAGGAAAGTTTCCGGTTCTTTAGCGCAAGAGGCTCCATGGCGCGACAGGAAAATGCGCCGCTTTGCCGGCTAATTGGCGGTTTATGCGGTTATTCACCCGTTGCGACCCGTATCACGCCACGCTTTCATAGCCGGCGGAGCCGTTATCCAGCAGGTGGCGGAGGATGCCGAAGGCATGGGTCAGCTCCTCGCGGGTGGAAGGCCCGGAAAAGCTGATGCGGACGCGGTGGAAAACCTTGTCCGTCCGTCCGGCCTTGAACTCGTCCTCGTCGTCGATCAACACGCCTTCCTTCATCGCCGCATTGCGGAAGGTGCCGGAAAGCCATGGTTCGGGCAGTCTCAGCCACAGGAAGGCGATGTCGGGCAGCGAATTGAAGTCCAGCCCGGTAAAGACGCGCCGGGCAATCGCCTCGCGCTCATTCAGTTCGGCGATGCAATCCTTGCGGATATCGTGGGCGTCGCCGCTATTGACGAGGCGCGCATTCAGTTCGGCCAGCATGAAGGGCAGGCCGCCCGTCATCATCGAGTGGGAAATACGGATGCGCGAGGAATATTGCGCGGGGCAGGCGACCCAGCCGCCGCGCACGCCGGCGGCGACGGATTTCGACAGGCCGCCGACGACGAAGGTAATGTCGGGCGCAAATTCGGCGATCAGCGGGATCGCATCGCGCGTCATCGCGCCATAAAGATTGTCCTCGACGATCCACACGCCGTAACGGCGGGCGATATCGGCAATCGCGCGGCGGCGCTCTTCCGGCAGGGTGGCGCAGGTCGGGTTCTGGCCGGCCGACATCAGGAAGATCATCTTGGGGTGCTGCTGGGCGCAGACGCGTTCGAAATCGTCAGGGACAATGCCGTTCTCATCCGCTTCCACCAGCGTCACCCGCCGGCCGGCAAGGGCGGCGCTGCGGCTGATGTGGGAATAGGTGACGGGTTCGAAGACGATGCGGTCGCCCGGCGCGGTCATCGCGGACATCACGCTCATCACCGCCGCATGGGCGCCAAGCGTCGAAACGATGTTTTCCGGCTTCGGCGACCAGCCGTTCTGGGAAAGCCAGCGAACGCCCGCCATGCACCAGTTGTCGGGAAAAGAGCGGGCATAGTTGGTAATGTCCTGCGGATGCTCTCTGGTCACCGCCTCGATGTGCCTGGCGATCAGCACGCTCTGGCCGACATCCGGCGCAGCGGTGGTGTTCAACCGGAATTCGGCGCTGGTGTCGACGGCATGGCGCGTGCTGCCGAAGGCGGCCGTTGCCGGCTCCATGGGCAATGACGGGGCAGGGGTCTTGCGCTCATTGACATAGGTTCCGCGTCCGACCTCACCGCTGACGAGGCCGCGCTCATGGATGAGCGCATAGGCCCGGCTGATTGTGCCGATTGTCACACCGAGATCGTAAGCAAGATTGCGCTGCGGCGGCAATTTCGAGCCGGCCTGCAGGATGCCGTCGGAAATCGCGCCTTCGATACTGTCGGCGAGGCGCAGGTAAATCGGGCCGTCGCCCTCGGTAATGTCAGGAAGCCAATTTGTCATGGTGACAATTTATGCATTGTATCCATCCCCAAGTCAATTGTATTTATTGTCTGCATTGAATGAGGCTAAACGCACGGAGACAATAGGTGCAATATGCGCAAGATGGATCAATACCTTTCGACAGCGGATACACTCTATCCTGATGGCTACGAACGGGAACGCGTGTTCCGCGATGCCGGCGACATGGTCGCACCGGCGCCCTTTCCGGCCAAGATCGCCCGCACGCTTATTGGTCGCCTGATTGCGGGCGTATCCTCATGGCAGCGGAAACGCCAGGGACGTTTCGCCCTGCGGGAACTTTCGGACGATCTGCTGGACGATATCGGCGTTACGCGGGATGAAGCCTTGAAGGAGGCGGCGAAATCCCGGCTGTTTTCCTGGCCGCCGCGGCCGCTTTGATTTTTTGTCGGAGAGCGGCGCCTTCTTTCCCCGGCGCCAAGCAGCCATTCGGCAACCCGCCACGCCAATCCCAACCGGCGCTGGCGGGTTTTTTTATGCCGACCGCGTTCTCACGGGTGCCGGTGCCTGTCGATCAGCAGCCCTTGCCGCCATTCGCCCAGCGTTTGACATCCGTTGCGATGCGGCCTGAAAGGGTTTCGTTCATCACGGGGCCGAAAGCATCGAGCTTTGCCGGGTTGCCTTCGGCCTGAACCACCAGCATGGGGCGCGATTCCGGGCTGTTGCGCGGCACGAGCAGGATGCGCGGACGGCCGGAGAAGGAGTTGAGTTCTGGCGCCAGACGATAGGCCTTGAACGCCGCGTCGCCCGATTTGAACCAGCAGGCATTCGCGCCAAGCGCGATCCGTTCCATGGTCGGCAGGGCCGCGCGGGAGACGGAGGAGGAAGGCTGCGGTTTCGGCTGGCAGGCGGCAAGCGCCGCGGCCGCAAGGATCAGTCCGGCGGCCTTGTAGGCATTGTGTCGAAGAAGACGGGGCATCAGGTCATCCAGAAGAGAGGCCAAAACGGCGCCGAAAGCCGGCATCAAAAAAGGCGGGCTCGAGGCCCGCCCGGTCTATCAGGCTGCGACGACGCCGAGCGCCGAAGCGAAGAGGCCACGACCGTCATTGCCGCCATGGGCGGCTTCGATCAGGTTTTCCGGATGCGGCATCATGCCGAGGACATTGCCCCTGGCGTTGATGACGCCAGCGATGTCGTTCAGCGAACCGTTGGGGTTGGTGCCGCCGGCATAGCGGAACACCACCTGGCCGTTGTCTTCCATCGCCTTCAGCTCGTCGGCTTCGACGAAGTAGTTGCCGTCGTGATGGGCGACGGGGCAGCGCAGAATCTGGCCCTTGTCGTAAGCGCGGGTGAAGTCCGTGTCGTTGTTGGCGACTTCGAGCTTCACTTCGCGGCAGACGAATTTCAGCGAGGCGTTGCGCATCAGCGCGCCTGGCAGCATGCCCGCCTCGACCAGAATCTGGAAGCCGTTGCAGACGCCGAGAACCTTGACGCCCTTTTCGGCCTTTTCGCGAATGGCCTGCATGACCGGCATGCGGGCAGCGATGGCGCCGCAACGCAGATAGTCACCATAGGAGAAGCCGCCCGGGATGACGATCAGGTCGACGTCGGGAATATCCGTTTCCGTCTGCCAGATGGTGACGGGCGCGCTTCCGGAGATTTTCGTCAGCGCCGCGATCATGTCGCGGTCACGGTTGAGGCCGGGAAGTTGGACGACAGCGGATTTCATCGGAGCGGCTCCTGGGCTTCAGAGGATGGCGATGGCGTAGTTTTCGATGACCGTATTGGCCAGAAGCTTTTCGCACATTGCCTTCAGGTCGGTCTCGGCCTTGGCCTTGTCGGCGCCTTCCAGCTCCAGGTCGAAGACCTTGCCCTGACGGACATGGCCGACGCCACCGAAACCGAGGCTGCTGAGCGCGCCTTCGATTGCCTTGCCCTGCGGATCGAGAACGCCGTTCTTCAGCGTAACAGTCACCCGTGCCTTGATCACCTGATCTTCTCCTGATTTTACCTTGTTAGGCCAATATTACTTCACGAGGCCGATATTACTTTACCAGGACTGGACCGGTGCCGCGGATCGGTTCGTTTTCATTGATGATGCCGAGACGGCGCGCGACTTCGGAATAGGCTTCGAGAAGCCCGCCCATGTCGCGGCGGAACAGGTCCTTGTCCATCTTTTTCTGGGTCTCGATGTCCCACAGGCGGCAGCTATCGGGCGAAATCTCGTCGGCGAGGATGATGCGCATCATGTCGCCTTCGAAAAGACGGCCGCATTCGATCTTGAAATCGACGAGCTGGATGCCGACGCCGAGGAACAGGCCGGAGAGGAAGTCGTTGACGCGGATGGCGAGCGCCATGATGTCGTCGAGCTCGGCGGGGTTGGCCCAGCCGAAAGCCGTGATATGCTCTTCGGAGACCATCGGGTCTTCGAGCTCGTCGGACTTGTAATAGAACTCGATGATGGAGCGCGGCAGAACCACGCCTTCCTCGATGCCGAGGCGCTTCGACAGCGAGCCGGCAGCGACATTGCGCACGACGACTTCGAGCGGGATCATCTCCACTTCCTTGATCAACTGCTCGCGCATGTTGAGGCGGCGGATGAAGTGCGTGGGAATGCCGATCTTGTTCAGATGCGTGAAGACGTATTCGCAGATACGGTTGTTCAGCACGCCCTTGCCGTCAATGACTTCATGCTTCTTCTTGTTGAAGGCGGTCGCATCGTCCTTGAAGAACTGGATAAGCGTGCCTGGCTCCGGACCCTCGTAGAGGATCTTGGCCTTGCCTTCGTAAATACGGCGGCGACGGTTCATAATTGCAGGTCTCTTGGTTGACGCCGATTCTGGTGGCGTTGCGTTTGGTCTTTGAAGCGGTCCCATAAAGGAAAAGAGTGCATTCTACAATGCGGCTCGCATATTTCCCTTCAATTCTTGTGACAGGCCGGGGAAACCGCTGCGCCTTGAAATGAGGCTTCCGGGGCTGATCGAAGGGGAGGCGGTCCGCCGGGCCGGCGCCGTCAGGGCTCGACAGCCTTCAGCCGGCTCAAAAACTGCGCGAAGACCATACCGCCTTCCGGCCACGGACCATGGCCTGACTCGGTGTTGATATGGCCGGACATGCCGGCGTCGATCAAAAGCGAGCCCCAGGCGGCGGCGATGTCATCGGCATGTTCATAGGAGCCGAAAGGATCGTTGCGGCTGGCGATGGTGATCGCCGGGAAAGGCAGCGGATCGCGCGGGTAAGGCCCGAAGGTCATCAGGTGCTTCGGCCGGATATCGGGATTGGCGACATCGGGCGGCGCGACGAACAGCGCGCCGGACACCTTCTTGCCGATTTCCGGCAAGGCATGGATGACGGTCGGCACACCGAGCGAATGGGCGACGAGGACGATGGGTCTGGTGGAGGCATTGACCTCTTCCACCAGCCGGGCGACCCAGTCTTCCTTCACGGGTTTGGACCATTCGGCCTGCTCGACGCGGCGGGCGGTGGAAAGCTTGCGCTCCCAGCGGCTCTGCCAGTGGTCGGGGCCGGAATTGGTATAACCGGGGACGATCAGGATATCTGCTTCTGAAACTTTCATGCGCCCATATCTGTGTTGTGATGCCGCCGCGATCAAGGCCGCGGCGGCATTAACTTCAAGGTCTCAAACTCAGCTCAAGTCTCAGGCGTTGCCGAAGACGCGGGTGAAGATCGTGTCGACATGCTTGGTGTGGTAGCCGAGATCGAACTTTTCGCGGATCACCTCTTCGGGAAGTGCGGCGCGCACTTCCTCGTCGCCCAGCAGTTCCTCAAGGAAGTCAGCGCCCTGTTCCCAGACCTTCATGGCGTTGCGCTGTACCAGACGGTAAGCGTCTTCACGCGATACGCCGGCCTGCGTCAGCGCCAGGAGAACGCGCTGAGAATGCACGAGGCCGCGGAACTTGTTCATGTTCTTCAGCATGTTGTCCGGATAGATCACCAGCTTCTCGATGACGCCGGCCAGGCGGTTCAGCGCAAAATCGAGAGTGACAGTGGTATCGGGACCGATGGCGCGCTCGACGGAGGAGTGGCTGATATCGCGCTCGTGCCAGAGCGCAACGTTTTCCATGGCCGGAACCACCGACATGCGCACCAGACGGGCAAGGCCGGTCAGGTTTTCGGTCAGAACCGGGTTGCGCTTGTGCGGCATGGCGGACGAGCCCTTCTGGCCCGGCGAGAAGAATTCTTCCGCTTCCAGAACCTCGGTGCGCTGCATGTGGCGGATTTCGATGGCGACGTTTTCAATCGACGAGGCGATGACGCCGAGGGTTGCGAAGAACATGGCGTGGCGGTCACGCGGGATGACCTGCGTGGAGACCGGCTCGGGGATGAGGCCGAGCTTGGCGCAGACATGCTCTTCGACGCGCGGGTCGATATTGGCGAAGGTGCCGACGGCGCCGGAGATCGCGCCCGTGGCGATTTCCGCACGGGCATTGACGAGGCGCTCGCGGTTGCGGTGCATCTCGGCATAGAAGCGGGCGAAGGTCAGGCCCATGGTGGTCGGCTCGGCATGAATGCCGTGGCTGCGGCCGATGCGCACCGTGTTCTTGTGTTCGAAGGCGCGGGTCTTCAGCGCGGCGAGCACCCGGTCCATATCGGCGAGCAGCAGATCGGCGGCGCGCACGAGCTGGATGTTGAGCGTGGTATCGAGCACGTCCGACGAGGTCATGCCCTGATGCACGAAACGGCTGTCGGGACCGACAAATTCGGCAAGATGGGTGAGGAAGGCGATGACGTCATGCTTGGTGACGGCCTCGATCTCATCGATGCGGGCGACGTCGAAGGTGGCGCTGCCGCCCTTTTCCCAGATGGTCTGGGCAGCGGACTTCGGGATAACGCCGAGTTCGGCAAGTGCGTCACAGGCATATGCCTCGATCTCGAACCAGATGCGGAACTTTGTTTCCGGCGACCAGATGGCGACCATTTCCGGCCGGGAGTAACGAGGGATCATGGCAATGACTTTCTTTGTGGAGGAATTTTGCTGCCCGTTTAGCAAAGTGTTCCGGTAATCTCAATCTATCAAGCTACATGCCTCTGTTGCTCGTTGCGCACGTCGGCAGAGGATTGCGCCCGCAGGCAGGAGCGGAACGATGGCAAAGGGAAAATATAAGCCAGGGCCGAGAATGCAGAACTGGTAAATCGCGCCGAGCGATGTGAAGAGCTGCTGGAAAAACCAGATGCGGGAGAATGCCGGCGCGTGCCATTGCGCATAGAAAATACGGTACTCGAAAGCGAAAAACGCCGCCGCAACTGCCAGCGTGAAAGAAGCGATGGCAAGACAGGCCGCCGCAAAACGCAGCGGCAGGGCGGTGGAAGCAGGGAGGAAGTGCAGCGCCGCCATGGCCAGCAGCCAGCCGAAGAGGCCGCCCGCGAAGAAAAGCATGATGATGTCGACGGCATGGTCGGTTTCCAGCCGGTTCCTGACATAGAGGCCGATGGCGGCGGCGGCGCTGGAACAGACGGCCCAGACAAGCGCGCCGAGCAGCGGAAACAGCGCTGCCGAAGCCGTGTCACGGAAACCCCGCCTGTCGCTTTCCATGCCGATCCCCCAACGCCTTGCCGTGCCCCCTTCGGCGGCGGCGATTATGTCCGCGCGGCTTCCGCTGCGTGGCGCAGTTGCGCGACCGTTTTGCGGTAGTCGGCAACGCCGTCGCCCTTGAAGATGGCCGAGCCGGCCACCAGCGCATTCGCACCGGCGGCAACGATCGCGCCTGCGGTTTCCGCCGTCACGCCGCCATCCACTTCGAGTTCTATCGGCCGGTCGCCGATCATGGCCTTTGCCGCGCGGATCTTGTCCAGCATGGCCGGAATGAACTTCTGCCCGCCAAAGCCGGGATTGACGCTCATGATCAGGACCAGATCGACATCGTCAAGCACGTTTTCGATGACCGAAAGCGGTGTTGCGGGGTTGAGCGTCACGCCGGCCTTTCTGCCGAGCCCGCGGATCGTCTGCAGCGAGCGGTGCAGGTGAGGCCCGGCTTCGGCATGCACGGTGATGCTGTCGCAGCCCGCCTTGGCGAAGGCTTCGAGGTACGGGTCGACGGGTGCGATCATCAGATGGCAGTCGAAGAAGGCCATGCTGTGCGGCCGCAGCGCCTTGATGACATCCGGCCCGAAGGAGATGTTGGGGACGAAATGGCCATCCATCACATCGAGATGAATCCAGTCCGCGCCCGCTTCCGTGACATCGGCGACTTCCTGTCCGAGCTTGGCGAAATCGGCAGCCAGAATGGACGGGGCTATGCGGATGGGCAGGGACATGGGGCAAACTCCTCTCGACGCGTTGCGTAAGCTGCCTTTAACACCAAGTATCGGGGTTTGAAACGGCTGGCGGCGCGGTTGCGGACGGTTTTCAGCTGCGTTTCCTCGAATTTTCGGCGGCGCGGGTTTCGCCTATTGTCTTTCGGCCTTGTCCGCCGGTTCGAAGCGCTGGCCGTTCCACCGCTGCAGGCGATAGGGATTGTCCGAAAGGTCATGCGTCGGGCTGAAGCCGAGGTCGCCGAGCACGGTTTTGAAAACGGTGCCGCCCGCCAGTATCTCCGGCGCGGGTTTCGACTGCGCCTGCGTGGCTTCCGCAAGGGCGGCGGTAAGTTCCGCCGCCGCATAGGCCGGCAGGACGTAACCTTCCGGCTCGATGCCGGCGCCGCGCAGTTCGCCAGCAACCGCCTGGGCCGATGGCAGGGTATCATAGGCCGGGCGGGTGACCGCCAGCACATTCGCGGCCAAAGGGACCGGATTGTTGGCCGCATTCATGGCATCGCCGCCCATGACGGTGAGGGGAATGTTCTCCGACCCGGCATCTCTGGCGATGATGGCGACGTCATTACGCTCCGCGCCGACGAAAACATGGGAAATGCCGGTGCGCGCCAGCCGGCGCACCAGCGCCACCTGCTGTTCCTGGTTGGGACGCATCGTATCGGCAAGGGTGGGCTTCAGACCGTTTTCCTCGAGCGACGAGCGGATGCGGTCGACCAGTTCGCGGCTGTAGATCGTGCCGTCATCCACAAGTCCGATGGAATGTCCCTTCCAGTCGCGCAGGATGATCTCCGCAATCCTGTCCGATTCGGCCCTGTCGGACGGGGCGAGGCGAAAGAGCGGCCAGCCGTATTTCAGGGCGTCTTCCATCAGGATCGGCGCGCGGCTGGAAAGCGTGATGGCGGGAATGGCGGCCGCTTTCAGCGGCGGCAGAACATCTTGAAGCGTTTCGGTGCACAAGAAACCGATTGCGGCGCTGACCTTGGCGGCCACGAGGCCATCGGCAATGGCACCGCCGCTGCCATCTTCGCAGCTTTCATGGATTTCGACGACATCCAGCCCGAGCTTTGCCGCCGCCGCCTTCGCACCCTGCCGTACCTGCTGCCCCAGAAGTTCGTAAGGGCCGCTCTGGGGCGCAACGATGCCAATCGATGCCGCGCTTGCTGAGCCCGCAAGGGCAAAACCGGCGATGATCGTTAGCAGGCGAAGTGAAAGCATGACGTGATAGAAATCCTGTTGTCCCGGCTTGATGTTTATCGGCAACAACCGGTTTTCCAAAGGAAAAATCGCCGATGTTCCATCATATTCGCATATCGCCAGCCGCGGGACGGCGGATTTGCTCTGAAGTTGTCCGATTCGAGAGGGCGGGTCGTCGTCGCAGCTTGTAGTTGTTGCTGTTCGATATAATTGCGCACCATGTTTTTATTGAAGGATTATTTTTGCCGACGAGCAATTCGCTCCTGCGCCGGATGGGTGGGGAAGTATTTCACATCATTGTCGCGGCGGGCGTTACTTCATAAATCCATTACATGTGGCGCGTATAAGCACAGTTTAGAAAAAGCCGGTCTGCGATTCTGCTTTTTAAAGTGCAGCACAAAAAGATGCACATTTTATTTTCATATTTGTAATTTATTGATATATAACGTAAATATATAAACCTTCCCATCGTTCACCTCTTTTCCGCCATGTTTTTTTCGCATTTGCGAGAAGATTTGCTTGACGGAAAGTAAATGATTAGCTTAGATGTAACTGTTTCAGGGGACGACTGAAATTGGCTGTAACAGGCCTCGGAAAGTGTTCCGGTTATAAGCACTGCCAGACTATATTGCATTTCATATTCTATTTTTTTCATTACGTATAAACCGCTTCGGGAAACTGGGGCGGTTTTTTACATGAAGCTAATTTAAGCAATTTAAAATTGAATTAGAAAAGTCCTGCGCAAAGACGTTCTTTCATTTTCGAATTTATGGAAAAGATATCGCGCGGAGGGGGTGAACCCGGCTCCGACGTACAGATCAACATAACTGCTTGAAAATGCCCGTTGACGGCCATTATCGCCCGCGAGCGAGTTCGGTCGGGCGCCTGTGCGGCTTTATTTCAGGGCGGCCAGAGCGTCCCTGGCAAAGGCGGAGATGGGTTCGGGAAGCTTATCCGGATCGAACCAGCCGATGGCGGAAAGCTTGTCGGGTTCGGTCAGTGCCGGCTCACCCTGCGCATCGCGGGTGACGAAGATCAGCGAAACCCAATGGTGGCGATCTTCCGTATCGATGAATTCGCTATGGCAGAGAAATTCGACGGTGCCGATCTTGAGCCCGGTTTCCTCTTCGGCCTCGCGGCGTGCTGCGGCGAGGGAAGTTTCAAGGTGATCGACCTTGCCGCCTGGAATGCTCCAGTATCCGGCTTCCGGCGCCTTCAAGCGCCGGCATAAAAGCACGCGGCCATCACGCATGATGGCGAGGCCGACGCCGACACCCGGAAAATCGAGACCTGGCCTGGCGGTCGGCGTCATGCTGTCCATTCCCGCGGTCAGGCCTTGGCGTTGGCCACGATCAGCATGAAAGCGGGGATGTCGTCGCCGAAACCAACCGGTGTCGGGCCATCGTCGTGGTCGCGATAATGGCGGCGGCGGTCGCGGTTGTCGTCATTGGCGTGCAGCGGGTTGCGGCTGTTGCGGTCGGAATTGCGCGGGGTCTTTTCCTGCTTGCGTTCTGCTTTCACCTTGTCGTCTCCATGAGCCGCGATGTCCGTATCCGCAGCGGATTGTGCACCCTGATTGATGTTTTCGACCGGCGCTGCGTCGCGACGGTTGCGGTCGCGGCCCCTGCCGCCCCGTTCCTTGCCCCGGCGGCCGGAATTGCTTTCAAAGCTTTCCATCGGCGCGGGAAGGGTGGAGAGGTCACCGTTCTGCCACTCGATCTTTTCGCCGATCAGCTTTTCGATCGCGTCGAGATACTTCGTGTCGCTCCTGGTGACGATGGTGAAGGCCTTGCCCGAGCGGCCGGCACGACCGGTACGGCCGATGCGGTGGACATAGTCTTCCGAATGAATGGGAATATCGAAGTTGAAGACGTGGCTGACATCGGGGATGTCCAGGCCGCGTGCGGCAACGTCGGAGGCGACGAGCAGCTTCAGATTGCCGTCCTTGAAGTTCTGCAGCATCGTGGTGCGCGAACGCTGGTCCATGTCGCCATGCAACGCGCCAACGGAAAAACCGTGACGGTCGAGCGAGCGGAACAGGTCGGCCACATCCTTCTTGCGGTTGCAGAAGATGATGGCGTTCTTCAGTTCGGCTTCTTCGGCGCGGACGAGATCGCGCAGCACGGCGCGCTTTTCATAGTCCTTGTTGTGCGCAGCGACGATGCGCTGGGCAACGGTCTTTGCCGTGGAGGAGGGCTTGGCGACCTCGACACGGACGGGGTTCTGCAGGAACCGGTCGGCCAGCTTCTGGATTTCCGGCGGCATGGTGGCCGAGAAGAACAGCGTCTGCCGGGTAAACGGGATCATCTTGGCGATGCGCTCGATATCGGGAATGAAGCCCATATCCAGCATACGGTCGGCTTCGTCGATGACGAGGATTTCCACGCCGGTCATCAAAAGCTTGCCGCGCTCGCAATGGTCGAGAAGGCGGCCGGGGGTGCAGATCAGCACATCGGCGCCGCGCTCAAGCTTGCGGTCCTGGTCTTCGAAGGAAACGCCGCCGATGAGGAGCGCGACGTTCAGCTTGTGATTCTTGCCGTATTTCTCGAAGTTCTCCGCCACCTGCGCTGCCAGCTCACGGGTCGGCTCGAGGATCAGCGTGCGCGGCATTCTGGCGCGGGCGCGGCCCTTCTCGAGCAGGGTGAGCATCGGCAGAACGAAGGACGCGGTTTTGCCCGTGCCGGTCTGTGCGATACCGCAGATATCACGCTTTTCCAGCGCCGGCGGAATGGCGCCAGCCTGAATGGGTGTCGGCGTCGTGTAGCCGGCATCTGCAATAGCGGAAAGAACTTTTTGGCTCAGGCCAAGATCAGAGAATGTTGTCAAAGGAAGAACTTTTTCCGTTCTGGTTCGGTAAGAACACCTGCGTGCCGCGACGGCACTTGCAAAGACTTGGCGCGGGGATATGCCCAAATTGCCGGAAAGTCAAGGAAACAACGGGAAAAGCGCGCGAAACAGCGGGGTTCGGGCGGGGCTTCTGGGCCTTTGGTGCAGATTTCAGCGATTTATCGTAAAAAGCGCAAAAAAAGCATTAAAATCGGGCTGCTATTTTAAATAGGTTTTGAGTTCCGTTCCGGCGATCAGGAACCGCATGGGATCGACCGGCGTATCGTTGCGGCGCACCTCATAATGCACGTGCGGACCGGTGGAGCGACCGGTGCTGCCGGCGCGGCCGATGATGTCGCCGGCCTCGACCCTGTCGCCGGCTTTCACCAGAATGGCGGAGAGATGGCCGAATCGCGTCGAGACGCCCTGGCCGTGATCGATCTCGACCATATTGCCGTAGCCGCCGGAATTTTCCGCGACCGTCACCTTGCCCGCGCCGGTGGATTTGACGTCAGCCCCGGTTTCGGCGCGAAAATCGATACCGGTATGCAGCGCCGGGCGGCCGAGAAACGGATCCATCCGGTTGCCGAATCGGCTGGTGATCGCCCGGCCGGGGGCCGGGTTGCCGAAGGGCAGGTTGGTCGCGGTTTCCTTGACGATGTCGAGCCGGTTCAGCGCATTGTCGAGATTGGTGAGCGACAGGTTGAAAGGATCGGTGTCACCGCGCTGGGGATCGGCATAGGGGCCGCCTATGTCGTCATTGCCATTCTCTTCGATTTTCAGGCCCGCCTGCCGGATGATGTCCTGCATCGCATTCGCCTTGTCCTCGGCGTCGCTGGTCAGTCTGGCGATGCGCGATATCTGCTGGCGTTCGATATCCTTCAGCGACAGGGTCACCTTGGAAAACACCCGGTCGGCGCGGTCGGATGGCGTTTCGCCGGCTTCGGGTACATAGGCGGCGCGTCTGTCCGATGCGGCGGGCTTTTCCGCCTGCGGTTTGCGTGGCGTCATCAGCTTTTCAATGGCCGAAAGGCCGCCGGAAAGGTCGGCGCGTTTTTCCGGCGCCATGGCGTTCGAAAGAGACGAGGGCGCGGCCGGGGAGGCGGCGATGCCGGAGTTCTCGGCGCGTTCCAGCAATTCGCTCATGCGGCCGTGCCGCGAGGTCAGCGCCGCCTGCTGTTCCAGCAGCTTTTCCACTTTCTTTTCAACGACCTGCTGATCGAGCAACTGCCGGGAGGTGACGCGGTCCACCTGGGCTCTCAGCGCTGCGATGCGGTCTTCATAGTCGTTCTGCATGCGGGTCTGCCGCGCCATGGTCGCGCCGATCAGGTCGTCACGCAAAATGAGATAGCCTGTGGCTCCGAGATAACCGAGCGAGAAAAGGCCGATCGTGCAGCCGGCAAGCGCCGCCATCCACGGACGGATGGTCATATGCCGCACCCTGTCGCCGCGCGCGAGAATGAGCACGTGCGGCTCACGCTTTTTGCCGAATACCCGGTTTTCCGCCGTATCAGTCACAATCTCTCTCCGGACTGGCCGATTTCTTAAGGGAAATCATAATTCGTTAAGGTTAACGAAGTTTTGCCGGAGAGGTCGGCTATTGGCTGACGGATGTGAGCGAGCGATAAAAGGAGGGCGTCAGGCCGGCTTCGGCGCGGGCAATGTCGTTGAAGGGCGGTTTCAAAGGGCCGCGGAAATTGGCGCGCACCAGCTGCCTGAAGGTCGCGGCCGGGTCCTTCTTTTCACGCGCGCACAGGAACCGGAACCATTTCGCGCCGATGGCGACATGGCCCTTTTCGTCATTATAGATGACATCGAGAACGGCAGCGCTTTCAAGATCGCCTGTCTCGCGCATCTTCGCCTGCAGGGAAGGGGTGACGTCCAGCCCGCGCGCTTCCAGGATGAGCGGGACGACGGCGAGCCGTGCGGTGAGATCGTTGCGGGTGGAATGCGCGGCCTGCCAGAGCCCGTCATGGGCCGGCAGGTCGCCATAGTCTGCGCCGAGGCTTCTCAGCCTGTCCCGCACCAGCCGGAAATGTTTCGCCTCCTCGAAGGCGACCTGCATCCAACCGTCGAAAAAGGAATGCGGCACCGGCTCGCTGGCATAACGGGCGACGATATCGAGCGCGAGATCGACGGCGTTGAGTTCGATATGGGCTATGGCGTGCAGCAGCGCGATGCGGCCCTTGATGCTGTGAAGGGAGCGGCGTTCCACGGCGGTTGGCGGCACGAGTTCCGGCTTCTCGGGCCTGCCCGGCCGCTCAGGCAGCGGCGGGTCGAGCGGCGAGCGCAGCGACAGGCGGCGCTCGAACCAGCGTGTCGCCGTTTCCTGCGCGAGCGCGGTCTTTCTGTCGAGATCGGCGCTCACGATGGCATCCGTCGCGCCACCTCGCAGCGAGATGATTTTGAACGGGGGCGTCACGACGGGTTGGTCCCTCAGAGCTTCTTCACAGCCTCGAGAACGGCCTGGGCGTGGCCCGCGACTTTCACCTTGTTCCAGATTTCCGCGATTTTTCCATCCGGGGCAACGAGGACGGTCGTGCGTTCGACGCCCATGTATTTTTTCCCATACATGCTTTTTTCCTTCCAGACGCCATAGGCTTCCAGAACCTTCCTCTCCTCGTCGGAAGCGAGCATGACGGAAAGGGAATGTTTTGCCGCAAACTTGTCGTGGCTTTTGACGCTGTCGGGCGAAATGCCGATGACGACGGCGTTGGCTGCCTCGAATTCGCCGCCCAGCGCGCTGAAGTCGATGGCTTCTGCGGTGCAGCCGGAAGTATCGTCCTTCGGGTAGAAATAGAGGATGACGGCCTTGCCTTGCAGTTTGGACAATGTCACCGTCCCTTCACCGTTGCGGGGCAAAGTAAAATCGGGAGCCGGGCCGCCAATCGTCAAGTCTGTCATAATCTACCTTTCTTTCGCCGGGATGTTGAGGGAAAGTCGCCACATTCGATATATAGCGAAACCGCGCGTCGTCCAGATCACTATTTAGATTTCAGGTCGAAACGATCTTAAATCTCAATCGTTATCTGGGCTAAAGAATTAAAGCGGGATTCCGGACGAAAACCGCTTACACTTTTCGCCATCCCACTTCGGTGTTGCGGCGAAACAAAGCTATTCAAGGGCAAACACGGGCGTATGGCTGAAGTAAGGGGTGAAAAGGTCAAGTTCGGCAGACGCGATATCATTGCGCTGCACGATCTTCCTTCGGCGCAGGCCGAGGATCCCATCATCGTGCATTGCCCGGCGCCGCGCTCCATGGTGCGCGCCTTCATCAAGATTTTCGCAGCGCTTTTCGTGCTGGCCTTCCTGTCCATCGGCGGCATCATTCTTTCCGTCGAGACGGGATCGATCGATGCGACGCTTTCCAGCCAGGCGCAACAGGCGCTGGAAAGGGCGCTCGGCCCCCATTACAGCGCGCGGATCGGCTCCTCGGCGATCAGGTTTTCCACCGGGCTGCGCCTTGCGCTGGTGGCGGAGGACGTGGATATCATCGAGAAGGAATCCGGCCAGCATATGAGCCGGGCGCGGGCAATCGGCATGGCGCTCGATCCGCTTGCGCTTCTTACCGGCCGCGTCTCGGTGGAGAGCCTCGAGGCCGACGGGATGGAGCTCGATACGGCGCTTTTGCCCAAGGGTAACGGGTTCGATCTCGCCAGCGTCAAGCTCGACGCCGTGCCGCAGCAATTGCAGGAGGCCTTTGGGCAGCTCGACAAGCTCGCTCAGGCTTTTCTGAGCAGCGGCACCGAGGAAATCGATATTTCCAGCGTTTCGGTTCACCTGCCGCCCGGAGAGTTGGGCAAGCCGCGCACCGTCGAAGTGCGCGAATTGTCGCTGACGCCCGATCAGCAGGGCGGATATTCGCTCGATGGAGAAACGCTGTTTAACGGTGAAATTGCCAGCGTGTCGCTGCAGACTTCGGGATCGGGTGGCCGGATAGACGGTTTTGAAGCCCGCATCGACGGTTTCGATATCGGCCCGTTTCTTGAGAAATACGATCCCGACGGGAATCTCCATGAAGGCCTGAACGTCAAGACGGGTATCAATATTGTCGCTCGGCGCGCCATGGAAGGGCAGGAGCCACGGCTGGAGATTTCGCTCGGCCTCGGCAATGGAACGCTGATGATCGGCGGTGAGTCCCAGACCTTTACGGCTGGCAATGTCCATGCGCGTTATGACTTTGCCAAAAGCACCCTTGTCATCGATAATTCGCGGCTGGAGCTCGGGCGGACAATTCTTCCGGTCGCCGGTGAAATCAGCGATACGGAAGACGGTTTCGGCCTTTCGCTGCGGATCGACAACGCCGTTGCTTCGTCCGAAGCTTCGGGCGAGGCGCCGGTTCCTTTCAGCCTGAAGGCGGACGGGCATTTTACGGCGGCGACGAAGCAGCTCGACGTTCCCTCGCTTTACGTGACAGGCCCGCTCGGAGACATGGCGGGATCGCTGAAAATCCGGTTCGGCCAGGGGTCGCCGGAAATCAGTTTCGGCGGGCAGATTCCGAAGATGGAGGCCACGGCGGTCAAGCAGCTCTGGCCGTTCTGGATGGCGCACAAGCCGCGTGACTGGGTGGTGTCCAATCTCTACGGCGGCACCGTCACCAATGGCTCAATCGCGATCTTCATCCCGCAGGGACGGATGTGCGGCCCCGGCTGCCCGCTGGTGCTCGGCGAAAGCGAAATGCAGATCCGTTTCGATAT
This sequence comes from Agrobacterium sp. LY4, assembly GCF_001526585.1. NCBI lineage: Bacteria > Pseudomonadati > Pseudomonadota > Alphaproteobacteria > Hyphomicrobiales > Rhizobiaceae > Agrobacterium > Agrobacterium sp. LY4. The sequence goes on along the minus strand of NZ_ASYA01000006.1, from coordinate 67,823 downwards.
CGACGATACGCGTCTCAACACCACCGGCGACATTCCGCCGTTGCGCGATGTCGATGCGCATTTCGATCTCGTCGGCGGCAAGATGGCCGTCGATATCAAGCGGGGGACATCCTATTTCCCGTCGAACCGGTCGCTTGCGCTGGAAAACAGCCGTTTTCTCATTTCCGCTGTTTACGACAAGCCGCTGCTCGGAAATCTCGAACTGAACGTTTCGGGCTCGGCCGATGCCGTGGCCGAGCTTGCGGCGCTCAAACCCATCAATGCGCTCAAGGATACGCAGTTCAAGCCCGAGGATTTCACCGGCGATGTCAAGGCCCATGCTAACCTGACCGTTGGCCTGCTTTCCAGCCATAATCCGCCTCCGCCGGTGTGGACGGCCGATCTCGATCTGAAGAACCTGTCGCTGACCAAACCCTTTGCGGGCCACAAGGTGACTGCGCTCGACGGTTTCATGACGCTGGACGACCGCCAGCTCAAACTGGAGGGCAGGGGCCGCGTGGACGACGTGCCGATGGATATCGTGATGACGGAGCCGGTGCGCAAGAACAGCGATATCGCGCCGACGCTGTCGCTGAAGGCAAGCCTGAACGAAACGCAGGTTGCCAAGCTCGCTCCGGAACTTTCCACGGTCCTCGGCGGCACGACGGCGATTGAAATCGACGGCGCCGACCCGAAACGCCAGGATATCCGGCTCGATCTGACCAAGGCGTCGATCATTCTGCCGGGGCTCGGCTGGAGCAAGGGCATCGGCATTCCCGCCAGCGCCACCTTCACCATGGAAATGGGAGACGGGCGCACGACGATCAGCGACTTCTCGCTCGACGGCGACGGCTTCGGCGCTGCCGGCGATATCGCCTTCAGCAAGAACGGGCTGATTTCAGCCGATCTCAGTCGCGTGCAGCTTTCGCCCTCCGATAATTACGCCGTTTCGGTCGCCGCTTCGAAGAACGGCTATATCATCAACGCATCGGGGAAATCCGCCGATGTCAGGCCTTTCCTCTCGAAGCTTCGCAGCTCTTCCGGCAGCGGTGACGGGACGTCGCGTTCGCAGCCATCCCTTGCCATCAAGACGCAATTCGACAAGGTCTATGGGTTCAACGATGAAATCCTTGCCAATGTCAGTTCCGATGTCAGCGTGCGGGACGGCAAGGTCCGCTCCATCGATTTCCGTGGCGTCACGGGCAACGGCCAGGCGGTGGTGGCGCAGACCGTCAATCGCGGGGCGACGGGAACCGTGACGCTGACCAGCAGCGATGCGGGGTCGCTCGCCCGTTTCGCCAATATCTACAGCCGCATTCGCGGCGGCCTTCTCAACCTTGCGCTGACGACCTCCAATGGCAGCGACTGGAGCGGATCGCTCGACCTGCGCAATTTCGCCGTCGTCAACGAAGCCAAGCTGCAGGATATCGTCGCCACGCCGACGGGCGAGGACGGCAGGAGCCTCAACAATGCGGTGCGCCGCAATATCGATGTCAGCTCGGAAAAATTCCAGCGCGGCTTTGCCCGGCTGGTTTATGTCAACGGTTCGGTGGCGGTGGAAAACGGCGTCGTGCGCGGCGAGCAGATCGGCGCGACCTTCCAGGGGCTGCTGAAGGACCAGAGCGGCCGCATGGACATGACCGGCACCTTCATGCCCGCCTATGGGTTGAACCGGCTGTTCGGCGAGCTACCCTTCATCGGCATCTTCCTCGGCAATGGCCGCGACCGGGGGTTGCTCGGCATCACCTTCAAGCTCTCCGGCCAGACGGACCAGCCGAAGCTGACGATCAATCCGCTGTCGCTGATCGCGCCGGGCGTCTTCCGGCAGATTTTCGAATTTCAGTGAATGGAGCGTCGCAAAGCCTGGCGCAAGCGGCTGTTTGGCGAGAACGGGTGCACCCGCACTCCGTCACCCCGGACCTGATCCGGGGTCCAGTGCGATCAAGTCCTTGATCGCGCGAGAGCCCTTTCACGGCGCAGACGCGCCGTGGCTGGATGCCGGATCTAGTCCGGCATGACGGAAGTGGGGGTATAGGCGCATCGAGGACCGCTTTCGCAGTCCTCGACACGATGTTTTTGTAAGTCTTACGCCGGGCGAACCAGAACGTGCTTCTTCTTGCCGACCGACAGCTTGATGACGCCGTCGCCGGTGATTTCACCGGAACCGACCGTCTGGCGCTCATCCGAAACGCCGATGTCGTTGATCTTCACCGCACCGCCCTGAACGTGGCGGCGGGCCTCGCCGTTCGAGCCGGCGAGACCGGCACGGACGATGAGCGAGAGAACGCCGAGGCCGGCATCGAGTTCGGATGTCGGAACCTCGATGAGGGCAGGTTTTCGGCGAGCGCACCTTCTTCGAAAGTCTTTCGCGCCGTCTCCGCTGCTTCTTCCGCAGCAGCGCGGCCATGCAGGATGGCCGTCACTTCGGTCGCGAGGATTTTCTTCGCCTCGTTGATCTCCGATCCGCCAAGGGCGGCGATACGGGCGATCTCATCCATCGGCAGCGTGGTGAAGAGTTTCGAAAAGCGAACCACGTCCGCATCTTCCGTGTTGCGCCAGTATTGCCAGAAATCATAGACCGGCAGCAGGTCCTTGTTCAGCCATACCGCGCCGGAAGCGGACTTGCCCATTTTCGCACCGGAAGAGGTGGTCAGAAGCGGCGAAGTCAGCGCGTAAAGTTGCGGTGTCCCCATGCGGTGACCGAGATCGATGCCGTTGATGATGTTGCCCCACTGGTCCGAGCCGCCCATCTGCAGGCGGCAGCCGGTGCGCTGGTTCAGCTCCACGAAATCGTAGGCCTGCAGGATCATGTAGTTGAATTCGAGGAAGGACAGCGATTGTTCGCGGTCGAGGCGCGTCTTCACGCTGTCGAAGGACAGCATGCGGTTGACCGAGAAATGGCGGCCGACATCGCGCAGGAATTCGAGATAGTTCAGACCACGCAGCCAGTCGGCATTGTTGATCATCAGCGCCGGATTGTTGGCGCGGTCATAATCGAGGTAATTGGCGAAGACATGCTTGAGCGAGGTGATGTTGTCCTCGATCATGTCGATCGTCATCAGCTTGCGGGCCTCTTCCTTGAAGGAGGGATCGCCGACCATGCCGGTGCCGCCACCCATCAGCGAGATCGGCTGGTGGCCGGTCTTCTGCATCCAGTGCAGCATCATGATCTGGGTGAGGTGGCCGACATGCAAACTCGAAGCCGTCGGGTCATAGCCGATATAGGCGGTCACGGTTTCCTTGGCGAACAGTTCGTCGAGACCTGCCTCATCGGAGATCTGGTGAATGAAGCCGCGCTCATCGAGCGTGCGGAGGAAATCGGACTTGAACCTGGACATAACCTTTTACTTTCTGGTTTGATCTTTGCGGCCATCGAAAACCAATGACCGTCGCGGCTTTATCATTGTTTTTTGAAATGTGCACCCGTTTCGGCCATGAATGTCGGGATTCACTCCATGATGATTCGTGATTGCAGGGGAGCGGCAGGTGGGCGAGGTCAAAACGGCAATCGGGCTGATGAGCGGCACATCGATGGACGGCATCGATATCGCCCTTTTGCGCACGGATGGCGAGAGCGTGGTTCGGCATGGGCCGAGTGGGTATTTCCCCTACGATCCGGGCCTGCGCGCCATCTGGCAGAAGGCATTGGTCACGGCCAAAGCTATTCGTGAACGACGCGAACGTCCCGGCGACCTAGTGGAGGCCGAGCGCAAGCTGACGCTTGCCCATGCGGCGGCGGTCAAATCCTTCCTCCATCGTCACCGGCTCCAGCCCGGCGATATCGATGTGATCGGTTTTCACGGCCAGACGGTGCTGCACCGGCCGGATGAGGCGTTGACCGTGCAGATCGGCGACGGCGCGCTTCTGGCCTCCGAAACCGGCATCGATGTGGTTTACGACATGCGGGCCAATGATATGGTGCATGGCGGGCAGGGTGCGCCGCTGATCCCGGCCTATCACATGGCGCTTTCCGCCAATCTGCCCGATGGGTTCGAAACGCCGACCGTCTTCGTCAATATCGGCGGTATCTCCAATCTCACCTATATCGGTGAGGCGGGGCGGCTTGCCGCTTTCGACAGTGGCCCCGGCAATATGCTGATCGACCAGTGGATCGAGGCGCATACGGGGAAAGCCTTCGACAAGGGCGGGAAGACGGCGGCGGGCGGCAGCGTCGTCGCGTCGCTGGTGGCGCGTTATATGGAAAGCCCGTTTTTTTCAGCCAATATCCGCCGGTCGCTGGACCGTAGCGATTTTGTGCCGCCGAAAAAGGGGGAGGTCTCGCTGGCGGATGGGGCGCGGACGCTGGCGCATCTGACGGGGGCGGCGATTCTGAAGTCGGCGAGCTATCTGCCGGAGGCGGCGAAGACCTATGTCGTTTGTGGCGGCGGGCGGCTCAATCCGGTGATCATGGCGGAGTTTGCAGACCTTGCCGCAAAGTCCGGAGCGCGGGTGATCGCGGCGGAAGAGGCGGGTTTCGATGGCGGGGCGATGGAGGCGGAGGCCTGGGCCTATCTGGCGGTGCGTTCGCTGAAGGGTTTGCCGCTGACCTATCCCGGGACGACGGGGGTGAAGGAGCCGGTGACGGGTGGGGTTTTGGTGCGATCACGTTAGACGGCGGAGGGTGCGGTTTACCCCCCTCTGCCCTGCCGGGCATCTCCCCCTCAAGGGGGGAGATCGAATCGGGGCGACCTATCGGCCACCTTGAACGTAGCAGCTCGGGCGAGGAGCAGGCGTCTAGCTGATCTCCCCCCTTGAGGGGGAGATGCCCGGCAGGGCAGAGGGGGGTAAACCGCACCCTCCGGCGATCATTTTAGAAAAATCGAGCCGCCCGCCAAGAGGCGCAGCCAATCACCGAATGCGCTTCGCCGCCGGTTCCGGCACCAGTTCGCCATTGAGGCGGCGGTCGAGATAGTCCTCGCATTCGCCCATCAGGTCGTCCACCTTGCCGTTGAAGAAGTGGTTGGCGCCGGGAACGGTGCGGTGGGTGATGAGGATGCCCTTCTGGGTCTTCAGCTTCTCCACCAGGCCGTTCACATCCTTCTCAGGCGCGACCTTGTCGGAATCGCCGTTGATGATGAGGCCCGACGACGGGCAGGGGGCGAGGAAGGAGAAGTCGTAGGTATTGGGCTGCGGCGCAATCGACATGAAGCCTTCGATTTCCGGGCGGCGCATCAGGAGCTGCATGCCGATCCAGGCGCCGAAGGAGTAACCCGCGACCCAGCAGCTTTTCGAATCGGGATGCAGGCTCTGCACCCAGTCGAGCGCGGAGGCGGCGTCGGAAAGCTCGCCCGCGCCATGGTCGAATTCGCCCTGGCTGCGGCCGATGGAGCGGAAATTGAACCGGAGCGTCGTGAAGCCGCGCTTCTGGAAAAGATAGAAGAGCTGATAAACGATCTGGTTGTTCATCGTGCCGCCAAACTGCGGGTGCGGATGAAGGATGATCGCTATCGGCGCGCTCTTTTCCTTGGAGGGTTGATAACGGCCTTCGAGGCGACCCGCAGGGCCGTTAAAGATGACTTCGGGCATTGGTACTCCGGTCGTGTTTTTTCATTCTCCAACCGCATTCTTCCGATGAGAAGACTTGACGAACTGTGTCATCTTTTCTAGAACGCAGTTTAGAATAATTCGAAACTTTGCGTGTGCTAAAGCACTCGGGTGGTGTCATAAGGCAAGCGCAACTGTAATTTCAAGAAAAATGCGTTTTGGCGCATTGAAGATTGGATGAAGCCTCATCGTCATGACGGTTTTGACGCGGACATATATGGACTGGAACGCGACGGCGCCGCTTTTGCCCGCCGTGCGCGATGTTCTCGTCTCCGCGCTCGATCTTGCCGGCAATCCGTCTTCCGTCCACCGGGAAGGGCGTGCCGCCCGCGCCGCCGTTGAGGGCGCCCGCCGCGAGGTTGCGGCACTTGTTAGCGCGCAGGCTGCCCACGTCACCTTCACCAGCGGCGCGACGGAAGCCGCCAATCTGGTGCTGACGCCTGAATTCAAGATGGGGCGCGCTCCAGTGCGCTATGGCCGTCTTTACGTCTCCGCTATCGAGCACCCCGCCTTTCGCGAAGGCGGCCGGTTCGGCAAGGCTGACGTTACGGAAATTCCCGTTACGTCAGCGGGTGTCATCGATCTTGCCGCACTTGAGGCGCTTCTGTCTTCGCATGATGCTTCCACCGGCCTGCCGATGGTTGCCTGCATGCTGGTGAACAATGAGACCGGCATCCTCCAACCGGTGGCGGAAACGGCGCGGCTGGTGCATGCGGCGGGTGGATTGATGGTGGTTGATGCCGTTCAGGCGGCAGGCCGGGTTCCGCTCGATATCAATGCGCTCGATGCCGATTTCCTTGTTGTCTCGTCCCACAAGCTCGGTGGCCCCAAGGGGGCTGGTGCTCTCATCTCGCGCGGCGAGGTGATGATGCCGAAGCCGCTGATCCATGGCGGCGGGCAGGAGAAGGGGCATCGTTCCGGCACGGAAAATACCCTGTCGGTCATTGGTTTTGGTGCCGCTGCCGCTGTGGCGGCCCGGAATCTCGAGATTGAAGTGGCGCGTCTTGCCGCTCTGCGGGCGCGGCTGGAAGACGGCATGCGGGTGAGCGCGCCTGACGTGATCATCCACGGCGAGGACGTTGCCCGCGTTGGCAATACCACGTTTTTCACCCTGCCGGGCCTGAAGGCGGAAACGGGGCAGATCGCTTTCGATATTGAAGGCATTGCGCTCTCTGCCGGTTCGGCCTGCTCATCCGGCAAGGTGGGGGAAAGCCATGTGCTGACGGCCATGGGGCGTGATCCCAAGCTTGGCGCACTGAGGATTTCCCTTGGCCATGCGACTGATGAGGCCGATATAGAACGGACGCTTGCGGCGTTTGCGAAAATTGCCGGGCGGCGCAGGCTTTCCGGTCAGGCCGCTTAAAATGCGGCAAAGAATTGCGGAATAGCAATTTTCCGCTTGCCGGGATGTGTGAAAAGCGCCATCCCGCACTTACATGGGTATAAGCTCCGCCCCGCTTAACGGCGCGGTGACATTGCCCGAAGATGGATAAGGCGGCTTTCCGCCTTGATACGTTGACAAGCCACCGGACCTTGGCTCCGGCGAGATTGGAGAACGACATGGCAGCGGTTCAGGAAACGATCGATCAGGTCCGCCAGATCGATGTGGACCAGTATAAATACGGCTTCGAAACCAATATCGAAGTCGACAAGGCCCCGAAGGGCCTTTCGGAAGAGGTGATCCGTTTCATCTCGGCCAAGAAGCAGGAGCCGGAATGGATGCTGGAATGGCGTCTTGAGGCTTACAAGCGCTGGCTGACGATGGAAGAGCCGACCTGGGCGCGCGTCAGCTACCCCAAGATCGACTTCAACGATCTCTATTATTATGCCGCGCCGAAGACCGCGCCCGGCCCGAAGTCGCTCGATGAAGTCGACCCGGAGCTTTTGAAGGTCTATGAGAAGCTCGGCATTCCGCTGAAGGAACAGGAAATCCTCGCCGGCGTCGAAAAGCGCCCGGTTGCGGTGGATGCCGTGTTCGACAGCGTCTCGGTTGTCACCACCTTCAAGGCGGAACTGGCGAAAGCCGGCGTCATCTTCATGTCGATTTCGGAAGCCGTGCGCGAGCATCCGGAACTGGTGAAGAAATATCTGGGCTCTGTCGTTCCGACGACGGACAATTTCTACGCGACGCTGAACTCGGCCGTCTTCACCGACGGTTCCTTCGTCTTCGTGCCGAAGGGCGTTCGGTGCCCGATGGAGCTTTCCACCTATTTCCGCATCAACGAGAAGAACACCGGCCAGTTCGAGCGCACGCTGATCATCGCCGAAGAGGGCGCCTACGTCTCCTATCTGGAAGGCTGCACGGCGCCGCAGCGCGACGAGAACCAGCTTCACGCCGCAGTGGTCGAGCTTGTGGCGCTCGACGATGCCGAAATCAAATATTCCACCGTCCAGAACTGGTATCCGGGCGACAAGGAAGGCAAGGGCGGTATCTACAACTTCGTGACCAAGCGTGGCGATTGCCGCGGCGACCGTTCGAAGATTTCGTGGACGCAGGTGGAAACCGGCTCGGCCATCACCTGGAAATACCCGTCCTGCATCCTGCGCGGCGATGACAGCCGTGGCGAGTTCTATTCGATCGCGGTTTCCAACGGCCATCAGCAGATCGATAGCGGCACCAAGATGATCCATCTCGGCAAGAACACGTCGAGCCGCATCATCGCCAAGGGCATCGCCGCCGGTTTCTCGGAAAACGTCTATCGCGGCCAGGTCTCGGCCCACCGCAAGGCGACCAACACGCGCAACTTCACGCAGTGCGACTCGCTCCTGATCGGCGACAAGTGCGGCGCGCATACGGTGCCCTATATCGAGGCGAAGAACTCGTCGGCGCATTTCGAGCACGAGGCAACGACGTCGAAGATTTCCGAAGACCAGCTGTTCTATTGCCTGCAGCGCGGCATTCCCGAAGAAGCGGCGATCGCGCTGATCGTCAACGGCTTCGTCAAGGAAGTCATTCAGGAACTGCCGATGGAGTTTGCCGTGGAAGCGCAGAAGCTGATCGGCATTTCGCTGGAAGGTTCGGTCGGCTGATCGTCACCCAGACACGCACTTGAGTGCGCGATGTTCGCGCACCTTCGCTCACACAATTCTTAGGATACATCCATGCTTGAAATCATCGACCTGCACGCAAAGATCGCCGATACCGAAACCGAGATCATCAAGGGCCTCAACCTGAAGGTTGCCGCTGGTGAAGTCGCCGCCATCATGGGCCCGAACGGTTCCGGCAAGTCGACGCTGTCCTACATCCTGTCGGGCCGCGAAGATTATGAAGTCACCTCTGGTGACATTCTCTATAACGGCGAAAGCATTCTGGAACTGGACGCCGCCGAGCGCGCCGCCAAGGGCATTTTCCTTGCCTTCCAGTATCCGGTTGAAATTCCCGGCGTCGCCACCATGCAGTTTCTGAAGGTTGCGATGAACGAGCAGCGCAAGGCGCGCGGCGAGTCCGAATTGACGACGCCGGACTTCATCCGTCGCGTCAAGGAAGCCGCCGGCGATCTGAAGATCGACATGGAGATGCTGAAGCGTCCGCTGAACGTCGGCTTTTCCGGCGGTGAGAAGAAGCGCGCTGAAATCCTGCAGATGGCGCTCTTGGAGCCGAAGCTCTGCGTTCTCGACGAAACCGATAGCGGTCTCGACATCGACGCGCTGAAGATCGTGGCTGACGGCGTCAACGCGCTGAAGTCGCCGGATCGCGCCACCGTCGTCATCACCCACTATCAGCGTCTGCTCGACTATATCGTGCCTGACAGCGTTCACGTTCTCTACAAGGGCAAGATCATCCGCTCGGGTGACAAGGCTTTGGCGCTGGAACTGGAAAACAACGGTTACGCCGACATCATCGGTGAAGCGGCCTAAGTCAAAGGCCAGGAGGTGATGTCCATGAACATTCAAGCTACCAACCGGCTGACGCCAGCGGAAACCGCGCTGGTCGACGCTTACACCGCCAAGTTCAGCGAATTGCCGGGCGACGGCGCTGTTGTTGCCGCGCGTGACGTGCTGTTCGACGATCTGAAGACCGGCGGTCTTCCGACCCGCCGCATCGAGGCGTGGCACTATACCGATCTGAAGAGCCTGCTGCGCGCCGTTCCGGAAGACCGGCCCGCGCCTGTTATCGAGAAGCTGGCGCCGACGGTTGCCGGCTCGCTGGTTGCCTATCTGCAGCATGGCACGGCCGATATCGGCAAGATCGAGGACGTCCGTGTTTCGCGTTTTGCCGAAAGCCTGCTCGACGGCTCCGCCGCCGCCGGCCTTGCTGAAGCCAGCAAGGATGACGCGATTGGCCGCATCAATGGTAGCTTCGTGCGCGATGGTCTGGTGCTCGAGATCCCGGCCGATGCCGAGATTGAGAAGCCGATCGAATTGCAGGCGGTCCATGGCGCAGGCCAGGTTCACAGCCGCTTCCCGATCCGTTTCGGCAAGGGCTCCAAGGCAACCGTCATCGAGCGTCACCTCTCGGTGACCCCTGATGCAGCCTTCGTTTCCTCCGTTACTGACATCGTCGTTGAAGACGGCGCGGAAGTGACCTGGATCATCCTGCAGCAACAAGGTGCGGCCGATATCCATCTTGGCCAGCTGCGCATGAAAATCGGTGCGAATGCCAAGATTCGCCTGTTCATTGTCAATGCCGGCGGCAAGCTGGTGCGGCAGGAACTGCGCATCGACGTGGAAGGCGAGGGCACGGACCTCATCGTTCGCGGCGTCAACCTGTTGGGTGGCGAAACCCATACCGACGTGACGATGGTTCTCGGCCACAACGTGCCGAACACGACCTCGACGGAAGTGTTCCGCAACGTGGTGTTCGACCGTGCAAAGGGCATTTTCCAGGGCATGATCCGGGTGGCGCCCGATGCCCAGAAGACCGACGCGAAGATGGCGTGCAATACGCTTCTGATGTCCGACGATGGCGAGTTCTCGGCTAAGCCGGAACTGGAAATCTTCGCTGACGACGTTCAGTGCGGCCATGGTGCGACGGTTGCCGATATCAGCGACAACCATCTCTATTACCTGATGGCGCGCGGCGTGCCGCGGGCAAAGGCGCGGGCGATGCTCGTCAACGCCTTCGTCGCCGAGATCGTTGAGGAACTGGAAGAAGAAAATCTGGTAGAGGCGCTGGAGACGATCATCTCCGGCTGGCTGGAACATCATGCCTGAGAGCGAACGCGCCGCAGTGGCGGCCCCTTATGACATCGAAGCCGTGCGGAAGGATTTTCCGATCCTGTCGCGCGAGGTCTATGGCAAGCCGCTGGTCTATCTCGACAACGGCGCGTCCGCTCAAAAACCGCAGGTGGTGATCGACGCCGTTTCGCATGCTTATGCCAATGAGTATGCGAATGTGCATCGCGGCCTGCATTTCCTCTCCAATGCCGCAACCGACGCCTATGAGGCGGCGCGCGAAAAGGTGCGCCGTTTCCTCAATGCCGGTTCGGTGGACGAGATCGTCTTCACCAAATCCTCAACGGAAGCGATCAATACGGTCGCTTACGGTTACGGCATGCCGAAGATCGGCGAGGGCGACGAGATCGTCATTTCGATCATGGAGCATCATTCCAACATCGTGCCGTGGCACTTCATTCGCGAACGGCAGGGTGCGAAGCTCGTCTGGGTGCCTGTGGACGATGACGGCGCGTTTCATATCGAGGCTTTCGAAAAAAGCCTGACGGAGCGCACCAAGCTCGTTGCCATCACCCATATGTCGAATGCGCTCGGCACCATCGTGCCGGTCAAGGAAATCTGCCGCATTGCCCATGAGCGTGGCATTCCGGTGTTGATCGACGGTTCGCAGGGCGCGGTTCACATGCCGGTCGATGTGCGCGATATCGATTGCGATTGGTATGTGATGACCGGCCACAAGCTTTACGGTCCCTCGGGCATCGGCGTGCTTTATGGCAAGGCTGACCGCTTGCGCGAGATGCGGCCGTTCCAGGGCGGTGGGGAGATGATCCTCGACGTTACCGAAGACAATGTGACCTATAACGAGCCGCCGCACCGTTTCGAAGCCGGCACGCCGCCCATCGTGCAGGCCATCGGCCTCGGTTACGCGCTGGATTACATGGACAATCTCGGCCGCGCCGCGATTGCAGCACACGAGGCCGATCTTGCGGCTTACGCTGCCGAGCGGTTGCGAGAGATCAATTCGCTGCGCATCATCGGCAATGCGCCTGACAAGGGCGGCATCTTCTCCTTCGAGCTTGAGGGCATTCACGCCCATGATGTCTCGATGGTAATCGACCGGCGCGGCGTTGCGGTACGTGCGGGCACCCATTGCGCCATGCCGCTCTTGAAACGCTTCGGCGTCACCTCCACATGCCGGGCATCGTTCGGCCTTTACAATACCCGCGCCGAAGTAGACTCTCTTGTTGAAGCGCTGGAATATGCGCGCAAATTTTTCGCCTGATATCGGGATTCTAGAGATCAGGATTGAGGTTTAAGACCATGACTGCCGAAGCCACTGCAAAGACCCAGGATGCGACCGAAGCTCAGGAAAAGGTTTCGACCATTCCGCCGGATGAGCTGGCACGCCTCAGCGACGACGTGATTGCGGCGCTGAAGACCGTCTACGACCCGGAAATTCCGGCCGATATCTTCGAACTCGGTCTCGTCTACAAGATCGACATCGAGGACGACCGGATGGTCAAGATCGTCATGACGCTGACGGCGCCCGGTTGCCCGGTGGCCGGTGAAATGCCGGGCTGGGTGGAAAATGCTGTCGGTGCCGTCGAGGGTGTTTCCGGTGTCGTGGTCGAAATGACCTTCGACCCGCCGTGGACGCCGGACCGCATGTCGGAAGAAGCACAGGTCGCTGTCGGCTGGTATTGACCTGATTTTGACGGGTGTCATCCCTTGATGACACTCTCAGGCGCTATTAGATTGAAATCCATAAGCATCGAGCCTTGAACTCGGTTGTCGAAGGAGAAATGAGCCCATGGGCTTTGCGATCATGACCATGACCGGGGCTGCTGCCTCGCGCGTTAAAGCAATCGTCGAAAATTCCGGACCGGATGCCAGGGGCGTGCGCGTCGGCATCAAGAAGGGTGGCTGCGCGGGCATGGAATATACCATCGACCTCGTGACCGAACCGGATGCGAAGGACGATCTGGTCGAATTCGAAGGGGCGAAGGTCTGGGTTCAGCCTTCCGCCGTGCTTTATCTGCTCGGCACCCAGATGGATTTCGAAGTGACCAAGATGCGCTCCGGTTTCACCTTCAACAATCCGAACCAGACATCCGCCTGCGGCTGCGGTGAATCGGTAGAGTTGAAGCCCGCCGATCTGGCGGCGCTGGCAAAGCAGCGTGAGGCAGAGGCCAACGTTTGATTGGTTACGCTATCTCTGCGATGGAGAGACAGACCTTTCTGATGCACACAGCGCTCCCACAAACGCGACGTCATCCTCGGGCTTGACCCGAGGATCCATCCCCGTCAAATCCCTTGAGACCTTTGTAGATCCTCGGGTCAAGCCCGAGGATGACAGATGAGAGGTTTCAGATTCATTTTCCGCAAACTGCGTCCCGCGCAAATCAGCTTTCGAAGGATCATGATTGCTGTTTCAGCGTATCGATAAAATCCGCCAGCGGATGAATCGATGGTGTCGCTGTCAATAGAGGCTCCAGAGCCGCGGCGATCGTCCCGCAATCCTCCTCGGCAAGTGATCGCAGGCTCGAGCTGACCTTGTTGTAGTCGGGCGTTCCGCGTGATGCGAGGGAGCGATTGATCACAAACACCTCCGTCTGTCCGTCAATTCGTTCCACGAAGAGCGCGAGCGAACCGCCGTCTGCGGCAGCGGCGCTGTCCGATACCGATTTGAACATCCAAACTCCATCCGGTAAACTCGAGGGCGAGCCTATCCGATTGACGCCCTGACGCAAGATCAGCGAGGATATCGGATATTCCGCGAGGTTTGGCGGGAGGGGCGGAACCGCCTGTCGTCCATGCTGGAAGGCGTTTTGGACCGCCGGCGGGATTGATCGTGGGGAGTGAAGCGGGATGGACATCAGCAGCGCCTCGATTGATATCTGGACGATAGGGCTGATCGTCGCCAGCGTCGTGGCTGGCCTGACGCTGATTGCCGGTATTGTTTGCCTTGCGTTTTACTGGGAGGAGATAAAGGGATCTGCGGCATCCAGGGGTGACGCGTTGAATAGTCCCGCGCTCGAACGGACCGAGGGTGGAGACTGGCCGACAGTGCATGGTGACGGGAGTGGGGGAGCGCATCATTGAACAGGCAGACGATTTGATGAGGTCGCAACCCGATAATATCGCGAATGCGAAAGCCGCGGTGCGAGAGGCATTTGCGGGTGTTACGCTGGGTGGCGGCGTCGGCCTTTCCGAGGCACAGGCGCTTGACGACTATGCGAGCCATGAGGTTCGCGCCGCATGTCGCGCTGGCGATGAGAAGAGTGACTGGGCCGCGATCCCGCTGAAGGACCTCAACAGACATTCCGGCAGCCCCGCCTTCCTTGATGCTGAAGGAATGCGATTTCATTTGCCCGCCTATATGATCGCCGATCTCGATGGCGACTACAGGCACGAATTCGCCACCTATCTGCGCGGGTGCCATGAGACGTTTTCCTTACTGACCCCTTTGCAACGGAATGCCGTGGAAATGTATCTCCGCGCCATCAGCGAGAAGGAAAACCTGCCGTCCTATCAGGACGACATAGAGCGCGCGCTCGAAGAGTGGGTGGATAGTGCACGCTCCCCGGTGAGCGACTGAAGCGGATCGGGTCAATCCCCGGGAAGAGGTTGTTACATAACGCCAGTTGCGGTTTGAACGCCGGCTTTCATTCATGCCGCAAGGCTTCTATCGGGCTCAGGCTCGCCGCCCGTCGTGCCGGGAAATAGCCGAAAATCACCCCGATGGCCGCCGAAAAGGCGAAGGCGAGGAAGATGATCGACGGGCTGGTGACGAAGGGCACGTTGAGATAACCGACGACGGCATAAGCAAGGCCGAGGCCGGTGAGGATGCCGACAAGGCCGCCGAAGGCCGACAGCATGACGGCTTCCACCAGAAACTGGGTCAGTACCTGTTTTTCCAGTGCGCCGATGGCAAGGCGAATGCCGATCTCGCGGGTGCGTTCCGTCACCGAAACCAGCATAATGTTCATGATGCCGATGCCGCCGACCAGAAGGCTGACGGCCGCGACCGCGCCGAGAAGCCCGGTCAGCAGCGTCGTCGTGCCGGTCATGGCCGAGGCGATCTGCGTCATGTCGTTGACGGTGAAATCATCCTCACGGCCGATGCCGATGCGGCGGCGCTCGCGCAGCAGGTTCTGCAGGTCGCTCTGCACCTTGGCAGTCGATACGCCATCCTGTGCAGAGACCATGATCGAGGAAATGGTGGTGGTGCCGCCGATGCGCCGCTGATGGATTTTCAGCGGCATGATGACCGTGTCATCCTGATCGTCGCCGAGGCCGGACTGGCCTTTCCTGCCCAGCACACCGATGACGGGGCAGGAGATGTTGCTGACGCGGATCGTCTGCCCCACCGGGTTTTCCGCGCCGAAGAGTTCCTGCCGCACCGTTTCGCCGATGATGCAGCCGATCTGGCCGCCGCGATCTTCAGCGGGCTGGAAATCGCGACCGAGCGCGATGGTCCAGTCCTGCGCGATCAGATAGTCGTTGGTGGTGCCGATGACGCTTGTCTGGTGGTTCTTGCCGCCGAAAATGACGGTTGCGGCGGAGCTGCGGTTCTGCGGTGCGACGGCGCGGATGCCTGATATCTGGTTGCGGATGGCCTCGACATCGCGGTCATCGAAGCGCTTGGCTTCGGTGCTGGCCCTTCCGGGGCCGAACTGGCCGGGGCGAACGAACAGCATGTTGGTGCCGAGCCGCGAAAGCTCCGATTTCACCTGTTCGGTCGTGCCGTTGCCGATGGTGACCATGGCGATGACGGCGGCCACGCCGATGACGACGCCGAGCACGGTGAGGAAGGAGCGCAGGAGGTTGCGGCTGATGGCGCGCAGCGCAAGACGCGACGTTTCAAAGAACATCGGCGGTCTCCTTTTTGTCCGTCGCGCTGTCGGAGGCGAGGTGGCCATCGACGAAACGCAGGAGGCGTCCGGCATGGGCGGCGATATCTTCTTCATGGGTGACCATGACCACCGTTATGCCCCTGTCGCGGTTGAGCGCGGTAATCAATTCCATGATTTCGATGCTGGTCTTCGTATCGAGATTGCCGGTCGGCTCGTCGGCCAGAAGCAAAGCGGGGCGGGTGACGATGGCGCGGGCAATGGCCACGCGCTGCTGCTGGCCGCCGGAAAGCTCCTGCGTGGTGTGGTCCTCGCGGCCTTTCAGGCCCACCTGCGCCAGCGCCTCCATGGCGCGCGCGCGCCGCTCCGAGGCCTTCATGCCGCGATAGATCAGCGGCAGCTCGACATTCTCCACCGCCGAGGTGCGCGAGAGAAGGTTGAAGCCCTGAAACACGAAACCCAGCATGTGCCGGCGCAACAGCGTCAGGTGTTCATTATCGAAGCCGCTGGTCGGCACGCCCTGGAACAGATATTCGCCTGATGTCGGCACATCCAGACAGCCGATGATATTCATCGAGGTGGATTTGCCGGAGCCGGACGGCCCCATGATGGCGACGAATTCCTTCTCATGAATGGAGAGGCTGACGCCATCGAGCGCGCGGATGGTCGCTTCGCCGCGGCCATATTGCTTGACGACATCGCGGAATTCGATGAGCGGCGGCTGTTGCATGGGCTTGTCCTCCGTCAGCCGGCGTTGCGGGCCGTGGCGTCGGTAATCACCTGATCGTCGGCTTTCAGCTCGCCCGATTTTACCACGGTATGCTGGCCGTCGGTGGAGCCGGTTTCGATGGCGACGGAGACTGGCGTGTTGTTGCGCAGCACCCAGACCGTTCTTTTGCCGGCCGCAGCCGCCTGACCGGCATCGCGGCTCTGAGAGCGGCCCATGCGCGGCGGGCGGAACAGGCTCATCAACCCGCCGCCACGGGAGGCGGATTCGCGCGGCGGCGTATAACGGAGCGCGGAATTCGGCACCAGCAGGGCATCCTTGATTTCCTCGACGATGATGTTGGCGGTTGCCGTCATGCCGGGGCGCAGCAGCAGTTCCTCATTATCGACTGTCAATATGCCCTTGTAGGTCACCACGTTGGATACGGTTTCCGACGCGAAGCGCACGGTCTCGATCTCGGCCGGAAAGCTGCGGTCGGGATAGGCATCGACGTTAAAATTGGCCTTCTGACCGGTCTCGACCTTACCGACATCGGCCTCATCCACCGAGACCTGCAATTCCATGTGGCGCAGATCGCCGGCGATGGTGAACAGCACCGGGGCATTGAGCGAGGAGGCGACGGTGGCGCCGGGATCGACGCTGCGGGTGAGGATGACGCCATCGATGGGCGAGACGATCTTGGCCTTGCCGAGATTGACCTCGGCGAGCCTTAGATCCGCTTCCGCCGAAAGCACGGTCGCCTCGTTGACTTCGAGCGTCGCGGCAGCCGCATCATGGGTGAACTGCGCGGCGTCCAGATCCTGCTGGCTGGAGACCCGGTTCTGCACCAGCGATTTCAGGCGCTCCATGGAGGTTTTGGCCGAGCCGAGATCGGCGTGCGCCTTCAGCACATTGGCCTTGGCGGAGGCAAGCTTGGCGCGGGCGCTCTGCACGTCGGCTTCGAGCTTGTTGGTATCCAGCTCCGCCAATACGTCTCCCGCCTTGACCGGGCTGTTATAGGTGACGTTGACCTTGCGCACGGTGCCGGACAGTTCGCTCGATATATCGACCTGATCCGTCGGCTGAACCGAGCCGGTAGAGGTGACGATGACCGAGAGATCGCCCTGACGCGCCGCTTCCGTGGTATAGCTATAGGCGACACCTGCCGCGCGTGACTGGTAATAATAACCGAGGCCCCCGCCAATCAGCACAAGGGCTGCTGCGGCATAGAGATACCGACGCGACTTTTTCTTGCGGCCGTTTCTGTTCGTTCCCAGAATCTCGCGCAGATCGGGCTGGCTGTTTTCGGTATCGCTGCCACTCGTATTGGCGTCATTCATTCTCGTCACCCGCAAAGTTCAAAATACCACAGAGGGTTGTCGCCGCTCTCCGGTTTGTCCGTCCATCTGTCGCCGCTGTATTCCTCTGATTGTGGGAAGTGACATAGCTTGCCCCAAGGGTGAAGTGAAAACTTGGTAATATTTATGATAGTTCTGGTCTGCTAGAGATAAATCCGGGAAGATCGATGCCATAAACGCGGCTGAGCTTTCAGCAGCGATAGTCAGGACGAAGATAGAATGAACGACAATGTGGTGAAGTTCCGCAAACCGGTGCCGCCGAAAAAACCACGCGAACCGCTGGGGCCGAAAGCGAAGAAGGCTCTGACGATTGCGGCTGTCATTGCGTTTTTCGTGGCGGTGTGGGGGTATTTCACGTTGATGGGGCAGGGGTAAGGTAAAGGGGCTGGCGCTGGCGTTCTTGCTTGGGGGAGGGTGGACGGCGCAAGTATGCAAATTGGCTAAAGCGTGTGGCCGCCGTCGCTGATTCTGATGATGGCTATTGGCCCATTGCGGACATGGAAACATGTCTGTACCGTCAAGTTATTATGAGCAGCCTGTGTTATCAAATCCTCCCTAATCACGAAGACAACACTTACGAAGTGAGGTTTACCGTTGATGGCACGGACTGGATTGGAAAAGATCACCTGGGTCTCGATCCCTCCGACCTTATTCGCCAGCTCACCGAAGGGCACGAAGGTCATCTCACCATAGGCCGCTGCGCGTGCGGTTGCATGGGATGCGATGATCTGAATGTCGACGTAAAGAGGACGTCGACGTCGGTGGAGTGGTCATCTCACAACCGGACAACTGTAGTTTTCGAAGCGGAACATTATGACCATCAGGTCTGCCTTCTGATCAAGGATTATACTTGGGAACCTCTAAACAGGACCGTCGAGCGTCACCTTGATGCGATGTTTTCAGGCAAAGTGACGGACGATGGCTATAAGTACGATTGGGCCTCCACAAGGATTAAGCCCGGTGTTGTCAACATGAGCGTTACGAAAGATTCTCAGCAGAGACTTTTGGAGTTCTCGTGGGATGGAGACACAATCGAAAGCGCACTAGCGCGTGGCAGGCAGTTGTTGCAGGAGCGCTTCGACGGCTGACTTTCAATGGCCGCTGTCGGCGTAATACTGTCCAATCGACTTGCCGTCGCCGCTGTAAAAGCGTTTGCCAACGGGATCATACCCAATACCTTATCAACAAGGCCAAGAGAGTGGATCGAATGAAAGCTTTAGCGACAGTGTGTTTTTTCCAATCACCCTCTTGATCGGCGGTGTGGTCGCGTTTTTCTCTTTCTCTACGTGACTGGCCACGATCTGAACGAGCGACCTCTGACCCTTGTTGAATAGGTTGTCGGCGGTAGCTGATCGGACCGGGTTTCGGTTATCTCGTGAAATGGAGAAAGATGAAGAATAGCAGAGATGCCAACGTAGACCGATCGCGCGCTGCTATCAGACCCAACCATTCTTCATTGACAAAAGGGAAGGTGGCGACCCCTGCAGGACACACGACGTGTGTAGTATCAATAATTTAGCTGGTAATTACCACGAATTGATACCACAATTGTCCGAGACGTACGGACACACACGGAGACGCGAATGCCATTGTCGGATCTCAAATGTCGCAACGCAAAGCCTGCTGAGAAGGACTATAAACTTACAGATGGAGGGCGTCTTTATCTTCTTGTTCGCCCGAACGGATCGAAGCTTTGGCGGATGAATTATGAGTATGCCGGAAAGCAGAAAACCCTATCTATCGGTGCCTATCCGTTGGTATCGCTGGCCGACGCGCGGCAATCCAGAGAGAGTGCAAAGGAGCATTTGGCTTACGGACGTGATCCGGCTCTTACCAGCGCGGATCATCCCGAGCGAAGGTTCAAGGTCGTAGCAAGGAACTGGTGGGACGCACGAAAGGCGAGGTGGAACGCCATCTATGCCGAGCGAATTTGGGACCGTTTGGAAGATCGGGTTTTCCCGCGGCTCGGGGAGTTGGACATAACCAAGATTGCGGCGCGAGATATTCTGGCAACTATTCAAGAGATCGAGGAGGAGGGGAAACACGATCTCGCTCGGCGCGTGCGGCAATATGTGAGCGGGGTGTTTCGTTACGCTATTGCTTCTGGACTTACGGCCACCGACCCGTCGGCGACTGTGACTGACGCAATGAAGGCCAAACCGAAAACGGTACATCGAGCAGCGATCCGCGAAGACGAACTGCCGGAATTCTTCCGGCGCCTCCGAAATTACGGCGGCGAGGTGCAAACCTCACTTGCGCTCGAACTTCTTATTCATACTGCTGTCCGGTCCAAGGAACTCCGGCTTGCGACATGGTCAGAGTTTGATTTCAGAAAGCAGATTTGGCGGATTCCGGAAGAGCGGATGAAAATGAAGAGGGAGCATTTGGTTCCTCTGACCGACCGAGCTATTGAGATCCTGCATGAGTTGAAAGAGATCGCTGGCGACAGCGAATTGGTCCTTCCAAGTCCAGACAAGGTTGCTCAGCCGATTTCGAACAACACGTTGCTCTATTGCCTGTATCGAATCGGCTACCACAGCAGGGCTACTGTGCACGGTTTCCGCAGCACGTTCTCTACGATTGCAAACGAGTCGGGTCTTTGGCGAAAGGATGCGATTGAGATGCAGCTTGCGCATTCCGAGGAAGACGAGAGTCGCGAAGCCTACAATGCCGCATTGTACCTCGCCGAGCGGACCAAGATGATGACCTGGTACAGCGAGAAGCTGATCACGTTGTCAAAGAAGGTCGCAAATCGAGACGACCTTCTCGAAGGGCTTCTCTGAAGGCATATGGCTGCGCAGGAACTCGATCACCTCGGGGCCGGTGTAAAAAACTTTGATCTCGACTTCGACTTCTGCGAACCGTTTGATCTCGCCGCTTTGGCCGGCTGAGAGCCCACCATTTTTTCGCTTGCGAGCGGCGGGCTTTTTCATCTCGATGAGGAACAGCTTGCCGTATCCTGCGAAGAGGCGATCAGGGCAACCCACACGACCTTGATATTGTATTTTGCGGACAATCCACCCATTGTTTTCCGCCCATGCTGCAGCATCGAGTTCTTCGTTCTTCTCGATTTTGCGCGTGGTGAAATCGAAATCGGGCAGGGGTTTCATCTCTTGAACCTCACGACGTGGACAGGTTTCTCAATTAACCGAGCGTAGTTGACCGTGTAGCGGGTGCCTGGCGACCTGCCGTCCCAAAAAGCAAGTAGTCTGTCGCACGCCTCTGCTATCTGTCGGTCTCTCCGATGATAGCCACCGGGCTTGCCGTCGGGCAGGTAGATCAGGGGGTCGACACCATTCAATTCAGCCCACCATTCAGCAAACGTGTCCGCTCCGAGCGGACAGCCTCCGCTGATGATCAGGGAAGGTTTGTAGGCGGGAATAATGCGGCAGAGCATGGGAAAATCGCGGAAGGTGCGGCTACCGATGACAGCGAGTCGCGTCATGCCGCTACCATCCAGGTGCGCAAGACCGTTTCGCGATTGGCTTTGGTGAGCCGGATGCGCTTCAGCTTCGGCGGCTTTGGACCATAAAAGCCTAGATCGCCAAGGATTGTCTCGGTTTCCTCAATGTATCTCTGGTAATCGATGTCTTCCGGAAAGTCGTCGGGGAGCCGCATGCATTCTGCGGCGCCATCGGTTTTCGGAATCTTCTTGAAGTTGCCGGTCGTCTCATGCGGCACGGTGTCATAGATCGCGTCCCCGTCGGTCGACCAATAGTAGCGTATCGCCTTGCCGAGGTACTGGTCGCGCCATGTCGCCCCGTTAGCGGCTTTGATGACGGTGACGAATTGCCGGATGTCGCGACAGGCTCTGATGGTCTCTTCAATCGGGGTGCCGTGCTTGATGCGGGCCAAGGCGGCGTCGGAGCAGATTGTCATCTGCGGGTTCTTCATCAACTGGCCGCGCACCGGGTCAAAGTCAGACTTGTCAGGGTTCCACGGGTTGCCGAGCGGTCCTTTGCGCTTGTGTTTTCCGTCCATCTTGATCGCAAAGTAGCTGTTGACCGACTGATTATAGATGGCCTTGTATTCGCCGAATTCGAGGTCGAAACCAGTATCGGCTTCCCACTGAGCGCAAACCTGTTGCAGCACTGACGGCTTCAGTCTGTCCTTTATCAGCCCATCGTACATGTCTCGCGGACACTGGAAGAGCACGCCGTCAGTGTTTCCGCTGACAACATTAATGCCGGCTTCCAGCGCGCGTTCGACCAGCATCAGAATAGCAAGCTGGCAGGTGAGCGTCACCGAGAGGAGCAGGTGAGGCGCATAGAGGATGCTGTATCGGCTGCCGAGCTTCCCGTAGACACCGTTCAATTGGATCTTGCCGCCTTTGTCCTTCACCTTGCACTCTTCGAGTTCCCGGTTCAGGGCTGCAATGCGATCGGGGTCGTTGACCTTGGGTAGCTCTTCTTCGATTTCCTTGGCGCGCTTCTTTGCTGCAAGGCGTTCTCTGCGAATACCGTCGTAGGCTTCGAGGAACTCCGGGCCGAGCGAGCGCGGGTAAAGTCCGAGCATGAGAATGGCTGCCGGATACTGGGAAGCCACGTCAGCATCGATGAGAATATGGCTGTCTGTCGAGTAGGTTGCCCGGTTAGATTCAGTGGTGTGGATCCCGCCGATGCCGAACTGATAAATTTCTGTGCCGAGTTTGATTTGCGCGGCTTCTGTCGCCATCCATTTTGGTGAAGCAGTTTTTCCGTCCGCCTTTACGACGAAGTCAGTTTCGCGGACGCGCTCGAGCAGTTCCTGTAAAGCCGGCGTTCTGAAAGAAACCCAGTCTGGTACGGGATACTTGAATGTCGTTCCCGGCTTCGTCTCAACCTTTTTGACCTTGCGCCCTGTGATCTCCTCAACGCGGGTTTTAACGATCGCTTCGCCGATCTGGCTGTCCGACTTGGACATGAAGTTACGATTATAAACGACCCCCAAGGCGCGACGCAGCTCCATCGGTTCTCGCAGGGCGTTCCAGAGATTGTGCGTGGCGTCAAGGTCGGAGTGGAGGCAGTAATTGGCGACGATGTCCATCTGCTCGTGAGTCAGACGCATGTCGGGAGGGAAAGGCAGGTCTTGTAGCTGTTTGCCCATCATTCGGCCGTTGAGTGATTTCAAGCTGGCGAATGCATTGGGCTGCGGCTCGGAGAGGTCGATGTGTAATTTCTTGACCTCGAAAGGGATATCGATGCCGAGGAATTCTTCAGCTTCCCACCATTGGATGTTGCCTTCTATCAGACGGTCGCTGGCGCGTTTGAGATGGGCGTTGGTGACGTGTTCCTGTAACGAGTACCAGATCATCGGAACGTCGTAAGATAAACTGCGGTATCCGACCGTGGTATGCTTTCTCAAGACGGAGCGGACATATCTGCGATCATAGTTCGGTGATCTTGAACTGAACTCCACGCCTACACGCTTACCGTCTTCCTCGCGCTTGAAGCCGATGAAGAAGAAGTCGTGATAGCACTCGATATCGGTAAAAATCACACTCATGCGGCGTCGTCTCGCTCAAAGTTGATGCCCGATTTGACCCTCGGAGCCGGGGTTCTGGTGGCGGGCTTTAGCCGCCGACTGCATGGCGACCTCCATCTCTTGGGTTTCGTCGAACAGCGTTCGGCTGATGAAATTACTCATAACGACTCTTGAATTTCACGTAAAGAGTGAATATCAATTTAAACGAGACTAATGGAGACGCGAAATGAGTGACAGTCTTATGAGGGTGACCGACGTGTCCAAGGTGACAACGTTATCGCGCGCCGAGATTTATCGCAGAGTGAAGGCTGGCACATTTCCCGCACAGACGCGGATTTCACATCGCTTCTCGGCCTGGAACAGGAGCGACGTGGAGAAGTGGATCGCGAAGACCACCCGTCGACCCAATGTCGACCTCACAGACCTATTGGTGTGAGCTATGGTCGATCTGAGTGACTTGATGGGCGGAGGTGAGCCTGCAGGCCGTCCGCGCGGCAGGCCTACCAAGGCGGAGGCTGAAGCGCGTTTGCAGAAACAGATGCAGGAAGACCTTCCGCACTATACCGAGTTTCGCAAGCCTGTCGGCGTGATGTTCATCGCCAACGTAGTCGGCAAGCAGCCGAAGCAGATTCAGAAACGGCTTGAAAAGTGCCCGGTCGCCAAGTGGGCTACGCACGGCGGCAAACAGGTGCCGTTCTACGATTTCATGACTGCCATGTCCTATCTCGTGCCGCCGCGTGGCAGCATTGAGGACTGGTTTGCGCAACAGAACGCCGCCAGCCTGCCGCCCTACGTCAGCAAGATGTGGTGGGACTCAGCGCACCAGCGGAATCGCGTGATGCTCGCCTCGGGCGATCTCTGGCACACGGAAGATGTGACGCTCGTGCTCGGGCGCGTCGCCATGATGATCCGCCAGGACGTGAAGATGTGGATCGAAGACCTGCCCGAGAAAGAGTTGCTCAGCAACAAGCAGTACGGTGCGCTCGTTGATGCCACCAACCGTCTTGTCGACGATGTCCGTAAAACGCTCGTCGAAATGCCCCGCGAGACGCTTTCGATGACGGCTCACATCAAGAGCGAACTCGACAGCAGCGGGCGTATGATTGATGACGCTGATCGTCCGACGGGAGATGATGAGTGAACTCATCTCTTCGCCAAATTCGCCCACCCACGATCGATGAGCTGATCGGCTCGGTGCGGTTCAAAACGCTCGAGGACATCGTAGCATCGGCCTTTGACGATATGAAGCCGGCAAACCGGATGACGGTGACGGATGCTGCGAAAAAGTACACAAAAATCGGTACAGGCGGCGGCCACAGCCAACCGTGGTCAGAAGATCGAACGCCGTATCTCAAGGAGCCCCAGGATGAAACGACATCGCTCGATTTCACCGGTATGGTTTTCTTAGGTCCAGCGCGAACCGGCAAAACTGTTATGGTCCTCAACATGATCAGTCACACCGTGAAGACTGATCCGACGGATATGTTGTTAGTGCACATGGACCGAGAAAACGCGAGAAAGTGGTCAAACGGCGATTTAAGTCGATACCTGAAAGCGTCGACAAAAATTCATGCCGAGCAACTTACCGCCCGCCAGTATGACAACACGTTCGACAAAACTTTCAAGAGCGGAATGCGCGTGTTGGTCACCTACCCAACGCCAGCGAACCTTTCGGGTATCACGGTGAGGATCGGAGCTTCGATCGATTATGATCGCTCTGAGGACGATATCGGCGGTGAAGGTAATCTTTACGACCTTCTGTCGATGCGAACGACGACATTCAAGCGTTTCGGCATGACCGTCGCTGAGTCGTCTCCAAACCCGAATAAGGAAATTCAAGATCCTCGTTGGATGCCGAAGACGCCTCATGAAGCGCCTCCCATCCGGGGTATCTTCGCGCTGTATAATCGCGGTGACCGTCGCAGATGGCAGTGGTGCTGCCCACAGTGCGAGGAGTGGTTTGAGCCGGATTTCAAATTGCTCGACTGGGGTGGCCACACGGACCCCATGGAAGCGCGCGATGCGACAGTTATGATTTGCCCGTGCCACGGCTGTGTGATTAAGCCTCACCAAAAACACGAACTGAACCGGAACGGTCGCTGGATTCGTGAAGGTGAGATGATTGAACCGGGCCTGACCGGCAGAACAGTTGTTCGACCGGGCATGAGGGTCACGCGGTCAACGATCGCGTCGTTCTGGTTGAAGGGCCCGGCCGCAGGCTATCGCGAGTGGGGTGACCTGGTGATGCTCGAACTGAACGCTCTCAAGGAGCTTGAGGAAACAGGCGATGATAGCGCGCTGCGAAAGACGAGAACGACGGACCAAGGGACCTATTATATCCCGCAGGCACGCCTGTCCGATTTCGCGCCCGATATGCTGAAAGCCAAGGGTGAGGATTGGGGGTCGACGCCCGAGGAGCCGCTTGTTCCGGAAGGCGTGCGATATCTCGTCGCTACCGTCGACATCCAGAAGAACTCTTTTGTCGTCCAGGTCTTGGGATACACGGCGGACGGTGATCGCGTCGTCGTCGACATGTTCAAGGTTCGCCTGTCGAACCGCCGCAATGCGAACGGCGATCGTCTGCCAATCGATCCTGCGGCATTTGGTGAGGACTGGGATGTCTTGCTTCCAGAGGTGATGAACAAGACATACGAACTGGGCGACGGGAGCGGTCGGCGCATGGCGATCCGCGCCACCGCCTCCGACTCAGGTGGCGCAGAAGGTGTCACCGCCCATGCATATAATTTCTGGCGCCGCCTGAAAGCGAAACAGGATGGCTCTCATCGCCGTTTTATCCTTGTGAAGGGAGAGGCTTCCAAATCCAAACCGTTGGCTCGAACAGAATGGCCCGATTCGTCACAGAAGGGACCTCTTGCAATTGCGCGCGGTGACGTGCCGGTGGTCATGCTCAATTCCAACAAGCTCAAGGATGCGGTTTCGTTGCTGATGTCGCGGCGAATCGCCGAAGAGGGTGTCGACGGTGGCATGTTGCGATTCCCTGACTGGGCCGAGGACTGGTATTTTGTGCAGCTAACGTCCGAAACACGCACAGCGAAAGGCTGGTTGAACACCCGGAAGAAGCGCAACGAAGCTTTCGATTTGACCTATTATGCCGAGGGTATTTCCTTGAGACCGATCGAGAAGAATGTGCCTTACACGCACTTCGGTTTCGACCGCATAGACTGGAAAAACCCACCTTCTTGGGCGGAAGAGTGGGATCGTAATGACCTCGTTTCAGGCGGTGAGGTTGATGATGATCCTCCACCGATTAAACCCACCGGCCTCAATGCACTGGCGGAGCTTGCAAAAAAATTGGCATAAAATTCACGTTAGGATTGACTTTCACTTTTTGAGTGCATAATTGTCACGTAACGACAACGCTTGAAATGAAAGGAGGTCTTGATGAACTTGCGCGTTAACGTGGTTGAAATTGCTTTGTTTATGCATTTTCGCCCGCTGCGGTTATTACGTTGCCGATGAGCGGCATGACACGGAAATGGTTTACAAAATTCCAACTTAATATTGTAATTAAGAATGAACGGCGGTATTACTCACCCTGCAAGAGCGCATTGCGGGGTGACAAATGGCGACAATCGCCGAATTGCAGGTTTGGTTACGAGAGGCTGAAAAGGCCCTTCACGAGCTATTGACCGGTAAAGGCGTCGCCGAGGTCCGTGACAGCAACGGCGAGTCCGTCCGCTACACGATGGCAAACATCTCCCGCCTTCGTCAGTACATCGAAGACCTCAAAGCTCAAATCGCTGGACAGCCAACGACTCCGCATCGTGTCATGAGGCCGACGTGGGGATGAGGGCGGCTGTTGATCTTTCAGACCTGATCGGAACTGCCGCTGATGTCTCCACAGCGGTCGCCGATACGGTGCAACCGCCCGATGCTACGGCGGCAGCATCGGGCGGTGTAGCTTACGACGGCGCATCGAAACTTGACCGGCTCGCTCGTTGGCAGCCAGCGATACGCTCGGCCGACGCCGAAATCCTCCCTGAGAAAACCAATCTTGATGCCCGATCCCGCGATACAATCCGCAACGATGCGTTCGTTTCCGGTGGCGCCGACATCTATCGCGACTCGATCGTCGGTTCTCGTTACCAACTGAACGCCCGGCCCGAGACAAAGGTCTTGTGGGGTAAAGAGGACGCGAAGTGGGAAGAAGAGTTTCAGGAAGAAACCGAGACCAAGTTCATGCTGTGGGGCGAAAGCCAGCAGAAATGGCCTGACGCCGCTCGCATCAATACCTTCACTGCGCAGGTTCGTCTCGGCGTTTGCACGTTTTTTGGCGGCGGAGAGATTCTCGCGAGCGCCGAATGGATGCCGGATGATGGCCGCCCTTATCGTTCCGCCGTGCAAATGATCGATCCGGATCGGCTTTCCACTCCGATGGACAAGCTCATGCAGGACTGGTCGCGCATCCGCAACGGGGTTGAGCGTGATCGTCGTGGCGCTCCGGTCGCGTACCACATCCGGAATTCGCACCCGAACGACGGGCCGTATCACGATTTTTCCAGTCTCTCCGATATGAACTGGACGCGGGTCCCCGCTCGCAATCGGTGGGGTCGTCAAATGATCCTGCACATTTATGAACAGGATCGCCCCGACCAGTCCCGCGGTGTTTCCGATCTCGTTTCAGCACTGTCCGAAATGCGGATGACAAAGCATTTCCGTCGCACGGAACTGGAACGCGCCGTCGTGGCCGCGAGCTATGCCGCGTCAATCGAGTCAGAAATACCCGACGATGTCTTGGCAGCCCTTGGTGGGCAGCCTCCCGAGGGCAACGCCACCGTCGAGTGGATGACCGCCTATCTGGATGCGATTGCAGCCTACAATTCGTCTGCAACGAACTTGCATATGGACGGAGCGAAGATTCCTGTTTTCGCACCAGGCACGAAGCTCAAGCTTCAAAATACCGGCGCAACCGGCCCGCTCGGCGACAAGTACGAACAAAGCCTTCTGCGCTACATCGCAGCGGCCCTCGGCCTTTCCTACGAGCAGTTCTCGCGCGATTTCACGCAGACGAACTATTCGTCGGCCCGCGCTTCAATCGGTGAGACACAAAAGGGCATGAACGCGAAGAAAGCGATTGCCGCCGACGGCGTCGCCAACTTCATTTATCGCCTGTGGCTCGAGGAAGCGATCAACAACAACGATCTCGAATGCCTCAAGCGGAAGAACGTTCCCCTCTTCTACGAGGGTTTGAACGCTGAAGCTTACTGTGCCTGCGAATGGATTGGCGCGGGGCAGGGTCAGATTGATCCGCTCAAGGAAACTCAGGCCGCCGTTCTCAAGGTGAAAAGCGGCTTTTCGACGAAGGAAGCCGAGATCGCGAAGATGAGCGGCGGTGATTATCGCCGCGTCGCGCGCCAGATCCAGCGCGAACGCGAACTCGACAGCTTTTACGGCAATCCGTCGATCTACGACAGCACCGACACCAAGGACATGGAAAACTCACTGTCCGCCACACCAAGAGAAGGAGAGGCGGCGTGAACGCAATCCTCGCACGTTTTCAGGACAGCACCGCTCTCGTTGCCGAAACCCGTGGTTCATGGCTCGAAGCCTGTGCTCATATGGCTGCCGAGCATCTCGGTGAGATCGAGAAGGCTGCCGCCAACGACAACGATTTCTGGTTTAGCGAAGACGACTGGCGGGCACGTTATCGGCCCTACAATGTCAAGAACGGCATCCTTTATGTCCCGGTGCAAGGCGTTCTCGTCAATAATTTCCCATGGACAATCGGCGGCTGGATCACCGGCTATGAGTACATCCATCAGGCTATCAAACGTGGCCGTGATGACAGCGACGTGAAAGGGATCGTTCTTGTCATCGACTCTGGTGGCGGCATGGTCTCGGGCAACTGGGACCTCGTCGACTTTATTTTCGAGACACGCGACATCAAACCGATCCGTGCCGTCGCTGCCGAGCACGCCTATTCTGCTGCTTACAACATTGCCGCTGCGACCAGCCATATCACGGTCGCGCGCACCGGAGGCGTCGGTTCGATCGGCGTCATCATTACTCATTTCGAATATTCTGAATACCTGAAGAGCGCGGGCATCAAGGTCAACATGATCCGCTCCAAGCCCGGCAAAGCGCAGGGTAATTCGCTTGAACCCCTTTCCGAGGAAGCCCGGAAAAAGTGGAAAGCGGAAGTGGACGAACTCCACAAGCAATTCGTCGCCATGGTGGCGAGGGGTCGAGGCATGGAGGAGGAGGCGGTCGACGATACCGACGCGCAGACCTTCATGGCTCGTCAAGCCGTCAAGATAGGATTGGCTGACGCCATCGGAACTCTCGACGACGCTGTAACGGCCCTTGAGGCCACGTTCTCACAAGAAGGAGAAGAACCAATGGCCGAAAATTCTCAGGCCGAACACGAAGCTGCGGTCACTGCCGCCCGTGCGGAAGGCGTGGCTGAAGGTGAAAAGACCGGCGCCGCCAACGCAATTTCCCGCATCAACGCCATCATCGGCTCCGACGCTGGCAAGGCACGGCCCACCGCCGCGCTGAATGCCGCCCTGAAGACATCGATGTCTGCGGATGAGGCGACGGCGTTTCTGGCATCCCTGCCGGAAGAAACGAAAACCGACGCAGCCGACACCACGCAGTCGGGCGCCGGCGCACCTCCCGGCATGTTCACTGCTGCAATGGAAGGCACCAAGCAGCCGAACATCGATGCCGGTGCTGACGGCAATGACGATAACCAGGCAACCGATGTCGACAAGGACCGAGCGCTGATCCGCGGCTACGGCCTCGCCGGCTTCTCTGACAACAAGGAGTAAACCGCGATGGCAAACATTACGCCTCCCTATGTAGATCCCGGCCGCGCAGCGTTCGAGGAACTCGACACCTACCTGCAGAACCATCTGTTGGCAGGTTCCCATCCGGAACTGGCACCGGCCTATTCGTTCCCGATTCCGCTGAATGCGAACTACGCGCAGTTCACCGTTCTCGGCCTGAACGCAACGGGTGAACTGGTGCCGGCCGTGACCGGTAGCACCGATCCCGACGACGACGTGCAGGCCATCGGCGTGCTCGCCCACGCCGTCTCGCGCGGCGGCGCCGGTTCTCCGGCCGTCAACGGCCAGGTGTTCTACTCCGGCTGCTTTAATCAGGACGCGCTCGTATGGGACGCCTCTTTCAGCACGGATGCGCTGAAACAGGCGGCTTTCCGTGGCGCGCCCACTCCCACCACCATCATCGTCGCCAAGCGCGCGTAACAGGAGGCTTCAATGGTCGCTCAGACTCAACATCTCGAACTCTGGGACACCAGCCGCTTCCTTGGCGTGTTCCGTGACATCAAGCCCGATCCGCTCTACTGGACGCAGTGGTTCCCCTACGAACTGCGCTCCAACGACGAATGGATCGATTTCGAAAAGATGCCGGTGCAGGGTCGCAAGCTCGCTCCGTTCGTCATGCCGCTCGCTCGCGGCGAGTCGGTCTATGAAGACACCGGCACGGCTTTCCGCTTCAAGCCGGCATACATCAAACTGGAAGACCAGGTTGACCCGCTCATGCCGCTTCGCCGTCGTGTCGGTATCGATGCGAACATGTCTCAGATGCCCGTGCAGCTTACGCCGATGCAGCGCCTCACGCTCATCCGCGCTGCCATCGCCGAGAGCCATGTTCGTGCCATCAATCGCCGCTGGAACTGGATGGCAGCGACCGCGCTTCGCGACGGCAAGGTCACCATCTCTGGTGAAAACTACCCGACCACGCTCGTCGACTTCAAGCGCGCCGCGAACCACACCATCACGCTCGGTGCCGGCAGCCGTTTCGGCGAAGCCGGTGTTTCGATCGTCGACTTCTTCCAGTTGGTAATCGACCGGATGGCGACGGCAGACTTCGGCGGTGTCCCGGTTCGTGCGACCATGGGCGGCGGTGTTTGGGCCATCATGCGCAAGGACGAAGAGTTCAAGACGCACCTGGACCTGAACCTGAAGGGTGGAAACATCACCTATGAACGGGGCCTCGTCTCTGGCGATCCGGTGTTCAAAGTGGGTGAAATGACCATCGGTGGCGGTTCTGGCCAGTCGATCGAGCTTTGGGTTGACAATTCGACCTACATCGATCCGCAAACCGGTACAGCAGCGCGCTACATCGGCAACCACCAGATCCTCTTCACGAGCACCGCCGAGGCTGTCAGCGGTACTCGTGCATTCGGCCGGATCATCGACAAGAAAGCCGGCTACGAAGCTCTCCCGATCTTCCCGAAGAACTGGGAGCAGCCGGGTGATCTGGAAGTCGAATACATCACCCACAAGTCGGCTCCGCTGTTCGTTCCGATCAATCCGAATGCCACGCTGCTGGCGAACGTCATCGCACCCTAACCATCGGGCGGCGTCGGCGCATAGAGCATGCAGCATCCCCGGCTTGGGGATGCTTTTTCCCATCAACAGGAGACTGAGAAAATGGAATACGGTTTTACGCTTCACAGCATCCGTCGCAAGGACGAAGAGCTTCCCGTCGGCAAAGTCGAGAAATTCACCAACGCCGATTACAAAGACATGGTCCGTCTCGGCGCCATCCGCGAACCGACAGCTGACGA
Organism: Agrobacterium sp. LY4; assembly: GCF_001526585.1. Lineage (NCBI taxonomy): Bacteria > Pseudomonadati > Pseudomonadota > Alphaproteobacteria > Hyphomicrobiales > Rhizobiaceae > Agrobacterium > Agrobacterium sp. LY4. Next base: position 36,248 of record NZ_ASYA01000006.1, on the reverse strand, counting down.
AATGAAGCTTTACAAGCTCGCCAACCCCGATGAGGAAGTCGATCTCGAAAATGACGAGACCGGTTCCGGCGCCGACGAAACCAAGGCGACAGGCAAAGGCAAATCGACGACGGCCAAGACGCCTGCGAAGCCCAAGAGTGACGCCGGTGGCAACGACGGTGACAGCGGAGCGCTCGTCTGATGAACTGGCGGGAAAGGAAGCGAGAGTATCTGCTTCCAGTCCATGACACCTTCTCGATTCCCGCGGTGTATCTCACACACGCCGCGGGAACTCCCATGCCCGTTAATATCCGGCTACATCAGCGTCCTGCTGTTCTCGAGGCGCAGGGTGAAGACGGAACCGGTCAGATGGTAGACATCGTCGATCGCGTCATCTTCAAGGTCTCGGAAGTGACCAACGTGGTTGCGAGCGCCTTCGTCATTCTCAGCGATGTCGAGGCATATGTGACCGGCCCGAGCCGCCCTGAACGGGAGGGTTTCGTATGGGTTGAAGTCCGGAACGCTACGAAAGCGGAACTGGCAAGCTTGCTGGCCCTGGTGGACACCTCGGGTGACGCGTGGAGGGGTATCCTGCCATGGTCGCTGCAGTAATTGCCATCGAATTCGACCAGCTTTCGTTCGTCGATGAAATGACGAACTCGACCGAACTGGCCTTGGTGCGTGCTCTCAACACGACGGCGACGCGCGACCGCACCAAGTTTGCGCGTGCTGCCCGCGACCAGGTGGCATTTCCAGCGTCTTACGTTTCTCCTTCCAGCAAGCGCCTTTGGGTGAAGACGAAGGCGAAACGTAGCGCGCTTGAGACCGTGATTGAGGGCCGGGGCGCAGCCACGTCGCTGGCCCGCTTCACGAAACAGAAACCGTTGTCCGGTGGGCAGCGTCACAAAGGCGGAAAGATCAATGTGACGGTGAAGCCGGGTCAGACCCGGTCCATCCGTCGGGCATTTCTCATGCGCCTGAAGAACAACAACATCGGACTTGCTGTCCGCACAGACGGGTCGCTGCCCAAAGGGGCATACAAGCCTCGGTCGTTGGGAAAGAATTTATGGCTTCTGTACGGCCCCTCTGTTGACCAAGCGCTGCGCTCCGCTTCTGATGGCGGCGGCATTTACGAGGAGATGACACCTGAGTCATTGGAGTTCCTCGAGAAAGAGTTTTTCAGGCAGTTGGAGCTGTTGAATGGTTGATCCTTTTCGCCTGCGGGCCATGAAGCAATTGAGTCATTACGTGAAGCAGGTCAATCCAGCGAACGGATGCGAGTTCGATCTGTCGGATTTCGTCGACAGCGCAGGTCGGCCTGCGGAACGCGTTTTCCGCGGACGGACGTTGTTCGGCGACAACGATCCTCGTCCGATGGTCGTCCTGCTCGAAGACCCGCGTCCGGTCGAAGCAGTGAACGGGACATCGACATCTCCCGCAGCCGTCAATCAGTTCCGAGTGCTTCTGCAAGGCTTTGTCGAAGATGATCGCGAACATCCCCTTGATCCGGCCTACAGATTGTCCGCCGAAATCATCGCAGCATTGGTTCGCGCCAAGGCGAATCGCTTCGACATTCTCGGTCTCGGAAAGACAGCGCCGTGCGTAATGTCTTTGTCGATCGGCCAGCCCGTGCATCGTCCTCCGGACGATGAGGTTTCGAGCGTGGCCTACTTCCTCATACCGGTAACCCTCGGCCTTGCCGAGAACCTTGAGAACCCTTTCGCGTAGAATAAAATCACGTTATAGTCGCAATACTCACAAGGAGAGCAATTCAATGGACATGCAATCCCGCAATCTTACACTCCCCAGGGGCTCGCTGCTTTTCGCAAAGTACAAGCCCGGCACGCAGATTCCCGGTCCGTTTCGCGAACTCGGCAACTGCCCGGAATTCACACTCACGCGTGAATCTGAAACGCTCCCCCATTATTCTTCGCGGCAGGGACTGCGCCAGCTCGATGAAGAAATTGCCATCGAGTCCACTCTTACGGGAGCGGTAACAACGGACGACATGAAGGCTGAAAACGTTGCCTATTTCTTCATGGGCGATGTCAACACCGTCACCGTGACGGCCAGCAGCAATCAGACGGAGACGTTCGAAGACGTGAAGGCTGGCGATCTCTTTCAGCTCGGCTTCAGCGACACCAACCCTTCCGGCGCCAGGAAGGTTACCACCGTGGTCGTTACCGACGGTGCAGCCACGGCGCCGGCCACGTTCGCCCTCGACGAGGATTACATTCTCGATGCCGACCTCGGCACGGTTTACATCCCCGTCGGCAGTGGTGCAATCGGCGGCGACATCGAGGTGGCCTACGGTATTGCGGCCTCCACCCGCGAGCAGATTGCAGCAGGCGAGACGCAGGTCGAAGGTGCCCTCAAGTTCATCTCGAACAATCCGGTGGGACCGAATGGCGACACGATCTTCCCGCGCGTGCGCCTGTCTCCCAACGGTGACCTCAACATGATCCTGGATCCCGAGTCGAGCGAATGGGCGCAGTTGCCGCTTTCGATCAGCGTCATGAAGAAGGGCAACCTCGCTCTCGCGTATCGCGACGGTCGTCCGGTAGCGTAAGGGATCGTCATGGATCAGTTGGAGACACTGATACTGCCGAGCGAGACCGTGAAAGTAGGGAGCCAGTCCTTCGAAGTTCACGGTCTCGCCCTTGCGCATATCACCCGCATCATTCGTGAGCATCGTAGCGTTTGCTCCGAGCTTTACACAAAAGCAATCGGTGGCGAACTGACAGGAAGCGTCGAGGAAATCGCGCTGAGCATGGCCGATGATTTCGCGCCTCTGGCCGCAATCACCATCGCTTGCGCTACCGGCAACCCGAAGTCAGCCGAGAAGGCGGCACAGTTGCCACTCAGCGTTCAGGTCGATGCTCTCGAGAAGATCGTCAACCTCACCCTCGTGGCGGAGGGTGGCCTGGAAAAACTCATGGAGATCGTCGTTCGGGCGATGGCGGGCGCGGCAAGCCTGACATCCCCGAAAGCCTGACAGAGTGGGTGGAGGGTGTCCACCGCCAGGTGAGCTTGCTGCTCGACCACGGACACCCATCAGCCTGGTTCTACCCGGTCTGTAAGGTTTTTGCAGAGGCTCGCTTCGTGGTCGACAGGATCAACGCTCAGATGGCAAGCGAAGCGGCCCTTCTGCAAATGGCGATCTCCACAGTTCCAAATCAGAGCGTGAAGCCCGCCTCCACCAAGAAAGCCCTCAAGGCTTTCCAGTCGCAATTGAAGGTGTTGAACAATGGCGAGCCGTGAAAGAGTCGTCGAATTTGCCGTCAAGGCTCGCGATGAATATTCGAAGGTTCTGAAAAACCTTGAGCAGCAGCAGAAGCGCCTCTCCGCGTCGGCTGCTGCTCAGAATCGACGAGCTGTGGTTGGTGTCGCGAAAGGCGAGATCGAGGCGGCTGTCGACAATTACAAGCGCCTCAATAGCGAAGTCGATCGTTATCGCGCGGTGCAGGCCAATGCTGCCCGCACGGGCTCGTTATCCGCGGCAGAAATGCGGAACTGGGCGATACGATTAAACTGGTGCGTGATCGCTCTCGCGAAGCTATGGGAGCGTTGCAACAGAAGCGCGCGGCTCTTCAGCAAATCAACGGCGAGGCTCGCGTAGGCTTTGCGAGCTTTAGCCGGCTTGCTACAGAGATGCAGCGCGGTGCCGTGGCGTCGACGAATGAGAGCGTTGCGCTCGTCAATACCACCGCAGAACTCAACAAGCTCACTACGGCGTCAAAGAAGGCTGCCGCTGCGCAGGGTTCGCTCGGTGACCGGATGGATTCCGTTACCAGTGCGGGTGGCGGAGCTAAGAAGGGTTCCAGAGCTGGCGGTGATCCCGAAGATATTCTGGTCTACGGTTTGCGCCCGTGGCAATTGACCAACCTTGGTTACCAGGTGAACGACGTTGTCTCAGGTCTTGCGATGGGTCAGGCACCGTTGCAGGTGCTGGCGCAGCAGGCGGGTCAATTCGCACAGATCTGGCCGAACGTCATGGTCACCGTGGCGCGGTCCATCCCGCAACTCGCAATGCTTGGCGTCGTCCTGGCGCCGTTTATCTCCGCTGCGATGCGCCTGAAAGAAGCCGGCGACTCTGTTGAATACTTCCAGAAAAAGCTCGCACTTTCTTCCGACGGCTATCGTTACACTGCCGAGGGGCTTGCGGAAATCACCGGCAAGATCAAGGACATGGGGGTCTCGATCAATGATGCCCGTTCGCTGGTTGCCGGGTTTGCTTCTGACGGCATTTCCGGTGGTCGGTTTGCGGGTCTCGCGGAGCTTGCCAAGAACCTTGATGCTGTGACCGGTGAGGGTGTTGTCGAGGCCGGCAGGAGAGTTTCGGCAGCGTTCAGAGGGTCGGTCGACGACGTTCGTGCGCTGGATCAGGAACTGAACTTCCTCACGGCTTCGCAATACGAGCAGATCAAGGCCATGGATGCGAGTGGAAATCGCGCGGGCGCGTTGGCCATGGCGCAGGATGTCCTTCGTACCAAACTTGAGGGAACGAAGACAGAGGCGAGCGACTGGGCGAAAGCGATCGATGAGATGCGCGCCGCGTGGAATGAACTTGTCGGTGCGCTTGAAGACAGTGGCATTATTCAGTTCGTAACGCGCGAAATCAACTATTTCGGCCGCGATGTGAAGAACTTCACCCGTGATATCCGTGCCGCCACGAAGGTCGTACAGGGAGCGTTCGAAGACCAGAGTGTCGGTGACCGTATTTCTGAACTGCGGCAAGCTATAGCGCTCGAAGAGAAGCTTCGCGAAGGTGGTATCTCGACCGGTTCTGCGGGCATGACCGGAGTTGATAATCTCGGTGAGATGAAGGCTGAGCTTAACGACTTGCTCGGGCTTCAGCGTGAGATTGCCAAGGTCGAGCGTGAGCGCAACGTTGAAACTGCTGCTATGAGCAGAGAATCGGAAGCGCAGAAGAAGGCTCAGACTGACATCAATGCTGCCGTTGAAAAGGGTCTCGAAAGCATGCGTGAAGAGGCGTCGGCTGTCACCCTCACCAACCGCGAGCGCTTTATCGAAGAGAAGCTGCTGAAGGCGCGTAACGAAGCACTTGAACAGGCGAAAAAGCTCAATCAGGAATTTCTCGGTCTCACGAAAGAACAGACTGAGGCAATCCGCAAGCAGGCCGGCGCGCTTTATGATGCGCAGAACAGGAATTTCGAAGCTCAGTACACGGCGGAACGTGGCACGCCGCAAGGCCGCCAGATGGAGGAATTGATTGCGGCGACCGTCAAGCTCGCCGAGCAGATGGGCGTCAGCGCAAAAGATTTGCTCACTGCCATGTCTTACGAGACAGCCGGGACATTCGACCCTTGGAAGGCGGGCCCCACGACGCAGAACGGTCAGCACCGTGGTTTGATTCAGTGGGGTGAACCTCAAGCCGCCCGTTATGGCGTGACTGCCGAATCCACGATCTCGCAGCAGATCGAGGCGGTCGGAAAGTATCTGGCAGATGCCGGCGTGAAAGCAGGCGACGGATTGCTGCAGATTTATGCGGCCATCAATGCGGGCAATGCGAAAAACATCAATGCCTCAGATGCCAAGAACGGCGGCGCGCCTGGCACGGTGCTTGACAAGGTCAGTGAGCAGATGGGCGGCCACGAGGCTCGGGCACAAGGGCTTCTTGCAGCATATGCGGGAACTGTCGAACACGCGACCAAGCTTGCACAATTCGACAAGGATCGGGCGCTCGATCAGCAGGAATATCTTACCGATTATCAGAAACGCGTTGAGCAGCAGAAGTTCGAACTCGACCTACTGTCCAAGTCTGCCCGCGACGCTGCAATTCTGAAAGCGGTTCGCGATGAGGAGAACCGGGCACGGGAAACAGGACTTCAACTGACGAAGGAACAGCGTGCCGAAACGCAGCGACTGGCGGCGGAAGAATTTGACAGGAGCAACATCAATCGTGAGGTGAATGAACTACTCGAACAGCGTTCTCTCTTGCTTGAGCGCATGGATCTGGCGCAACAGAGCGGGGATCAGTCTTTGTTCGCGTCAACGGCCACCGAATTGGACAACGTAAACACGAGGCTCAACGAAGCTATAGCGTCCGCCATCGCCTTTTGGCAGGCGATGGGAGGCGAGGGTGCAGCCAACGCGATCAGCCAGTTGCAGAACATGCAGATTACGATTGGCCAGTCTACGGATCGCATGAAAACGCAGTTTCTCCCAACCGCGGAAGATATTAACGAAAAGCTTGCCGATATCGGAAGCAATGCATTCAGCGCATTTGCGCAAGCCATTGCGAACGGTGAGAATGCTGCCGACGCATTCTTCAATGCTCTGCTGCAAGGGATTTCCGAGTTCCTGATCGAGATCGGGAAAGCTATTATCAAACAAGCATTGTTCAACGCGTTGACCGGAGGTACGTCTTCCGGTGCTGGCGCAGGCGGGGGGATTGGCGGTCTGTTATCCGGCTTGTTCGGCGCCAAGCACAGCGGTGGAATCGTCGGACAGACGACTCAAACCCGTCGCGTCAATCCGATGGTTTTTGCTGGTGCGCAGCGTTATCACGGTGGCGGTATCGTAACCGACGGGCTGCGTCAGGGCGAAGTGCCCATCGTTGCGCTCGAGGGCGAGGAGGTTCTGACCGAGAACGATCCGCGTCATTCTGCAAACGGTGGCGGTGGCAAAGCCGTGAACATGAAGGTAGTGAACGTTATAGACCCGGTCGAAATGCTGGAAGCTGCCCTCTCCAGCGTTCCAGGTGAGCGCATTTTTACCAACTTCATGACCCGCAATCAGAACAAGATCAACGGGGCACTCGGTCGATAGCTCGTTGCAAAATTACTCTTAATGTGAGAAATTCCTGCCAAACGAGGATCGGTTCGACACATGGCAGTCTTCCTCCCTTTCGTGCCCAACTGGCGTAACGGAATCCGGGATACCTACGAGTTCAAAACGGACGTGTTCGCGACCCGAAATGGGAGCGAGCAGCGCCGGGCATTGCGCATCCAACCTCGGCGTTCAATCGAAGCCACCATCCTTCTCGACGGTGAGAGGATGCGCAGCTTCGCCGATGCGGTAAACCGGGCGCGGGACGGCAAGGTTGAGATAGCCGACTTCTCGGCGGAGCCTGCGCTGGTGAAGAACACCACAGCAGCCGGCGCAACGGTTCTGCTGATAGAAAGTACACCTCTGTGGATGGTCAACGACGGAGCCTACGTTCTGATGACGGGGCGCACGGCGGCCAAGGTGCAGATCGACTTTGTGGACAACAACACGGTCGTCCTTGTAAACCCGCTGCAAAAGCCGGTTGGCGCAGGCGCATATCTTCTCCCGTATTTACCCGCGCAACTCGCCAATTCGAATACGCTTTCACTCTATACCAATCAGGTTGCCACGGCTCCGGTAAAATTCGATGTCGAGCCGGGCTCGGTGGTGCGGACTCCGGACGACCTGCCGTTTGACGAAAGCGCCGAGGGTGACAGTGTCCAATCCTTCGGGCCAGCAGCTATTCTGTTCGGCCGCTATGTGCTCCTGCGAAAGCCGAATTATCTCAATCGGCCGCAGGTGCAGTTCAATCTCAAATTCGAGACCGTTGATTATTCGCGCGGTGTCGTAAAAACCTTCACACCTGTTCCGCTTGTCTCCCGAACGCTGACGGCCACCTACATGGCGATGAGCCGTGCGGATGCGATGGCTATTCTGGATATCTTCGTGCGCTGCAAGGGCAGGGCGGGTGAGATTTACGTGCCGACGTGGGGGAGTGATTTCCCTGTCGCTATGAACGTGGCCGACAAAGTGATTCAGTTCGCCGGGACGGAATTCTATGACACCTACAATGAAGACCGCGCCCACGCGGCGGTGTTGATCCGCACCCGCTCCGGTCAACTTCTTCCCCGCGAAATCACGCTTATGGCGACCAGCGGCGGCAACACATTCGTCGAGTTTCACGAGGATATCGGCGTTGCCGCGTCGGAGATCGAGCAGATTTCGTGGATGTTCGTCTCCCGCTTCGCACAAGACAGCCTCACGATCGAATGGGTCACGAACACCGTAGCAAACATCAGTCTGTCTTTTGTCACGCTCGAAAACCTGGCGGCGGAAAGCTCCTACGGCAGCAACTGGATACTGGCTACGGGCTACTGGCGAGACAGAGGACAGTGGGTCGATTCCGCCGTGTGGGAGGACTGAGATGCCTATCGGTCCTGTCGATCTCATCAAGAACGGCGAATCTGGCGCCAGTGTTCGCGCAAAACTCAATCTCCTGCTGCAGGGAGCGATCGACGGCTCACTCGGTTCGGTCACACCCGAAGACCTCGATGCACTGGTCGACACGATTGCACCAGAGCGGCCGAAAGATTTCGAACTCAATTCGACATTGGTGCCGTCCAATCTGCTGATCGGAACATGGGCTCCCTCGCTCGAGGACGACTTCGCATATTACGAGCTGCAATTGAAGCAGGGCCTCGGAAGCTGGATAGGGTATCAGACCAGTTCGACCATGTATCAGGTCTCGATGATCCCGAACACGGTCTACACCGGCCGCGTTTTTGCAGTCGATAAATCAGGAAACAAGTCGGAGCCAAGTGTCGAGTTTACGCACACGACCGTCGCGGATGAAATTCCGCCTGCCATGCCTGTAGGCCTTACAGCGAGCGGAGGGATCAACAACACGTGGCTGAAATGGATCGCAAATACCGAGACGGACTTTGCCCGGTACGAGATTTTCGAAGCGCTCGAAGAATTTCCGGCGCCCACCGACGAGTCGACTCCTTCTTACACGTCTCAAACGAACGCGTTCGTCATCGCGGCGCAGGATCCGGAAATCACGCGTTGGTACTGGGTGCGAGCGGTCGACACGTCGGGGAATAAATCTCCGTGGTCAGCTCCGGCCTTTGCAACGACTTCCAAAATCCGGAGCGAAGTTAAGGTAACCTTGGTCGGCATCCTTTTTAAGCCGGGCAATGCACCAAACGGGAATCGGCTGACATGGACGGCTGGACAAATCACCTTCGGGACCGACGGCAGTGTTCCGACCAGCCAGAACATTCCGTCCGGATTCGTCGATTTCACCGGTCCGACCCTCTACGTTTATTACGTGCTTGGTGACAACAAGTTCTCCGTCACCACGTCACTTGTTACAATGTATTCGCAGGATTCGGTCCTGCTCGGCGTCTATCGGGGTGGGAACGACTATCAGTCGGTTGAAGGTAAAGCGTACATCGATGGTGGCACCATCTTGGCGCAGACGATCGGCGCAAATCAGTTGGTTGCTGACCAGGCAGTCATCACTGGTGCGGCTCAGATCGCTAATGCAATCATCACGAACGCGCATATTGTCGAACTGAGCGCAGCAAAGCTGATGGCAGGCACGGCGCTTGCCGGTTCCATTACAGTCAGCGGGCACGCGCTCGGCGACGTGGCGGATTACGCGAACGATCCTGCCGGCCGCATCAATGAAGCGCTGACACAGATCGATCCCGGCAAAATCCTGATTTCAGGTGGAACCTCGCTCGCTGACTGGCGCTCGGGGGGTGACAACACCAAAATCAACGGTGGCAACATTGCCACCAACTCGGTGCGCGCAAACGTGCTCGAGATCGGAGCCAGAGGGGTCACCGCGACCGGAATCGCCTTCTCCGGAAACACACCAACGTCCAACCGCGTCAGTTGGACCGCTGGAACGATTACCTATCTCGATGATACCGGCGCTACGGTTGAGGTTGTCATCTCGGAAAATCCAATCGGCGCGATGTGGACCGACGCCACGATCTACATTTACTGGGCCAAGGGTGCGTCTTCCCTATCATCGACCACTTTGCCGTCCACTGCGTTCGCGTCGAACAACATCGTTCTCGCCACGTATAAGGGCGGACTTAACCTGAGTACAGATTACGGCCGCACAATAATCGACGGGCAGGGGATCAAGACCGGCACTGTCGGTGCTGACCAAATTGCCGCGAACGCTATCCGCGCACAACACATTGCCGCCGACGCTATTCAGGCGGGACACCTCCAAGCAGGTATCATTTCTACGGATAAACTTGCTGCTGGCGCAGTAACCGCGGCAAAGATGAGTGTCGGTTCTCTTTCTGCAATTTCAGCAGTGTTGGGATACGTTGATATCGGCGATGCGAATATTTCTCGACTGACAGTCGGAACGTCGAATATCGCTGCGGGCGCTATTTCGGACGCGTTTGAAACGTCGCAGACCGGCAGCAATCAGGTCAGCTTAACAGTTAATCATGGAGCTGGATCGCCAAGGGTGTACTTGTTCTATTCCAGTGAACTCATCACCCAAAACAATCAAACCGGGGCAGCTATCAGGTATGACATCAATAACGATACTGACGGGGGTGTCATAGGTTCAATGGGGATGGTGAACCCTGGCGTTAACAATAACGATATCGTGACCGCTTCATCGTTCCGGATATTTGTACCCCCGTCTGGACGAACGCAAACCACGTTCAGAATAAGCCGACAGGCGCTGACCAACCTGTCGACCTCGGCGCGCCTCATCGCGATGGTTCTTCGCCGATAATAGGAGATTTGATGTCATTCAATTCCCGAGAAAATAGCCGTTATAGCGGTACACCAGTCTCCCTCTATCTAATCCAGGGCGCCGAGAATTCCGCCGAAAGCGGGATGATTGGTCCTTACGGTTTCAACAACGGTGAAACGACCATCGATCGGAAGATCGGAACGAACGAACTCGGCGAAGATATTATTCTGCCGTTTTACCCGTGGCCGATCAAGAACAGCGCCATCAGCCACGACGGCACACTGGACAAATCGGATGTCACGATCTCCATGTCACTCGGCAGTGAGATTGACCAGTTGTTTCTGGCATATCCACCGTCGCAGGTCGTGAACCTGACGATTTTCGAGGGCCATGTCGGCGACCCAGTGACGGAGGAAAATTATCCAGCCATTTGGCTCGGTCGCATCCTCGGGAGCACCTACAAAAAGAACGAGATTGAACTTTCATGCCAGCCCGTCTCGACGTCACTGAAGCGACCGGGGCTTCGGCGAAACTACCAGATCGGCTGCCCGCATGTCCTCTATGGCTCGCAGTGCAGAGCGAGTCGAGCAGCCGCGACAGTGACCCGTTCGGTAACAAGCGTGACCCGCAACCGGATCATGGTTGACGCTTGGTTGGGCGCACAGTTTGGGCTTTACATCGGCGGCCTGCTCGAATGGACAAATTCGGATACCGGCGTTCGCGAACTACGCACCATTGCCAACGTCATCAATGACAGCGGCACCAGTGTTATTGTCGTTCGAGGTATTGCCCGAGGGCTGGCAGCCGGCACGCAACTTTCTGTTATCAGGGGGTGCAATCGACAAATGAGCGGCTGCAATCAGCATAACAATATTCATAACTACGGCGGACAACCATTCATCCCGCTTGAGAATCCCCTTTCATCTAAGAACCAGTTCTACTAGAATTGCTCACTAAAAGTGAAATACGCGAAAAGTGAGCTATGCCCCTTCCATTTCTGGCATCATTTCTGGTCCAGCTTCTCATCGGCGTAGGCTCGATGGTGATCGGCTATCTTACGATGCCGAAAGCCGCCACTTCGCAGCCTGACGAACTTCGCGACATGGATGAACCGACGGCCGAAAGCCGTCCTATCCCGGTGCTGTTTGGCGAACTCGATGTAGCTCCTAACGTTCTTTGGTGGGGCGACAAGGCGACGACCAGCAGAAAGGTCTCAGCGTGAGCGAGTGGGACCCGATTGTGACGATCAGCGATATGCGACCCTTCTTCTGCGTGAAGGGAGTTCGTAAAGCCTTCGTGACAGGCGGCGGCGATTTCGAGCACTTTCTGAGAAACGGCATGCCAGCATCGAAACTGCGCGGCAAAGGTTTCGATGCGCAGTTGGACCGTGTCCTTGAAGCGATCAGGGCGAGGTCTTCCTGATGGGCGCAGGTGGCAAGGGCGAAGGCAAAGTAGAAATCTTCGAGTACACGATGGGCCTTCACATGGGCATCTGTGCTTATGGTGACGGCCTGACGCTTATCGCCGCAAAATATAATGACAAAGAAATCTGGCGGGGCACGCTGGTAGACGAAACCACCGTTCCGGTGAACCGGCCCGATCTGTTTGGCGATGTGAAAAAAGAGGGTGGTGTCAAAGGTCTTCTATGGTGGCTGCCAGGTAAAGCCACGCAAGTCATGCCGGAGTCGCTGGCTGCCCGTCTCGGATTGACCAGCGCGACATGCCCCGGTTTCCGCGGACTCGCCAGTGTCTTTCTGACCGGTGTCGCTGATGTGTGGGAAGGTGCTTACCAAGGGCTCGTCAACGCGCTGAACAATCAGCCATCGGCGTTCAAGCGCGGCTTCTATCTCGCGGCCAACAATCCTTACCTGCGCGCCTTTTCGTTCCGTGTTCGCCGGGCTCCGATCGGTCTCAATCCAGCCCTTGCATTGATTCAGGTCGACAATGATTCCCTTGGAAATCCCCAGTTTGCCGCCAACCCTGCCCACATCATCTACGAGTGTCTGACCAATCAGGACTGGGGAATGGGCGAAGCGCCGGGTGTGATTGACAAACCATCGTTCGAGGCAGCCGCGCAACTCTTCTACAACGAACGCCTCGGCATGAGCTTGATTTGGACGCGCCAGAGCGAAATCGAAAAATTCATCGGTGAGGTCTGCAACCATGTGCAGGCCGCCGTTTTCGTCAAACCGTCGACCGGCAAGCATACGATCAAGGCGCTTCGCGGCGACTATGATGTTGACCTGTTACCGGTAATCGACCCAAGCAATGCCGATCTGTCGAGTTTTGCCCGCAAGGCGTGGGGTGAGCTGGCGAACGAGATCGTCGTCACGATGACGAACGCAGAAACTGGCAAGACGGAAACGATCACCGTCCAGGATCTCGCCGGCATCGCAGCAGAAGGCGGAATCGTCAGTTCATCGAGAAACTATTACGGTTTCACCTCGAGAACGGCAGCGCAATATGTGGCCGAGCGCGACCTTGCTGCGTCTGTGAATCCTATCGCGACTTGTCAGGCTCAGGTGACGCGGCAGTTTTGGGACTCGGTCAGCAGCGACGTGGTGGTCTTGTCGTGGCCCGAATACGACATCGAGCGCATCGTGTTCCGCGTTTCGGAAGTCCAGAAGGACTCTAACGTCGTCACCCTCGACCTTTACGAGGACATCTTCGGCCTCGATCTCGCCAGCTACCTTGAGTCCGACGACACCGCGTGGGTCAATCCGTCTCAGCCTCCGACGCCCGCGTCCTATTACCAGATCGGCACGGCTCCTGCGTTCATGGCTTCCGCTGCACTGAAGCTCAACGATCCGTCAGAATTGGAATATCCGGAGGCGCTCGCCGCCGTCACGGTTGGTGCCGACAGTGATGACGACGTGAACTACGATCTTGTGACCTATGTCACCGACGTGAACGGCACGACCAAACGTTCATCGATCGGCACCCGGCCGTTCTTCGGTACTTTTGCGCTCACCACTCCGCTCGTCGCGGAATCGCAAAGCCAGTTGACCTCTTTGCCGGGTCTGCGCGGTGGCGTTCCGTCGGCAGGCGATTTCATCCTCATCGGAACCGGGAGCGACGAATACACCGAAATTTGCACGGTTCAGACGGCAGACGCGCTTGGATATCTTTTGAACCGTGGGATGCTCGATACCATCCCGAAGGCATGGCCGGTCGGAACCCGTTGCTTCATCATTCCAGCCGACTCCATCATGGTCGATCCGACTGTGAGATCGGTGTTCGAGAGCACATCCTATTGGCTGCTGACCAGAACGACAGCGGGCGCTCTTCCGCTGGCAGATGCTCCGCAACTGAACATCTCGATCACCCCGCGCCCGTATCGCCCCAACCGGCCTGCCAACGTAAAGATCAATGGCGTCGGTTTCGGGGCAGTCGATGCGCGTGCCGCATCCGAACTGTCGCTGACCTGGTCAAACCGAAATCGCATCCTCGAGTCGACACAGGCTCTGAAATGGAACGAGGCTGATGTCGGCGGCGAAGACGGTCAGACGACGCGCATCGATGTTCGAACGACGACCGGAACGCTGATCACCAGTTACACCGGTTTGATCGGCAATACGTTCACCATTCCGCTCAGTGATCTCGGTACGAACGTCAACTCGACAATCACCGTATCAGCAGAGCGCGATGGCTATCGTTCGCTGCAGGCTCACACACTCGCGGTTCAAATCACACCTCGCGATGCGATCAGATTGTCCGGTGACGAGAGCGGATATCTCCGCCTGTCGGGCGACGAGAACGGACGCATTCTACTTTCAGGAGACGCCTGATGGCCGACAAAGAACTCGGAGCCTTATCGCCGATCGAAGCGCTGCTTGCGGCGGCGCTGTTTCACACCGTCCAGGAAGGAAATAGCCGGAAGGTCACGGCGCAACAGATTGCTGACTTCGTAAACGGGAACTATCCGGCGTTCATTCAGACGCTTCTCACGGCGCAGGACGCCGAAGACGTTTACACAGCAATTGGCACAGCACCTGATGCGAACAAGCTCGGTGGCCAGTCTCCATCTTTCTTCGCCTCGGCTGAAGCGGTTGGAAATGCACTTGCCGACAAGGTGCCGACGTCGCGGACGGTAGCCGGTAAAGCCCTGACCGATGACATTACGCTTGATAAAGCTGATGTCAGCCTCGGGAACGCCGACAATACCTCTGATGCAGATAAACCGGTCAGTACCGCGCAGCAGACTGCACTTGATCAGAAGGTGACTGGTCCGAACGGTGGCGTCGCCGACAACTTCCCGGTGGCGTTCGATGGGACCACGGGGAAACTCATCAAGCTTATTACCGGCGCTATAGCGCTGCTGCATGGCCTGACGCCTGCCGCTGATCGTCTGCCGTATTTCAATGGTGCTTCTTCGGCTTCACTGGCCACCCTGACGGCATTCGCCCGCACGATTCTGGATGACGCAGACGATGCTGCTGTCCGCGCCACCATTGCTGCCTTTGCCAGTGCTGGCGGCGCTCTTTCGGGTGCTGTCGACTTGGCTTTCGCCCCAAACAACTGGTCGATCAGGCAGACAACGACAGTTACGCTGGCGGCATCTTCGAACTACGTGTTTGCCGCTGGCAGCGGACTCATCCTGATCACCGATCCGACAACCGGCAGCACCGGAGTGTTTCTTTGTGGTGGTGGCGCTTCTGTGCTTCTCGGGCAGAGCATCGCCGGCACCTTCGGCATTTCCGGGTCAAGCGCTCCACTCCGGCTGGAGTTTTCAACACAATACTATTTTGCCAACTATAGCGGCTCCAGTCGCACGCTTGGCATCATGAACATTCGCACGAGGAACAGCGCATGACGAGCGAGTACACAAAGCTTGAAGATGGCCTCAATCAGAACGCGTGGATCGGGCCCGATGGCAACATCTATGTTTGCCGGGACGGACAGACAGTCGAGGAACTGCTGGAAGAGATAGGCGAAGGCGGATCAACTCTCACGCCCACCAGCACTGACTACGAAAACGCCATCCAGAACCTTGTTGACAGCACGGCGCGCGAGCGTCAGTTTCGCGATGGCGTGACGTTGGCCTCCTATGCGGCGTCAACAAAACCAAATTGGGCTGCGGAGGCTCAAGCTTTCGTAGCGTGGCGAGATGATGTCTGGTCTTACGCGTACGGTGAACTGGCCAAGGTGCAGGCTGGGCAGCGTCAGCAGCCGACCGTTGACGAGTTCCTCAGTGAGATTGCGCCAATATCTTGGCCTGAGCACCAATAAGGACATCAGATGGCCTCCTACATCGACTCACTGAAACGGCAGAACTCTTTCCTGCAATCGGAACTCGAGAGGCATGCGAATGCCTGCGACGCTCTGGCTTCGGAACTGGATTTGGCAAACCGCCAGCGCGACGCCCTGCAAAAACAACTGGATGAATTGCGGAAAGATCAAGCCGAGCTTCCCTTTGACGCCCAAAATTCCTCATAAAAGTTGTAATTTTAGAGGATGTTGTGTAATTCTCCTTGGGACCACAGCCGTTCCCGAGGATTAAATCATGACAGCAGTGTCCGTCGTTCAGGTCCGCGCCGCAGCAAAAGGCCGCGTTGACGAAAGCAACCTGAATTCCATCATGATGGCGCTGTCGAAATACGGACCCGGCGTCGGTCTGAACCTGCCGCATCGTGCTGTCCAGTTTCTCTGCCAATTGATGCACGAGAGCGGATCATTCCGCTACGACCGGGAGATTTGGGGTCCGACGCCTGCGCAGGAGCGCTACGACACCCGCACGGATCTCGGCAACACCCCTGAAAAAGACGGCGACGGCTACAAGAACCGCGGGCGCGGCCCGATCCAGGTTACCGGTGCCCACAACATCCGAACCTTCTACCAGTGGTGCAAGCGGAAGGGATTCAACCCTCCCGATTTCGTGAAAAACCCCGACCTGATCAACACCGATCCGTGGGAAGGGCTTTCGGCTATCTGGTACTGGGACGAAGGTAACCCCGACGGAAAGAGCCTCAATCGCTACGCAGATCGCAACGATCCCGAAATGATCACCCGCCGCATCAACGGCGGTCTGAATGGCTTTGCGGATCGTTTGGATTATTACACGCGTCTCGGTCTCGCCGTGCTCGGGTTCAAAGTCACCGATATTATCGGCCTGCAGAACGCCGGGCAGAAGGCAGGTTATTACAAGGCCAAGCTCGACGGCCTCGACGGTCCGCAGACCCGCGCCGCCATCCACCTTATGCTGGTCGACCTGTCGCCCAAGTCGGAAATCGTGCAGGTCAAGGCTGCTCCCGTCGTTGAGGAAAAGCCGGTGCCGGTTACGCCGCCGAGCCTTGATGCGCCGTGGTGGAAGTCGAAGGAGGTAATCGTGCCTGTCGTAACAGGTGGCGGTCTCTCCTCTGGTTTGGCAACGGTCGGCTCGATGCCGTGGCAGAATCTCGCGCTCATTCTTCTCGCCTTCGGGCTCGCTGGCGCTTTCCTCCTCTGGCGCAAGAAATCGGACGCGAAGGCGGTTTCCGAGCAGGTGCAGGGAATGGCGTGATGTTCAGCTTCACCGACTATCTCAAACTGGGCATTGGCGCCATCGCTGGCGCAGCGCTGATGGTTGTGCCGGCTTGCTCCTACGGCCAGTTTCGCGAGCGTGAGACCGCCAAAGCCGAGGCAGCAAAAGAAGCTCTCAACCGTATCACCGAAATGGAGAAGAACGATGCTTCGTTCCGCAAGCTACCGTCTCGCGAGCGTTGCCTTGCTATCGTGCGCGATAGCGGGCTGCCAGACAGCACCTGTGACGAACGGTAGCGGATATCAGGTCACGCGTTTCTCTGATCCGGAGGCTGCACGCCTTGCTTCACAGGATCCGACAGCCGGTCCCGCAATCTATTCGAACAACCGCCAGTGCAGCCAAGACGCTGCCTGCCGCAAATAAGGGCAGGGGAGCCGTATGGAACCTGGTTACCAAGGAACCGGAATGTGGGTGAGGATACAGCATCGCTTCGGTCCGCGTATGATGGAATGGTTCATGGCGGGCCATCTGATCGCACTCGGGTGGGTGTTGTTGCTTCCGTCTCAAACCTTCAATCAGCCGGCTTTCGCGGGATTTAACGAGATCGTTCCGTCTGAAAACGCCCTCGGCTGGATCATGTCCATAGCAGGCTGTTTGCGGGTCGGTGGCCTTGCCATCAATGGTGCCAGAAAGGCAGTTACACCGCAGATACGCCAATTTTCAGCAGCGGCCGGATGTTTGATTTGGTCTGGCATGGCATACGCTTTTGCATCTTCCGGGGTCATCAGTACGTGGATTGCCATCTATCCGATCTTCGCCGTGGCAGAGTTGGTCAATATCCATCGTGCAGCGCATGACCAGGGAGAGGTTCACAATGGAAAGACTGGCTGAGCTTCCTCCGCTAGCACTTGTCGTCTTCGGAGCCACGCTAGCTGTTATCTTCGCTGTCAGGCACTTTGGAATAACTGCCGGCGCAAAGGCCGCGCCCGAGAAGTCGCAGGCTTCTGCGCAGGTGGCTGCCGTTATCGTCGATCCCACTGCACTCAACAACGCGACCAAAGCTCTCGAGGCGCACACCGACGCGGTCATGGAGATGACTGAAACGATGAAAGACAGCGGGCGTCACTTCTCCCACATGGCGACCGAAATGGATCGAATTCGCGAAGAGCTGCGTATTCATCGCGAACTGGCGCGTCGTGCATAGGTAGGTTTAGGTGTCCGATTTTCTTCAATGCGCTTCCCACTTTTCGGTTTGATGCTGCAACAGGCATTTCGAGAGATACAGGCCCAGGCCTATAATCTCGACACGAAGCAGATGATGCTTTCCGTTCTGGAAGTTATCCGGAACGCATAAGGTCAAGCTTGTAATGTTCGCGCTTTGGTTTATCTCTTCGAAATCAAAGTCGGGGGCGAAATGGTAGCGTTACAAACCGACGCTGGAAAAGTGTTCAGCGCTTGTAGAACCACACTAATAGAGATTTCAGCATTCCTGCAGGCCCACAAATCAACTGCTCTAATTGAGGTTGGCGCCATTTTAGACAGGCTGGTGGACCAACTCGGCGATGGCGGGGCACTGGAGGAAACTCTGGATTTTGTTCTGTTTGAGCTGGATAGCATATACGAGTCAGACTACTACGACCCACTCGATGCAACGGAAATCCACGGTATGTCGGTTGCGACGCGCCTTACCGACGTGGTTAGAGGTTTGCGAATCCTATCAGACCATCTCGAATTTGAGCGGCAGCTGACATCAAGTGGAACCGCATCGAAAGCATCTTTGCGGTTAACGTCTGTGCAGCCTGCGCCCGTTCAAGAGGCGGTTAATCAGATACACCGGCGAATAAGATTAGGCGAGAAAGAATTCCGAGAACTTGTGCTTGATCAACCGAGAATTCCGCAAATTGAGGGGCTAGGCTACCTCGCTGAGCGTGTGAGCGACCTCGTCGACCAACTGCGATTGGCAGGAGAAGCAACTTTAAATATGGCTGTCGAGAACCTCACTCACGCCTTAGACGACCTGATGTACGAACACTCCGATCTTCTGGCCTCAGAATCAGCCACTCGGCTGCGACAGACATTTGAGGCGGCGTCTGAAGTTGCCCACGACTTACTTTCGGAAATATCAGGGACCGTCGGCGTTGACGATCCTATCGTTACGCATCGCGAACAGGCACTGGCTCCATTTCAATTCGCTATTTCTGGCGATCGATTGACAGTACAGTCTCAGGCGACACATCCAAAGACGGGCTCAGAGCGTATCGTCGCAGCGGCAGCACGAGCCTTGAACGCCCAAGCCGAAGATCTCGCTGATGATCTTGAGGGCTCGAACCATCCTCGGCTCTTCCGTGCATTTAACCGCCTACGGACCGCTCTTAGCGACGGGTCAAGTGTAGTTGAGATCGGAATGCTTTGTTCTACGCTAGATGGGCAAATCCGAGCAGCATCTGAGGAACTTTCGGAGAGCCTGTTGGCCCTTCTATTGAGCTTCAGTAAGGGCGTGATGGATTTCGCCTCTCAGTTCGAGGAATGGCAAGAATTCTCTGACAATGCGGCCGAGGCCAGCTTTGAACCACAGGATGGCGAGAACTACACGAAGATTGCTAGGGTTCTCGCAGCCGAACTGGAACGGCGTCAAGAAGTGGACTCAAAGGTGCCTGAAGCCCTTCGCCAAGTTGCAGAGTGGAATGCAAAAACCGATTCACCGCGGTCACGTCTGAGCCTTGGGAGAACAGTTCTGAATATCATCACCGTTTGTTTCAATGAGCTGGTCAAAAAGCCGGCGCAGATTGCGATCGGTGTGACTGGCACGGCAATCGTTGCCGTCGTGCTTCACCAGGCAGCGATCCATGCTGCCGAAATTTCACGAACTCCCGAGGGTTCATGGTTACGACCTGCAGTGAGAGTAATTGAGAACCATATCGGAAAACTGGAAAATCCTTGACGTTCAGCGCAGCGCCTCGGTCATCGCCTGAGCGAATCCGATTTCCACGCCTTCCCATTTGCCCGCCTCCACCTGCGCTTGTAACACGCGCGACAGGTGGAGGGGATTTTCGGTTGTCATCATCAGGGAGTGGAGCTGCGAGAAATATAAACGACCGGTGTCACAATCGGCCTGATAATCATTGGTGCGAACCGGCGTCCAGGGTTGCAGCCGTCCTGCTTCTGAGGCGACGAAAGGAAGCTGCTCAAAACTCATTACATTCATTGTTCCACTCTCACATTAGGTCGCTCAGGTCGACGGTTTCACCGATCAAATCTTGCATGTAGGAATTTAATCCTTTTATATTCGAATGTGAACATACCGTGAACGAATTTTCAGCAAGTTCTTCATCTGCAAGCAACATTTTTTGGTTGTGGTCGTTAACTTCCGGAAACCTGCGTCCTAAAAATTCGACGTATTCAGTTTCGGCTTCCATGAGGATACAGTCAAAGCCCTCGCGGCGCGCTGCCTCGGCTGTCGTTCCGGAGCCGGCAAATGGATCAAGCACGATGCCACCCGGTGGGGTGATGTGCCGGATCAGGTTCTGCATCAACGCGATGGGTTTGACGGTAGGGTGAGCACCAACTGGCTTCCCATGTTCGTCGACCGGCAGAAGATGGTGGGCTCGGTCGAATTTTCCTGCCTTGCCGTTATAGACGAGGGCCTCGCCACGGTCATCGCCAATGAAGCCGGCGAGCTTTGCAAACTCGTAATCCTCATCGCATAACGCAAAGCGGTGGAAGAAACGAGCAGCGGATGTCGCACCGTCGCCAGGGAACATTTCAATCACATCCGGAGAGCCGTCGAGAATAAGATTGGATGGATGTCTGCCGGTAGGATCGTAGTTTTCGCGATCTTTATCGAACTTGCCGTAAACGAGATTGGTCATAGCCCCGCTGCCGAAATCGGCATGCTGGTTCTTTTCTTTCGATTCCCGTTCGTCAGCGTCGCCTGCAAAGGCGACGCGGCAACCGTCGATGTTGACCGCGCCGACGCCGTGTTTAAGGAGATTGGCGGCGCCGTTCTTTTCACTGAATGGTTTCTGGCCGAGGTAAATGGGTTCGAGTGCAGGCTTCTGCGCCTGCGTGCCGTAAGCCCATCCTTCCCACGCTGCCGCTTCGTCCGAGCCGGGAACGTAGGTGCCGGGCTGGTATTCTCGACCGTTGTCCTTGATCCAGCTTCCGTCCCGGTTCTGGTTAGCGCCGGGGATCATACGTTTGACCGGATTGCCAGCGGCGTGGAAATGCCCTTCTACGCCTAAGTGCTTGTCGATCGCCTTGTCGGCTGCATGTGCTTTCGGGAATCCCGACCCAAAACACCATCCGTGCATCGGGTGCATGACGAAGCCGGCCATTTCCATGGCGCAGGCTTGCCAGTGCCCGGTGCGGCTGCCGCTGAAAGCGAAAACGTAACCGCCCGGTAACAGGATGTCGTAGATCAGCTTCCAGAACTCAGGATCACGCTCGATGCCGGTGCCATCCCACGCGCGCCCCATGAAGCCGCCAGACAGCCGCGCGAAGCTGCCATCGTTCTTCTCACGGCGGGCAGGGGCTGACCCTTCTTTGCCGAAACGCTTCTGGATCGAAACCAATCCATACGGCGGGTCCGTCACGACTGAATGGACGCGCACGCCCTGTGCAATCAGGCGTCGTAGCGAGGCGCGGTTGTCGCCGGGATGCAGCGTGATGTTCGTCATAGGAATACTTTCAGACCAGAAGGTCGTCGGATGTGTCAGCAGGCATTTTGGTCCGCAGAACCTGAAGCAAGACCTGGCGCAGCTTTTGTGAAGGCAATGCCTCGGGCACGAGAGCGTCGACAACGAAGCTGCTGTGATCTCGACCCATGCTCACCATGTTGCCGCCGCCGCTCATTTTGCCGTTGAAAATGCGGATCGAGTGCCATTCGCCGTTGGACATGGCGAGATCGATCAGTTCTTCGAGAGACATATCTTCGATCATACGAGCAACTCGTCATCAGAGGGATCGGCAGGCGTGGTGAAGACAGGCATGTCACGCGTTCGATGGCTCGGCGGAAGCAGCTTGACTGCTTCGAAGATTGCCTGATCGAGGTCGGCGGCATGTTGGGTGTCGGTTTGCGATGTGTCCTGAGAA
This sequence comes from Agrobacterium sp. LY4, assembly GCF_001526585.1. Lineage (NCBI taxonomy): Bacteria > Pseudomonadati > Pseudomonadota > Alphaproteobacteria > Hyphomicrobiales > Rhizobiaceae > Agrobacterium > Agrobacterium sp. LY4. The sequence continues at coordinate 14,253 of NZ_ASYA01000006.1, read as the reverse complement.
ATCGCCCACAGGGTGGCAATCGACTCATAGGCGGCGTCCAGTTGGCCGCGCAGAAAAGCAACTTGGATGTAGTTGTCGCTGGCGGCCATGGTTCACACCAGCAGGTCGTCGTCAGGGTCGATGGTCGATGTTACGACCCGAAGCTCATCAACCTGAATATCGTCGAGATCGATTTCGTCGTCGATGACAACTGCCGTGGCGGACGCCAGAGCGGCGGTGTCGAAGCCGTCGAGTTTGCCGGTGGCCGCGTCGAACGTCAGGCCGGTTTCGGCAGCCTTGCCGCCCGGAAACACGCGGTCCAGTTCTTCGAGGAGAGGGGTCTTTTGCAGCACAAGCGTGATGGCCTCGCCGCCAATGGTTCCGATGGTGAAGGGGCTACCCTTCGTTTTGCGGATTGCGCCGCGCAGCTCGCCGAGTTTCATTTGCAATCTCCGTTGTTGGGAACAGGGGTCAGGGGTCGAGCATCGTCATGCCGAGTGCGGCCATGTACGTCTGCAAGATCGTCTCTTCTTCGAGGCGTTCGTTCGCGTCTTTCTTCCGAAGGCGGATGATGGTGCGGATAGCCTTGGTGTCGTAACCGCGCCCCTTGGCCTCGCTCATCACGTCCTTGATGTCGCCCTGGATTGCCGCTTTTTCTTCCTCAAGCCGCTCGACACGTTCAATGATCTGACGCAATTCTGCGGAGGCGACCGTCTCAACCGTGTCGCCGCTGTTGTGTCCGATAGACATTGTTTCTCCTAATAATTGAAATTCACGCTAAACGTGAAATAATGATGCATCAAGAACGAACCGGTTTGTCTACCAGTCCACCCGCAATGAACGAAGTTGCACCGGTCAGGTGTGACGGTCTCAGACGGTTCTTTCCGCTTTCGGTGTATGGCTCGACGCCTTCCGGATACTTCTCAAACATCTGGTCAACCACGCGCTGAAGCTCGTCGCGAACTTCGTCCAGTTTCGCTTTCGGCGGCCGGTCGTCGTTCAATTGCTGTTGGATCATCGCGTCACGCAGCACGACGAGGCTGCTGATTGCTTTGGTGATGTGGGATAGCTGGCTATCAGCGTCGATGTCTTCGCCTTCCCACCATTGCATGATGTGACCGACAGCCGCGTCGACATAAACCGACGCTTTGACGCCGGCCACTCGATAGTTGTGACGGCCATATCCCTTCTTGTGCCCTTCCAGCATTGCGACGCCGAGTTCGCACATGACGGTAAGCGGGATCGTCGTGAATTGGCGCCACTTTTTGATGCCGACGTTGTCTTTCGGATTTGATTCCTTCGTGCTCATGACCGCACCTCGGCGACGAGGGCTTCGCGAACACGATCGTAGGTTTCCCATACGGTTTCGTTGTGGACCGGCTGGATGTTGTGCTCGGCACCATCGCGCATACGCACGGTAACGTGCCCGGAGCTGTAGTAGCACTGGATGCTCTGGACGTACCGAGGATTGACGCTGGTGGTCTTCGTGATCTCGACGAGAGCCATAGAAATCACCACTTTTTGCCGTTTGCAGCAAGCCGGGCTTCGTTTTTATGGTCGGCGCGCACGGCATTATAGGCGCGCTTCTCGGTGACAGCGCCATCAACATCGTAGCCGAACCTGACGGCATAGAGATCAATGGTTGCAAGAATGCGCGTGATTTCGATGCCGGCACGAACCTGCCAGTTGGACTCGATCAGATTGCCGAGGCTGGCAACGAGGCGAGTGATAGCAAACAGTGCTTCGGCGCGGTTGTTGGTAAGATCGATTGCGAGCCCATCCGGATTTACGAGCTTGTAACCGCAACCGCCCGCGAAATCGAAGAGCCTGATCTTGGCATCAGCCAATTCCACTTCCGCCATCTTGCGATGAGGCAGGTGGTCGTCCATCAGGTCTTTCCGCTCGCCTTCCATGGCTTCGGAAAGTTCGCTGACGACGAGCATCAGCATTTCACCCTTGTTGCGTTCGAGACGCTCGCCGGTTGCCGGGTCGCGCCACCAGTGGGCATTGGAGGCGTGGATTTCGGCGGCGAGGGTGTTTAAGTCTGTCATTTCCACTTGTTCCTCATCTTGCGTTTGTTGGTGCTTCGTCCGAGATGAAAGAAGCCGCAGAATTTGCATTTATAGGGCGGAGCCTTCGGATAGCGCTTGCGAACCGAGGCAACGACGCTACCGGTGAACTTCTCTTTTCCCTGACACGCGGATTCCCAAGTCGTGTCCTTGCTTTCCTTCATAATTCCACCTTTAAAGTGAAAGTCAAGATAAAAGTGAAATTATTGGCCGAAGGTCGTCGACCCAAGTGACGAGAGGGTCTCCGGGCGTTTCGCGGGATCGATTATGCGATCTACGCACCATGAAAGACTTGTGCCCGCTGTCGTGCCCGGAAATCGCGTGATCGTAGTTATCTTCGATCCAGATGCCGCGTTCGAGGATCCCGAGCCATTTCTTCTTGCTTTCGCCGAGCGGCAGGCAAATCACCTGTTCGAATACATCTCCGAAAACGCGCTCGAGATTGATTTTGCGCCGGGCTACGATGAGAGGGTTGTCCGAGCAACTGGTCAACACCGTGAGCCTATGGCCCATTTCCTTGAGCGCCGAGACATTCTCTACGGCGTGCGGGCACGCTTCGAGATATTCAAACTGGGAGTTGTGATTGAACCCTACGACCATCTCACGCGATGCTGCCGGCGTCAGGCCGAGCCATCCGCTCATGTCCCACGAGTCTGGCAATCCTTCGATGGAGCGGTTCTCGATGGCAGACACGAACCGTCTGAACGCGCCGAGCCAGTCTAAGAGCACGTCGTCGCAATCGAGGATGATGTGAAGATTTGGGTTCTTGCGATGGAAGTCGATCATGCCTGCAACTCCAGTTGACGGCGAAGCTGGCGGAAGCCGACGAAGTTGCCGTGTTCGATCGGAAAATCCCAAGTTCGGCCACGCCAGGTATCTCGCCTTTCGTCAGCCTGCGCGACATGCTCGAACGGGCTGGCGTGGAAAGGTTTGGTGTGCAGCTTGTCGTAGATCGCTTCAGCCCGTTCGAACGTCATGTCGAAGCCGTCCGTGGTTTTGTAGCTGGTGCTGGCGCAGCGGGCGACTGAGAGCTTTTGAAGATCGGAACTGTTCAAGGCGACAGAGCAGGTCTCTTCCTCGCTGATAAACGGCAAGTGCCATTCACCTGGGCTCAAATCTCGCACCGTCGACTTGTCTTCGAGGCACTTCCGGATTTCGCGAGCGAGCATCTGGATATGCGGCTCGGCATCCTTGTGGTCGCGCAGTTCGAGAAAATTGTCCCATTCAGTCGCCGACACGAGCACGGTGATATGCATGAAGGGTTCCAGCAGCCGGTTGATCACCTGCTTATGGTAACCAGCCCGTTCGAATCCTTCTGCAATTTGAATGGCGTTGTCGCGAGCTTTCAGCCACGCGGATTCTCTCGTGCCGTATCCCTCGCGTCCATATTCAGTGGACCATGCGACCCATTCCTCGCACTCGATATCAGCCTGCATCCCCTTCTGCGCTGCTCCCCAATGAATCGGCATGGCGGTGTCGGCGAGGATGTCGTCGATCATCTTCTTGACCGGGATCGCACGGCTGCTGGCCGCATTACGACTCATCGTCCGGTGTGTCATAAACTCGGCATGGATGAATCGCGGATACCGTAGAAGGAGCGTCGAAAGCACCTTGTTAGGTGCAGAGACGTTGCGTGAGCGCAGGATGGTTTTTGCGGAGATAGTGGTCATTCTTCGTTATCCTTTATCAGGGTTACCGCTGCGCTGTCGATCGCATCTCTCAACGATCTACCTGCCCTAAAATTGTCACCAACGCGCACGACCCATTCGCGTGTCGCATCATCCTGCGAGATCGAAACGGAAGTGTCCGTGCCGTTTTCCACGTAGCCGGCGAGTTCGCGCAAGGCGTCCAGGCGCATGGAGTCGGGATGCGCAGGTTTCGGCTTCTCGCCGGCATCCATGTGTTTTGCGGTGGCCCGCTTTTTCCCTTCCGACTGCGCCTTGTCGACGGCTCGCGCGAGATCGTTGGCAGCTTTCGCGCCGTCGCCGCCATGTTTTTTCAGCGTGGCCATAGCGAGTGTCGCGGCAACCTGTCCTGTTGCGACGAGATTGGTGACGGCGGCCGGAGCGGCCTGCAGTTCGAGAAGCTCGACGATCCACTGGCGTGCAAGGCCGGTCTTCTGCTGGATGTCTTTCTCCGTCCAGCCGAGATCGATGAGACGCTTGAATACGCGCGCCTGTTCGATGGGCGTCAGAGGTTTACCGGAATTGCGAACGATCTGGCTGAAAACGCGATCAGCCTCGCTCGAATAGCGATCTTCCGTCTGAACCGGAACGTTCTTGATTTCGGCCGCGAGATGCTCGATCGCGTACATGGTCGCGCCGTGGCGACGGTGGCCGTCGGAAATAAACGCCTTGCCATCTTCCGTGTAGACGGTGAGCGCCTGCTTGACACCGACCTGCGAGATGGATTCCGCCAGCGCCAAATCCTCGGGATCATCGGGATTGAAATTCACGGTGCGGCAGTTCCAGTCGACCTTCACATGCAGGTCGCGCGGGTCCATGCGATAGATGTCGGAGCGGCCGACGGCGAGCGATTTGATGACGCCCTGATTTGATGAAGCAGTCATTCCGGTTTCCCTTCGAGTTCGCTGAGCGTCCACGACCGGACGCTGGCGAGCGGAAATGAGTGAACTTTGGGACCGCAGAGGAGCGTCAGCACGTTCTCCTCACCGGCCTGTTTTGCGAGATGCCTGCCGAATGAGGAGCCGGCTTTGATCTCATAGGTTTCGATGGAGCCGTCGATGAACGTGACTTCGACTTGCGACCATCTTTCGGGGTAATCGGTCATGCGATTTTCCTCACACGAGCAGATCGTCGAGATCGACCGGCTTTGGTTTGACAGGTGGAGTGTCGATCAGGTCATCCAGGTCGACGATCATTTTAGAGGAAGGTGGCGCGGTGGCGATCCGCCACGTGGCTCCGAAATGCCTGACACCGCGACCATCCTCGACGAGCACATTGGTTTCGCCGTAGTGCTTGATAACGACGCCTTCGACCGGTTCCAGTCCGTAGGCGTTCAGGTAAGTGACCTTTGTGCCGACAGGCCAGAGCACGTTGGGGCGGTTCTCGGCCGCCATCACAGGATCCCCATGAGTAAAAGGATGCGCAGTGTCGACAGCAGCAAGAACCAAGCGGCAACGCCAAGGACCGAGCATGTGAGAACGAGCCTCATCGCGCGTACCTCGATTGCTGATTTGCCCGCAAACTGGTCTCCTCGACTAAACAGCGAATGCTGCCGTCAACGAAGCGCTCGAGAAGCTCGCCACGGAACTCCGATACAGGTTTGCCGGGTGCAAGTTGTTCTCGCATTGGGACGGCAACTTCGTGTATCCACTGCCGGTAAGCGGGGCTACGCTTCGAATGAATAGCGACGTCCCGTGCGCTACGAGCGATGTCAGGTTCGGTCATCATGAGCAGTTGCCCTCCGACCAGCTATTTCCGCGCTCGATGCAGGCCAGCTTGATCCGGTTGTTGCTGCCATTGGTCACGACGGCAGTGCATCCGTGGATAAAGGCCAATAGCACTATCATCACAGCCAACGTGACGATGAAGGTCTGCTTTGTGTCGCCGTCCATCACGCACCCCCTTCGGTCATCGTCATCGCGTTGTCGCGAGTGACGAAGGAGGACGCCTTGCGCGCCAAGTTCACCAGAGCGTCGGGGTCAAGGTGCGGGTTATAGATGGATGCGCCGCGATACCGGAACCATTCGTGGGTTTCGTGCAACTCGGCATCTTTGATGAGGCCGAACACGACGCCGACAACCTCCTGGCGGCACATGTGCGGAGACAGATAGCGCTTGCCAGATTTCCACGGGGTGCGGGTTCCATCTCGCTTCACGCTATCAAGGCTGGCGTCGGACGCTTCGGAAATAGACAACTGGACGTAGGCTCGCGCGGAGCCAGGTTCCCTGTGTAACGCGATGCTCCACCCTGGCTTGTAGGTGCAAGCGCCAACCAGTGTGAGCATTTCATCCCATGTCATCATGCTACACCACCTTCGGCAGGTTTGTCCCACAGCGGCAGGAAATCACGGTCGAGCGCACACTTGGTGAAGCGAAGCAATTGCTCCTGCGTGAAGGCGTAGACTGTTGCATCGTCGTTGATCGATTGCGCGCCGGCCTGCAACGCAGCTTCGAGCAGATGGCCATCTGCATCGGTTGCTATGGGCGGCGCTTCATATTTCAAAAGCTCAGGAATGGGACCGGGATCGACATTGTCCCTTACCAGTTCCTGTGCGAATTTTGCCTGGGCGGTCCAGCGTTCCGCGCCTTCAGGCACCGTCATGTCACCGTAACCCGACCAGTTCGTTTCGTTCACATGACACCAGTCTTCCAGATCGGACAGCGCCTGAAGAGCCCGTTTCATCAGAGCCCCACGGTCCATGAATGGTGAATATTCTCCGCCCGTTAGCGACTGGTCTTCTGATTGCGCCAAGCCCATGTCGCGAGCGAGGACGCGAACAATCGTGCAAGCCTCAGTGGCATTGCGCACGGGCACATTCAGCGCCTTCAAGATCACATTGACTGTGCGGGCATCCAGCAAAATCTCAGTCATTTCCAATGTCTCCTAAACTGAATTGCACGATAAAAGTGAAATTAAGGTGCGTCAATAGAATTTCTCATAAAAAGTGAAATTCTAGGTGTTCGAGCTGATCTTCCGAGGCTTCTTGACAGGGCAGGCGGGCAGCCTCTCGAACTGGGTATTCCAACCCAAGCCATTTTTCGGATCGGCGATGAACTTCGACATGACGTTCTTGGCGGCATATGCGCTCGGTGCCGCGACTTCGAATGTCTTCCGGCTACGACCGACGGCGAACCAGAACTGTTTCTGTGGGGTCATCCGAGGCACCTCTTGACTGTCACATTCAACGTGAACAAAATAAGAACATGAAACACCGTCGCGGCATCAATCTTGTTCCGAATTCCTTTCGGGTCATCTACGAAGGGACAGTGAGTCGCGACCTGTATCCAACGCTCGGCGCGTATCCCGAGTGGTATGTGTTCGGTGGCCGGTGTTCGCGCTGCGAGCGGGAAGGGTGGCTGGATCGCCAGGAACTGATCAGGCGCTTTGGAACGAACATTTTTCTTGCCAGTTTGCGGCCGAAGCTGCGATGCATGAAATGTGGCAACAAGGGAAACAACAACTGGATTGTGGGCCGGCTGCCACGGGATTAGATCGTATCAATGGCCGTGAATGCCAAATTGCCACGGCAGCTTTCCTTCCTCCCTGATTTTCTCGGCAGCTTTTCGGACCTGATACCGAAGGCTATCACGCTCTTTCCTGATAAGATCCGCATCGCGCCGTATCTGCCCACTGTTGCGCAACAGAGAAACAATCAGCTCCCAACTTGGCGCGTCCTTGTCACGAAGTGGAGCCGGGATGACAATCTTCCTGTTACCATCGCTGATCTCGATAAGGCCCGCCCAATCCGGTATTTCCTGCGGCTTCAACATCCCGGCCGGGGTGACGTAATAGAATCTGTCGCTGAACAGACGAGCTTCACGCTGCTTTTCGTGAGTGTCGCGGCGATAGTCAGCCCGAGACACCTTGATCTCGTATGCCGTGGCGAGATAGCCTTTCGACTGCCAAGGGGTGATTGTCCAGAAGTCGCAACGGCGAGCGCCGGTCGATAAGGCAAGCTCAGAGGCCCAGATCATGCTGTCATCACAACCGGCTATCAAAACGTCTAGGATTTCGGCTGCCGTCATTATCGCTCCTCCGAGTGCAGGGCGCGGATGCGTTCGGCTAAAGCCTCACCAGCTCGCGCCTGCGCTTCCGGCGTCAACTTAAAGGTCATCGAGCTTCTTTCGTTCAATTGCGTCTGCCAGCAGAAGGCCCGCAAAATAGGGCCAAACGAGTGACTTCCAGAAGCCGTGTTTATCGGCGAAGCCGTCAGCTATGCCGGCGTAGATGATACAGAGGAGAACGGAGGTCATTCGCCGCTCCTGATATTCGTGTGCTTGTGGAGAATGCGGGCGGGTGTTCCAGAGCGACACATCGAGCACTGTTCGAAATCAAGTTCTCCATGTTCGCAGGGCGTCGTCATAGCGCGGACGAAGTTACTTCGTTGCCTGCGATACATTTCTTCGCGCTCCGCTTGGGTCATCGTCTCAACGCGATCTTTAGCGGCATCAATCAGCTTCTGAGTATCACCCATCTTTCAGCCCTCCTGCTTTGCGGGTGCTGCGGGGAGAGTGCTGATAGGCAAGTAGTATTCAGGCCATGGCGCTTGCTGTCCGTGGTTGGCGGTTCCTGCATAACGCCATGTCTCAGGGAACGGCTCTCCATTGTTGGTCTTGTAGACGTAATCAATTTGGCCGGAACGATGGCGTATCAATGCCACCGTCCCCCGTGGCGCTTCATCGGCTGGTTGCCACCCCGCCACGTCCTGCACCTGTGCGGCGGGAACGTATTTGATGCCGTGTTCAGGTGTTCCGCCGTCATCCGCGTGGCAGAAGTTGGTTGCAGGATCGAAGACGAAAGGTTTGCCAGACGTGAGGCAATCGATGATCTCGCTTTCGTCCTGCACCTGTGCGGAGAGGGCGGCGCGAAGATCATCGACATACACCCACATCGTCTTGTGGCTAGGACTTGCGGCATCCAATGCCCGTTGCAGCTTCGCAGCGGCATCGCCAGCCTTCACGGCCACGGATGGTGCGGGCTCCACGGCCCGGTCCCAACATTCAGCACTGCACACCCAACGGCCGTCCGAAAGCTCGCATTCGGTGCCGCCGTCGCCTTCAGTCGTGGAAAGCCCTTTCTTGCCGCACATGCAGCACTGTGGTGGCGCAGAGGATGTCGCGGGAGGAGCAGGGAAATCTTGACCGTTCAGAAAATCTCGCAGCGCGGTCATTTCGCCAGCAGGGAACCGCGCGATCCAGTGAACGCTACCTTCCGGGCCGTGTTCGCCCTCGCATCGATCATCCTCAAGCTTAAAGTCATCTTCATCAACGACAATGTGACCGCTTCCGTCTTTTCGAACGTGCAGGCAACCGCCTTGGAAAACCAAGGCAGTTCCTGAGCAATGATCCGGCACGATAGACGATATCGGCTTTGCGTCGGACAAAGCGGCTTCACGTCGTGTCCGTTCCGCCATGATGGCGCGGGCAATAAAAGGAGCCATGGCAAGCATCGGCTCTTTCAGCATCTCTACGACAACTGCATTGGCGGACTGCATCACGTCTTCCGGGATATCGAGCATCCGTCAACCCTCCCGCTTTACGGGTACTGCGGGCAGAGGCATCCAGTGAGTGGGCTTGGTATCACCACTCCTCGGCGAGGACACCCAAGCAAAGGACCATTGTTTCGTCTTCCGGTTATATTCGGAATGTCCCCAATACCCTTCAAAGACGCGCGCACCGTTGAACAGCAGAACATTGTTGTTCAATTGCTCTTTCGCCGTCTCAATCGGCTGCCACCCCGCCACGCCCTGCGCCTGTGCGCAGTGCTTCAACACCAACTCGATGATGTCGGACTTATCCGCTTCTAGGTGATGACCGTTGAACCAGCCGGCAAAAAGCTCATCAACGTCTTTCGAAATTTCTTCTCTGTTTGTCATGGTCCACCATCGATCCTGATTTGAAATTCTTGCTGCTATCGATCGCCCACGCCGGCGCCCAAAATCCGCCCTCAGCCTTCACGAGCACCTTCTTCGGGATCCAGACCTCGTGTCCGTAATACTGAAAAAGATATGCACGATGCGTCTCGTTGAGACACGGGCCGAGGCCGCGATAGCCGCGCGGCACCTCGTCGAGTTCTTTCGCTTTGACTTGCTTGTCGGGGATCATTTCACCCTCCGCGAACCTGTTGGGAAACCGGCACCTCTGACCTGCCGGAAACCAAAGAGGCTCATTTCGCCTTCCAGCGCTCGAAGCGGAGACCGGCGTAGAAGAGGACGCTGCTCCAGCAGAATCCGAGGATCAGATCGGGAAGATTGTTCAGGATGGCGATAACCAAGATTAGCTCCCGAAGTTTGAAACGATGCCGCCGCGGGCCTTCATGACCGAGCGGATGAATGTCTTCAGTTCAGCCTGATCCTGCACAGCCTCCTTGTTCACGTAGACTTTCGCCAGCCAGGTGAGCGTGGACTTGTCGGAAAACCAGCCCTGCAGGTTCTTCTTGTAGGTGCCGCTCGGAATTTCCGCGTAGGCGTAGAGGGGTTTCCCCTGCGGATCGACAGCGTCGTCGAAGTCGCGATCATTAACGCCAACCAGGGCCAGACCGTCGCCGTAGAACTCGTCGGCCGAACGAACCAGTGTGTTGCCGAGCGCTGCCGGCACGAGCATGCAGGTCGTCTGCTCGTTGCTCACCGAGGATAGTGCAATGTCACCGGACTCGTCAGTCTGACGGACCGGAGCATAATCAGCGTCTTCCGAGATGAAGTTCTGCCAGATAAGCCAAGCGCCCGACCCACGTTCACCGAGAGCGATCGAATATTTCTTCGGGTCGCTCTCGAGATCGCCGATGTCGTCGACGCCGGAATTGCTGCCGCACAGGGCATGCAGATATTCGCGGTGCAAATCGGCGACGGGCACGAATTTGGCAGCGTTGGCCGGCTCGGTGCGTTTGAGGTAAGCAAGCCCGTCGGGCTGCCCGACGAAGGCATCGCATTTGCCCTGAAGGCTGAGCTGGATATTGCCCCAGGTGCCGCCCGTGTCTTTGACAACGTCGACGGTCAGGCCTGCTCCTTTCGCTTCGGCGCGGATCATTTCGCCCGCAGCGGCATAGGGCTGGTCAGCGGCGCCGGTGCAAAGCGTAAGTGCGGCGGCCGGACTGGCAAACATGCAAGCGAGCACGAGCGCTGCTCCGATGAAAAGCTTCTTCATGTTGTCTCCTGTTGAGGGGTTGGTGTGATGAGGGGAATTCATCGCATGCTCCGAACCGGTCTGAGGTTGCGGCCGGATGCCCCGCGTTTGACGGGATAACTCCGGATGGCATGGCGAATGGTGGTATGGTCCCTGTTTCCAAGGAATGCGCCGATCTCAACGAGGCTCGACGTGGTTCGCCGAACCATCCAATAGCAGCAGGCCTGTCGCACGAGGACGACGTGCTTTTGCATGCGGTCGCTTGTGATGATTTCGGCGGAGAGACCGGTGCGAAGGCAGAACAGCGCGAGGATGCGTTCCTTCGTGGTCATCTTGCGAGGCGGCTCCACAACGACCAATACTTTCGGCTTGGCCGCGATATTGACCACTTTGGGTGCGCCGTAGATGCGCCGACGCACATCGGCGTAGCGCGCCAGCAGTTCCTCGGCTGTTTTGGGTTCAGGGCTCATAGCAGCCCCATGATCGAGGCGGCGGTCGCAACGGACAGGGCGAGAAGCAAAGTCACCGTGCTGCTTATGGCGGCGCTGATACGATCTGCTGCGCCCCGATGTCGGTCGAAACAGACGGATGCGCGTTCGAGAAGTAATTGCGCGTCGCGCACATCACGTTTCAGGCTCATCACTAATCCCTCTCGAAGCGACCACTGAGCACGCCGAAGAGGAATGCGATCAGAGCACTGGTTGCAAATGCGTAGAGAAGCATGCTCATTTCAAATTCCTCTTAAAACGTGAAAGTCAGGATGTGAAATTGAGCTGCCCGGCAGCGAGCTGACGAGCGATGCGGCTATTCTGCCTGTTTGACGAATGCGGATACTTTCGACCCGTGCGACGGGTTTTCGGGCGGCTGAAATCGGCTGTCCTGTGCAGTGGAACGACCGGCATACTGCGCGCCAAGTCGATAGCGGAGCCCAACGAGGCGAGGAGGGCTGTTGCTGCGGAAAAAATCGATCGTCTCATCATGTTCACGTCTCCTTTGAATTTCACGTTTAATGAGCAATATTGCACGATTTAAACGGAAGTCAACTGAGAAGTGAAATTTATTGAGATTTCTCCGGGGCGGTTACCACAGTATTCGCTCGAAAGCTCGCTCGTCGCGAGCCCGAATGGTCACTCAATATAGCCCCGGTCATCCTCATCTGTACCCCGAGCCAATTTCATTGTTATCCGAGCAACGTACTCGGTAAGTTCGGCGATTTCTTGGGAAGAGTAGAAGTCCGCGCCATGTGCGATCGCATTCCTCACATCCAACGCTCGCTTGAGAAGCGGGAGGTCTTCTTCAGCGATCAAATCGAGTTTCGTCAACTCTACTAGCAGTGGTCTCAATCGCAAACCGTTAGCGTTGAGGCCTGCATTGGATATTGTCGACCTGACCACTTTCTCGAATTCGCCCCAGCTGGCAAGCAAGCGGCCGCGCATAGACGCATTGTGGATTTCGAGGTTGTATTCGTCGGCTCTGTAGCGCCAGAGGTTTGAGACACCGAGGCTTGCGACGGTCATTAGCAGTCCTGCACCGGACAATATGACGGCGATGGTTTGTTCACGAGTCAGTTCGATTTGGTAGAGGGATAATGCGAAATACATTACGCCCACGACAAAAAGGAGCATGCCCAAGATGGCGTACACTCGGAGTATGATCGATATCCGTCGGGATTTATCGCGTTTGTTCCGGGCCTCCCAGTACGAGTGCCAGAAGGCTACAGCTTGTTCGCTCTCTCTTTCGTCCTGCATTTCATCGATCCATGGTCAAAGATGCGGTTAAAGCCGCGATGCCGAGGCACAATATGACAATAAAAAGCACCAGGTATTGGGCTGATTGACTAAACTTGTCATAGTCCCACATCCCACCAATCAATAAACCGAGTAACGAAGTGGCAAACGACAGAAATTTTTGAAATTTGCTCTTGGCTGCCGGCTGGTAGTTTTGCTGATAATGTGAAGCGCTTACGACCATGCTTTGTGTAACCTCTGGGGGGCCGCCCGACAGGTTTTTACTCGCTTCGAGTCTGTACGCTTCCTTGATGAGTTCTTTCACATAGGCTTCGCCATGTTTCACTATCTCATCCCGCGCATGTTGCGAGAAGCCCTCAAGGTCGGAGTCTGGGATCGAAATCGATGTCGTCATGGCTTATCGCGTGGTTGTGGCACTTGAATATTTCTACTCAGAAATGTTTAACAGAAACTGCAGCCTGCAAGCGAATTGATATTTCTCCGGGGCAGGGTATCCGTATTCTCCGGGTCAGGGAGTGGACATGTTTAGATTTCTCCGAGGTGTACTTGGTGTCGCACTTCTCGCAGCTCCCGGTGCCGCGTCGGCCTTCGGAAACGATGATCGATGGGAATCCGGATGGGGCATGGGCGTCGCGGAGGCCGTCGTTACCCGTGGCGCCGGCAATCAGATATACGTGACGTGCGATGAGGGGGCTGACAGAAATGCTACCGCTATATCCTTCACGCTTGCCGGCAACAGTTCAAAGGACAGTTCTGTCCAGCTAACGTTTGATGGTGAGGCGCCCGAGGATTATACGTTGTGGGACGGCCAAATAAAGTCAGACTGCCGGGCTTGTGCGGCAACTTATGACATCGTCATCAAGAAGCTGAAAACCCATAGCTCCGTGCATGTAAAATTCAAAAACGGAGATGCCGCGAATTTTTCGCTGAACGGATCATCAAAGGCGATCGGCCAATGCGTCGCCGATTTCTATCGATAGAGCGCGAGGTAGGTGTAATGAGATTTCTCCGAGGGGCGTTGCTGGCGACCGTTGTTTCCACTTCTGCCTGGGCAGCACAGGTCACTGCGGACACATTCGCACCGGTGACAAAGCTCTCGGTCGATGCTGAGAAATACGATCCAGCCGCGCTGGCGAAGGTTGCGAACATCCTGATCAAGGCAGGTTTCGATGAGCAGGAAACCATTTCGTCGATCAGCAAACTGGTTGTCGACCGTGTGCCGGCTGACCAGCTTCCGGACATGGTTTCTGCATCAGCCATGTTGAGCAGCGTGACGGGTCAAAGCCTGGCACGTTCTTCTGCAAAGATTTCTCGCGCATTCCGCGGCTCCGTTGCTGATATCCGGAAGCTGGACTCCGAATATAATTTCCTCACGTCAGCGCAATATGACGAAATCCGCGTGTCGAAATTGGAAGATGGCCGACGGATCGCACTTCGAGCGCTCGTCGATCGCTTGGATTCCGCGACGAATTGAGATTTCTCCGAGGGTGGAATCTGTTGAGATTTCTCCGAGGTGTGATTTTCTCCGAGGGGCCTTGGCGACGCTCAAATCCCGAAGCACCGCAAAAATCAGCGGATTCGCCTCGATTTTCGATTGATATGTAATAACATTACGAATAGGCCGTATCGGCAGCGGGGCAGCGGGGCAGCG
>NZ_ASYA01000005.1:0-183834 GCF_001526585.1 Agrobacterium sp. LY4 | reverse complement strand
TTGTCACCACCGAATTCCTGCCCGTCGGGAGGGATTGGTTCCCCCGTTCCCTACGTCGACGGCCTTTTTCAATGGCACGTCCGCGATGTTCTTGTCGTCTTTGAGGTGAAAAAATCTCTTCGCATCGGAATTATCAGACGCGCATAGTCAGTTCCTCAGCGTCACCTCGACATTCAGCTCCTGGGTTCAAACACCCGACCTCTCGGGCTCCTTCAATCTGGGAGCGTCAAGGCGAGCGTTTTCGGAGTGTACCGGTGTAGTGGTGCCGGAAGGAGGTCAATGGCAACCAAAAGATCGTGCGAACCAACTCACCTGGCATATGGTATATTCCGATCAAATCGCACCACTTCCTGTGACGCTAGGCTATGGCGGCTACTCTATGTAGAGCGGCTTAAGAAAGGGATTTACAAGCTTTCTTAAGGCCAACTTGAACAAGCTTGGTTTCGGTCCGCCTTCCCTTCCTAACCTAATCATTGGGGACGGCGTTTCATTGGTGAAGCTAAGTGGTCATCCGTGGTGTGCTCCTCTAGGCAGCGATGGGTTCTGGCGGATCATAGCTAGTTCGCACGTCAACCCTACGTTTCTTATTCTCGAGCTGATCTGAACGAGGATTTCCTATGGCTACCCCGTAGCCTCGATTTTTGGCGACGACCTCGATATCGAAAGACTCGCTCCCCTGCTGGACACACGACCTCAACCGCGGGACCCAGGATCCGAGCAATGGGGCTGGATGTATCGTTTGGAAAATCTGAGCGCTCGTCAGTTGAGGGGTGCAGACTTCGATGAATGGGAACCGGTTGAGATTGACGCGGACCAGAATGTGATGATCTCCATGCTTTGCAGGGAAGACATCCTAGTAACCGATCCCGAACTACAAGAGTTTCTGTTGTCCAAAAGCTACGATCCGGACGCTTTCATCGACGCACTGTGCCGGACGACCCTGGTGGCGCGCGAGGGGGATAGCCTTCAACTGACGACGACACATTGCCAAGTCGCGGTGCTGCCGGACGGCCGTTACGTAGCCGCCGACAACAATACCGGTAGATTGATACGCTGGCTTGATAGATACATGGCCCGACGCAGGGCCTCAACAGGCCCCGTGATGCCTTCCACGCACCGTTCGCGCTCGGCCTACAGGGGCGCTCCGAACTGAGCGATGAGTGTGTCGCTCTCCGGCCGAACATACTTCGCCATATCGGGGAAAAAGCTTGATGTTGCGCTAACAGCAGTATGCAAGAGCGAGGCAAAGAGCGCTATATGTTCGGGCGAACTCGTACCTGGGCTGACAAAGCAGTTCTTCAAGCGCCGATCTCCATTTCCCACCGAGCCAAGCTGGTCCCGGATTGGAAACGGGTAAGACATTGGTCGCCTTGGCGCAGTTGACATCTTTTCGTCTGGCAAGCTGTACGTGAGCAGCCCGTCCATCAGGCTAAGCACAAGATTATGCCGAAGGTTGGCTGGCCTCTTCGGTGCCTCGGTATTGTAGCAACTCGCAATCTTCCCAAATTGATCCTCATTGAGGTTGAAATCAAAGCGTTCACAGATCAAGAACGTGACAATCTGATCGAGCTCGTCGTGCTGGGGTCGAAATTTGCGAAGGTCGTCGCCAGTCTTGAGGTTGTGAACGTAAGTCGGTTCCGACATGCAGTCCCTCAACCACTTTATTGAGGACAGCTTGCGAAGTGCCGCGTGCAACTCAGCGGGTGATATAACCGACTTTATCTCCCCAACGGCTACGACTGCTTCAATAGGGAAGAAGCGTTGCCTGTTTTCGCTTTGAAGGAGGGGGGCGACACTCGCTTCATAGATGATCAAGTCGCACTGGCTGCTAACCTGTCCGTCCGCACCGATCACAAATCCAGAATCGATTTCTAGCCTTCGCGGAACGAAAGCTCTTATGAATTGCTTGGCCAACGTCTCGCGATAGTAGCCAAATTCCCCAGGGTGAACGAGCTTGCCGTCTGCGTCCAGGAACATCGCTCGTGATGCATTGAGAAAAGCCAGCTGAAAAGAGAAAATGGTCTCTGTCAGAAGTGTCTGGATAGTGGAAATGGTCTGATATTTTGTCATTGGCAACTCCGATTTATCGAGCCGCTTTTAATCAGGAACTCTTATCTTTCGGTAGACAGACCACCGCCGGTCTACGAAAGTCGCACTCCAAACGACATGCCTTCGGGAGCTCTGAAAGAGCTAAATCAATAGCCGAAAACCAAGCCGCCGCTTTCGCTTTCGGCTCCGTTCAACCTGAATCAACTCGGGACAAAAGGAACAAAAGTTCGCGGGGGAAGTGCTCTTATGTGGCGCGCTCGGGGCGAGTTTGTGGGAATCGGTGCCAAAATGAAGCGTGGTGTTGACTTGTTCATAGTCGATCCATCAGTTGACCCATTCTCCATCAAACATCCTACCTCCGTCGCGAGGAGCGGCTTGTCTTTGGCCCTGCAGGCCAAACAACTATAAAATCATCATTATCCAAGGGCCAAGCGAGGTCAAAACCGTTTCCTAGAGCCAAGGCCCTGTCGTCGGCCTTGGTGACTTCCGTTTCCACGACAATTAGTTGCCTTCCCTCCCATCTCTGGTGCTGACGATAATCCAGGAGCTGTCCCATCGCGGTACGGATCGCAAATCGAATAGTCGACGCCTCTGTCGGCTTGACTTCGACCATTACGTCCTGGCCTTTCCCATCCGTAAACCGCATGTCGTCGCTGAAAGTAGGAAGAAACTGGACGTCGCGGATCGTGCGTCGAAGATAATCCTTAAACAGCTTCTCGAGCTTGTTGTGCCGAGGGCTAACCTGCTCCTCATGACGTTTGACATACCTGGTGTAGCCTTCAGTTGCCGCCCGGCCGGCTCGGTGCGTGACCCGACTGCGCACAGGAGGCCGAGCAAAAGAAGGCGCTTTCCCGCTGATCATTGCGCGGATCGACTTTACGAAGCTCTTCGCATCCGGGTCAGTCGTGCCGTCCGCATACCACCAGCTCGCTTGCCCACTCCAGCCTTTGCCACGCTGTAGGTAAAGGTCCTCATGCCGTTTGCTCAAAGGAATGAGATGTACATCCTCGGCACTCGCGCGCACCTGGAAGCTTAATATCTCGTCAAGCTTGTGCTGACCGGAAGGATAAATGCCATGGAACATCTGGCGGTCGCGATAGACCCGCGCATTTCGATACCATCCAACCACACAGCGCGGATCGTTGCCATCGACAGGAGCGGTCCAGACGACATCGACACCATCGATGAATTCTGCCGACTTCGAAGCCCCCAAGCGCTCGATTTTGACTTGGCGATCGGTCGCGTTCTTTATGGTTTCGAAGTGCCCATAAACGTAGCCATCGTCGCCTGCCACAAAGTTCAGTTCCTCCCCCGCTATCACCTCCGAAACGACGTAACCACCTCCACCCTTTGGAGGATCATTAGCATCGCGGCCTGCATAGTCCTTCATCCACGCAATATTACAAAAAAGAAGCGGCATGACTTCATCCGGATCAAACAAATGACTGCAAGGAATTCATCTTTTCATTCGCGCGAGAAAGTTGCAAATCGGAACCGCACTTCACCGAGACCCAACTACCTTCCGACAGGACCCAAGCCCCTCACTACACTTACCGTTTCTGACGCCCGCTACCTCCTCCAGTGAGCCACTCTCATTGACGAGCCATTTGTTCTAAGAAGTGCTAATAATATGGGCTGCAAGGCAACTCGTCGCCGCGAGGCATGGCAGAGGTTGGCGTCCTCCACCGGAATTCCATCACGGTCACAATTTTTAAGCTCCAAAAACGGCGAAATCTAAAAGGCCTTTTTATTCAAAGCATTGGGGTAGTTGGCAGCTGCCAACCGCACTTATGCCCGCAGTTGCGCCTCTCCGTTTGCCT
The DNA here is from genome assembly GCF_001526585.1 of Agrobacterium sp. LY4. Taxonomy (NCBI): domain Bacteria; kingdom Pseudomonadati; phylum Pseudomonadota; class Alphaproteobacteria; order Hyphomicrobiales; family Rhizobiaceae; genus Agrobacterium; species Agrobacterium sp. LY4. The sequence continues at coordinate 179,965 of NZ_ASYA01000005.1, read as the reverse complement.
TCAAGAGGGCGATAATCATTGGACCGAGTGAAAACTCTCCGCGCTTAGTCCTGCGAGTTAAATCCCGGAGATAACCGCCGGCCGAGTTAATGAAGTTCGCTCGCTCTAGTATCCCGGCAATTGCAACTGCTGCATTCTCTGGCCCCATGGCGCTACAGGCATCCTCATAGGCCGATGGACTTACCCCTAACATGGATCGGACGGTCACGGCCGCTGCCATAAGATCCCTCCAGCTGCAAATCGAGCCGCCTGGCCCGTAGTCTGCAATCGTTGGGCAAGCCTTAAGCACCATGCCCAACGGAAAACCGACTATAGGCATCCTGCTTTGCTGGTTGGTTTTACTCGGCTTTGCCCCCTGCTCCTTTTCGGAGCTTGGTTCAAATTCAATAAGGGAGTTGGTATTTGAATTCTGTATGTGCTGCTCAATATGAGCATCATTGCTGCTTGGATTCTTTGAAATTTCTTGAAATTCCAATCGATTGATAACTTCCTCTCTAAGTAACACCATTTCATCGAGGATATCCGAGACGTCGGCCAGGCTGGGATTGCGAGGGATGCCTCCTACCAAGCGGACATAGGCATCTTCAATCGCCGGCCAATCTCCCACTGCACCCTCTTCCATCGCGGCGGTTACTAGCTTCCGGACGTCCCGGCGGCAAACCGTCAAGCTCTCTTTCGCTTTGCGGAGTGCCGCCCGATCGGCCGCTACCTGCTGAGCTAGTTGTGCCAGCTCCTCTGAGCGCGCCAACAGAGGCGACAGGTCAAAACCATACGCTGATTCAATCTGGCCGTTTCCATCCTTACGAGCGTAACGCTTGCCGTTGGCGCTGTCCTTCCGAAGGATCAGGCCTGCCTCGACAAGTATCGCGATATGGCGACGCAGAGTAGCGCCGGCCATTGCGTGGGCTCGCAAGCATAGCTGCGCATTCGATGGAAATACGATCAGTTGTGCCTCTTGCCGAAGCTCGTTCTCGGGATAAAATGTCAACAGTGCATCAAGGACCGCTAAACTGTTGGACTGAACCCCTAACAGATCGATCGCAGCGGAGACGTCCCTTAGGACTTTCCACTTGTCCACTGATTTGCCGACTTCAATCTCCGCTATTGCTGTCTGGCGCCGCACGAGTGCAAGCGTCATCGGCCGCGGTCCGAACGGCGTAGTCACACTACTGGTTTGCATTTCTCTTACCTTTCAGAAGGCAAAAGAAAAGTGCTCATCAAAACGATGTCAAAGACTCTTGACGATGATTCCAGGAAATGCGATTCTCCCACTGCGACATAAGAGATTGGGCTTCCGGAACGGTAACGTTTTGGGGGCCTTTTCTTTTTGCGGTCTACCCCTCTTGGTTCAGTTGACGTTTTGTCCGATGCTCTTCGAAGAGAGTCGGCAATTGCTCTAATACGAAGGCCGCGAATTCGGGCGCCGCCTTCTTGTCGATAGATATATCGAGTTTCGCACGGCCGTCCTTGACTTGTGCCAGTCTCACCCCTGTGGGGGTTGCGAGAACGCTAGGTGCACCACGCTCAACGCGGCGCGGCTTCAAATGTGCGATCAGCGCCTTGAAACGCTCTTCGGAGGCAAGGGTCTGTATCTCGGCTGACTTGACATATCCGGCGGCATCAAGATGGGGAGGGGCCTTCTCTACGAGTTCGGCAAGCTCCAGCCAACGAGGGCGGCCTACGCCGGGCGCCGCCCCAATAGCCTCGATCAGGTCGACTGGTAAAGAATCGACAATAGCTAGCATCTTTGAAAGATCGCCCTTATCGATCGACAACGAGGAGGTGAGAACCTCACGCGGGAAACGCTCCTTGAGGCGAGCCGCAAATCGAGCCTTCTCGATAAATGTAAGATCTTCTCGTTCATTGTTTTCCTGGCCCTGTGCGATGACAAGTTGTTCGTCTGTCAGTTCGCGAACGACCGCCTTGACTGAAAGTCCTAGCTCCGCCGCCGCACGGAGGCGGCGGTGCCCGAACGCTACCTGATATCGGCCGGACATTTCAGGATGAGGACGGACAAGAATAGGCACTTGCTGACCTTGCTCACGGATTGACGCCAGAAGACCGTCGATATCGCCCGGCATCCGGTCCCGAACGAACGAAGGCTCAATTTCCTCTGTGTTCAATTCGATCACGGCTTGGCCTTCTGCCAATTTTCGCTCGATCTCATTTGCGCGACGACTTCTGTCATTCAAGTCACCAAGCGACTTAGTGACAGCTGCCATTGGCTTCGACTTGGCCGCATCCAGATGCGGGCGTGCGTGAGGCGGCGGTGTTGGATTCAGGCCTGCATTTACATCGCTGTGAAGAGAGGAGAGGAGATTTTTTCGGCTCATGATCTACCCCATGTCGCCTTGATCAAGGTTTCAATCTCAGCGTTAACGTTATTCATCGACTCGAGCGCTCGATCATAGGTCGATCGAATGAATTGGCTGCGCTCGACTTCAAAGAGTGTCTGGTTGGTTATTCCGGCGTCCGATACCGCCGTGCTTTTGAGCATGTGGTTGACAAGCACGTCATCGCCAAACATCGACCGGAGGAAGGCGACCATTTGATTTTGTGGTCCGTCGGTCGGCTCGAAACGGGTAATCAGGTAGCGCATCCAGTTGTTTCGATCTTCGGCTCCGGCTTCTGAGATCTCGTCGAGTAGCGCGCTCGTCATCGAAAGGAACTGGTTCATCGACATCACGTCCAGCATTTGCGGATGGACCGTGATCAGTACAGATGTCGCAGCCGTCAGCGCCGAGAGAGTTAGAAAACCGAGTTGGGGAGGGCAGTCGATCACCACCACATCGTAGGCGTCTTCAATGTCTTGAATGGCCGCCTGTAGCCGCGCAAAGAACAGCACGTCCTCAGGACGACGCTGGAGAAGCGCCTTTGGCGTATCATGCTCGAACTCCATAAGCTCCAGATTACCGGGGATGATATGAAGGTCTGGAATATAAGTTCCGCGGATGATTTCCTGTATCGGTCGACGCTCTTCATCATACCGAATGGCACCATAAATCGTTTCGTTGACGCCCACATCGAATTCCGGTTGGTTTCCGAACAAGGCCGACAAACTGGCTTGCGGATCGAGATCGACTGCAAGAACGCGGTAGCCTCGCAGTGCGAGATACTGCGCAAGGTGGGCCGCCGTAGTGGTCTTTCCCGATCCACCTTTGAAATTCATGATGGAGAGGACCTGAAGTTCTTCCCCAGCCCGGCGATGGGGCAAATAGCGGCCATTCGATCTTGTGGGTTTATCTAAATAGGCCCGCATAGCAGCGATGTCTTGCACCGAATACATGCGCCGTCCGCCGGCGAGAGCGGGGTTAAACTCCTGCTCTCCGCCCTCTGAAGCTTTTCGCTCCAACTCAACTGCGCTCGTGCGAAGATACCCTTCGGCAACGCCAAGCAGTTTCGCCGCCTCTGATGGCGTAAAAGAGCGAATACCTTTCCGCGCGTGGGGAGGGAAAATATTCGATTGGTGTTCTTGCAGTTTCGCCGAAAGTGATGCGGAATGGCTTCGGACCTTCGAGCGGAGCGAGGCAGTTCGGTTGCTTTCGGCCTTAGCGGTTTTCGTCATCTTCTTCGCCTATTAGGTCTCACCTGCGGAAGACGCCCAGCAAACGTTCAAACTCCGCATGCGACGAATTAGACCCGATTCTGTTCAGTGGGCAAGCTTTTTAAGGTTAACAAGGTCTTAACAGCCTCTTCATACCCGCGAGAAACCGTTTCGTGGACGAATATAATCTTTGTGAAACAAGCGATTGCAGGCTTCAGGCTTTCACACGTAGATGGAGGAAAAAAGAGTCGAAAACTATGATACCGACCTTCGCTCTAACGCCGTTTTGGTCTGACTTCCTCTGCATAGACGTGACACTGGCGACTCAGCCAGCTAAACGCTTCATCAATCTGGCCTCCACTAGCCGGATAGACTCCATCCCATTCCGACGCGATGCAGCGCTTCGTGATAATGGTATCCAGCTGGCACTGAACAATGCAACGAAGAAGCGTGGCGTTTATCGGCGCTACACCACTGCCAGGAGGATGCTCTTCAATGCGGATGCTGCTCGTGTGGTCGAACGCAACTTCATTAGCACATCGATTTCGGGTGCCTCCAGATTACAGCGCCTACGCCCATCCTGCGTAACCTGCTCGTGCGTCCTCGTTCCTGCACTCGTTTTTGCGAATCAGTTATCCAACTTGAAAAAACTTCTTAAATTAAATCAGCTGCTTTAACTCGTAGCAGCAGCGCCGAGAGCATCAAAAAACCGCGGAGAAAACTCAAATTGTCGGGCTGTCCCTCGCCCCATAGAGTTCCTTCCCAGCGTCTCGGTAAGGATTCCGCGCTGAACCAAAAGATCAATGGTCTCGATGACGCCGCCACGTGTCATTCCGGTTATTTCGATTATATTTGAGAGAGTTAGTTTCTGGTGCGCCTGATGCATCAGATAGAGGATATTCATCATTCCGATCTGTTTGATGCGGGACTGCGCCGACTCGCCCTCTATCGGCTTTTCCAAAATTTCACGCACTGCGTAGACAGATAAGGCTTGGCTTTGCCATCGGTCGCTCAAATTGCTTGCCATCGATTTAACTATCTAGTATTTGCATAGTATGTGAATTGAGGCGAGTCGCATGTCAATTCCACCTGACATTGGAGAAACCAGAGGGTAGGGGGCATGAAGAGCCTTTTCTTTCGAACAATTATAGCCACGTTAGGGTTCGCCTCACTCTATACTATTTCGGAACGAAGTGCTCGTGCCGACGACTGGGGATGCCAGGTTATCCTGTGCTTATCGAATCCGGGTGGCCCAACGCAATATGCCGAGTGCCGGCCGCCGATCCAGAAACTCTGGCGTTGGCTTGCGAAAGGGCGTTCGTTTCCGACCTGCAGCGGCATCGGTTTTCAGAGCTCCCGCCCCCGCTACGAACCATACTACTGCAACCCCGGCTACCGTCTGTCGGCTGGCTACGGTCCACGGGGGAATGAAGCGACATGTATTTCTACGTCGCTGCAGGCCGTAAGCGATAGCTCCTGCCAGCGGGATCGAGACGGCGGCGGTTCAAACAACGACTCATTTGTGTCTCCACGCTTGCAAAAGGAAAACGGTCGCTACCAGTGCATGGCGTATACCGCCGCTCGTCCCTTGGTACGCGAGAAACCTCGGTACATCGATGTGACGATCGACGGAGTCGGCAAGCAGAGGGTGTGGTTTTAGACATGCCCGTTGCGTTCCTAGATCTTGCGCAGACCTGCGCGCCCTATGTCTCATCCGAAACGCTCGCAGGCGTCGTCAGCCTCGAAAGCCGGTTCGCCCCCTTCAACATCCGGATCAACAGCGGTACGCCGCTCAAGCGGCAACCTGCCACGGAGGCCGAGGCGATCGAAGTCGCTACATCCTTGGCGGCAAAGCGCCATGACATCCAGGTGGGTCTCGGCGGGATCGGACTGGAAGAACTGCAGAGACTGAACCTCTCGATATCCGATGCCTTCGATCCATGCCTCAACCTGCGGGCAACAGCGACGCTGCTCGATGGCTACTATCGCCTCGCCGTGAAGGAGGGGGCGGAGCCGGCCAGGGCCGAGCGAGTCATGCTGCAATCCTATTATGGACGTGACAACCCAACTGTCGGGGCCATGGTCAGCTACGACGATCAGGTCCGCCGCGAAATCAAACGGCTCGGGTCGACTTTGGCCCGGTTGACGATCGACGACACGGGAGAGGGGAGGGAGACCGACGTTCCCACTGAGGTTTCCCAGGCAGATGTCGTCGCCGAGGTGGTGGCGGAGAACTCTTCAGAGAAATCCGCCGCGATCTCCGTCGCGCCAGCATGGGACGTCTTCAAGACCCGGCGCCGTTCATCCGTCCTGGTATTTCAGGGCAATCAATTGGAGCAGAGTGAATGACATTGAATTCCCGTATCCGACCCATTGTCGCTTCGTCTGTGATGGCAGCTGCCATCGTGGTTATGATGGTCGAGCCGGCCTTCGCGCAGGCCGCTGGCATCGAATCCGTGCTGCAGAACATAGTCACAATGCTGACTGGCAACATTGCCAAGCTTCTGGCGGTCATCGCAGTGATCGTCATCTGCATTGCCTGGATGTTTGGCTATATGGACCTGAGGCGGGCGGGCTTCTGGATCATCGGCATCGGCGGCATCTTCGGCGCCACCGAGCTCGTCAACACCATCGTTGGAAGCTGAAGATGGCAAGCGAACGGGCGGTCCTCGAAGAAGACACGCTCTTCATCGCGTGCACAAGGCCGGCGATGATCGCTGGCGTGACCATGGAGGCGATGGCCTTCAACATCATGCTCACGACGATCCTTTACATCGTTGCCGGATCGATCGCCTATGCGGTTGTCGGCGTCGTGTTTCACCTCATCTTCCGCGCCCTTGTAAAGCACGATCACAACATGTTCCGCATCTTGCTAGCCTGGGTCGAGACGCGCGGCCGGACGCGGAACAGTGCCTATTGGGGTGGAGCGACGCTCTCTCCACTTCGGCTGGCCCGCCGCTTTGACGAAAGGGATATTGGATTTGCCTAGTAACGCCACTCTCAGATCCCGCGAGCTCGCACCAGAGGCTTTCATTCCCTATGTGCGGCACATCGACGAGACGACCATCGCACTCCACTCTCGGGCGCTGATGGTCATGATTGCCCTCGAAGGCGTGTCGTTCGAAACCGCGGATGTGCTCGACCTCAACGCCCTCCATCGCGATCTCAACACGCTTTACCGAAATATCGCCGATGAGCGGCTTGCCCTCTGGACGCACCTGATCCGCCGCAGGGACAGCGACTATCCGGATGGGACATTTGCAACGCCATTCTCCGCAGCGCTCAATGAGAAGTACCGTGAGCGCATGGTGCGCGAAGACCTGTTCCGCAATGATCTCTATCTGAGCGTCCTTTGGTCGCCGGCCCGCGACCCGGCTGACAAGGCTGCGAAGCTGCTGTCGCGCCTTCGCCGCGCCTATCGCACTGGCGTGGAACTCGATGAGGGAGCCCTAAAACAGCTTCAGGACAAGGTCGTCGATGTGGTCGCCGGTTTGAAACGTTTCGAGCCACGTGTTTTGTCTCTGTACGATCAGGACGGCATGCTCTTCTCCGAGCCGAGCGAGGTGCTGCACCAGATCGTTGGCGGCAGGCGCGAGCGAGTTCCGCTGACCGAAGGCCGCATCGCATCTGCGATCTACTCGGATCGCGTCATCATCGGTCGCGAGACGATTGAAATTCGGCATGAGGCCGAAAGCCGATTTGCGGGCATACTGAGCTTCAAGGAATACCCGGCTCGCACCAGGACCGGCATGCTGGACGGCGTTCTGACCAGTCCGTTTGAACTCATTCTTTCTCAATCGTTCTGCTTTGCGTCGAAGGCGGACGCCCGCGTCATCATGGGGCGAAAGCAAAACCAGCTGGTCAGCAGCGGCGACAAGGCGGCCTCGCAGATCGACGAACTTGACGATGCGATGGACGATCTGGAGTCCAACCGGTTCGTGATCGGCGAGCATCACCTGACGCTGTCCGTCTTCGCGGCTACAGTGAAAGACCTGACGGACAATCTCGCGAAGGCTCGCGCCAGCCTGACCAATGGAGGCGCCGTCGTTGCGCGAGAGGACCTTGGCCTCGAGGCAGCCTGGTGGGCGCAGCTGCCGGGCAATTTCCGCTACCGGGCGCGATCTGGCGCAATCACCTCAAAGAATTTCGCGGCTCTGTCACCGTTCCACTCCTATCCGATCGGCCAGAAGGGCGGCAACGAATGGGGACCTGCTGTCGCTCTGCTTAAGACCGCCTCCGGGTCACCCTACTACTTCAACCTCCACTACGGTGATCTCGGAAACACCTTCATGTGCGGTCCGTCCGGCGCCGGTAAGACCGTGATCGTCAATTTTATGCTGTCCCAGTTGGAAAAACATGATCCTCATGTGGTGTTCTTCGACAAGGATCGCGGCGCGGACCTCTATGTTCGCGCCGCCGGCGGCACCTACCTGCCGCTGAAAAATGGTGTCCCCACCGGCTGCGCTCCCCTGAAGGCCCTCGACCTGACGCCGGAAAACAAAGTCTTCCTGGCACGCTGGGTCGGCAAGCTTGTCGGATCCGGCACGCGGGAACTCTCGGTCACTGAGCTTCGCGATATTTCCGGCGCTATCGATGGCCTCGCCGACCTGCCCGTGGACCGAAGGACGATCGGCGCACTCCGGACCTTCCTCAACAACACCGACCCGGAAGGGATCGCCGCTAGGCTCCGACGGTGGGAGAGGGGAGGGCCGCTCGGCTGGGTTTTCGACAACGTGATCGAAGATATCGGCTTTGGCGATTTTGGCGGCTCCGGCAAATTCATCGGCTACGACATGACCGACTTCCTCGACAACGAGGAAATCCGCACACCGCTGATGGCGTATCTGTTCCACCGCGTCGAGCAGCTGATCGATGGCCGTCGGATCATCATCGTCATCGACGAATTCTGGAAAGCGCTGCAGGACGAGGGCTTCCGCGATCTTGCGCAGAACAAGCTGAAGACGATCCGCAAGCAAAATGGCTTGATGCTGTTTGCCACGCAGAGCCCACGCGACGCGTTGATCTCGCCGATCGCGCACACCATCATCGAGCAATGCCCAACGCAGATCTTTCTGCCCAACTCGCGCGGAAACCATGCCGATTATGTCGACGGGTTCAAGCTCACGGAGCGCGAGTACGAACTGATTGCGCGCGAACTTTCCGTCGAGAGCCGGCGGTTCGTGTTGAAGCAGGGGCACAACAGCGTCGTTGCCGAACTCGACCTCAATGGCTTCGATGACGAGCTCGCCATCCTTTCCGGCCGGACCGCCAATGTCGAACTTCTCGACGCGATCCGCGCGGAGGTCGGGAATGACGTCAAGGATTGGCTTCCCGTTTTCCAACAGCGAAGGAGTGCAAGCTGATGGTTTTCTATCGACTTTATAGCGCGGTGCTCGCGACAGTGCTTATCGTTTCCGCCGATGGTGCTGCAGGGCAGGGGATTCCGGTCATCGACCAGTCGGCTATCGCCAAGCAGATCGAGAGCATCGCGCAGCTCAAGTCCCAGCTCGACGCGCTCAATCAGCAAATCGAGCAGGCGCAGCAGCTCTATGGCTCGCTCAACAAGCTGACCGATATGGCGGATGTCGCCAGCGTTCTCAATGATCCGGCGATCCGCAAGGCGCTTCCGTCCGACTTCGCCGCCATTGAGGGCCTGCTTAAAGGCAATGGCACCGGTGTGTTCGGTGATTCCGCATCAAAGTTCTTGGAAGATAACTCGACCTACCGCACAGACGCCGACGATTTCTATGCAAAAGAGCTGTCGCGTCTTCAGAATCAAAATGCGGGCCAAATGAGCCTCGGCCAGCAGATCTATGATGTCGCGACCAAGCGCATCGATGGAATCGACCAGCTACGTGAGAAAATCTCCACCGCAGGAGATGCCAAGGAGATCGCCGATTTGCAGGCACGCCTGCAGGCTGAACAGGCATTCCTCCAGACCGACGTACTGCGGATGGAGGGGTTGAGGATGGTGCAGCAAGCGCAGACCCAGGTCGATGAACAGCGCAAGGCCGAGGATTGGCGCCAACGCATGGATGCAATGAAGGCGGCACTGAAATGAGGCCGCTCGCGATGGTCGCGACGCTCCTTCTGCTGACCGCTTGCTCGCAGGAATCCGAGCGGACTTACACCGTCGATGACTTCATCGCCGACGAAGCGCTGCTGAGCCGTACCATTTCTGATTGCCGTGACAATCCGGGCGAGCTGCAGAACACGATCAGTTGCCGGAACGCGGAAGCGGCCGATGGCAAGCTCCGCCTCCAGAACATGCGCAAAGCGCTGGGAGGTTGATCCAATGTACCAGGTGTTCGAATTCATCGATGGACAGTTCAAGCGACCGCTGGAGACGTTCGTCTCTGATGGAACGTCGAACATCGCCGAATGGGTCACCGGTCCGTTGACGGCAGCCGTCACGCTTTATGTGGTCCTCTATGGCTATCTGGTCCTGCGTGGCTCCGTGCAGGAACCCATCCTCGACTTCGCCTTTCGCGCCATAAAGCTTGCAATCATCGTCATGCTGGTCAAGAACGCCGGCGAATATCAAACATATGTCACGAACATCTTCTTTGATGTGTTGCCGCGCGAGATCGCGCAGGCGTTGAATTCGGGTGCTGCGCCAAGCGCCAGCTCCTTCGACAGCCTGCTCGACAAAGGCCAGGCATCTGCGACCGATATCTGGTCACGAGCCTCCTGGCCGGTCGACATCGTCACCGGCGCCGGTGGCATGATGGTGATCGGCGTCAGCTTTCTCGTCGCGGGGATCGGCTACGTCGTCTCGCTCTATGCGCGGTTGGCGCTGGCAATAGTGTTGGCGATCGGGCCGATCTTCATTGCGCTCGCCATGTTCCAGTCGACGCGGCGTTTTACCGAGTCCTGGATCGGGCAGCTCGCGAATTTCGTCATCCTGCAGGTGCTCGTCGTTGCCGTCGGCTCCCTGCTGATCTCCTGCATCGATTCGACCTTCACTGCGATCGATAGCTACAGCGACGTGCTGATGCGTCCAATCGCGCTCTGCGCCATCGGGATCGCCGCTCTCTATGTTTTCTACCAGCTACCGGGCATCGCTTCGGCCCTGGCCTCTGGCGGTGCGTCGCTGGCTTATGGCTATGGCGCCGCACGCGATGCGCATGAAGGCGTGCTGGCTCGGGGAACATCGTACACCGGCCGGATGATTGGTCGCGGGGCTCGCTTTGCTGGCCGCGCGTTCGGATCGAGAAATGCCGGCGCATGACATGCAATTCAGAACAATAAGAAAAGGCCTGCCCGCATGATTAAGCCTGCCCTGTTGCTCGTCCTCGCCGCCACGCTTGGCGGCTGCGCGTCACTGACCTACCCTTTACCGAAATGCGACGGCTATTCACGCCGCCCCTTGAACCGCTCGATGTGGGAATGGGAGGGCGACAGCAAGCTCAAACAGCAGCAATCCAACGCAAGTTCCTCCATGTCTGCGACGCCCTTTGCCGAAGAGGCCAGAGAACCTGCAGCCTTTGCGCATTTGGACGTCGACGGCTCCTATCGCCGTTGTGAGGGATGAGACATGGTGACGACAGATAATCTCAGGAGTTACTTCGACAAGGCACGTCGGTTTGACCAGGATCGAATGATGCAGATCGAACGTTCGAACCGGATTGCCTGGTCGATCGCCATCGCGTCCGGCATCGTCGCCAGCGTTTCGGTCTTTGCGGTCGCGGGTCTCACTCCTCTCAAGACGGTGGAACCCTTTGTGGTGCGCGTCGACAATTCGACGGGTATTGTCGATGTCGTTTCGGCATTGACGTCGACGGCCGGCACCTACGACGAGGCCGTAACAAAATACTTCGCTGCCAAATATGTGCGCGCCCGCGAGGGTTATGTTTGGAGCGAGGCACAAGAAAACTTTCGCACCATCGCGCTCTTATCGACCCAACCGGAGCAGACACGGTTTGCAGGCGTGTATCGAGGCAGCAACCCGGAATCGCCTCAGAACATCTATGGCCGTGGCGCCACCGCGAGGATCGACATCGCGTCGATCTCTCTGATCAATCAAAATGTCGTCTCTGTGCGTTACATGCGCACCATCACACGAGGTGAGGAAGTTCGAACGACTCATTGGGTTGCGACCCTGACCTTCTCGTATGTCAACGCCCCAATGTCGTCGACAGACCGGCTCGTGAACCCACTCGGTTTTGTCGTCAGCGAATATCGTGCAGATCCGGAGGAGGTGAGATGAAGCGCATCGCATCAATCGTCGCACTCGTCGTTTCAACTTCCATGTCTTCGGCGCTGGCGCTGGAGATTCCCCGAGGCGCTACGCAGGACAGTCGTGTCCGATTTGTGAACTACCAACCCTTCAACATCACCAGGATCGTCGGCACCTTGCGGTCCTCCGTGCAGATCGAGTTCGCGGCAGACGAGGAAATCGCCCATGTGGCGCTTGGCAACAGCGTTGCCTGGGAAGTCGCGCCGGCCGGCAACATCCTGTTCTTGAAGCCACGCGAAAACCAGCCGGTAACAAACATATCTGTGGTGACGACGCGCCGGGATGGCTCCACGCGCAGCTACCAGATGGAATTGACAGTGCGAGACGGTACTGTCGAAGCCGGTCAGAACACCTATTTCTACGTGAAGTTCAGATACCCCGGAGATGAAGCTGAGCTTCGCCGGCAGCAGGCAGCGTCTAGGGCTCTCGCCGCTCAAGCGAAGGACGCCGACAATGTGCTGGCCCTCCACGAAGCGTATGGTCCTCGGAACTGGCGCTATTCGGCTCAGGGCTCCCAGCCACTGGAGCCTCAAAGCGTCTATGACAATGGCAAGATCACGACGTTCGCCTTCGTCGGCAATCAGGAAATGCCTGCGATCTATATGGAAAATTCAGACGGGTCGGAAAGCCTTGTTCCGAAGTCCGTCGATGGCAATCTCGTCATGGTGCACGCAATCAGCCGCAAGTTCATCCTGCGTCGGGGCAAGGATGTGCTCTGCGTCTTCAACGAGGCCTACGACCGTGTCGGCATCAATCCCGATACGAACACGACGTCTCCCTCGGTAGAGCGCATCGTGAAAAGCGACGTCAACGCGCAATAGGGAGCGACATCCATGACTCAAGAAGACGAAACTCGCATTCCCGGGGAGCGTGAGGAAACGATCACCGGTCGCCGGATCGACAACAACCCTCTTTTGAAACGTGGCGCGGTAGCGATTGCGATCGTCGCGTTCGTTGGCTTCGCCCTGTGGTCGACAACGGGCAAGAAGGCAAAGGATGAGAATGTTCAGCCCGAGCGCGTGGTTATTCGCCAGACAAATCCGTTTGAGGCGGCGAAGGAAAAGGCTGAGCCGGCGCAGGTGGTACCTGAAGTGAAGTTGCCGACCCCTGTCGTCGAACCAGTCGCGGAGGAGAGCGATAAACTCCTCGAATCTGCCCGCCGCGCGCCCGTGATGGCCTTCAGCAGTGGGCAGGAAAACGCGAAAGATCGAAGAGAGACTGATAATCCGGACACTTCAAACAATGGGAATTTCGTGCCGCTCGACAACAACATGATGGCCCAGAACCAGCAGAGCAGCGACCAACAGCGTTTCGACGGTCTGCTGCGGCCGACACGACTTGAAGGCTCGCGCGCCGGTACACTTGGAAACCGCGACTTCATCGTCGCGATGGGGGCGTCGATACCCTGCGTACTCGAAACAGCATTGGCTTCCGACCAGCCAGGTTTCGCCAGTTGCGTGATCAACCGCGATGTCCTTTCGGACAACGGTCGGGTCGTGTTGATGGAAAAGGGCACACAGGTTGTCGGAGAATATCGCGGCGGGCTCCAACGCGGACAAAAGCGTCTTTTCGTTCTCTGGAATCGAGTAAAGACGCCGAAGGGCGTTATCGTGACGCTAGCATCACCGGCAACCGATGCACTTGGTCGCGCCGGCGTCGCTGGTTATGTCGATACCCATTGGTGGGAACGGTTCGGCAGCGCCCTTCTTCTTTCCATCGTCGGTGATGCGACAAGCTATGCCAGCAGTCGTTTGCAGGATAGTGATGTCGATGCGCAGAACACCACGAGCGCCGGTCAACAGGCAGCTGCTATCGCAGTTGAACAGTCCATCAACATTCCGCCGACGTTAAATAAGCATCAGGGTGAACTGGTTTCGATCTTTGTCGCTCGCGATCTCGATTTTTCAGGAATCTATCGTCTGCGGGTGACAGAGCCGAGGAACCGTATTTTTGATCGAGCAGTGCTGGGCGATTTCTCGCCACAGTCGACGCTCGTAACGAAGTAGGATAGGTAATGTCGGAGGGGCAGGACTCGGCTGTTGTAAGCGAACTCTTGAAGCCGTTTTCGGCATACCTCCAAGACCCGTCCCTCTATGAAGTGATTGTGAATCGGCCCGGGCAGGTGCTGACAGAAGGTCCCGGCGGTTGGCGGACCTATGACGCGCCGGAACTGACCTTCGAAAAGCTCATGCGCCTTTCCCGGGCCGTCGCCAGTTTTTCCCATCAGTCGATCGATGAAACACGTCCTATTTTGTCGGCGACGCTTCCGGGCGACGAACGGATTCAGATTGTGATCCCGCCGGCGACGATGAAAGGCACCGTCAGCATCACAATTCGAAAGCCTTCGTCGGTCGATTTCAGCCTTGACGATCTGGAGGAAAAAGGTTTTTTTGCAAAAACGCGTGCTACGAATGTGGACCGGCCCTTAGAGGATGAGGAATTGAACGAAAGCTATCGCGCTGGGCGTTTCAAGGATTTCTTGCGGCAGGCAGTCATTGCACGAAAGAATATCATAATCTCTGGCGCCACAGGTTCGGCTAAGACAACGCTTTCCAAGGCTCTCATCAAGCACATCCCACAAAACGAGCGCGTCATCTCAATCGAAGATACCCCTGAACTCGTCATCTGCCAACCCAACCACGTTCGCCTATTTTACTCGAAGGGAGGGCAGGGGCTTTCGCGCGCAGGCCCAAACGAACTTCTGGAGTCTTGTCTTCGTATGCGGCCAGATCGTATCTTGCTTCAGGAGCTCCGCGACGGGACGGCCTTCTATTTCATCCGCAATGTCAACTCAGGTCATCCGGGGTCTATAACGACCGTTCACGCGAATTCGGCAGAACTTGCTTTCGAGCAATTAGCTCTGCTGATTAAAGAGTCTGAGGGAGGGATGGGCCTTACACGGCAAGATTCTCTGGCGTTGATCAAATCGGGGATCGATATTGTCGCGCATTGTAAACGAGAAGATAGGACGTTTAGACTAATGGAGGTATATTTCAGGGCTGAACTTGGCTTTTGAGATCAAGGAAGGCTATCAATACTCGACGGCCTGACTTCGATTGGCAAGCTTCCTGAGTGGGTTAAAATTTGCAGCATATCCTTCTCACGCCTAAATCATCAAATGCGCCGAGATTAGTCTGTGCTGATAAAGTTATACCTTTGTCTTATTTATTGAACACTGCAGGCGATAATTCGACGGCGTATAGCCGACCAGTTGATGAAACTGTGTGGAAAAATGAAACGCCGAGTGAAACCCCAGAAGTCCGGCGATTTCCTTGATCGATTTATCGGTATTCATCAAAAGGTCGCTCGCACGCTGGATCCGCACCGTCATCTGGTATTGCTTTGCGGACATTCCGGTCTGTTCGCGAAACAGCCGCCGGAAATACGGATAGCTGACGCCAAGCTCTTCGGCGAGCTGTTCGACGGAAAGAGGTTGCCCGCACCGCTCCATCAGGATCATCCGCGCCCGGTCAACGAGCCTGCCGGACGTGTTTCGGGTGATATCGGTGGGACGGCATAACAGCGCCAGCAATTGAAGACCAAGGGTGGAAATCAGCGGTTGGTTGCGCAGGGAATCGTCCTTCGCCAGCGAATGAATGGACGCAAACACATCCGAAATTTCCGAGCTGCTGGCGTGAACGGGTTGCTCCGGCTGCAACAGACCGGCATCGCGGGCAAAGTCGAAAGCGCTGCCGCGACACTCGATCCAGTGTTCGGTCCATCCGCTCTGTCGATCCGGGGCAAAACGGTGCCAGACGCCCGGAAACAGCAGGAACACGGAGCCTTCTGAAATCGTCACCTGCCGACGCTCCGTTCCAAATTCCAGCCTGCCACTGCCGGAGCTTATCTGTACGACCTGATAGGCATTGAGAATACGGCCACGCGACCAGCTGAAATGGTGATCGTTGGGGTGGCGGCTTGGTGGATAATCGGAATGCGGTGCAATTTCCGTATAGCCGGTCGAGACCGCTGTGCAGCCCCATGCCGCGCAGAGGCGATTGTCAGGCATATAGACGAAGTAGCTTTGCATTGCTCCACTCAATTTTAAGATCATATTTTATATGCAAAAGATCACTTTTGCGGAGTATGGCGGCGTGTCAACGGAAATGCTTGGTGTTAACGTCTGAAGACAAGGTCAATTTTCGAATGACCCTGTCAAATTTTGCTGAGATCATCAGCGTTTGCCGCTGCCAGGGAGGGCAGAGGCCGGGAGGAGAGAGACATGAAACATCAAGCCAGACTGCTGGCGGTTGCCGCATGCCTTTTGGCGTCTGCTGCATATGCCGAGGATTTCCACGGGTTCGATCCGCTGAAATTCGATGGCAACATGCTGTCAGCCGACAATCTGAAAGCGATGGCCGCGGATGCCGCCAAAGCCACGCCGCCGAGAACGGCAAGGCCTACAGCATCGGTTTTGCCAATCTGCAACGCGACATCGCCTTCGGCGTCCTTGTCGAGAAAGGCATCCAGCAGAATGCGGATGCGGCAGGCGTCGAACTCGTCATTGCCGACAACCGCCTCGATGGGCCGACCGCGCTGGCCAACGCCAAATCCTTTACCGAGCGCAAGGTGGATTACGTCATCGAATTTCAGACCGACGCCAATTTCGGTCAGGCCGTGATGGACGTCTTCAAGGCGGATGGTACGAAGGTGACGGCGATCGACATCCCGATGCCGGGTGCCAGCTTCTTCGGTGTCAACAATCCGAAGTCCGGCTTCATGGGTGGCTCCTATCTGGCAACGGCAGCACAGAAGAAATTCGGGGCGGATGCGGTCAAGACCGGCTACCTCGTCATCGGCGCCCTGCCCCAATCGGGTGTCATCCCACGCATGCGCACGGAAGGCCAGAAGGCCGGCTTTATGGCGCTGACAAAGGATTTCCCCGCCGACCATATCATCGAGATCGACACCAAGAACACGTTGCAGGAATCCTTCGCGCAGATGAACAATGTCATCGGTCGCATTCCGCCGGGCGTGCCGATCCTGCTTATCGCGATCAATGATCAGGCGACCATGGGCATGCTTCAGGCAGTGCGGGCAGCCGGTCGCGTCGATCAGGCGATTGCGGTTGGCAACGGGGCGGATGAAGCCGAGGCGCTGGCAACCGATCCCAACCTGGTTGCCGCCACCGGTTCGTTCCCCGGCAGCTACGGCAATTATCTGATCCCGATTGCGCTGTCTGCGCTTGCCGGAAAGCCTGTGCCGGAAGCAACCTTCGTGACCCACCAGATGGTCACCAAGGCCAATATCTGCAAGTTCTACAAGGACTTCCCCTGCGTTGGTGAGGAAGATGGCTACAAGTTCCCGGAAACGGAATTCGCAACCTATCTCGCCGACCTCAAGAAGCAGGACTGGTTGAAGGGCTATGAGGCCATTCTCCCCCAGCAATGAGCGCGATAACGTTCAGGGAGCGTGACATGACTGCCATCCACAACAATGACGGGAGCCGCAATCCGCGGCTCCAGATTACCAATGTCAGCAAGGCCTTTGCCGGTGTGACGGTTTTGAAGAACGTGTCGCTTTCGGCAGATGAAGGCGAGATCGTCGCTCTTCTCGGTGCCAACGGCGCGGGAAAATCGACGCTGATGAAAATCCTCTCCGGTGTCTACACGCTGGACAGCGGGCAGATCAGAATTCAAGACGCCATCAAGAATATCGCGACCCCGCAGGATGCGATTGCGGCGGGCATCCGGCTGATGCCGCAGGAACTTTCCGTGCATCCCGACCTTTCGGTTGCGGAAAACATCGCGCTTGGTTCGATGCCCAGACGGCGATTTGCAGGCATTCCCATGATTGACCGCTCAGCCATGAACCGGCAGGCGCAGGCACTGCTGGGTCGCTTGCGGCTCGACCATGTCGATCCCGGCCAGCGCATGGGTTCGCTGCCCCTGTCTGAACAGCGCATCGTTGAAATCGCCCGCGCGCTGGCTGGCAAGGCTGAAATCCTGATCATGGACGAGCCGACGGCTTCACTGGGTGAAGCGGATGCCGACAATCTGTTCGGCGTGATCGAGACGCTGAAAACGCAGGGCGTTACCATCATCTACATTTCCCACTATCTCGACGAGGTCTTTCGGCTCAGCGATCGCATCGTGGTGCTGCGCGATGGCGAGGTTCGCGGCCAGTTCGCAACCGGCGAAACCAGTCGCGACGAGGTTTTGAAAGCGATGCTCGGAAGCGAGCTTGGCGACCTCTATCCCGCAAAATCGACGGTGCCGGATGCGAAAACTGTTCTCACTGTCAAGGGACTGTCCCTTCCCGGCTGGCTCGACGACGTATCCCTGTCCGTGCGGCACGGTGAGGTGTTCGGCGTTTTCGGTCTGATCGGCTCGGGTGCGGAAATGGTCGGTCGGGCCATTTATGGTGCCGAGCCTGCCGCCAGTGCCAGAACGGTACGGCTGAACAATACCGATATCGGCCTGTCAGGCCCTCGAAAGAGTGTGCGCAACGGCATCGGTTTCGTGGCTGCGGAGCGCAAGCGGCAGGGCTTGATCGGCAATCTGTCGGTGCGGACCAATACCACGCTGCCTTATCTACGCATGTTCACGCAATCCGGTGTCGTTGACCAGAAGCGCGAGGATGCCAGTACGAGAGACTGGATCAAGACGCTCAGGATCAAGACATCGGGGCCGGATCAGGAAATCCGTCTGTTGTCCGGTGGCAACCAGCAGAAGGTCTGCCTTGCCCGGTGGCTGCTGGGAGACCCGAATTTCCTGATCCTCGAAGAACCGACACGCGGCGTCGATCTGGGTGCCAGACGCGAAATTTACGCGGAAATCCGTCGCCTAGCGGCAACGGGTCTGGCGATCCTCATCGTCTCATCTGATGCGGAAGAAGTGGCGGGTCTCGCAGACCGCAGTATCGTTCTGGACGACGGCAAGGTCGTTGCCGAGCTGGGCTGCGATGCGAGCGCGGCGGACCTGATGCGGGCAGCAGAGCCGCGTTCCGCCGTCCGCGATACCAATGAACTGGAGAAAGCATGATCAAGTCGTCGTCGCCATCCGTTCCGGCAGAACCGGTCGTCTCGAAGAAACAGCCCGGCTCCCTGACCGGCCTTCTCGGTCGCCCTGCCGCTGGCATTGTCCTGTTGCTGGTATTTTATGTCCTGCTTCTGGCTGCGTTCTCGCTTCTGTCTCCCTATTTTCTGACGCTGAGCAACCTGTCCAACATCGGCACCAACATGGCCTTCATCGGCCTGATGGCAGCAGCAGGTACTCCGTTGATCATCGGCGGCGGACTGGATTTGTCCGTCGCCGCCGTCGCCGGTCTTGCCGGTGTCATCGTAGCGCTGATGCATGCCAACGGCATCAACATCTGGGCGGGTTGCCTGACCGCGCTTGTCATCGGTTGCGCCGTCGGCGTGCTCAACGGCTTCATCGTCACGCGGCTGAAACTCAATCCGCTGATTGCCACGCTGGGGACAATGAGCATTTTTTCCGGCCTCTCCATGGTCATGACCGGCGGCCTGTCGAAACCGCTGTTCGTTCCGGCCTTTAACTGGCTGGGCTCCGGACGCCTGTTCGGCATTCCGTTTCCGATCATCCTGATGCTCTTGGTATTCGTCGTGCTGTGGCTGATCCTGTCGAAGACACCCTTCGGTCGCTTCGTTTATGCCACCGGCGGAAATCCCGAAGCCAGCAGTCTGCTTGGCGTGCCGGTCGAGCGGACGCAGATGGTGCTTTATATCGTGTCCGGCCTGTCCGGTGCAGCGGCTGGCATCATTCTGGCTGCAATGCTTGGGGCCGCAGCGCCCAATGCCGCCGGTCAGCATCTGCTCACCATCATCGCAGCCATCATTCTGGGCGGAACCAGCCTGTTTGGCGGACGCGGCAGCGTCTGGGGTACGCTGATCGCCGTTTTGATCCTCGGTACGCTCAACAACGGCCTGACGCTGATGAACGTGTCCTCCTTCTGGCAGGACGTGACTCGTGGCGTCGTCCTATTGATGGCCGTCGGCCTCGATCAGCTGCGCGTGCGCCTTCAAGGCTGACACCCAAAACATAAGCATCGGAGAACGAGAATGTCAGAACGTCCATTGAAGGCCGGTCTTTTTGGAATTGGTCTGGAGGCCTATTGGGCGCAGTTCGAAGGTCTGGAAGCGCGGCTGCGCGGTTATGTGGATACCGTCGAGGCAAAACTTGCACGCCCCGGCGTGGAGGTCGTCAATCTGGGACTGATCGATACGCCTGAAAAAGCGGTCGAGGCCGGACATCAGTTCCGTCAGGCCGATGTCGATATCATCTTCCTCTACATCACCACTTACGCCCTGTCCTCGACCGTTCTCCCGGTGGTTCGAAGGGCCAAGGTTCCGGTGATCATTCTCAATCTGCAACCCACCGCAGCCATCGACTATGCCACCTTCAACGCGCTTGGGGATCGAACCGCGATGACAGGAGACTGGCTGGCGCACTGCTCTGCCTGCCCCGTTCCTGAAATTGCCAATGTGTTTCACCGCGCGGGCGTCAGCTTTCATCAGGTGACGGGCGTTCTGACCGGCGATCCGATCGTTGAGGATGACATCAATGACTGGATCGAAGCCGCCCGCGTCGCGCATGTTATGGCGCATAACAGGCTCGGTGTCATGGGTCGCTATTACAATGGCATGCTCGACATCTATTCCGATCTCACCGCCCAGGCCGCAGCCTTCGGCACTCATATCGAAGTGCTGGAAATCGATGAGCTGGCGCAATTGCGGCGCAATGTGAGCGATGAGGATGTTGAAGCCTGCCTGACGACGATAAAGGCTGAATTCGACGTTCAGCCGGACTGCGACCCGCAGGAGCTTGCCCGAGCCGCAAAAACCGCCGTGGCGCTTCGCAAGCTGGTCGATAAAAAATCACTCGGTTCGCTTGCCTACTACTACGAATCCCAGCCCGGTCATGAATATGAGGATATCATCACCTCCGTCATCGTCGGCTGCTCCATGTTGACGGCGAACGGAGTGCCAGTCGCTGGCGAATATGAGATCAAGAACGCTCAGGCCATGAAGATCATGGACAGCTTCGGTGTAGGCGGTTCATTCACCGAATATTACGCCATGGATTTTGCCGCAGACGTCGTGCTGATGGGGCATGACGGGCCGGGGCACACGAAAATTGCCGAAGGCCGCACGAAGATTCGCCCGCTCAAGGTCTATCACGGCAAGGTCGGCTCCGGCGTCAGCGTGGAAATGTCCGTCAAGCATGGTCCGGTCACGCTTCTGTCCGTTGTCGAGGAAGGTGGTAAGGTCAAGCTGCTGTGCGCCGAAGGCACGTCCGTTCCCGGACCAATTCTGGAAATCGGAAACACGAACAGCCGCTATCAGTTCTCCCTCGGTGCCCGTCGCTTCGTTGAGGCATGGAATGCACAAGGCCCGGCACATCATTGCGCAGTCGGCGTAGGCCACATCGCAAACCGCATAGAAAAGCTTGGGAAACTGCTCAATCTGCAAACGAACAAAATTTGTTGAGTAATGGACAAGCGCCGTTACTGTGATTTTCACTGCGGCGTGCAGATTTCACTCAACGATTTCTTTTTACTGAAATTAGGGAGAGCTATTACAAAAATACAAGCCCACCAATAATGTATCTATAGTTTCCTCATCCATTAGGAAGCGATCGAAATGCGCATCAAGGTAAGCCTCTATTATAAATAAACCGCCCCTGCTGGCACAACTGAGATCTAAATGATGTCTCCTCCAAAGCTAAATAAAGAAGGTCAAATTGATGGACCTCCTCTCAAAGAGTTCCATCGTTATATTAAACTTGATAGTACCTGTATCGTAAAACTCGTTATAGATGAGGCTGAAGGCACGTCACGAACTATTCAGTTCTCAATGTCGGCCGATCAGTGCCGCGAAATGGCTGAAAACTTGTCGATTTGCGCCTGCGTCATAGAGTCGGAACGACAAGCGCAATCTCAATAGCCACAATTTAAGGTGACAATCTCTTTCCCTATGAAGACTAAGGGAGAGAACATTGCAATTCTTGTCGCAGTTTTGCAGCCTCCCTTTCAGGCCCCTAAACATTAAAGGGGCACAGATATACGGTAAGCGGATCATACCGAGAGCGGCAGGGGTCGAAAGCCTGAATCGTCGAGTCCAGGCTTCTCCTCGCATATGTGATCACCGGTGAGGTTCACGTGCTCCCAGGTAGCGACCCTCTTCGAACTTCATGATTGCCAACGAAGCTGGTCCGAAAGGATCAACTGCCATACTGCGTGAAAATGCTTCCAATCACGGTTGCGTCACTTCGCCGGATGACGCCAATGCAGGCGAAGATGGTCATCTGATATTCCGACAAGTCAATAAAGAGGGTTTCTTCGCGAGACAAAGATCAGTCGAACTGGGCAGTCGCGGCCAGCATCGCGGAGTACGCAACGCGCGTGGATTGGATACATGTGTCACCACGGCCGAAGGCTCGGCTTTTCATTGATGCGAATGGCGCATCTGCCCCGGCGTCATCCCATAGGTCGTTCTAAATGCCCTGTTGAAATAGCTGATATCATTGAACCCCCAGCTCAAGGCAATCTCCGTGACGGACCGCCTCTTGTTGACATCGAGCGCTAAGCTGTCTCTCACGCCCTGCAATCTCGTTCTCAGAATGAGACCGACGGGTGAAATGCCGTTTTCCGCGCAGAGCCGCCTGAGAGACCTAGTGGAAATTCCGGCCAGGACCGCCATCTCTGTTTGATTGAACGAAGGGTCCCGCACTCTCTCGATGAGACGATCACGCAACCGCTCAAAAAGCACGCGCCGTGGTGAAAGATCTCCGGTCGATGACAGGACGCCAGTCGCAATAAGATCGAAGGCGGTGCGCTCCATCGGCGAAACGCTGCCTTCGTTGATCTGGCTTCCACGCGCCGCGAGGCTCTGGAGGAAATCCAGCGCGACGGCACCAGCACCCCGTCTTGCGTCGAACGTTCTGGCTGTCAGATTGCCGATGCACGGCATCGTCGAGATCATCCGCTCTCGATCGATCCTCAGCACCAATTGCCTGAATGGCCCGTCGAACCCCAGGGAATAGGGGCGGATGCTTTCGTAAAAGACGAACTCGCCTGGGACTGTCCACGCCTCTCGCTCATCCTGGGTTACACGCCCGCACCCTGATAGCTGAAAGGCAACCAGTACTACCTCCTGCTGGTCGGTCCGAATGTGTCGCCGCGTTCGCTCTGTGAGCTGAGCCGTGGAATCCACCAGGCTTAGGCTATGCCTGTGCGGAAAAAACTCCTGGACCGAGCCATAAAAGCCGGCCGCCTCGGATTTGCTTTCGAGGCGTACATAGGTTGACCACAACTGTTCTTTCCAAAGCGAAAGAGCTTCGGATTTCGCAGACATCATTTGGCTTGCTTTCGATTACCCTGTTTAACGTGGGCATTTTCTCCTGGATTATAAAGCAAGAATCGTGCCGTGCACGTCGAATGGCCGTTTCTGACAATAATGGAGGCCAGTCTGTCCAAGTGCGAAGATGTGCACTGTGGCACGACTGTTCCCTAAGTCAGAAAAGAGGGAACCGTCATGCTCACCAAATACAAAGTTGCGGCCGTGCAGGCCGCACCGGAATTTCTCGATATCGAAAAGGGTATCGAGAAGGCGATCGGCCTCATTGAACAGGCCGCTTCAGAAGGGGCGTCACTCATTGCCTTCCCGGAAGTCTGGCTGCCGGGCTATCCCTGGTGGATCTGGCTCGATTCACCAGCTTGGGGGATGCGGTTTGTCGGCAAATACTTCGCCAATGCCATGGAGATTGGCGACGTCCACTATGAGCGGCTGAGGGCCGCGGCGGCAAGACATTCGATCCATGTAGTCATGGGCTTTACGGAACGGGCAGGCGGCAGCCTTTATCTTGCGCAGGCGCTTTTCAGCGACAGCGGCGAGGTTATCGCCAATCGCCGCAAGCTCAAACCGACCCACGCCGAGCGTACGGTCTTCGGCGAAGGCGATGGATCGCATATCGCCGTGCATTCGACAAAGCTGGGCCGGTTAGGCGCGCTGTGCTGCGCCGAGCACATTCAGCCGCTGTCAAAATATGCAATGTACTCACAAAACGAGCAGATCCATGTGGCAAGCTGGCCAAGCTTCTCCGTCTATCGCGGCGCTGCGTTCCAGCTGAGCTCCGAGGCCAACCTCGCCGCCAGCCAAGTCTATGCGCTCGAAGGCCAGTGCTATGTGCTGGCGCCTTGTGCCTTGGTTTCAAAGCCGATGATCGAGATGCTAGTGGACACGCCGGCAAAACAGAACTTGCTGCTTGAAGGTGGTGGCTTCACGATGATTTTCGGGCCGGACGGCTCTCCTCTGGCAGACGCAATCCCGGAAACCGAGGAGGCGATAATGTATGCGGACATTGACCTCGGTTTCATTGGGGTCGCCAAGGCGGCCTATGATCCCACAGGCCACTATTCCCGTCCCGATGTCCTGCGCCTTCTGTTCAATAAGCGTGAACAGCCACGCGTCCAGTCTTTCGACCCGGAACTTGCCGAAATCGAATGACAGTGCCGGTCGGAGCCGGTTCGGAGACGACACTGGCATTCACGCCTCAAAAGGAGGAAACCATGACGGACAAACCTACTATCGCCTGGTGCACGGCTTCTGGGACGGAGAGAGCCATTTGGGGGAAGGCCGTACTCGAACTGGGGTCCACAAGGATCATCAGTCGATTCACGCCGTCGAACTGCCGCTGACGCCGCGGGTGGAGGACGCGGAACGTACCAGCAAAATGTGGCCCAACAGAAGAAGCCCGTCTTGCTGGTGGGCCATTCATACGGCGGCGCGGTCAAAACGGAAGTCGGGGATCAGCCGAATGTGGTAGGACTCGTCTACATCGCCGCCTTTTGCACCCGATGCCGGCGAAAGCCCAGGCGGCATCACCCAAACAGCATCTCCAACGGCGATGGCCAATATCGAGCCGGACAGCGATGGTTACCTCTGGCTCAAGGTTGACAAAGTCCATGAAGGCCTGCCGGGTATGACGCCTGAGGAGGCGCTCGTCATGGCGGCCACCCAGGGGGCGCCGCTGGCCAGTACCTTTGTAGATGCCGTTTGCGCCCCGGCCTGTAAGAGGAAGCCGTCGTGGTATCAAATATCCAGCGACGACCGGATGATTGCCCCCGAAATCAGGTGGCAATGTCGGCACGTCTGAATGGCCGGAAAGTCATTACGTAGAAGCCAATTGCTTATACCGTCGTCGTGCGGGGTATGTCAGGACTGGCCATTACTTTCGCTCGGATGTCCGCGTACTGTTCAACTGGTGCGAACTACAAGACATCCGTCCCTTCGAGCCGGGTAACTTAGAAATCGAACGATGCGACGACTCCGGATTGGTTGACACAAACGCCGTTAATCTGAGTTCGCTTCCCAAAACGGAGAAAGCAGATGGATATTTCGAGACGAAAAATACTTGGGGCATCTGCTGCTGCGCTTTATCTTTCTCGTCTAGCACAGGATGTGCACGCCGCGGACGCAGCGCAATCCGCATCCGGACATGCTTTGCCGGGAAGTCGCCTGACGGAGGAGTTCAAGGTTGCCGCCGTGCAGGCAGAAGCCGTCTACCTTCATCTCAAAGGCGGCGTCGACAAGACGATCCGCTTGATTGGAGAAGCTGCAAGTGCCGGAGCCAAACTTGTTGCCTTCCCGGAGCTATGGCTGCCCGGGTACCCGTTCGGTCATGAATCCGAGCAATGGAAGAAGGCCTATTTGAAGCAATACGTTGCCAACTCGCTTCAGATAGGCAGCGGCGAATGGCGATTACTTTTGGAGGCTGCCGCACGCGAGAAAATTTTCGTGTCGCTTGGGTATAGCGAATTGGACGGCGATTACCTCTATATGGGGCAGGCGTTGATCGGGGCAGATGGCAGGCCTGTACAACTCCGTCGCAAGCTTCGTCCATCTGGCAGCGAAAGAACTGTATGGAGCGATAGCGATGCATCTGGCCTGAAGGTCTACGAGACGGAAATCGGTCGCGTCGGCTCGCTGAGTTGCTGGGAGCATATGCATCCGCAAATGACTTACATCCTGCAGTCACAGATGGAACACATCCATATCGGTGCTTGGCCCATATTACCGGAAGCTAACGGGTTCAATTGGGCAGGTCCTGCAGTCAATCTTGCCGCAGCGCGCTATTATGCAACAATCACCGGTGCCATCACAATCGTGCCCTGCGGTGTCGTTGGCGATGAAGTATATTCGAAACTTCAAGAAATCCCTGCTAGCAGATGGGTACCCAAGGGAGGAGGGCACGCCAGAATATTTGGAGGCAACGGTGCCGAGATTGGAAACATCTTGCCTCCAGATGAGGAAGGGCTCTCAATTGCTACAGTCGATCCCAAAACGTTTTCGCTTAAGACGGAGGATCCCGATGGCGAATTTTCCTTCGGAGTTCTGCAGTTCATCCTTGATAATTATCCTGGACAGCGTGTTCCCGACAAGGAGCATGGCAACAGAAACCTGGTGCTGATAGACACGTTCTGAAGACGATGTCCAGCCTTGCTCAGTAGCATTGACCCTGTCGCTTTCTAGAGCATCGTACGTTTAATTGGACGCATATCCTGCGGCCTTGAGGTAGTTCCAGCATTCGGTTCTGTTGAAGAGGTTGCAGATGGACCCAAGGGCGTTTGAGAGAGCGTCGAAGGTTCGGGCCGCCGCAGCTCGCAGGTGTGCCTTGATTTTTGAGAAGGCCATCTCGATGGAATTGAGATCGGGGCTGTAGGGCGGCAGGAACAGGAACCAGGCTCGCTTTTCTTTCAGGACTTGCGCCGCTTTGGCGCTTTTGTGAACGGCGAGATTGTCAAGGATGACGACGTCGCCGGGCGACAGTGTCGGGGCAAGTTGCGTTTCGACATAAGTGTCGAATGACACGCGGTTCATGGCGTGGTGAATGATCCATGGGGCGGTCAGGCCATGGCAGCGCAGCGCGGCGATGAACGTCTGGGTTCCCCAATGTCCGAATGGCGCATCCATCTGTAATCGTTCGCCGCGCGGACAGCGTCCGCGAAGCCGCACCATCTTCGTGTTCACGGATGTTTCGTCAATGAAGACAAGACGATGCGGTTCAAGCTGCATCCTTGGTTGGCGCTTGGCGATCCAGACGTCACGGTCCAGCCGCACCGCCGCGCGTGCGCGTTCCGATGCCATCAGGACTTTTTTTATATGTGAACCCTTGCGCCACCAGGACGCGCGACAGCGACGAAGGCGGAACCCGAACCCCATGTGCCTCATCGAGCCTGTCGGCCAGTTCCGGCATGGTGATGTCGGGCTTGCGCTCGACCTCGGCGATCAGGAATGGCAGATAGACCGAAAGTTTGCCGCTGCCGCGGGGACGCCCTTGCGGCAAAGGCGAAACCGTTCCGGTCGCCTGACGATGACGAAGAAGCTTGATCGCCGCACTCTCGCTGACACAAAACTGCCGAGCCGCCGCCCGCCGCGACCCGCCCCCATCAACCATCGATACGATACGGTCGCGAATATCCAAAGAATGAAACTTCCCCATGAGCCACCTCCATCCGCAAGTGAATCACGAACACCGAAAAAACGGAATCCCATCCGAGTCGCCTAAATCGAACGATGCTCTAGAAGGTGCCAGCCGAAGTCTTGCGCCAACTGTTTTGCAACAGATGACTTGCCGCAACCTGAAACACCTATCACAACGATTGCGCCGGCGCCGGTCTGGCACGGCATTTGTTCGATTGGTTCATAGAGGAAATCTCACGTGATAAGGCAGTCGACGCGGACATTCGGCCTAAGTCGTGAAGCTAAGGGCGGCAAAACTTCCGCGTGAAATTCGGCTACACGTTTTTCACCGCGCCCTTGGTGGCCGTATACGGCGCAATGCCGGGGCGCGCAAGCTCGCTTTGCACCGAAGCGATGTTGATGATCTTACCGCGGCCCCGCTCGATCATCTGCCGAGCGATTGGTTGCGACACGTAGAACACGCTTGAAATGTTCGTCCTCAGCAGTTCGTCCCATTTCTCTAGCGGAAACTTGTCCAGCGGCGAGCGAAACTGCATTCCGGCATTGTTTATCAGGATGTCGATCGGACCGAAACGCTCCTCGATAAGACGGACACCATCCTCCGCTGCCTTCGCGTCCGTGACATCGAACGCGGCGGCATTAACCTTGGCACCTGCTGGTTCAAGCCCCCTTCGGGCGGCCTCCAGCTTCGCGGGATCGCGGCCGTTCAGCGTGACGCTAGCGCCGTAACTCGCAAGTCCCTCGGCAATCGCCAGTCCGGCGCCCTGGCTTGATCCGGTGACGAGGGCATGCCTACAGTCCAGATTGAAGAGCGTTCTTTCCAGCATGCTCAAGCATTTCCCTGGACGCTAGGGTGGCTTGATTCCAGCTCTGTGATACGGTGTGTCAGCTCGGTTGCCGAGGCTTGTTCGCCAACGGCCATCCTACCCATGATGAGGCCATGGGATACGACAACCACTTCGTCACCAACGTCGTACATTTCCGGGACCTCCGTGCAGAATAGAACGACTGCATGACCTTTCGCGGCATAGTCCCGAAGGATTGCATAGATATCCCGTTTGCTGCCGAAGTCTACCCCGCGTGTCGGCTCTTCAATCACGAGAAGTTCTGCCCCATATTCGACCGCAGCACTCACGACCACCTTCTGCTGGTTTCCGCCACTCAGCGAGGTGATGGGATGATTGATGCTTGCGGTCTTAACAAAGTATTTCTTGACCGCAGCTTCGGCCCGTGCCGCAATCTTCGAGCGGGAAAGGAAAGGAACGGGATTGCTCAGTGATGACCAGTCGAGCCGGGCGACAAGGTTATCGCCGACGCTGAGGTTTTGGAAGACGGTCGAACGCCGGCTTGCGGCGACATAGCTGACGGCAATCTCCTTTCCATCCTTCCGCCTGGCGTTCATGTTGCCGCTGATCGGGCTGTGGCGGCCAAGGGCGCGGACAAGTTCGCGGGCTCCGGAGCCTTCGACGCCTGCGACAATCGTCACTGTTCCCGGCACGATCCTCAGATCGATCCGATCAAAGCTGCCGGCCGGATCGAAGCAGCCGTCCAGCGATACCACAAAAGACGGGTCGAGCGCTGCCTCGCGGGTTTCCGTCCGCAATGTTGCCTCTGTCACATTAAGGCCATGAGTAAGTTCCCTGACAATCGCCATTTCTGTCATGCGATTGCCTGAGAGGTCGGCCTGAATAGTGCCGTCGCGCAGAACGAGAACGCGACCGCAGGAATTGACGAAGTCCTCCAGCCTGTGCGTGATCAGGAGGACGATCTTGCCTGCGTCCGCCAATCGCCGCATGACCGAAAAGAGCGACTTTGACTCCTCATCGGTCAGGGCGGAATTCGGCTCATCGAACAGGAAGATGTCTGCGTCGTACATGATTGCTCTTGCAATCTCGACACGCTGCTGGACAGCAAGCGAGAGATCCGAAAGCTGGTAATGCGCGAAGCGCTCCAATTCGAGCAGTTTCAGCGAAGGCAGGGGATCAACCTGAGGTCGCGGCGAACCCACGGCGGAGGCCTCGCGGCCTACGGCGAGGTTTTCGAGCACGGTCAGGTTCGGCCAGACCTGGGGTTCCTGGTGAACGACAGCGACGTGATCCGTCACCCGGACAACGTTGATGCCGTTCCTATCCAGGGTAATCGAGCCGGAGTCGGGCGTTTCCTCTCCTGCCAGCATGCGGGTGAGGGTGCTCTTTCCAGCCCCGTTTGGACCGGCCAGTCCAACGATGTCCCCCGAGCAAAGTTCCATGGACAGGCCGGCAAGCGCTCTCGTCGGGCCGTAATTCTTGCGCAGTTCGCTTGCCGAAAGCCTGATCATTCGCTTTTCGCCTCCCGCTTTGCGGCGGAACGTTGGGCTGCGCGCCGGATGAGGATCTGAGATCCCTGGTCAAGCCAGACGGCGCCGATGGTGACGATGCCTATGAAAAGGAGCTGCGCGAAGGAGCCGACACCCATCAAGGCAAGCCCGTTCGTCAGTAGCGATAGCAGAATAGCGCCAAGCAGGGTGCCGACGATGGTTCCGCGCCCGCCCGCCAGACTTGCACCGCCGATGACGACAGCCGCAACGACCGAGAATTGCAGTGAGCCAGCTTGCCGCGGGCCGACCGAGCCGACATAGGAGAAGTCGACGATGCCCGCCAGGCCAGCCATCAGTCCGCTGATCAGGAAGACGGCAAGCTTGTACTTGACGATCGGCAGCCGGGCGATGCGGGCAGCTTCAGCATTTCCGCCGATTGCCGCGAGACGAAAGCCGAATACGGTACGATGCCTGATAAACCAGAAGACCACAAAGGAGGCCGCGAGCCAGAGCGTCGCGCTCGGGATGTTCCAAAGAAGCGGGGCCTGTCCGATCGCCTTGAAGAAGGACAGCTCCCAATCTGGCGGCGTCGGATCAGAATAGGCTGGTGTGAATGTCTGTGCGTTGCTGATCAACAGCTGCAGACCTTCGGCGACATTCAGCATTCCAAGTGTGACGATAAAGGAAGGCAGCTTGGCTTTGACGACGAACCATCCGTTCAGAAGGCCCACGAAAGCGGCAATGGCGAGAGAAATGAGCAAGGAGGGGATAAGCGGCAAAGTAAACGGCATCGCTCCACCGCCAAGCCACAGGGTCGCCATCGTGATCGAGGTCAACCCATAGACGGAGCCGACCGAAAGGTCGATTTCGCCAAGCAGAATGATCAGTTTCTGTGCAAAGGCGATCATGGCCAGGGCGACCATCGAACGCAGCAGGGTCGTCAGGTTGTTGATGCCGAGAAACGAGTCGTGCTGGCTCTGCACAAAAGCCGCGATAACGACGATCGCAAGTACGAGCCCCGCCGTGCGCAGCCCGTTGATCATGTTTCCCGGTTTGAGAATGTCGAGCATTGCTCTGGCCTTTTACAATAGTCATGGCGCGGTGAGCGCGGGTGTCGGAGTTGCTGCCCCGAAACGTCGCGTTCATCACCTGAATTCTATTAGAGTGGGCGGCTCGCCGAAGCCAGCCGCTAGGCGCTGGATTATTTGCCGAGTGCAGCCTTGAGGCGCGCCTTGGCCGCTTCGACCGTGATCATCACTCCTCCACCGTCCTTCGTGATGACGATGGGGTTCAGATACTGAAGGGGATCAGCCGGGACATCGCCCTTTGTCAGATAGGCGACGCACTGCTTGACGGCAGCTTCGGATTGATTGTCGAAGCCCTGGTCGATGG
This sequence comes from Agrobacterium sp. LY4, assembly GCF_001526585.1. Classification (NCBI taxonomy): domain Bacteria; kingdom Pseudomonadati; phylum Pseudomonadota; class Alphaproteobacteria; order Hyphomicrobiales; family Rhizobiaceae; genus Agrobacterium; species Agrobacterium sp. LY4. The sequence goes on along the minus strand of NZ_ASYA01000005.1, from coordinate 149,052 downwards.
TGACGAGCGTGCGGCCCGCTTCGATGTCGTCGAGAATTGCTCCGCTGACGTTGAATCCTGAAGTGTAGGACTTGTCCGTCAAGCCGAGATTGTTGATGACGCGGGCAACACCCTCGACACCCTGGTCCGTGTGGAAAAACAGGTTGACCTTCGGGTTGCCCGTCAGGAACGGCGTGACGCTATCGATGACTTCCGCGGTTGTATAGTTGCGGCTCGTCGGCAGGCCGGTCTTATAGTCGTTGAAGAACTTTACATTGGGGTAGGAAGCCTTGAAGCCTTCCTGGAAGCCCTGCATGCGACCCTGTGCCCACGGCTCATCCGGGCCGCCGCTGCCGAGGGCGACCTCGGTGATTGTAAGACCTTTTTCCTTGACCAGCTTTGCGGTGGCTTCGCCGTTGAAGCGCCCGGCAGCCACCTCGTTCAGTGCCGAGAAGGCAAAGCGCTTGGATTTGACAGCATCGTTGTTCAGCGTCATGGCCGGAACGCCAGCATCGACGTAGCGGTTGATGATCGCGTTGAACTGGTTGGGGAGTGGTGCCTGGACGCCAAGGCAATCGACTTGATCGGAGTTCAGGAGCGTTTCGAGTTCGTTGATCTGCTGCGCCGGGTCTGGGTTGACCGGGCCGACCAGCCGGCAATTTGCCTTGAGGCCGGCCGCCTTGGCGTCTTCGCATCCCTTGTCGGTTCCAAATTTAAACTGGGCACCGGAAATCGGCACGCCCGTGCCGGCGACCTGAATGACGATGTTGATCGGCTTTCCGGCTTTCAGTTTGTCGGCGATGCGCGGTGCAAGCTTGAAGTCGCCCCAAGGGAACTTGTGCGACATGACTGCATCGGGAACAGCCTTATTCTGAGCGGCGAGCGGCGCGATCGCGCTTGCGGAAAGAAGGGCAGCAAGAATGGCAATGCGAGAATTGGTTTTCATGGAGTTGACCTTTTCACCTCTGAAGGAACAGCCCTATTTTTGTTTTTATATGACATGTGTATCGGTACACAAATAAGTTGGGAAGTCAATCGCAATCTCAAAAAATGGCGTATCTTTCATCGATTATCTACGACGCACAAATATTATTCAATTCCCCAATCTCAGAACAATATGGAGTTAAAACAGTGATTTAAGTCAATATTTAATGCCGAACCGTGCGGTAACGCGTCGATGTGGCTGAAAATTCGTGGTTGACACAATCGCATCTTTTGTAGATCGATACACTAAATGGGATACGAACCACATGTAATTAGGGGAACGTACGAAAGTACGTCTTAGGAAGGCTATCATGGATAACCAATCTCGTTTCATGCTCGGTATCGATGTCGGCGGCACGTTCACCGACTTCGTCGCCTATGATCGCGAAAACCGCACCATCGATGTGTGGAAGGTCAGGTCTGTGCCGACGGATCCGGTCGTGGGCATCCTGAACGGCCTTTCCGAGTTCGAGCACAGGGACGAGATCGACTATATCCGCCTTGGTACGACCGTCGGCACCAATGCAGTGCTAGAGCGCAAGGGCGCGACGGTTGCCTATGTCACGACCAAGGGCTTTCGCGATATTCCCTTTATCCAGCGCGGAAATCGCCGTTACCACTATGACATGAGCTGGGTGAAGCCGACGCCGCTGGTTAAACGAAGCCATTCTTTCGAGCTGACCGAACGTCTCGATGCTAAGGGCAATGTGCTCATCCCGCTGGACGAGGGCGAGGTTCGCGCGCTGGCGGCGACCATTCGCGCCACGCCCGATATCCAGGCAGTTGCCGTCTGCACCCTGTTTTCCTACGTGAATCCGGTACATGAGCTGCGCATCAAGGCGATCCTCGCCGAAGAGCTGCCGGGTCTGCCGATCACGGCGTCCTATGAAATCCTGCCCAAGTGGAAGGAATATGAACGCGCATCGACCGCCATCGCCGATGCCTATCTGAAGCCCGTCGTCACCCGTCAGCTTGCCAGCATGCGCAAGCGGCTGGACCAAGCGAAGATGGATGCCAATGTCGTCGTCATCAAGTCGAACGGTGGCGAGATGATGCTGGAAGCGGCCGCGAATGCGCCGGTCAATCTCGTTCTCTCCGGTCCAACCGGCGGCGTCATTGCCAGCCGCTCCGTTGCCAAGCTCACCGGCATCGATAACCTGGTCACCATCGATATCGGGGGAACCTCGAGCGATGTGGCCACCGTGCTAAACGGTCGCGAACGCTTCACCACGGCATTCGAGATCGAGTGGGGCATGCCGATCCAGATCCCGATGATCGATATCCGCACGATCGGCGCCGGTGGCGGCTCAATTGCTTGGATCGACAATGGCGGCATGCTGCGCGTCGGCCCGCAGAGCGCCGGAGCGAACCCGGGTCCGGCCTGCTATAGCGGCGGCGGAACGCTTCCGACCGTGACGGATGCAAACGTCGTGCTCGGCCGCATCGATCCCAACAACTTCCTCGGCGGTCGCATGAAGCTCGACGCCGAAGCCGCGCGGCTTGCTGTCTCGAGCGTTGCTGACCAGCTCGGCCGCAGCATCGAGGACACGGCCTTGGCAGTCCTCAAGATCGCCAACAATAACATGGTCGGCGCGCTTCGCACCGTCCTCATCGAACAGGGCCTGGATCCCCGCGATTTTACACTTGCCGGCTTTGGTGGTGCGGGCCCTCTCCACACCAATGACCTTGCCGCCGACATGGGAATTCCAAGAGCTCTCGTTCCCAATCACCCCGGTCAGTTCTCGGCGTCCGGCTTTATCCTGACCGACGCGCGCGTCGATCGCCAGCGCACTACGCACATTACCAGCAGGCACTATGACCCGACTCTTGGCCAGTCCATCCTTTCTCAGCTGATCGCCGAGGCGACGGCTGAGCTGCATGAACAGGGCTACACCACTGACATCGAGGGGCATTATCTGCTCGAAATGCGCTACCTCGGCCAGAACTATGAACTGGAAATGCGAATCGACGAAACTGCATTCGAGGCTGCCGATGGCACCGCACTGTGGGAAGCATTCCATCGGGCACACAAGGCCCGCTTCGGGTTTTCTTCGCCCGGCGACATCATCGAAATCGTAAGCTGCGCAGTCACCCTGGTGGCAACGACGCCGAAGCCGGACATCCTTCGCCTGGAACGCACCGCGGGAGCCACGAAGCCGAAATCAGCACGTTCGGTCTACTTTGCCGACGGCTCGCATCAGGCGCCAGTCTACGATCGTGGCGATCTCCTGTTCGGAGACGTCATTCCCGGCCCGGCGATCATCGAAGAACCTGCGTCAGTGACGGTGCTCAATCCCGGCAGCACGCTGTCCGTCGATGAGTTCGGCAATCTGATTATCGACATCCTCGCCTGAGCCCAGTCATTCCCCGGCGCTCGCGTGGATGGCTCATCCGCAGGCCCGACATACCCGGAGAAATCAAATGCGTTTTTCTGAAAACGGCTACTACATCGAAAAATATCTGAAATGCGCCAATTGTGGTCAGCTGCTCTACGGCGTGTCCGACGAGCGCCTGCATGGCGGCCATACTCTCTACTGCAGCGAATGGTGCGAAAACTGGGATGGCCTGCGTGCCGATCGGTCCGCCGGCATTTCGCTGCCGTTCGAGCCATTCGTGTTATCGGCGTCCACGAGCACGCGGCTTGCGCCACTCGATCCCGTGACCATGAATATCCTTGAATCCACTATGGTCTCGGTTTGCCGCGAGATGGGCATCTTGCTCATGAAGACGTCCTATTCGACGATCTTCAATGAGGGCCTCGATTTCACCTGCGCCTTCGCCGACAAGGACGGCGAGATGATCGCGGTCGCCGAGTTCAATCCGGCCATGATCGGCGGCATGCCGATCCTGATGAAGAGCTGTGCCCAGGAGATCGATTTCGAGACGCTCGAAGAAGGCGACATCATCCTGCACAACGACTCCTATCGTGGCGGTCTGCATCTTCCCGAGCATACCTTCTTCAAACCAGTCTTCATCGATGGGGAACTGATGGGATTTGCCGTCTGCATCGGCCACGTCGCCGAAATCGGTGGCATGGTTCCCGGCGCCTTCGCTGGCGAAGCCACGGAGGTCTTCCAGGAGGGCCTGCGTGTGCCGCCGATCAAGATCAAGAAGGCCGGAAAGGATGTCGATGAGGTCTGGAAGCTGCTTCTCGCAAACGTCCGTACGCCCCGCCAGAATTATGGCGATCTTCGCGCGATGATCGCCAGCGTTGATCTCGGCGTCGACCGCCTGACGGCCGTTATCAACAAGTACGGCAAGGATGTCTTCAAGCAGACATGCCTCGACCTGATGGACTACTCCGAACGCCGCATGCGCACCGAGATCGCATCCTTCGACGACGGCATGTACAGCTTCGAGGATACGGTTGAGGATGACGGCATTACGGCGCAGTCCTACAAGGTTGCCGTCGATGTCTTCGTCCAGGGGGACGAGTTTATCGCCGATTTCCGCCGTACGGCCAAGCAGGCACGCGGTCCGATCAATGCCACGTATGGTGTGACGACAAGCGCCACCTACAATGCCGTCCTGCACATGACGGATCCGAGCATTCCGAAGAACTCCGGCTGCTTCCGCCCTATCAAGGTCGTCTCCCCGCCCGGCACAGTTGCCAACGTCGACTTCCCCGCGCCAGAAGTTGCCGGAAACACCGAAACTCATCCACGTCTGGCGGGTATTGTTATCGGAGCAGTGGCCACCTGCGCGCCTGAGCGCGTCATGGCGGCGGAAGCTGCCACAGGCACTAATTTCGTGTTCGGCGGCCACCATCCCGAATATGACGAGTATTTCGCCTGCTATGATATCATGGCCGGCGGCTGGGGTGGCCGCCAGGGCTTCGACGGAAACAACTGCAATATCGCCATCAACGGCAATTGCCGCTTCAACCCGACGGAAGTCTTCGAAACCCGATTTCCGATCCGCGTTGAAAATTGCGAGCTGATTACGGACTCGGCCGGCGCAGGCGAATACCGCGGTGGTCTTGGCTATGAACGCACGCTCCTGATGACGGATGTGGCGATCACCGGCAGCCAGTGCACGGATCGCCATGCGGTCAAACCCTGGGCGCTTTTCGACGGTAAGGAAGGCGACAACGGTGCGACCCACGTTCTGAAGGCAAACTCCACCGAGTGGCAGAACGTCAAGGATGCCTATGGCAAGCGCTCAACGAGCAAGTACGCCAACATCCGTTTCGAGCCGGGTGATCGTATTCGGTTGCGCACGCCGGGTGGGGGCGGCTTCGGTGCGCCGACCGCGCGTGCAAAGGACGCGATAGAGCGCGACGTTGCTGAGGGCTTCGTTTCTGTCGAAGCGGCAGAGCGGATCTACGGCTGGACCAAGGCCTGACAGGAGGAAAGTTCCATGATACCGAATTCAAGCGCTGCCCGTGATGTGCGCTACCACCTCCATGCCCAGACAAACCCCGAGCGGCATGAAGGGGAGGGGCCACTCGTCATCGCGAAGGCCGATGGTCCGTATATATTCGACGATGCCGGAAACCGGTATCTGGACGTGATGGCCGGACTTTGGTGCGCCTCGCTCGGATTCACCAATGATGGATTAGCGAAAGCGGCCTCGGACGCTTACGCCACCATGGGCTTCTATCACACCTTCGGCGGCCGGGCTTCTCCGGCCGTCATCGATGCAGCCGAAGCGATCGCGCAACTGGTGCCACTTGACGACGCGCGGGTTTTCTTTGCGACATCTGGGTCGGAAGCGATTGAGACCATGGTCAAGATCGCCTGGCTTTTCCACGCAGCCAATGGTGAACCGCAACGGCGAAAAATCATAGCGAGACAACGTTCGTTCCACGGGTCGACCATCTTCGCGGCGTCGCTGACCGGCCTTCCCCACATGCACCGGGAATTCAGGCTGCCGTTGGAAGGTGTTCTGCACACGCTCTGCCCGGATCCCTATCGCGAGCAACGTGAGGGTGAAACCACGGAATCGTTCGTCGAGCGTCTCGCAAACGAGCTGGAAGCGCTCATTCTGTCCGAAGGGCCGGGCAACATCGCGGCATTCATCGCCGAGCCGATCAATGCCGGCGCTGGTGTCATCGTGCCGCCATCAGGTTATTTCGAGCAGGTCCAAGCTGTTCTCGACAAATACGGCATTCTCTGCCTGGATGACGAGATCGTTTGCGGCTTTGGCCGAACGGGAAACTGGTTCGGCTGCCAGACGGTCGGAATGAAGCCGGACATGATGGCCATGGCGAAGGGGTTGTCATCATCATTCTTCCCGATTTCCGCGGTCGCAGTTTCCGGCAAGATTTACGAGGCGATTAGGTCGATCAACATTGATGGGAGCCAGTTCGGACACGGTTTCACGAATTCCGGCCATCCCGTCGGCGCGGCAATCGTGAAGGAGGCCATTCGGCAATATCAGTCCATGGAGCTGCCGCAATGGGTGCAGCAGCGGGGGCAAATACTGCGGGCGAAGATAGAGCCCATATTTGCCGCATTCCCCCATGTCGGGCAGTTTCGCGGGGAGGGACTTCTGCTCGCAGCGGAGCTCGTCGCGAACAGGGAAACGAAAGAGCCATTTGCCGCTGCTTACGGCGTCCCGCAGCATCTTCAGCGTATCGCCATGCAGAAGGGGCTGATGCTTCGGCCGCAGGGCAACACGATTACCTTTTGCCCACCTTTCATCATCGACGAAAAGCAGATCGATTTCATTGCGGATGCGCTGCTGGCAAGCCTGGAAACGCTCCAGCAGGAGGTCATTTCCAAATCATCAGCAGCCGGATAGAACCTTGAAATGATGAGAATCCAGTCGAGGCGGCACAGGCGATGAGCACAGGCGAAGGCTCCACAAAAATCACCATCAAGGAGGTCGCAAAAGCTGCTGGCGTTTCTCGCTCTAGCGTCTCGAATTACCTGAATGAACGCTTTGCGAATATGGGGCTCGAGACGCGTGAGCGCATCACGCAAGCCATCGAGAGTCTAGGCTATCGGCCCAATAACGCGGCCCGGCAACTGAAGACCGGTAAAGTGCCGATGGTGGGACTGCTCGTGCCCACCGTCATCAACCCTTTCTTCGGTGAACTGGCATTGGCGATTGAGCAGGCAGCTGCACGGCACAATTATCGCGTCCTGCTTTGCAACACGATGCGCGACGCGGATCGAGAGCATGAATTCGAAGAGGAGATGCTCAGTTTCGGTATTCGCGGCGTCATCACGGTTTCGCCGATCGCCGGCCGCCGAAAGCCGGCGCCCGCCGATCTGGCAGTCGTTGCAATCGATGCCAAGCGTGGAGACCTAGGCTCGCCAAATTCGGATTTGGTGAATCTCGACAACCAAGCGGCGACAGGTCTTGCGGTTGATCATCTCGTCAGTCTCGGGCATCGCAACATCGCCTATGTCACCGACACGTCCTTCACATTTGCACGCTCAGCGAGAGCTGCAGGATTCGAAGGGGCTATTGCCGCACATGGCCTTTCCGATTGCCCTGTTATCGTTCAATCCTTTGTCGATGGAATAGCGAGCTATTCCGACGTCGAGCTCTTCGAAATCGGTCGTGGCAGCGTAAAGCAGTTGATTGAAACGCATCCGCGTCCCACTGGCATCATCGCCCTCAACGATATGATCGCTGTTGGCATACTTTCCGCTCTCAGGCAGCACGGGATTTCCGTTCCCGGTGAGATGTCACTCCTTGGGATTGATGACATCGTCCTGTCGCAGCTGACCACGCCGGGTCTGTCCACAGTCCGGCAGCCTGTCGCTCAGATGGCGCAAGCGGCGGTAGAGTTGCTCATCGCGCGGCTTGGCTCCCCTATCCGCTCTTCCACGGAGACGGTGTTCCAGCCGGAGCTTGTGGTGCGAGAGTCCACGAAGAAGCCGCTAGGTGCTTAGAAAAGGCAATGCGCTGAAAATTCATCAGAAAAACGAGTGTCTATCAGACACTTTCGCCCATTGATAGTACGGGTCGGTACGCGTAGCGAACCCGGTTTACGCTGTTAACCGGCCACCATTCATTTGGTCTCGCGCGCAAGAAATCTGCTTCCCTAATGCTCAATGACAGACATTGATTGGAACTGTCGTCGGCCATTGGATTTCAAATCGAAAGAAGATGACAATGATGCCCATTCAGTTGGTTATAGCTGAAGCTAATGGGCCATGAGTTCGAATTTCATCAAGGCGTCCGGGGCCGCTGTGTTTTGTGAAATCGCGATCTCGTAGATTTTTTCCGAACTTCGAATATGTTATTCGAAAGGGTAGAAGCGCACCACTTGGCCGTTGCTGAGGCACGTGGTCTTCGGCTCGAGCAGCGCGAGGCCGTCACCTTGGGCCATAGGCGATAAACTTCCTGATGACCCACGGCCAAGCTTTGCAAGAACGGGTAGGCCCATATCGTTCGACCCGATGATCTTAACCGGAACAAACTCCGTGCGACCTTCGCGCTTTTTGAGTTCGAATGCGGTTACAGCTTGCTGCCCGGGAGCACGATTCGAACGCATTCCTGCGGAGGCGCGAAGAGCGGGTAAACCGATTTGGTCTAAAACCACAGCGGCGGCCATCGGATTTCCAGGCAGGCCGATGAAGAGCGCATTTCCGACCCTGCCGATAGCCGCGGGTTTGCCTGGACGCATCAAGACACTGTTGACGGAAAGCTCGCCACCGTTTGCGACCAGAGCCTGGCGCATGAAGTCGGCCCCGCCTTGCGACATTCCGCCAGAAGCAATCACGACGTCAAATTGGTTCGACGCATCAGCGAGACATCGGGAAATCATGTCGAGGTTGTCGTCCAGGTGTCCGAGGTCGGTAAAATCGATCCATGGTAGGGCCAACAGTGCTGTGACCATGTAGCGGTTGGAGTCGTATAGCTGACCAACCTGAAGCCGTTCGCCGGGTTGACACAGTTCGGAACCGGTGGAGAAGAAGGCGATACGCAATTTGGGACGCACCGCAATCTCGCGGATACCCAATCCCGCCAATAGTGCAGCGGTGTGCGGCGTAACGGCAGTTCCATCCGGCACTGCGACCGTTCCTTCTACGATGTCTTCGCCTGCTCTGCGAATATTCAACCCCTGACTAGGAGCGACATAGAACGTAATCTCCCCGCCGGAACGCGTGCAGCTTTCGCGCGTCATGACGGCATCAAAGCCAGCCGGGATGGACGCGCCTGTATAGATTTCGACAGCTACGTCGTCTGAGAACGCTGGCATGCTCTCAGTGGCACCTGCAGCGATCACTCTTTCGATACGTGCGCTCCACGGTCCAGACCCGGAAAAGCTTGCAGTTCGAACAGCAAAGCCGTCCATGGCCGAGTGATCAAACCGAGGTAGAGACGAGGGTGCGGCGACATCGTCAGCCAGGACTCGCCCCGCCGCATCCAGCAACGCAACGCGTTCGGATTGGAAAGGAGGCTTCGCGCACTGAATTGCAGCTTCGACAGCATCCTCGAAACTCATTTTGTCCGTACCGTCAAAACAACCGATGTTTTTGCCTTTGAGACCTGCCTCGATGTTCATGTTATCCCCTCGCAAAGGATGACGGTGCCCACCTGATCGGCAGACGGGCACCAAGCTTTCATGGTGTCTGGAATGTCTTGAGATAGGCGATGAGATCTGCAATTTCTTCAGGTTTTTTAAGGCCGGCAAATGCCATCTTGGTGCCTGGGACATAGGCTTTCGGATTGGAAAGATATTCCGTGAGGTGGCTCTCGTCCCAAGTCCATCCTTCTTCAGCTTTCGCCTTGAAGGCTGCGGAGTAGTTGAAGCCCTCGACTGCAGCTACCTTTCTGCCGATAATCGCATTGAGTTCAGGCCCGACCTTGTTTTTCGCCCCTTCGCCGACCGCGTGACAGGCCGCACATTTCTTGAATACGATTGCACCATTGTCGACATTGCTTTCCGCGTGGGCGATCGGCGCCATAAATGCGCATAACGACAATGTTGCGAGAAAATACCGCATGTGAAAACTTCCTTATTTCTGACTTACGATTTGGGGGAGGGGGCGACTTCGCCGCCCCCGGAGAGCGTTCAGAGCGAACGGTATTCCTTCGATTTGAAGGTGAGATGGGCAACATTGCGGGGTGCGTTGGCAATCTTGCGAATGTTGCCCCAGGTCTGCTTGTAGTTCGGGATGATGAGTTCATTGGTTCCGGCACTCGTGACGTTGCCCTGCACGCCGGTCGGAAAACCGAACAGCATAAAGGTTTCACCGCGCCGCGCCGTTGGCGTCGGATAGGCCATTGCCTGGGTCGCGCCGGCGTCGTTGTAGATCTCGACGAGATCACCCTCCTTCAGGCCTGCCTCTGTCATGTCCTGCGGGTTCATCTCGATAAACGGATACGGCCATCGATCCATGACGAAGTCGTTTTCCTGGTCGAGATAGGCAGATTGCCAAACGGTGTTGGCGCGACCGTTGTTAATCAGAAATTTGTGGCTGTCCTTCTGCTGCTGCTTGCCAGGCGCCTGGAGCCCACGCCAGGGCGCATCCATGAAGCGCGCCTTTCCATCATCCGTGGAGAACACGCCGTCGGCATACAGACGCTGGGTGCCCGCGATCTTGCCGTCGGCAAAGCCCGTCGCCGGTTCCTGAAAACCGTTTGTGCCCATGGCACTCAGCCTCTCGTAGGTCACAAACTCACCGCCATGAGCGTGCTTGTTGTAACCGTCCATGAAAGCATCTTCTTCGGTTTTCCAGTCGAAACCCTTAAATTGCCCGGCATAGCTCGCGTCGCCCATGTCGGTCAGAACACGTTCCATATTGTTGGCGAGGCGAGCCGCAATCAGGCAGTCTGGCATCGCTTGGCCGGGCGGGTCCATAAAACGCTCGGTCAAGCGCATACGGCGCTCGCCATTCATCGATGTAAGGTTCATCTCACCGGATGTGGCGGCTGGCAGGATGACATGACAAGCCTCGCCGATCTTGGTCGGGATAATGTCGACGTTGACTGCGAAGAGGCCGCCTTTATCGATGGCGGCAACAATGGCGTTGACCATTGCCTCACGATCGCCATAGGGGGCGGCACTCATGGCGTCTTTCACCAAGTCGGTGCGCTTCTTGTAGACACGCTTGAATTCGTGCGCGTTGAGCGTCGTCTTGTAATGGTCACAGCCCCAGATGTGGTGAACCCCGCCCTGGCCGCCGATCAGAAGCTGATCGACATAAGCTGCGGGCCGGCCGACGTGAACGTCCGATGGTCGAACATAGCCTTCCTGGTGACCGCCGAGACGGACGACGCCGCCACCCGGTCGGCCAATATTGCCCGTGGCCAGCGCAAGATTCACCACGGCACCGTTGGTGCGATAGTTATCATTGCCCCAGATCAGGCCTTTTTCGTAACCGAACATGACGCGGCGGCGCTTTCCGCCTTCTTTCGGCATGCCGATCCACTCGGCGGCTTTGACGATCTGGGCTTGCTCGAGCCCCGTTATCTTCGCGGCGCCCTCAATGGACACACGACAGCCTTCGACGGCGCCCTCGAAGTTGGATAAATGTCCCGGTTTGGCGTCCGATTCGCCACGTGCGGGATATTGCGGCGGCCGTGCCACGCCTTGACGAGAGGTCGATTTCTCGATGAATTCGCGGTCAACCCAGCCCTTGTCGGCGATGTACGTGAACAGTGCATTGAACAGAGCGAGGTCAGTGCCGGAGTTGATCGCTAAATGCAGGACGTTGTCCTTGCCGGCTACTTCCTCGCAGGCGTTGATCGTCACTGTGCGGCGCGGATCGACGATAATGATCCGGGCTGCCTCATGCGGTTCGTTAGGCAGTACCTGTTTTTTCTTGTTGAGGCTTTCGCCCCGCAGGTTTGGGACCCAGTGGTTCAGGAAATAATTGGTTTGGGTCTCGAGCGCATTGGTTCCGACCGCGACGATCGTATCGGCGAGTTCGGCGTCCTCGTAGCAATTGTTCAATTCGCCGACGCCCATGTCGCGCGTGCCGTGGACCTCGGAATTGTAGGCAGGGCGGTTGTGGATTCGAATATTCTTGATCTTCATGGCCTCGAAATAAAGCTTGCCGGTGCCCCAGGTGTTTTCATAGCCGCCGCCAGCACCTCCGTGATCGAAGGCAGAAACGATCAGTGCGTCCTCACCCTTATCTTTCACAATCTTTGCGGTCACGCGGGCGACAAGATCGAGTGCATCGTCCCAGCTCGTCGGCTGCATCTGGCCGTAGCGCCAGACCAACGGATCTGTCAGACGCTGTTGCTGGGTGTTGCGCGCTTCGGAGAAACTTGTTTCGGCCATTCTGGCGCCGCGTACCGAGCCCAGGCCGGAATTGACCACGCATTCATGATCGGGCTTGATGACAATATGAACGTCGCGGCCATCCTGCTTGACCACGTTGTACATGGATGGCGAATACCAGGCGTCGGTCTCCGCCTGCTGTTGTTCCGACAAATCGACGCCAAATACATTCTTCTGCGGGTCGGTACCGCCCTGTTTGTTGATCGGCCACGTGTAGGCGTGGTAGCCGCAGCCGACGATGCAGAAGTGGCAGGTGACATTGTGCTTCTTGGCGTCTGCGGGAATGATCGGCAGACGGTCGACGTGACGTTTGAAAGCCATGATCTTCTTCCCTTACAAGACGTTGGAGAGGCGGCCGTAGATGAGCTCGTCGACGCCCTCGGCGAAAATGTCGCCATTGTTTGCGACACGCAGCACATACTGGGGGAGGTTCTGTGTGGCTTGTCCCCAAACCTGCTGGCCTCCCTTTTCGGGATCGAAGACAGAGAAATGGCCGGGACAATTGAAGGTTTTGTTGTCCACCGAATAACTCAGCGGAAAACCTTTATGGGGACAGATGGTGGAAAAGCCGACGATGTCGCCGTCGGGACCGACGCCGCCTTCCACGCGGGCGCCGAGTTTGATGAGGACGCCCGCGGCATCCTCATCAGGATAGCTCACGTCGAACGGCTCGTTTAGCGTCAGTTCGGAAATGTTGGCCAGACGATTGGCAGGATACTCGACCCCGGCCACAGCGGTAGCGGCTCTGGCCTGTTGTGCGCCGACGCCAGAAACGGCGACACCTGCGCTTGCAGCGGCCAATGCCCCTCCGCGCAGGAACTGGCGCCGACCGAGATCGACCATGTTTCGGCAGCGTGACATGAGCTCCTCCTCCATTTGATGTCGGAGAATGATCAGCAATTGCTATGCCAATTCCTAAAATACTGAAATATAGATATTTTCCCGTTTGATGGCCAGTTGCCCGTTCGCTTTTCCGAACAGCGTCTCGCCGCCGTTGTTCATTTGGCCGAACGTGCGGCTGCTTCTATTCCGAAACGCGTCATCTTCTCCCAGAGTGTCGTGCGTGAAATGCCGAGTTGGCCTGCTGCCTGGGAAATCTGTCCGCCGGTTGCGCTGAGCGCCCGCAGGATCTGTCGGCGTTCTGCGGCGTCGCGCGCATCCGAGAGCGTTTCGACCCGTGCCTTGTCGGATCCGCCAGCAACGTCTGGAAAGATGTCCGCCGGCATCAATAGCAGGTTTTCCGAAAGCGCCGCGCCGCGTTCCAGCCGATTTCGGAGTTCGCGAGCATTCCCGGGCCAACAGTGTTCGAGCATGGCGTCCTCGGCAAGCGTACTGATCCCGCGGACGCGTGTTTCCCTGATCTGCATGATCTCCTCGAGAAAATGCTGGGCGAGCCAGAGAACGTCCTCCTGACGCTCACGCAAGGGTGCGAGCCTGATCGGGAGGGCTGAAAGACGAAAGAACAAATCTTTGCGAAAGGAGCTTGCCTCGCTTCCGATCTCCTGATGGGTGGCACAGACAATGCGCGCCTTAAACGGGATTGTCGTTTCACTGCCTACCCGGTGAAACCAGCCATCTTCGATGAGACGAAGGAGTTTGGCCTGTAGGGCGGGAGGCATGTCGCCGATCTCGTCGAGAAAAAGAATGCCTTCCCCGGCGCGTTCGGCATAACCGCGATGGAGCTGGTGGGCTCCGGTGAAGGCTCCTTTCTCGTGACCGAACAGTTCGCTTTCCAAAAGGTCGGCTGGAATGGCTGCGCAGTTTACGGCGATGAAGGGGGCGTGGGCGCGCTTTGAGATCTGGTGCAGGAACCTGGCGCTGACCTCCTTGCCGGTCCCGGTCTCTCCCTGGATGAGCACGGGGAGCGGATGGGGGGCGTAGCGACGCAACATCTGCTCGGTGCTGCGCATCGCACCGGAAATTCCAAGGGGGCCGTTTGGCTCATTCTGTGGCTTGCTTCTGAGGCTCGATGAGACGCGGTCGAGGAAAGCCGTCATGTCGAAGGGTTTGGTAATGAAATCGACCGCGCCACTGCGCATCAGGCGCACTGCCTGGTCTATGTCGGCGTAGCCGGACATGAACAGGAAAGGTGTTGCGGTATCGCGGCTCGCCCGGCGGAAAACGTCTTCGCCATTGATGTCCGGGAGACGAATATCGCAAACGACGAGATCGAAGGGTTCCGACCCGCTGGCGAGCTCGCGCATGGCCTGCTCTCCCTTCGTCCACCATTTGACCCTGTGGCCCTCAAGCGAAAGCCGTTGGAGGAGCGATTCTCCCATGATCGGATCGTCCTCAAGTATGGCGATGCGTCCTGTTTCACGCTGCATGGCTTGCTTCCTCCCCAGGAATTGAAATCGGTAAATGCAGTTCGATGACGGTATGGCCCGCATCACCACTCTGAACGCGGATATGTCCGCTTGCCTCATCGACCATCCTGCGCACCATCCACAGTCCAAGACCTCCGGCTGACTGAGCGGCGGGCCACGGATCTGCTGATGTGAGGACCTCAACTGCAGCCTTTGACAGGCCTGGTCCCGTATCGGCAACAGAGAGGATTAACGTCGAGCCAACCTCCCCAAGACGGGTCTCGACAAAAATCTCACCATCGTCGCCTGCAGCCGCGCTCGCATTTAAAACAAGGTTCAGCAGTGCTTGCCGGACAGCCGAGCCAGGCAGAGTGGGGATAGTGAGCTCGGCTGGCCTGCTCATCCAGTTCAAGGTCTGTCTACGGCCCGCAACAACCGGGCTGGCGAGCAGGCGCACATCCTCCAGATCCTTGAGGACCAATGGATGGCCGGAGCGATCGGGTCGATAGGTCGCCAGTGTTGCCTGTACCACGTCGCGAATTCCGCCAAGACCTCGTTCCAGAAGGGACAGGCTGGTGTTACGCACCCCTTCATTTCCCCCGTGTTGCTTCAACGTATCGATCGTGTTGAATAGGCCTCCGAGCGGGTTGTTGATCTCGTGGGCCATGCTGGAAGCAAGTCGCCCCAGACTGGCGAGTTTTTCCTCCTCGGCCAGTCGGCGGCTGAGCGCGCTGCGCTGCTGCTCCGCTTCCACGAGGGCATTGAAACCGTAGAAAAGATCGGCGAGTTCACCCCTGCGATGCGGAAACTCTTCGGGCGGGATTGTCGACGGCTGCCCGGCTGCGCCAGAGCGCATGTGTTGCGCAAGCGTTGCGATCGGCTTGACCATACGCCTGGTCAGAATGTAGCCGACCACAGCGAAGACGATTGCGAGGGCAGCGTTCGTTGCAAGGAGTGTCTTGAGAACCTGGCGCCGCTCCGCAACCAAATGGGAGATGTCGAACGAGGCGTGTACGGTTCCGATCCTCTTTCCCTGATAGAGGAGCTGCCTGACACCGAAACCTGTGTTCGACTGCCACTCGACGCGAATCTCACTGTCATTGCTTTGGTCCGCAAAGGCCATCGGCAATTTTGAAAGTACCGGAATGGTGCGTGGATCACTGGAAGCGAGTACCGTGCCGTCCCGTCCTGTCACAACTGTCTCGATCGGAGAGACAGCCTCAAACATTGTGCGGGTGCGGTCGAGCAGGTCATAGGTTTCCCAGACATCCTGACGCAGGACCGCCGGGATCAGGGCCGTAGACAGGCCGTCGAAATAGGTTCCCACAACACCGTTCAGGTGTTGCTCCTGCATGTCATGAAGGCGCGCTAGAACCCGTTCCGAGATGATGACGCTTATGACAATCATCAGGGTTGCCACCATTAACGGAACCCGAACTGTCAGCGGAATGTTGCGAATACGCTCGATGAGGCTCACCCAAGCCTCCGGACGCGTTCCATATTGGCGGCGATACTGTCGTAACTTTCGGGTGAGACCTGGGTAAAACCGTCGAGCTGTAGGCGTTCAAGCACCGATCGGCCCATCTCGTCCTTGTCCATTTGCAGCAGAGCGTGTCTTATCCGGGCAACCGCCCGGCTCTGCCGTTGTCCTATCGCGGCTGCGACGGGTGGGAAACCGTGCCAGTCGGACTTTACCAATACCTTGGTCCTGGACACCAATTCGGGTTCGGTCTGTCTCATGACTTCCCAAACGTAGCCATCGACGCTTCCGGAATCGGCTAGCCCCGAAGCGACGGCCCGAATAACGTTGCGGTGTCCATAGGTGAAAAACGACTTGCGGAAGAAAGCTTCTTCAGAGACAGCACGCTCCGCCAGATAGGTTTTTGTGACGAGGTAGCCCGAATTGGAATCGGGGTCGGAAAAGGCGTGGATATCCCCGCGACAGTCGTCAAAGGTCCTGATGTCGCGATTTTGGTCAACGATGAGGTAGGACTGGTAAAGCGGTTGGCCTCGCCATAGTGGCGTCGCGACCAGTTCCAGTTCGGAGCGGTACTTCATAAACGGATAGCCGCAGATCCACGCGGCCTCCAGATTACCCGAGATCAACAGGGCCGTGACCTCCTGGTAGGTCCGCTGAGTGACCAGTTGTACCTTTTGCCCGACAGCGCCGGACAGGTAGGCCTGCAACTCGTCAAGAACTTCCAGGTCATTCGAAAGAAACACCGGTGTCAGCCCGAACCGTATCACGCCTGCCTGTGATGCTAGGGATGATGGCTCGCTTCTCGCATTTGATGCCGCCAGGCATATTGCAGACAAAGCTCCGCCAATCGCAGCACGGCGCGATATGCCATCTTCACCTACGGGCCGACTGCTCTCTTTGTGTCGAATTGGCAACGACGACCTCCACACGGCTCTCCTCCAGAGCCGTCATAAAACTGTAATATGTTTGTGCCGTTTTTCCTATTGCTGTTGAAGAATCGAAGATGAGGGGCTGGTGGCTATTTTAATCCGGTATCCATTGAATATCCTGCGCCTCTTACGGTGCGGATGAGATCCGGCTTATTGGAAAAGTTGAGAGCTTTCCGAAGCCGGCCTATGTGGACATCCACGGTCCGCTCATCCACGTAAAGGTCGTGCCCCCATACGCCGTCGAGCAGTTGTGCGCGCGAGAAAACACGCCCTGGTGAAGCCATGAGAAAGTCAAGCAGCCGGAACTCGGTCGGCCCAAGCCTGACCTCTCGTCGTTCGCGATGGACGCGGTGGCTTTCCCGGTCGAGTTCGATGTCTGCATAACGCAAAATAGACGATATCAACGCGGGTTTCGAACGCCGCAACAGAGCTCTCACCCTGGCCATAAGCTCCGGCGTCGAGAACGGTTTGACCAGATAATCATCGGCACCTGTTGCCAGTCCGCGGACGCGCTCCGTCTCTTCTCCTCGCGCTGTCAGCATAATCACTGGCAGTCGTTCAGTATTCGGTCGGGCCCGAAGGCGACGGCAAAGTTCGATTCCTGAAACGCCAGGCAGCATCCAGTCGAGAACCAGCAAATCCGGAACATTCTCCTGGAGTGCGATATCGGCTTCTTCGCCGTGAGTGATCGCTTCGACCAGGTATCCCTCTGCTTCAAGATTATAGCGGAGGAGGACGCTCAGCGCTTCCTCATCTTCGACGATCAATACCTTTGGAGACATGCGCCCGCTTTTCCTCAATTTCGTTGGTGGAGGCATTTATTACAGTTTCAACGCAAATTTATGACATACACTAAATATCCAGAAATCTGGAAATATGATTGCCTTAAAGGGCGCGACGGGCTATCTTTCGCTCCGAGCTTGCTGGCGGCCGATGCCGCAATTAGGACTCCCAATTCTTCATGAGTATAAATATCGCGCTGGTGAACATTGCAAGTAACTATCTCAATCTATAAATATCAATCCATCTGGATATACCATACTATACTTGATTGACATAAAACTGTCATAGAACAATACTATGACCGCCCTGCGTTCGCGGATGTCGCGTTCAGCTTTTCTGAATTCACAGAGGGTCGTCATGAACACAACACGAAAACCTTTCGCCCGGCGCGCGCCGCCTTCGCTTCTTCCGCAATCTCGGCTCTGACGCTCGGTCTTCTTGTCGCGCCGTCCTTCGCACAGCAGGCTCCGACCGTTCTGATCGACGGTTCCAGCACCGTTTTCCCAATTTCCGAAGCCATGGCTGAAGAGTTCCAGAAGGCTCAGGCTGGCAAGACGCTCGTTACGGTTGGTTCGTCGGGTACGGGCGGCGGCTTCAAGAAGTTCTGCCGCGGCGAGACGGACATCACCGGCGCATCGCGGCCGATCCGTTCCGACGAAATCGAACTCTGCAAGCAGAACAAGGTCGAGTTCATCGAGCTGCCGGTCGCCATCGACGCATTGGCGACGATCGTCAGCCCGCAGAATAACTGGGCATCCTGCATGACGGTCGCTGAGCTGAAGAAAATCTGGGAGCCTGAGGCGCAGGGCAAGGTCACCAATTGGAACCAGGTCCGCGGTGACTTCCCAGATGCCAAGCTCGGCCTGTTCGGTGCTGGCACTGACTCTGGAACCTACGACTATTACACCCTTGCGATCAACGGCAAAGAACACTCCAGCCGCGGCGACTATACGGCGACCGAAGATGACAACATCACGGTACAGGGCGTTGCCGGCGACAAGAACGCGATCGGCTTCCTTGGCCTCGCCTATCTGAGCGAAAACGCCGGCAAGGTGAAGGCTGTTGAAATCAAGCAAGCCGATGGATCGTGCGTGGCGCCGTCGATCGAGACCGCGACCGATGGAACCTACCAGCCGCTGACCCGCCCGCTGTTCTACTATGCGTCCAAGAAGGCCGCCGACGAAAAGCCGCACGTGCGTGCTTTCGCCGAGTTCCTCTTCGACGCGAAGAACCAGGAAGAGCTTGTCAGTGAAGTTGGGTATGTGGCTTTGCCTGCAGAAGCCGCTGGCCTCGCGCTCAAGAAGTTCGAAAACCGCAAGACCGGAAGCCACTTCGAAGGTGGTTCGAAGGTCGGTGTGACGGTCTCCGATCTCGTCGCCGACGCAGCCAACTAAAATCCATACCTTTCCGGCAGCCGCGAGCGTTCGCGGCTGCTCTCACCGGAGCACAAGATGCCTACAACGCTCGACCCATATCTTCCAAGTGACGCTTTTCTGAAACGGCGACGTCTCATCGATATGTCGATGCGTGTGTTGCTGTTTCTGTCTGCTGCCCTTTCGGTTTTCGTGACGGCCGCGATCATCTATGTGCTCGTCAGCGAGTCGTGGAATTTCTTCATGCAGGTCTCGCTGTGGACGTTCCTGACCGACACAGAATGGACGCCCGTCTTCGCCCAGCCGCGATATGGTATCCTGCCACTACTCACGGCAACGCTATGGGCCGCCGGGATTGCGATCCTGATCGCCATACCTCTAGGAACAAGTCTGGCAGTCTATCTGAGTGAGTATGCTCGGCCAGCCGTTAGAGAGACAGTCAAGCCGATCCTCGAATTGCTTGGAGGGGTGCCGACAGTCGTTTTCGGCTACTTCGCTCTCCTCTTCATAACGCCTTTGCTCCAGACATTTATCCCCGGCTTGACCAGCTTCAATCTCCTCGCGCCAGGGATCGTGCTCGGCATCATGATCATGCCCTACATCGTCTCGATCAGCGAAGACGCCATGCGCGCCGTGCCGGCTTCGCTAAGGGAGGGCGCCTACGCACTCGGCATGACTAGGCTGCAAACGTCGTTCAGGGTCATCATTCCAGGTGCTTTCTCCGGGATTACCGCGGCATACCTCCTGGGCATGTCCCGTGCCGTCGGTGAGACCATGGTGCTTGCCATCGCTGCGGGCCAGAACCCGAACCTGACCGCAGATCCTCGAGAGGGTGCTGCAACGATCACGTCATACATCGTTCAGATGAGCCTTGGTGATTTGCCGCACGGATCGCTGGCATATCAAACCATTTTTGCGGCTGGCCTCGCGCTCTTCGTGTTGACCCTGATCTTCAATATTGTCGGCTTCTTTCTTCGCCGCCGCTTCCGGGAGGCTTACTGATGGCTATCAGTGCCGAGAATATAACTGTGCTCCACGACACTTCCTCACAAGTTCAACTGGTCAATCGAGCGAGACGAAACGATCTCGTGTTTGCGAGTTTGGGCCTGATCATCCTGTTCATCGTCATGGCCTTCCTGATCGCGCTCATCGTGGACCTCTTCAGTGATGGACTGGCTCAGATTGATTACGCTTTTCTGACGGAGTTTCCTTCAAGGCGGGCTGCCGATGCCGGAATTCTATCGGCTTGGGTGGGCACTTGCCTCGTCATGTTTGTCACCGCGCTTCTGGCTATTCCGCTCGGTGTTGGAGCTGGTCTCTACCTTGAGGAATACGCGAAGAAGAACTGGCTGACAGATGTGATCGAGATCAACGTCACCAATCTTGCCGGCGTGCCGTCGATTATCTACGGCCTGCTTGCGCTCGGGTTTTTCGTCTACTTGGCCGATCTTGGGCGGACTGTGCTTGTTGCGGGTATGGTGCTCGCGCTTTTGATCCTACCGATCGTCATTGTCGCGACGAGAGAGGCTATCCGCGCGATACCGCAGACAATCCGCGAAGGTGCGTTTGGTCTTGGTGCCGATAAATGGCAGACGATGTGGCACTACATCCTGCCTGCTGCCCGGCCTGGCATCCTCACCGGAGCGATCGTCGGCTTGTCGCGGGCCATCGGCGAAACCGCGCCCATCATCACGATCGGCGCTCTGACATTTATCGCGTTCTTGCCGCCTGCACCCGTGAGCGCGAACTTTCCTTTCATCAATTTCGATTGGCTGAATGCGCCATTTACGGTGATGCCGATCCAGATGTTCAACTGGATTTCGCGACCGCAGGCAGCCTTCCACGTCAATGCTGCGGCGACAGGCGTTGTGCTGATGTTCATGACGCTCGGCATGAATGCCATCGCCATTTGGATACGCTTCCGGCTTCGACGCAAGCTTGGCCTCTAACTGAGATCGGACCGAAAATGAACGATACAACAACCGCCCTGCGGCCTGTAAACGCAGGCCAGGAAACAAGTTCCTCCCGCAACATTCTGACCCATCCTGAGCATCTGCGGGCGGAGGTGAGGGATCTCGATTTCTGGTATGGAGATTTCCACGCCCTGAAAAAGGTCAATCTTCCGATTGCCGACAAGCAAGTCACTGCCTTGATCGGTCCGTCAGGCTGCGGAAAGAGCACGCTCCTGCGATCGTTCAACCGTATGCACGATCTTTACCCGGGCAACCGATACGAGGGTGCAATCGAACTGTTGCCGGAAAAGCAGAATCTGGTTTCTTCAGGCATCGATCCGATCTTGATCCGATTGCGGATCGGGATGGTTTTCCAAAAGCCTAACCCATTCCCCAAGTCCATCTATGAGAATGTTGCGGCAGGCCTCAAAGTACGCGGTATCACAAAGAAGAGCCTGCTCGACGAGCGGGTCGAGCAGGCTCTTCAAGGCGCCGCCCTCTGGAACGAGGTGAAGGACCGCCTGCATCAGTCGGCCTACGGTTTATCGGGAGGGCAGCAGCAACGTTTGTGTATTGCCCGAACGCTCGCTCCAAACCCGGAAATCATTCTGTTCGACGAACCGACATCGGCGCTTGACCCGATCGCCACGGCGAAAATCGAGGAGTTGGTCGCTGAATTGCGCGATCAATATACGATTGTCATCGTCACGCACAACATGCAGCAGGCTGCGCGTATATCGACCTACACCGCCTACATGCACCTTGGCGAGATGACCGAGTACAACGCGACAAATGAGTTCTTCACAAACCCGCAGAACGAAAAAACACAGCACTACATCACCGGGCGCTTCGGCTGAGGAAAAAATCATGACGATGGATCACACTATTCGCGCTTTCGACGAAGAGCTGCACGACCTCACGGAACAAGTCTCTTCCATGGGGCGCATCGCTGCTTCGCTCCTCGACAAGTCGGTCGATGCCCTCATCGGTAACGACAAGGCGCTCGCAGAAGAGGTCGTCAAGGCTGACCTTCAACTTGATGCCATGCAGAGGACTGCTGAAACGGCAGCTGTCCAAATTATTGCCCGCAGACAGCCCGTGGCCAACGATCTGAGGCGGATCGTCGGTGCGATGCGAATGGTTTCAAATCTCGAGCGCGTGGGCGATCTCGCGAAAAATATTGCCAAACGCTCTGCGATCGTTGATGCGTCACTCAACAGGGGTGTCGTTTCCGCCGGCTTTGGCACGCTGGCTGAAGCTGCCAAAACCCAGATGGCAGGCGCCCTTGAAGCCTTCCGAAACAACGACGCGAAAATGGCGTCGGAGGTTCGACGCCAGGACGAGCATATCGACGTCCTCTATAACGGGCTCTTTCGGGAACTCCTGACATATATGATGGAGGACCAGCGCTCGATCACCTTGTGCGCCCATCTGCTCTTCTGTGCGAAGAACCTTGAGCGCGTCGGTGACCATGCCACAAATCTGGCTGAGACGGTCGAATACATTGTGACGGGTGATGATGTCTCGGCCGATCGGCCGCGCGCTGAAACCGTGGTCGCGATGGAGTGACGTGCATGCCGAGCGTTGTTATCGTACAGGAAGATACGGGCGTTGGCTCGATCCTCGAGGCTAGCTTCCGCGAAGAGGGTTACATCGCCGGAGTTTGTGGCATGGCAGACCAGTGCGAACGCATGGTCGCCGAGCGGCAACCGGATCTGGTCGTCGTTGATTCTCTTGGGCGAGCCGGCGCTCTGCACAAATCGTTCGTTCGTATGCGATCGAACGTCCAAAGAAGACAGCTGGCAATCATCGTCTTGGGTGGGGAGGCCGTCCCCACCACCTTTTTCGACGTCGGGGCCGACGACTACCTGCCGAGGCCCTTTTCCATGCAGGAGCTTCTCGCTCGCAGCAATGCCCTCATTGAGCGTTCAGTCTCGAAAACCACAAGGATTTTGAACCATCGCGAGATATCCCTGAACCTGGAAACTCACAGGGTTTCGCGCAAGGGTCGGCAAATTCATCTTGGCCCTACCGAATACCGCCTGCTGCAGACGATGTTGCAGGAGCCCGCGCGTCTTTTTTCGCGTCAAGAAATCCTCGAGATGGTTTGGAACGATGTCAGTAGGGACGAGCGTATTGTCGACGTGAGTATCAAACGGCTGCGAAAATCGCTGAACATTGGTAGCAAGGAAGACGCCGTTCGTACTGTGCGGGGTTGTGGCTACGGACTGCAATAGCCGCCGTCAGCGATTTACGTCCCCGAGTGCTCTCAGCTGCGTCTGAAGAGACATCCGATCGATCGATTCCATCGGAAGCGACGTGAACACGGAAAGTCGGCTGGTAATCGCATCGGCTGCCCGGCGAAAAGCTGCGAGCTTTTGGAGTTCCGTGCCTTCGACAATAGTCGGATCGTCGATCCCCCAGTGTGCGGTAAACGGCTGACCCGGCCAGGACGGACACTGCTCGCCGGTCAGTGTGTCGCAAACGGTGAACACAAAATCCATCGCAATACGGTTTTCCCCCTTGAACTCATCCCAGCTCTTGGGGCGCAGGTCACCGATCGGACATTCGATTTTCTGGAGCGTCACAAGCGTTAAGGGATGAACGACACTTGCTGGCAGATTACCGGCGGAGTACGCCTTGAAACGTTCGGGCGCCATATTGCGGAGGATAGCCTCTGCCATGATCGACCTCGCCGAGTTTGCCCGGCACAAAAAAAGAACGTTGAAAACTCTCCTCACTGGCTGGTCAGACGCAGTCTCGGCATGAGCACGCTTACCGGGAGGGTGAGAGAAGTCTGTCGCCAAAAACTCGACAAGCCGCCAGACAAGCTCCGTATTCGGACGGTAAATTATCGTGGTGCCGACACGTTGCGTCTGTACCAGACCTGCTCGCTTCAACACGTTGAGATGTGATGACATCGTGTTTTGAGGAATATCAAGCAATCTGCCGATGTCGCCTGACGGCAATCCGTCCGCCGCGTTATCGAGAAGGAGGCGAAGTGCGTCGAGTCGAGTGGTTTGGGCAATCGCCGCAAATGCATCTACGATAGCTGATTTTTCCATAAGTCTGGATATATCGATTTTCATGCCTGGAAGCAAGGATCCTTAACTGGCGTCAAATTCGATATTTCCGTATTTCTGGAAATATACAGAATTGTCATATTCCTGTAGCGGAAGTGCAGAATAAGCGGGGTGACTCTTTCTGGATCAATGGAGAACCCGATGAAGAAGCTCGCGGCCGTCCTGGCTCTTTCCGTAGCATTTGCAATGCCTGCCCAAGCGGAATTCAAACTCGATGCTCGTTACACGGATGCTGATGGCGACATGGTCGCCGACATTCCGACCGAAAAAGATAAGCTGGTCGATCCGGCAACACTCGTCTTCGCCTATACGCCGGTCGAAGACCCGGCCGTTTATGCCGACGTGTGGAAGGGCTTCCTCGATCATCTCGCCGAAAAGACCGGCAAGAAGGTCCAGTTCTTCCCGGTTCAGGAAAACGCCGCGCAGATCGAGGCCATGCGTGCGGGTCGTTTGCACGTTTCGGGCTTCAACACCGGCTCCAATCCGATCGCCGTCGCCTGCGCCGGCTTCCGCCCCTTGGCCATGATGGCGTCCAAGGATGGCGCCTTCGGTTACGAAATGGAAATCATCACCTATCCGGGCTCGGGCATTGAGAAGATCGAAGACGTGAAGGGCAAGAAGCTCGCCTTTACCGCAGAGACGTCCAACTCCGGCTTCAAGGCGCCTTCTGCGCTGTTGAAGTCTGAATACAAGCTCGTAGCAGGGACCGACTTCGAGCCAGTTTTCTCCGGCAAGCATGACAACTCGATTCTCGGCGTGGCAAACAAGGACTATCCGGCAGCCGCTATCGCGAATTCCGTGATGAAGCGAATGGTTGCTCGCGATGTCGTCAAGAAGGACCAGCTCGTCTCGATCTACAAGTCGCAGACCTTCCCGACGACCGGTTACGGCGTCGCTCATAACCTGACCCCGGAATTGCAGGAAAAGATCAAGGATGCGTTCTTCTCCTACAATTGGGAAGGATCGGCCCTGCTGAAGGAGTTCCAGACTTCAGAACCGCCGCAGGAAGCGTTCATCCCGATCACTTTCAAGGATCAATGGGCCGTTGTCCGCCAGATCGATGACGCGAACGGCGTATCCTATACCTGCAAATAATCATGAGCCGATCTATCGGACGCCGGGTCGTGGAGGCCCGGCGTTCAACTATTCCGCAGAGGCAGGGGATGATAATGCTCAGAATTTCAGAGCTGACGAAAACATACAAGACCGGTGACAAGGCTCTGAAGAGCATCAGCCTCGAGATACCGGCGGGTCAGGTGGTCGGGCTGATCGGGCCGTCGGGCGCCGGAAAATCGAGCCTCATCCGCTGCATCAACCGTTTGATCGAGCCGAGCGCCGGTCAAATCTTTCTCGGCGACCTCGATGTGACCGCTCTGTCCAGAAGTGAATTGCGCGTGGCGCGCCGACGGATGGGCATGATTTTCCAGGAATATGCGCTGGTCGAGCGGCTGACCGTGATGGAAAACGTCCTGTCCGGGCGGCTTGGCTACGTTCCGTTCTGGCGCAGCCTCTTGCGCCGCTATCCTTCCGCCTATGTCGAAAATGCTTTCGCGCTTCTGGATCGCGTCGGCCTGACAGCCCATGCTGACAAGCGCGCCGATGCCCTATCGGGCGGCCAGCGCCAACGCGTCGGTATTGCACGCGCTCTTGAGCAAGACCCGGAACTTCTCCTGATCGACGAACCGACGGCTTCCCTCGATCCGAAGACCTCTCGCCAGATCATGCGGCTGATCGTCGAAATTTCAAGGGAACGCGGTCTGCCGGCCATCATCAACATTCACGATGTTTTGCTCGCGCAGGCCTTCGTAGAGCGCATCATCGGGTTGCGCGCCGGCGAAGTCGTCTTCGATGGCACACCGGACATGCTCGACAATGCCGCGCTGACGCGCATTTACGGCGAAGAAGACTGGGCGGCGATGCAGAAGCAAGCCGAAAGCGATGCCGAGGAAGAACGTGTCGCAGCCGCCGAGCGCGAACGCGCCGACGAGCGCATGGCGGGTGTGGTCTGATGGCCTACGCCGGCATGAAAACCTATCCGACGACATGGCGCCGCCCGCCGCTGTTCATCAGGAACGCAGGCATGCGGTGGCTCGTCTATGGCGCAGCGCTGGCTTACCTGCTGCTCGCGACCGCCAGCATCGACGTCAACTGGGTGCGAGCCTATGACGGGCTCGACCGGGGCTGGCGCTTTCTGCAGGGTTTTCTGGTTCCCGACTTCACCTCGCGCTGGCGCGATATCGTCGCAGGGCTGCAGGAAAGCCTGACCATGACCGTCTGCTCGACGATCGTCGGCATCCTGATATCGATTCCGATCGGCGTCGGCGCGGCACGTAATCTGGCGCCCGCACCGGTCTATTATGTCTGCCGCTCGATCATCGCCGCGTCACGCGCCTTTCAGGAAATCATCATTGCCATCCTGCTCGTCGCCATGTTCGGCTTCGGGCCGTTCGCAGGCTTCCTGACGCTGGCCTTCGCAACGATCGGCTTCATCGCCAAGCTGCTGGCCGAAGCGATCGAGGAAATTGACGAAAAGCAGGCCGAGGCGATCCGCGCGACCGGTGCGTCCTGGCTTCAACTCGTCAATTACGCGGTTCAGCCGCAGGTCATGCCCCGGCTGATCGGCCTGTCTCTTTATCGTTTCGACATCAACTTTCGCGAGTCGGCCGTCATCGGTATCGTCGGTGCAGGCGGCATCGGGGCGACGCTCAACACATCCATCGACCGCTACGAATACGACAGCGCGGGTGCCGTGCTTATTCTCATCATCGTCATCGTCATGCTCGCCGAATACGGTTCGAGCCTCATTCGCAAACGGATTCAGTAATGCCGGTTTCCAACGCAATCCACGGCGGCAAGAGCTGGCGCAAACTTCAGCCGCGCACCGAACTTCTGCAATGGCTGGGCTGGCTCGCTCTCGTCGCGCTCTTCATGTTCTGCTGGCAGATCATGACGAAGGACACGATCTGGGCGTTCGTTCAGGACGCCCCGAGGCAAGGCGGCGATATCCTGACCCGCGCCTTCCCGCCGCGTCTGTCCTATGTGAGCGAATTGCTGGTCCCGCTTTGGGACACACTCAACATGGCGACCCTCGGCACGCTTGCGGGCACCATGCTCGCCGTACCGATCGCCTTCCTTGCGGCCCGAAACACGACGCCAAGCCTGCTTTTTCTGAGGCCCATCGCGCTGTTTCTCATTGTCGCGTCGCGATCCATCAACTCGCTGATCTGGGCGCTGCTTCTCGTTTCCATTTTAGGGCCGGGACTGCTTGCCGGCATCATCGCGATCGCGTTGCGCTCGATCGGCTTTGTGGGAAAACTGCTCTACGAGGCCATCGAGGAAATCGACCAATCCCAGGTCGAGGCGGTGGAAGCGACCGGCGCAAGCCGAATGCAGGTGATTGACTATGCAATCGTGCCGCAGGTTTTGCCCTCGTTTCTCGGCATGACCGTGTTCAGATGGGATATCAACATCCGCGAATCGGCCATTCTCGGCCTCGTTGGCGCGGGCGGTCTGGGGTTGAAGCTGCAATCGTCGCTCAACATGCTGGCATGGCCGCAGGTGACGACGATCTTCATTCTTGTCCTCGCGACGGTGATAGTTTCGGAGTGGATCTCGGCTGCGGTGCGCAAAGTGATCATGTGACCTTCCCGACGTAAACGCACCGCGGTCAGCCGCGGTATCGATCGTCGGATCTTATCGCGATCTACGGCTTTGGTCCAAATGAAAGCGAGATCAACACGCGTGAGCGTGTTAGCCCTCATTTACACCAAAGAAACCATAACTTTGTTCGACCGGCTTATTCGTACCTCGAATGCCGTCGAAGGTGGCAACGAGTTCAGCAAAGACAGCTCTGCATTCAGCGACGGAGGAGGAACTGGCCACCACTCAGCATACTGACGATACCCAAGTGTGGGCCACTCCTCGATAATGGCGTCAGATTTCAATGAGATACGGATTTCCGACAAGAATTATGAAATTCGTCAGCTGGTTACCTTGGGCTATGCGTTCGGCTTATCCATCGTTCCTGCGCTTCAGACTCGATGGTGCCTGGCCTCACTTGACGTACTAAAGTTATGGCATCGCTGGGTTCGTGTGAGAAAGCAGTGAGCAGGTCAGCGGCAATCATTCCCGTGCGGCCCAGCCCACCCCAGCAGTGAATCGCGACGAACTTTCCATTGGTGATCCGGTTGATAAGAACAGAGCGTACCAAATTCCAATCGCTCGCTGCGTCAGGAATACTATTGGGCACGATAGGAAGCCGTATCCATTCTATTTCACTGGACCGCAGCACTTCTGAAAAACCAGAAAGGTCCGGAAACTCCTGATCCTGCATCAGGCTGACAACGACATCTACGCCCAATTCCTCCAACTTGCTGACTTCGGCCAATATGCTAGCGCTTCTGCCGGGACATGGCATCATCCCTATTGTGCCGGCGCCTGGGACCTCAATGCGTGATATGGGTGTTATGGGGGCAGTCGTCATTTTCCGCTTTCTGCTTCTTATTGAAAAAATGTGCGGCAGGCCTGGCCGGATCTGCCGCGCGCTCCTTAAAATTCTTCCCACGCCTCATTCTTGAGTGCCGAGTTTGCCGACCCGAAGGAAGAAGCGCGAGTGACATTGGCTATCACGCGCCGTACAGGCAAGGCGTGCGTCACGGTCCCACTTTCAAGGCGGAGCGAACCCGCTGTCGATTTCGAAAACCGGGAGGTGCTGGTCAGATCGCTATTCGAGGCGCTTTCCAGCCTGAATCTTCCAATGAGAGTGACAAGATTGTCTGCTTCCGCCGAAAGCTTGTGGGTCGAAGCATTGGCTTCTTCCACCATAGCAGCGTTCTGTTGTGTGACGTGGTCCATCTGGTTTACGGCACTGCTGACTTCGGCCAGCCCGGTGGATTGTTCCCGCGCAGCGGTGGCTATGGCCTGAATGTGATCGTTGATTTTTAAAACCTGAGTTTCAATTGTGCTGAGCGCGGAACCAGTTTCCTGGACCAGCTTGACCCCCATTGCCACTTCAGAGCCTGATTTTGAAATCAGCTGCTTGATGTCTTTTGCAGCGGACGCTGCTCGCTGCGCCAGCTCACGAACTTCCTGCGCAACAACCGCGAAGCCTTTACCAGCCTCTCCGGCTCGCGCCGCCTCGACGCCTGCGTTCAAAGCAAGAAGATTGGTTTGGAAAGCGATCTCATCGATTACGTTGGTGATTTGTCCAATCTCGACCGAAGCTTGCTCGATGCGCCCCATGGCGTCAACGGCACTTTTCACCACGGTTGACGATTGAGCCGCGCTCTTCTTGGCATCACTGACGAACTGTGTCGCCTCCTGGGCACGATCACTGGACTGGCGGACCGCTGAGGTGATCTCATCCAAAGCGGCGGATGTTTGCTCAAGTGCAGCCGCCTGTTGTTCGGTTCGCTTCGACAAATCGTCAGCGGCCGACCTCAGTTCAGATGAGTTGCCATTGATGGTATCGCTGGTCGTCCGAACTTCTGCCAAGGTTCGTTGCAATGTGGCAAGCGTCTCGTTCACATTCGTCTGAAGCTCCGCAAATGCTCCCTGGAATCGGCCCGTCATGCTTTCTGTAAGATCGCCGGCCGCCAGGGATGCAATAACTCTTCTTGTCTCGTTGATTCCGCCATCGACGCTCTCTACGAGTGCATTTACGCTCCCAGCGAATCTGTTCAGGTCAGGATCGTCATAGTCTTTGTCGATTCTTCCCGTGAAATCGCCTGCCGCAGCGGCGGCGACAACAGTCGCGATGCTCGATTGCAGTTCAGCACTTTTACCGCGAAGAACAGCTTCTTGCGCATTTAGGTCTCGAACAGCCAGCCCATTTCTCTTGAACACTTCAACCGCGCCTGCCATCGAGCCAATCTCATCGGCCCGATCGGCAAACGGAACTTCGACGCTAAGATCACCCGCCGCCAGGGACGCCATTTTATTGGTGAGCGTTGTGATGCGGCCGGTCATTCCCAACACCATGTAAACAATGAATGCGCCTAGCAGCGAAAATGCAACAATCGCAATCGCCGCAACTGTCAGAAACATCCGATGCATTGGTCCGAGCAATTCCGACGCTTCCTGCTCAACGACGATCGTCCAGCCGGAATCGTAAAATGGCATGGAAACGCCAAGCATTTCTTTCCCCGTTGGACCCGTATAAAAGCCCATTGCCTCGCGGCATCCGGTGGTGCAGTTGCCGCTCGTGACATATTTTCCGCTGGACGAGCAAACAACTCCCGCCGTCATCATGGTCAGTTGCCATGGTTCCTGGCTGCCCTTTGCGGACAATACCGCATTCGGGATGACTCGAGATTCCGTGATCATCACGTTATCTTTGTTGACGATGTAATAGTCGAAGGTCTTGCCGATACCCGCAAGATAGAATGCGCCAGCTCCGCCCTCAAGGTTCCCAATCTCACCGTCGACAATGTTGCTCAACATCATTGCGTTGGCATGGACATAGACAGTCCCGCTTTTGGTTGTGGCTGCGAACGTCAAGACGGCATTGCCGGAGCTATCACGCCAAACATCGGAATAGCCTGGCTTCACGTCGGTTTTTTTGTCGAAGCTCTGGCCGATGCGTTTCTGGTCCGAAGAGGCGGCGATCTTGTCTCCGACGACGTAGTCAATGTAATGGTAGACGGTGGTTGCCGCGATGTGCCGCGAGCCGCTCTTGATCTCATCTTTGAAAGGGTGATCTTCAATATTAAAGACATCGGATTTTACGATGCGCGCAAAGTGATCTGAAAGTTGGGTCGCGTTCAGGTCTTCGGCCAGCCCAGCCAATTGCTTGGCCTGCTTTTCGTTCTGGCCGAGAAACCGAATGACGCCCTGCTGTTTAGCGTCGACGAAATTCATCAGTCCACCGAGCGACGTTCCAACTTCTTGCCAATAAAAATTGTAAGCGAAGTAGCCGCCGAGACCTGCGACTAGCGGGATAAACATGAGGAACAGCGCAAAGAATCGCGTTCTCAGACTTTTCGAAAATGGAATGAGCGGCTGATTTGCGTAGTTCGACACGTGGATACCCCCTGGTTTCGGCAAGGGTATACTGGGATCGCATAGTTAATTTTTCGATATTATTGTCATAAAAGAATCATATTAGAGCTTATAGGTGTTTATATATGTAGCAATAAGCAAATGCTGGCTCCGATTAAATCCGAATACTGCTATGTAGCAAAAATTTATATTATAAATAAAACATATTAATCAATCTATACTGCACAAAATAACGGCATTTATTTCAATGATGTTCGGAAATCCGAACACTGCAAACTGGTTTCATTCGCACACGTATTGTGCTTTCCGTATGCGTGCGCCATGGGCTGATCAGCGAAGCGCACCAAGTGAGTTTTCTTTCCAGGCATCGCGCATCGGATAAACGCCTCACGCATCCGCGTCGTTCCTGGGAGCTTCTTAGGGCGGCGCTGCTGATTGCAGTCGTGACGGGAGCGTTCAATGCGCTGAAGCAGCCGGCTCTAAAAAGAGATGAGCGCGTCGTTGCATCTATTATGTATCCCCCGGGCCAATTTATTTCGATCCTCAAGCGGCTGTTCTGTTCTGGCCCCGCCTTCCATCTCGACGCCGCACCCATGGGGACAGCTGGTAGACGGTAAAATAAAACCGAGCCAATTGACTTTGTCCACATTTCCAGTAATCTGGATATATGGAACAGGAAAACGCAATTCTCGCCCTCGCGGCACTCGCCCAGCCAACCCGGCTCGAAACCTTTCGTCTTCTCGTCAAGCACGAGCCCGATGGCTTGCCGGCGGGCGATATTGCCCGTGCGCTTATCGTGCCACAAAATACGATGTCCGCGCACCTTAACATTCTGTCACGTGCAGGACTGGTGTCGTCTCAGCGTCGGAGCAGGGTCATTACGTACCGTGCAGAGATGGAGAGACTGCGAGAATTGACGCTTTTTCTCCTCAAGGATTGTTGTGGCGGCAACGCGGAACTCTGCGCGCCGCTCATCGCTGAACTCACTCCATGCTGCACCCCGGAAAAGGTACTCTCATGACCGAAAAGACATTCAACGTGCTGTTTCTGTGCACGGGAAACTCGGCGCGCTCAATACTGGCTGAATCGATTCTCAACAAGGAAGGCGCTGGCCGGTTTGTCGCCTATTCGGCTGGCAGTCAGCCAAAGGGCGAAGTCAATCCGCATGCTCTCAAGGAGTTGGCCGCTCTTGGTTATCCGTCGACCGGCTTCTCCTCGAAAAGTTGGGACGTATTCGCCGAGCCGGGTGCTCCGCAGATGGATTTCATCTTCACGGTCTGCGACAGCGCGGCGGGTGAAGCATGTCCGGTTTGGCTCGGCCATCCAATGACCGCTCACTGGGGTATCGAAGATCCCGCAGCCGCTACAGGCTCAGAGATGGAAGTGCAGCGCGCTTTCGCCCAGGCGGCCCGTTTCCTGAAAAACAGGATCGCGGCGTTTCTCAGCCTGCCGTTGGAATCACTTGATCGCATGGCGCTCGAGACCAGGCTACGGCAGATTGGCACCACAGAAGGGTCCACCAGCCCTGAACGGACTTCAGCCTAATATCCTGGACGGTAAGGTGAGCAAAAAGAGAGCCGATGGCTGGTGCTTCCCGGTCTTGCCGGCACACTGTGCATGAGAAGAGCGCGTCGGCGTCGGCTGCTGGCGACGCAGTTCAGATTCATTTGATAAAGGGTCCAATCGTTATGGGCAACCAAATTGACATCGTCATCTACCACAATCCCGAATGCGGCACCTCGCGCAATACGCTGGCCATGATCCGCAACGCGGGCATCGAACCGCATGTGGTCGAGTATCTTAAAACGCCGCCCTCCAGGCCGCTCTTGGAGCAATTGATTGTTCGCATGGGGATTTCCCCACGCGAATTACTTCGCGAAAAGGGAACGCCGTACTCCGAGTTCGGGCTCGGCGACACATCTTTGACGGATGAGCACCTTGTCGATGCTATGATGGAGCATCCTATTCTCATCAACCGTCCGATCGTCGTCACGCCGTTGGGCGTTAAACTCTGCCGTCCATCGGAAGCCGTGCTCGATATTTTGCCGTCCGAACAGAGGGCGGCTTTTACCAAGGAAGATGGTGAGGTCGTCGTCGACGAAGCCGGCCGCCGCGTCATCTAGTCTGAAACTTTCAATCCGAACTCGTGTCACCGCAATCTTCCTGTGAAGACTGCGGACGATGTTCCTTTGCCAGGGAGAACGCCAATGCGTCCCAAGGAACCAACACTTCGCCTATCTTTCCTCGATCGCTACCTGACGGTCTGGATTTTTGCAGCCATGGCACTCGGCGTGCTTCTCGGCACAGTTTTTACCGGTCTGCCAGCCGCGCTCGACAGCCTGTCCGTCGGAACGACCAACATTCCGATAGCCATCGGCCTTATCCTGATGATGTATCCACCTTTAGCAAAGGTCCGCTTTGACGAGTTGCCGCAGGTCTTTGCCGACAAGCGTGTCCTCGGTATTTCCCTGCTACAGAACTGGATCATCGGTCCGGTCCTGATGTTTGCTCTGGCGGTAATTTTTCTACGGGATTATCCCGAATACATGACAGGCCTGATCCTGATCGGTCTTGCGCGCTGCATCGCCATGGTGCTGGTCTGGAACCAGCTTGCCAAGGGTGACAACCAGTATGTTGCGGGCCTCGTCGCCTTCAATTCGATTTTCCAGATTCTGTTTTTCAGCGTTTACGCCTGGTTCTTCCTTACTTTCTTGCCGCCTCTGTTTGGCCTCGAAAGTAGCGTTATCGACGTGTCGTTCTGGACGATCGCCGAGGCCGTGCTGATTTATCTCGGAATCCCGTTCCTCGCGGGCTATCTGTCTCGCCGCATCTTGACCGCAAGCAAAGGTCGCGATTGGTACGAGAACGTTTTCCTGCCGAAAATCAGCCCGATCACGCTGGCTGCGCTGCTATTTACCATTGTGGCGATGTTCAGCCTCAAGGGCGGCGATGTCGTCAAACTGCCTGGTGACGTGGTAATGATTGCGATCCCGTTGACGATTTACTTTATCGTGATGTTTCTGGTCAGTTTCTGGATGGCGAAGTCGGTCGGTACCAACTACCCGCGTACGACCGCCGTTGCCTTCACAGCCGCAGGTAACAATTTCGAGCTCGCGATTGCCGTTGCCATCGCAGCATTCGGTCTGGCCTCTCCGGTTGCCTTTGCTGCGGTGATCGGTCCTCTCGTGGAAGTTCCGGTTCTGATCCTTCTGGTGCAAATGGCGCTTTGGATGGGTCGAAAGTATTTTGTCAGGTCGGCAGGCAGCCCCGCAGAATAAAACGGGGAGGAACCGCAATGTCTTCCGAAACTTTTGATGTCGTTGTGATTGGCGCCGGGCAAGCAGGCCTGGCGTCAGCCTACTACCTGCGTCGCGCCGGCCTCAGTTTCGTGGTGCTCGATGCAGAGGATGGGCCGGGTGGCGCATGGAGACATGGATGGAATTCGCTCCATCTGTTTTCACCGGCATCGTTCAGTTCGCTGCCCGGCTGGATGATGCCAGCGGGAACCAAAGCTAGCTATCCGGCGAAGAGTGAGGTGATCGATTATCTGACGCGCTACGAGGAGCGATATAAGTTTCCTATAGAGCGCCCCATGGTGGTCACGTCGGTCAGAAGCGTTGATGGGACTTTGGAAGTGATCGCAGATAAAGGACGGTGGCAAGCACGAGCGGTTTTGAGCACGACGGGTACATGGCGTCACCCTTTTATACCGGCGTATCCCGGCGCCGCCGATTTCAAAGGCCAGCAAATCCATTCTGCTAATTATGTTTCTGCTGACGAATTTGCGGGCCAGCGCGTCGCCATTGTCGGTGGTGGGAATTCCGGTGCCCAAATTCTGGCAGAGGTATCGACGGTCGCTAAAACCGTCTGGGTGACGCCTCAGCCTCCAATCTTTTTGCCAGACGACGTCGATGGGCACGTGCTGTTTCAACGCGCGACCGCCCGCGCCCTTGAAAAGGACGATGGGTCTCCAACTGGCGGCCTTGGCGACATTGTCATGGTGCCACCTGTCAAAGACGCAAGAGACCGTGGTGCGCTCGGGTCTGTGCGGCCGTTCTCGCGTTTTCATGAGCAAGGCGTCACATGGCAGGACGGAACAATCAGTGATGTGGATTCGGTCATCTGGTGCACCGGGTTTCGTCCAGCGCTGGATCACCTCCGTGATCTCGATGTCATCACGCCAGATGGTCAGATCGAGGTTAAGGACGGACAATCGCTGAAACAACCTCGCCTTTGGCTTGCCGGTTACGGAAACTGGACCGGAGCGGCATCAGCGACGCTGCTCGGCGCGGGAAGGACGGCGCGAGATATGATACCTCAACTCGTTGCATCGCTAGAGTGATGGCGAGGGTGCTGACGATACGATCACGAGAAGCTTAGTTGGGCTGGCTGCTGTCAGCTTTATCGCTTTCATGCAAATGAGCGAGCAGGTGCGGCGTTATGTGGCCGGCGTCCCTGCCCACGCCTCTTAAGGTAGCGGAAGCGAAGTTTCGCTGCCTTGGAAAACCAACAAAGTAAAGGCCAGGGACGTCCTGCGAGATGCCGTTGCGCTGCACCAAGCGATTGTCATCGCCAACAGCGCCAAGCTCCTTGAGGTAGGACACATTTGGGTGGAAACCTGTCGCGAACAAGAGAACATCTACCTGCTCTTCAGCTCCGTCTGGCCAGACGACACCGCGTTCAGTGATCCGGGTGAACATTTCCCGGCATTGCACGCGTCCAGTCTTTATCGCATGCCTATATCTACCACTGTCGAGGACCGGCGTGCTGTGATCGTTGAGCCAACGTGTTCGCTCGAGGCCAGTCCATTTCACCCAGAAATGAAAGTCCAAGCCAAGGATCCGCTGTGGGAAAAAGCGAATGGGCCGGAGGGTAGCCAGCGTCACACGGGCCTCGCTAGCAAGCTCCGTCGCGATCTGGACAGCAGAATTCGCGCCGCCAACGACGATGATTCGACGTCCACCGAATTCCTTAGCGTTTAGGTATTGGGAACTGTGCAACATGCGCCCACCAAACTGCTCTTGTCCCTCGATCAAGGGAACGTGACGCATTCCGAAAGCGCCTGACGCTGCGACCAGCGCCTTGGCGCGGAAGCGTTGACCTTCCGCAGTGACGACCTCGAAAAAGTTGTCGGTGCGGACAACGTTCAGCACCCTCTGGCCGGTGCGAACCGGCAGCTGAAATTTCCGTGCATAGTGGTCTAGGTAAGCGACGACTTCGTCGCGTTGTGGGTAATGCCCTTGCGGTCCTGGAAACGCTAGGCCGGGTAGCGCGGAATAGCCCGCAGGCGAGAACAATTCCAAGCTATCATAGTAATTGCGCCAGGCACCACCGGATCGGTCGGAGGCTTCCAGTATCAGGAAATCGATCTGCTGCTGCGCGAGGTGCCAGCCTGTCGCCAGGCCAGCCTGACCACCACCGATGATAAGTGTCTGAAAAGTTCTCATGCTTAATTCCGGTGGAGGCTGTTTGCGAACACGCCGTGCAGGTGAGAGAGCAGAGCCGTAAGCCGCTCCCGTTTTACCAGCGGCCCTCAAATCGCGAGGACCAAGAAGAGAAATCGTGCGCTTCGGGCAAAATCCAGTTTAATCGACAGCACTGGGCGCACCGCCCTGGAACAAAACTGATAAACGGCGCCACGACTCGATACAGTCGTTGAGCCAATCCAATGTCGTCACTTCTGGCGCTGCGCCTGCCGATGATGCCAAGATCAGATGGATTTTAAGCTAACCCGTTGTTCGAGCTTCGCAGCATCCTCTTTTCTCTCGCTGTAGCGGTCGGTCAAATAGTCGGATGCATCACGCGTAAGCAGCGTAAATTTAACGAGTTCCTCGCAAACATCGACGACGCGGTCGTAATAGGCCGATGGCTTCATTCGACCATCCTCATCGAATTCCTGCCACGCTTTTGCGACAGACGACTGATTTGGGATGGTAATCATGCGCATCCAGCGACCGAGAACACGCATTTGGTTCAGAGCGTTAAACGACTGTGATCCGCCTGACACTTGCATGACCGCAAGTGTCTTGCCCTGCGTCGGGCGCACGGAACCGGTCGTCAAAGGAATCCAATCAATCTGGGCTTTCAAAATGCCGGACATCGCCCCATGGCGCTCGGGGCTCACCCAAACCTGACCTTCTGACCAGAGCGAGAGCTCACGCAGTTGCTTAACTTTCGGATCGGTTTCAGGCGCGCCATCAGGTAGAGGTAGCCCTTCCGGGTCGAAAAATCGAACTTCGCATCCGAGGTGCTCGAGAAGACGACCGGCTTCCTCGGCCAGAAGACGGCTGAAAGAAATTTTCCGAAGCGACCCATACAGGATCAGGATGCGTGGCTTGTGCGTTGAAAATGCGGGGCGAAGCGCTGCCAAGTCGGGATGGCGAACAAATTCAA
Organism: Agrobacterium sp. LY4; assembly: GCF_001526585.1. NCBI lineage: Bacteria > Pseudomonadati > Pseudomonadota > Alphaproteobacteria > Hyphomicrobiales > Rhizobiaceae > Agrobacterium > Agrobacterium sp. LY4. The sequence goes on along the minus strand of NZ_ASYA01000005.1, from coordinate 111,597 downwards.
TCGATGCTGCCGGTAGGTCGGCCATATCTAACTCCATTTCACGATATTCGTATTGTTGTCGCGGCCGACTCTTGAACTTGGCCGGCGCTTGGCTGTGGTGAACACTCAATTTTCCCGCCTGCGCAGCAGTTCTCCATCATGAAGCGGGCGAGTAGGCGGAGAGCTTCAAAATTGGCGCTATAGACTATTGAGCGTGCTTCGCGCCGCGCTGCAATCAGTCCCGCATGTTCGAGCTCTTTGAGATGGAAGGAGATGTTGGAAGGTGAAACATTCACGGCATCTGCGATCGCACCCGATGCAAGGCCAGCCGGGCCCGCAGTCACAAGTTTCCGGACAACCCGAAGCCGTGTTTGCTGAGACAGCGCGCTAAACGCATCCAGAATTTGTTGCTCGATCATCGTGTTGAACTCAATTCGCTCTGCAGATTATTGGCCATCCCATTAGATCGGACAGGTATGCTTGTTCGGAATTGCCCGTCTGTCGTTGCTCAGGCTCAAATTTTAGATCGATATCAGCATCTGAGAACCTTGGGCCGGTCTAGGACCAATAATTTCAATACTGTTTGAAATATAGAAATAATGGTCTCACTGTCAATGCCTCAGATTTGGCTTGCCACAAATTATCTGAAGGACCGCCGTCAAAAGTTGCAAAAGTCACTATCCACGAGGTGACTGTGAAGTTGTCGAAACTGGCCGGGACAATGCGGCGACTGCGACGAATGCTGCGACACTGATGGCACCCAGAAAGGCGTTTGCGATAAGCGCCGAACTCAACCCAATATTCTCCATGGCAACCGCAAACACGAATGGCGCGCCAGCACCGACTGCCAGGCGAGCGGCGGCCATCTTTCCGGTGATTGCGCCATATCCATCCGATCCGAATAAATGAAGCGGCAGGCTGCCTTGCGCGATGCTGTTGATACCAGAGCCGAGCCCAAGGCAGATGGCGAAGGCGACCGCACCCGGTAGCCAGTTATCCGTCACAAGCAGGATCAGGACACCGAAGACGATCAGCAAGGCCGAGAGGACGGCAAGCCCAGGCGGTGACAGGTTCTTCCCGAAGACCATGTTGATAAGACGGCTCAACACCTGGGCCGGGCCGAAGATAGAACCAATAACGACGGCAGCCGCGCCGAGTCCTAGCGACCCGAGCATCGGCACCATGTGGGCGAGGATCGCCGCAAGCGAAAAGCCGAGAAGCGCAAATGCAGATGACACAAGGATCATACCGCGTTGTCTGGCGTGAGGAGGGATTGCCCCGATCACCGTCTCACGCTTACGCACCGATGGATCGCCACTAGATGCAGATTTGCCGACGCGCATGATCCAGAAGTGAAGTGGCATACAAAGAAACAGGTTCATTCCTGCAAAGACGAGATAGATTTCGCGCCAGGACAGCCATCCGGAAAGCGCGGCCGAGATCGGCCAGAAGATCGTTGATGCGAAGCCGCCGATCAGCGTTAGGTAGGTGATGCTTCGCGAGGCCGTTTTGGGATCGCTCTCGACCAATGCCGCAAAAGCCGCCTGATACTGTACCATTCCGGAGGAGACTTCGAGCAAGATGATCGCCACTGCGAAGACGGCGACCGAAGGCGACCAAGCGCAAATCGCGAGCGTCAGGGCCGCTAGCACGGAGCCGATAGTCATGATCGTCGCTGCGCCGACCCGATCCATCTGTTTGCCGATATAGGTGGCTGATAGTCCGCCGATGAACAGAGATGCCGAGAACACCCCGAACACTTCGGCCAGCGACAGGCCGAGGTCTTTCGCCATGTCGGGTGCAAGGATGCTAAAGCTGTAATAAAGCGTTCCGTAGCCGATAATCTGCGTCAGGCCGAGAGCCGATACGATGCCCGCAGGAACTTTCGAATTATGCAACGACGTCACCCTCATTGGCCGGTACGCAGCACCCGTCGCTACGCTCGACATTTTCCCTGACTGTCGGATGTCCGGCGCAGCAGTCTTCCATCAGGAACTTGACGAGAGCGGCGAGAGCGTCGTAGCTGGCGCTGTAGATGATCGAGCGGGATTCTCGTCGCTGAGAAATTAATCTCGACCGCTCCAGCTCCTTTAAATGAAACGAGACGTTCGTCGCCGATACGCCCATGCGTTCCGCGATCGCGCCGGCAGCCATTCCCTCTGGCCCAGCGATGACCAACGCACGGACAATGGCCAGACGGGTCTCTTGGGACAGCGCAGCAAATGATAATAGGGCTTGACGTTCTTCCATTATTCAATAATCCTTGAATTATTGGAGATAGGGATAACGTACATGAACGCAAACGGCAAGACACATTCGTCCGACATTTCTCTCGGTCATCTCCTCGATGTCCTCTCAGTCGCGCCTGATGCGCAATTGATCTTCACGTATGGGGGTAACTCCGTTCGGCCGGGCTATCATGTCACCGAAGTCAAGGCCGGGCAGTTTTCGGCCCTTGATTGCGGCGCCAATCCTGAGGCCTGGTCTGAGATCTTCGTCCAACTGTGGGATATCGATGAGGATGATCGGACACATATGTCGGCGGGAAAGTTCTCGGCAATTATCCGCAAGGTTTCCGATCACGTTCGTCTGAATCCGGACGCCAAGCTCACGTTCGAGGTCAGCGACGGCGAAAGGCCGATGTCGCTCTATTGCGCTTCTTCCCCCCGGTTGTACGCGGGCGTGTTGGAAGTGGCTTTGCAAGCTCGTCCGTCGAGCTGCAAACCAAGGGATCGCTGGCTCCAAGAAACGCCTACGTCAGAAAGTTCATGTTGCGGCCCGACGACCGGTACGAAATGTTGCGCATGAAGAGTGGGGTCTACAGAATGAGTGCCTTAACGAGGCCCCGCATCCGAGCCAAGTTGTGGCGGATGCGATCCCATCCGCCAAAGAACTTCCATGCCGATCAGGCGGCGAAAGAACTCCGTTGATCTGTCGTCCACGGTCAAGACTCTGTCGGTCTAAGAGGCCAGCAGTCGCCGGCCTCTTATCCGAAAACCTAGGCTTAACAAGCGTTTCCTGGCCGCGTTAATTAAAGTGTCAAGCGGAAATTGCTTGCCCAGTTCCGTTGATTCAAGCGTTGCTTCGACGGTACCGCGCCATTCGTCGAGCGCGACGAACTGGCGGACCTGTCCTAGCGGGATGTCATGCGTCTTAGCGTGGCCGATCTTGCCAAACGATTGGCTCTATCGCCACGCACTATGGTCAGGCGATTTTCCGAAGAGATCTGGCTGACGCCGAAGGAATGGCTCACCGAGCGAAGAATTTTTCGCGCGAGACATCTGCTTAAATCAACTGATCTCACGATCGCCGACGTATGTCACGCTACCGGATATGAGGACGTCCCTTCCTTCAGCCGATCGTTCTCCAAGATGACAGGTACGACGCCCGGCGCCTACCGAAGGCAAAGCCGATCATTTACTGAAGTGGAAATCCCGTTTGGTAATGTGCTGCGACGTTTCGAGGCGATGTAGAAAACGATCGCTCATTCGGTTTGCTCAGCGCGTGGGTCGGCAGGCCTGTCACAGGCCGAGTTCAAAGTCTTGATTAGCCGCACGGCCGGCCCGAACCGGGTCATTACAACGCCGGATTCTCTGAAGCCGAGCGATTGATAAAAGGGTACCGCATGCCTTCCGGATACAACTCCGAGCGAGCGCGTTTCCTTCGTCAGGATCTCTTGTTCGGCGTACAGCAGCAGTGCTCGTCCCAATCCCGTGCGCCAGGCCTTCGGGTCAACGAACACAGCATCCACCTCTGCTCCATCCAGCGATGTCGGCAGGATCGTGCAGAACCCGGCAACTACTCCGCTGATCTCCGCGACAACCGATAGGGAAAGATTCTCCGGCGGGATCACCATCGCATCGGGATTGGATATGAGGTCGTTGACGTTCTCGCCGGCGGCCAATGAGGCACGGGCTTGTAAAGCTTCCAGCTCAGGCAGGTCGACGGCGTGGGCGGGCCTAAACGTCAACAACTTATTCTCCGACAAGGTATTCGCATCTGGATCCTCATCAGGTGAGGATCAGGCGGTAGAGTTCGCGAAGGTCGTCGACCATCTCGGCAAGGCCGGCGTCCGTCAGGGCGACGTAGTGGCCCAGCCAAGCGAGGTAGAGGAAGCGGGCGCGCCGCGCGGCGACCGCCGTCGCCACGCCATGTTCGAGCAGCATTCCCTCAAGATGGCCAATCCGTTTCTCGTCGGCCTTGCGGACAATAGCCGCGGCATAGGCATTGCGGCACGCCCAGTTGCGCACCGCGAGCTCGAAGCGGCCGTCATCACTTCGCACGCTCTCGATCACGAGCCAGAGCCGGTCGGCCGCAGTGCCGCCCGCCTCGTCGGCCATGTCAATGATGCGCAGGGTTTCCACCAGCAGCCAACGGTCGACGACCTTGGCGAGCAGTGCGTCGCGATCCTTGAAGTGCCAGTAAAAGCTTCCTCGCGTCACATCCAGCGCTCGGGCCAGGGCATCAACCTTTACGGCTTCCACGCCACCATCGGTGAAGGCCTGATAGGCGACCATGACCCATTCCTCCGGGCCGAGTCGGTTCCGCGGATCCTCCTTGGACGCTTTCGCCGGTTGCTTTGTCATGCTTTCGTCCCCGGATTGCCACGCTGCTTGGTGAGCAGTCCGAGCGAGGCTAGCAAAACCAGCGGAAATCCACTCGGGGGCATCAGCAGGGTGGCAATGAGCGCCCATGCGACGAGGCCTTCAATGAGGAGCCTCGGCGCCGTTAGGCCCTGATCGTCGATCCAGAGCAGGACGTAGCCCAGCCCGACGAACGCGACCCCGATGCTTCCCACCGTCGACCAGAATGCAAATCCGGCTAAAACCAGATCCCGTCGCTGATCCTCAACCCCTGCCCAATGCTCGAACGTCCAAAGAATGCCCTCTAGCCAGCCGGGCGCGTAAATGGCCGCGTCAACGCCGAGCGCGATCAGATGCAGGACGCCCAGGCCGATCAATGCGAAACACGAGAATCTGTACATGGCGGCCCCGACCTAATTGCAAACCACCATACACTGTGTATGGTCAAAGGGAAGGGGCGGCGTAACGAAGTTGCGTTGTTATTCGTCGATCCTCGCGACGACCGGAATAGGCATCGCTTACCGAGGGGAATCTGGCGTTTGCGTTGAGCGTTGCTGGGAGGACTAGGGAGCCCTCTATCCTCATCGCGCTGTCTATACTGTTGCTGAACGCCGGTCCGTCCGCCAGACCCGGCTCCTTGTTATTTGATGCGACCGTTGAGCGTGCGATCACAACGCGTAGACATGGTTTCTTGCCAGGCAGCTTCAGCCGAGGTTTTTCAAGATCTCCGCCACCAAGACTTCCGGGCGATCGTCCTGAAGCAAATGTCCGGACTTGGGAACAGCGATCAAAGGCGGCCACAACGACGATTCAAGCCATTGCAAGACCACATTGGGGCCTTGGTTCGCATCAGATAATTTGCTCGGCATCAACACTGTGGTTTGTGCGGCTTCAAGGAGGAGGGGGATGACGCCTTGGGCAGAGGGGATTTCTTGCGGGCAGAGAGCATTGTCATCGCCGTAGCTTAAGGTAGATTTCCATTGTCCACCACAATAAAGATTGAGCCATCGAGTGTCTTGCCGGGTGCTAGGTGGAATACACCGGTGTTCGCAGCGCCAGAGGCCTTTAAGTTGAAGCCGTCTGCGACATGCGTAACAGGTTCAATGCATGAATAGTCATCCGCTTGATGGATAACCAAATGCTCAAATATCGATGACGCTGTAAGCGTGACCGATAGCTTGTTCCCAAGCGGGAACCTTACTGTCGACCATGTGTCAAGATATGCTGTCTTGAGTTTGCTGACCTCCGTTGGGTTGCTTATCTTCAGGCGTCGCCCCTCTGGCAGATAGTCTGCTCGATGAGGCCAGAGATATTCGGCATCGTGCGCGACCGGCGACGCGGAGTTGAAGTACGGGTGCCATCCTAGGCCAGCTGGCATAGCGGATCGGCCGATATTTTGAAGCAAGAATCGAAGTTCAAGCGAATTTCCGGAAACTGTGAAAATTTGCTTGGCTTCAAAATCCCACGGCCAGGCTTCGTCAGGCTTCCAGCCAATCTGCATTGTCAGTGAATTGGCGGAATGTTCTTTTACCGACCATGGTCGCAACTGGGCTGGTCCGTGCAAAGTATGTGGAATTGTCTGCGGATGGGGTTGGAGAGAGATCGTGCCCTCTTGCGTCTGCAATTGTGAGTTGGAAATTCGATTATGGTAGGGGACGAGGGGATAGGCGCCCGCTTTTGGCCAGTAGAGTGCCTCAAAGGCATCGATCCCAAGGGGGACAAGGATATCGACACCAGATGAGTGCCTTAGCTTCGAGACCCGTCCGCCAAGCTCGGGGCGGAATTCGGCAGTCAGGAATTCTGAACTAATTCGCAATAAGGTGGTCCCTTGGCTAGTATTCGTAAATTCGCTCGAAGGAACCTTCGAACTCGCCTTCCGCGAAAGGTCCGCCGATGACATGGGTCCCGACTTTACTTTCATCTTCCGGGGACACAGAGGACAGCACCTTCTCCGCAAAGTTTTCCGCTTTGTCCTTTGGGCTGTACCCCAGTGCAAATGCGGTGCTGTTGTCGAAAAAAGACCGATCATTGTTTGACACCCCATAAACAACGGCAAAGCGAAGTTTTGGATGCTTAAACCCAATATCGACGAGTTGGGCGAGATCGCGCCAGCTAACCCACGTCGACAGCCGGCGACGGTCAATCGGTTCATGATCAGCAAAGCCGATACGAATTGAGAGATTGCGCATCCCATACTTGTCGGCATAGAACGCGCCCAACTGCTCGCCAAAAGCTTTGGTGACGCCGTAACGGCTATCGGGCCGCAAAAGAATATTTTCATCAATCCGACGCCGGCGCGGATAAAAACCGACTACGTGGTGAGAACTGGCGAAAACAACGCGCGGAACTCCGTTTTGCCTTGCCGCCTCGTAGACGTTTGAAGCTCCTATCACGTTCCCCTGAATTTGGTCTGGCATCGGCGCATCGGTAGTACATCCCGCCAGATGGAGAATGCCTGCCACGCCCTCAGACGCCTCCCGGAGCAGCGTTGGATCCGCAATGCTGCCCGTGAATACCAGGTCTCCCCGAGCGGTGTCGTCTGGTTGGTTGAGATCGAGTAACCGTAGGCGATATCCAAGGTCTCGAAGTTGCGGGCGAAGAGCTGTGCCTACGCTGCCGGAGGCACCGGTGATAAGGATTTCCATGTAGAGGCCTCTTGTTACTTTGCCGCAAATGCCCGCAGTACATCCTCGTCGGGTTCAAACCCGATCCCTTTCCCTGCTGGTAGTGCGATCCGCCCATTGATTGGGAGGGGCGTCTCAACCCCGAGCAAGGCGTGGGGCTTCACGTACAGGAACTCGAAGAGGCTTCGTTCATCCAATGCGGCGAACAGGTTGAGCGTTGCGAAATAGCCGGGCCCGAAATACGGCGAATGCGGCATGAGCGCCTTACCGGCTCGGGCAGCGATTGCCGCAATTTCCAGGAATACGGATACTCCACCAACTTTGGTCAGGCTCGGCTGTGGGTATGTGATGGAACTCGTCAACTCGTTGAACGGAAAAGCGGTGCAGGCGTTTTCCCCTGCTCCGATTGCAATCCCTTGCTTTTCGATCTGCGCCATTACCTTATAATCTTCTGGCGGGAAAATTGGCTCTTCAAGCCACATTGTGTTGTCCGCGATAAGCTGCGGGAGGATCTTGAGTGTGGATTCGATGGTCCAGTTGCAGTTGACATCGACCATCAGGCCAATTCCGTCACCCATAGCCGGGCGGGCGGCGGCGATTGCGTCAGCAGCTATTTCGTGCAGTTTCACATGCTTGAAGCCCTCTTCTACCGATTGGCCTGCGTACCGGCCGACGAGGACCGGGTCACGGTAGGCAACGAGACTCGAATAGGCCTCGACATCAGTGCGGGCCCTCTGTGACACTAGCTCGGCCAACCGCTTGCCCGCGCGCTTTGCTTTGATATCCCAAAGGGCGATGTCTACACCAGAGAGAGCAAAGATCGTGATGCCGTACCGGCCGAATATGTGAAGCGCTCTCTGGGTCGCCTGGTTCCATGCTGGAATGTCGTCAATGTCTTTTCCGACAACAAGCGGAGCTACCATCTTCTCGACGGCGGCGACGACCGCAGGCGCGCAGAAATAGGCGAAAGCCTCGCCCCAACCGACAAGTCCGTCTTCGTCTTCGAGACGAACGAGGACGTTATGGAAGCTGTGCCAGCGACTAGGGGTAATCCCTTCGCCTCGTCCACCGTCGTCAAACGGGATCTCGGCGAAGATCGTTTTCAGATCAACTATTCGTGCCATTCTGGTTCTCAGACTTTCTGACTTTTCACGCGACCCACCAATTGTGAAGGATCGACAAAACGCAAAGCGATGAGAAGGCCGGTCATCGTTGTGACCATGTAGATGACTGCCATTGCATCAATTGACTGTTGGGCGCGAACGCCGGCGGCGAAGATCGAATAATAAAGCGCGACTATGAGCGTCTGACTGTCCGGTCCAGCCGTCAGGAAAGTCAACTCGAACATAGAGATGGTTCTGATAAGAACGAGGATACCCGCAGCAAGTATCCCGGGCATGAGAAGAGGTACGAGCACTCTTAAGAAGGTAGTCATCGCGGACGCGCCAAAGACGCGAGCGGCCGATTCCAGTTTAGGATCAATCTGTTCGATAAACGGGGTCATGACCAAGACAACGAACGGGACACTCGGTACAAGATTGGCGAGAATGACGCCCCACATTGTTCCGCCGAGACCGACTTGATAGAGGACGGTAGCCATCGGAATGCCGTATGTCATAGGCGGAACCATGAGCGGCACTAGAAAGCACAGCATCACGATTTGCTTTCCTCGAAACTCCATGCGGGCCAGGACATAGGCGGCGGGGACGCCGACGGCGAGGGAGACGGCGACCACCGATAGGGTGATTTGCACCGTCACAAGCAGCACGTATCTGAGCTGGAATTCATCCCAAGCCGACGAGTACCATTTCGTGGTCACACCTTGTGGTAGCCAGCCCGAGAACCAGCTCGTCCCGAAAGAGCTTAGAAGCACCATCGAAATCATCAGCGTGACATTGGTGACAAAAAATGCCATCGCTGCCCAGACGATCCAGCGCCAGATCGTAGGCGCCAAGCGCTCTTGAATAGCGTTCATCAGCCTTTTCCTCCAACGACCGGGCCGCGATATGAAAGTTTTCGAAGCCAAAGGATTGTAACGACGACAACGAGTTGCGTGGCTCCCATCAAAATCGCAATCGTAGATGCCATCGATGTATCGTAGTCTTCGTAAGCCGCTTCGTAGGCTGCTATTGAAATCACGCGGGTGATGCCAGCCGGAGCGCCCAGAAGCACCGCCGATGGAAAGACTGCGAACGCCTGGACGAATGTGAGGCAAAACGTGATCGCCAGCCCGGGAACCAAAAGTGGAAGATAGATGTGGCGGAACTGCCGGGCCGGTGACGCACCGAGTGTGGCTGCGGCTCTTGCGAGCGTCGGATCGATCCCTGTTGTATAGGACAGCATCATCATGAAGGCGAACGGGAAGCCAGTAATTACAAGCGAGAGCGCTACTCCCCAGTAGTTATTGAGCAACCGCACCGGCGACCCAATCACACCGAGCTCGAGGAGAGTGCGATTGAACCAGCCGTTCGGTGCCAGATAGAGCATGAGGCCTTCGGCAACCATGACTGTTCCGAGAGTCATCGGTATGACCAGCAGCGTGGAAAGTGCGCGTTGCCCGGCCGACGGCTTGCGCAGCATGAATGCAAAAGGAACGGCAATACCGACGTTGAAGATTGTAACTGGTAGCGCGAGTCCCAGCGTTTTACCGACCGTTTCATAGAGGCGCGGCTCCGAAAAAAACCGTTGATAGTTGACCATGAATGATGCGGTTGTGATTTTTGGTTCGAAAGATAGCAAAAATCCGTAGATGAACGGGTAAAGAAATAAAGCGAGTACGACCAGAAGACCGGGTATGATCATCAGAAGGCGAAGATCCTTGCCAGCAACAGTTGATGTATCGTTATCTGTTCGAGCTGCGATCGAGGCCGTCATCTTAAGACCTCATCGCCGGTTTTGCAGGCTCCGGATACACTAGGAGATGGTCGGCGGGTACGCTGAAACGCACGACTTCACCCTCATTGACCCGGTCACGAACACGGGCATGCACTGTGACGCTATTCGCGAGTGTGAGCTTGACTGTGCTCTCGCGCCCTCCGTAGGTTACCTCGCTGACTGTCGCAAGAAGCCCGGTCTCGCCCAGCGATACATCGTCAGGCTTAAAGGCTGCGATCATGCTACCAACTCCCTGAATTGGTCCGACCGCCGTTGCCGGGAGGACATTTTCGTCGAACCCAACCGCAAAACCAGAATGCGATGTTGCTGGCGTTACCGGAAGCAGGTTTCGGTAACCCATAAAGAGCGCAACGTCGAGATTGGTCGGGCGATTATAGAGGTCGCTTGGCAAGCCCTGCTGTTGCATGACACCCTCTTTCATGACCACGATCCTGTCGGACATCGCGAGTGCTTCGTCCTGGTCATGCGTTACGTAGATGGTCGTGAGGCCGAGCGTCTTGTGTATGCGGAGGATTTCCTCCCGCATTTCGATACGAAGCGCTGCATCGAGGTTTGATAGCGGCTCGTCCATCAAAACGAGTGGAGGCTCGATAACGATTGCTCGTGCGATGGCAACACGTTGCTGTTGACCGCCTGATAGCTGCCCGGGAAGCTTGTCCGCGTGAGCGGTCAGCTTGATGAGTGAGAGAGCCGCATCGACGCGCTTCTTTTGTTCCGATCCGGAAACGTTCCGCATTGCCAGGCCGAATGCAATATTTTTGGCCACAGTCATGTGGGGAAAAAGAGCGTAGTTCTGAAACACCATGCCAAAGCCGCGCTTCTCGGGTGGCGCGATATCGACGCGTCGATCATCCAGCCATATCTCGCCGGATGAGAGGGAGAGCAGACCGGACAAACAATTTAATGCTGTCGACTTTCCGCAGCCCGACGGTCCTAGTAACGAGACAAACTCGCCGGCTCGAATTGATAAGTTCATGCTGTGTAAAGCGTTGTATCCGCCAAAGCTTCTTGTAATTGATCGCAGTTCCAATTTCTGAAACACGGTACACCTCAACGTTTTCGAAGTATGGATCGCCCTTGCTCGCGGCAATGAGCTACCTAATGTGGATAGAATGCCGGGTCGCCTGACGACCCGGCATCGCTCACTGGCCCTTGCCGGCGCCAATTTCCTCATCCCATTTGCGGAATGCCTTCACCATCGCGGTCGGTTCGAGCAGCACTTCAGTGGGCGTTTTGGCGATCAACTCATCGTACATCGGACGGCCGAACTTTCCGATCACCTCACGACTTTCCGCAGGCGCCATGTCAAGGGTGACGTCCTTGACTGACGGCCCGGGATAGAGGTATCCGCTGTCGTAGATGATGGCTTGCTGATCCTTCTGAAGGGCGAATTTCAGGATGTCGAGAACGACCTTTTTCTTCTCGTCTGAAAGACCCTTTGGAACTGCAAAAAACTGACCGTCGCCGACGAACGTCGTGTTGTCGAGCATTTTGACCTCAGCCTCGGCAGGAACGATCCCCAGTGCGCGCGGATTGATATCCCAGCCCATGGTTGTGACGATCAGATCACGGGTTCCGTTTGCGAATTCCTTAAAGGCGGCCGTGGTCCCGGATGGATAATACTCGATGCAGGAGTTCAAATCCTTGAGGTAGGACCATGTCTTATCCCAGCCTGCGACAGGATCCTTAGGGTCCTTGTCTCCAAGAATGTAGGGCAGACCCATCAGAAACGTTCTACCCGCGCCAGAATTGGCCGGCCGTGCGTAAACCAGCTTGTTCGGATTAGCCTTGCACCAAGCAAGCAGGTCCTGTGCTGTTGTCGGCGCCGCTTTTACCCGGTCGGGAGCATATTCGATGAAAGGACCTTGCTGAGAGTAGGCAATGACGATGCCATTCATCTTCGCAAGCTTCTGCAGCCCGATGGCGCCAGGTGACAGGATATCGTCCGGATTTCCAAATGTGCTGGTAGAGGCGGTCAGGTCTTCCCAAACGCCGGTCTCCATACCAGCTGCGAGCCCATCGGTGCCGGTTAGTACGATGTCGACATCCAGACGCCCGGCATTCTGCATCGCCTGCAGCTTCCCAGCGAGTTCCGGCGCTGGTGCCTTGGTAAATGTGAACCGAGAGATCGCGTCAGGATGAGCGGCCTTGTAATTTTCAAATATCTTCTGAGTGAGTGCGAGGTTGCCGGCAACATCGATAATGTTGATCTGTTGCGGCTGTGCGGAAACGCTGACTGGTACCGAGAATGCGCACGTTGAGGTTAGCGCCAGAAATGCCGTCAAAACTCGAGAGCGGCTTTCAAACCCAATGGTATTTTTCATGTGATTCTCCTCCGAAGATGACCTCCACGTCATCCAAGAGCACTTCATACATTTCGCAGGCGGCATATGCCAGCACGTCAACCATCGTTCGCCCGCTCAAGTATCACAATGTGATAATAGGGGTTGGATGTTCGACGATTGGCGGCATTTGAAGCAAGTTTTGACGGCCGCCATCCACATAATAGACATGCAATTTGCCCGTCGCCAAAGGTGCCTACGGCTGGACCGGTCGGTTTTCACCTCCTTTCAGCGCTACGGCGACGTAGCTCTTGAAACTTTGCTTCTCGACCGAATACCTGATGTCTACGTTGTCCCCAGTTCTCAAAGGACAAACAAAGGAATTAAGGCGGTACCGTTCGGCCAAGGGACCACAAACGAACAAGTTAAGGCGTCGATGCGGCAGTTGTCAGAACGCGAGGGGACAAATCTATCAAGGCGGTTCAGGGTGGAAACGTCCGTCGTGTCTGTCACCAGTTCTATGACCACACTACAACATCGTAGCTCTCGAGCTTTAGGTAAAAGCGATTCACCCCGATCTGTTAAAGGATATCGATCCGAACAAGAGATACCGGGACCTGATTAGCCAGTTGACGAGCATTCCTGAAAGCCTGCTCTTTTCGGTGCAACACTTTCAAAGTTGTGATCGGGTGCAAGCTGTATGCGCGCCATCAGACCTAGGCGAAGTACGGTGTAACTGCGGTCGGCGCGCCACACAATTTATGCGTAAGGCGCCCCGATCCCTCGCGGCCGCCTTACGTTCGAAAATGTCAGTTGCTGACAAGCACCGGCAAGAGATCCGCAGGGATGTCCTGATAGCAAACGGGCCTAAGGAAGCGGTAGATTGCCATCGTGCCAACCGAAGTGGATCGGCCGTCAGAGGTCGATGGGTACGGCCCGCCATGCACCATTGCTGCCATACCTCGACGCCTGTCCCGAAACCATTGACTACCACGCGCCCGGCGAGGAGTTCGAGTTCGGGAATCAGCTTGACCGCGAAGGCATGGTCGCCGTCGTCTAAATGAACAGCGGCAGTCAGTTGCCCCTCCAAAGCGCTCAAAACTTCGAAAAGCTCAAACTGGGTCTTGCATTTCACGACGAGAGAAGCGGCCCCGAACATCTCCTCCTGCATGGTGTGGTCAGACAGAAAGTCCGCGGCAGTCGTTTCGAATAATACCGCCTGTCCTTGATTTTCGGAGCCTCTCATTCCGATCGCCAGTGTCCTCACCTTTGCGTTGGAATTTAATGACTGAGTTCCCCGTACGAACGCATTACATATCCCAGGCGTCAACATCGTCTGAGCTCCGGCCCGCTCGACGGCCACCTTCGCGGCATCACGAAACGCATCCAGCCCTTCGCCTTCCAGAGCGACGATCAGGCCGGGATTGGTGCAGAACTGGCCGGCGCCAAGCGTCAGCGATCCGACGAACGCGGTGCCGATCGACGCGCCGCGCGCCTTCAGAGCTTCCGGCAGCAGGATAACGGGGTTGATACTGCTCATTTCGGCATAAACCGGGATCGGCTGCGGCCGGGCCGCGGCGATCTTCATCAGCGCCGTGCCGCCACCGCGAGATCCCGTGAACCCGACGGCGCGAATGCGCCTGTCGGCGACAAGCCCCTGACCGATCGTGCGGCCGGAATCATGAAGCAGCGCGAAGGTGCCCGCTGGCATGCCGCAGTCGGCGACCGCCCTGGCGACCGCGCGGCCGACCAGTTCGGATGTGCCGGGATGCGCGGAATGCGCCTTGACGATGACCGGGCATCCGGCGGCAAGCGCCGACGCCGTATCGCCGCCGGCGACCGAGAAGGCGAGCGGGAAGTTGGAGGCGCCGAAAACGGCGACCGGCCCGACCGGGATGTTGCGCAGCTTGAGGTCCGGCTTCGGCGGCGTGCGCGCCGGATCGGCTGCGTCCGCGCGGCGTTCGAGGAAGCGTCCGGACCGGACTTCGGCGGCGAACATCCTCAACTGGTTGACGGTGCGCATGCGCTCGCCCTCGATCCGACCCTTCGGCAGGCCCGTTTCCGCCATGGCCCGCTCGACCAGCGCGTCGCCGAGATCGAGGATGTTGGCGCCGATCGTTTCGAGAAACATCGCCCGCTCTTCCAGCGGCGTTTCACGATAGGTCTGGAACGCGGCCCAGGCCAGGGACGCCGCCTGTTCGAGGTCCGTCTCCGTCGCGCCTCCGAAGGAAACCGGGAGCTTGTCGCCGCTCGTGGCCTCGATGGCGAAGATTTCGCCGTTCGTGCCGCGCGTCTCCGCGCCGCCTATCAGCAATGTGCCGGTCAGGGTCATTGGTTCTATCCTTTGATCGATTTCAGGCGGGGATGGCGTGTAGCAGGCCGCGCGTATAGCCGAGCGCGAAGCCGAAGAAGCGTTCGCGCGCGGGGTCGAGATCGGAAACGGGAACATGGTCGGGGCACAGGATGCCGGTGTAGCCGACGTCCCTGTAGGCGCGGATCGATGCCGCCATGTCGACGCTGCCGTCGTCCGGGAAGCATTCCGAGAAGTCCAGGTAGCCACCCTTGATGTTGCGGAAGTGGACCATGTAGATGCGGTCGCGGCCACCGAACTCGCGGATCGCCTTGACGACGTAGTCGGATGGATCCTCGGACATTTCCGCGACCGTTCCCTGGCAGAAATTGAGGCCATGTGCCTTGCTTTCCGGCGCGATGTCGAGAAAGCGGCGGATACCTTCGATCGAGCCGACGACATGTTCGACGCCGTTGAGGCCGCCCGGCGGGTAGGCCGGATCGTGCGGATGCGCGGCGAGACGGATGCCTGCCTCTCCAGCCGTCGGAATGACCTGCTCGACGAAGAATTCGAGCGCATCCCAGCCCTGGCGTTCGCTCACGCCGCCCGACTGGTCGCCGCGAACCTGTCCAACTGCTTCCCTGGTGCCGAGCGCGTTGGCGGCGATGTCGGAGCCGTGCTGGTCAGCGCCGGGATGGCCGACGCCCCAGTACGAGAATTTCGCGTCGGCATCGGCGTCGTACTGCTTCGCCTGAAAGGCACTGCCGCGAACGCCGCCGCGACCCTCGACGAAGCCGGTGCGGGTGATGCCGACCATCTGGAGATTGTACTTGAGGATGGGAACGCCGCCATCGGCCGCGGCCCGGATGTCCTTGCGCAGGCGCTCGCCGGTCTTCTTCGCCTTTTCCGGATTGTGGATGCTGTCCAGCAGGATGGAATCGACGTCGAGCGCGAGAACGTCGAGCGACATGTCGAAGCCTTCGACCCATTGCCGCTGCGCCTTGACCTTGGCGGCATCCCAGGCGCCGTCATCGTTCTTCAGCTGCTCGTTCGGGCGGCTGTCGATGACGAGGTGCTTGACGCCGTATTGCGTCGACAGGCGAAGCCTCTGTTCGGTCGGGTTGATGATCTGTTCGCCCAGTTCCATGGGGATTACTCCAGTGTTCGGTGATGTCTTCAAATCGGATTCTGCGGCAGATGGATGTCAGCTCTGTCCCATCAGCTTTTTCCAATCGACCAGGCGCATCTCGATGATATCGACCTCGCCCCAGACGCCATCGCGCTTGTAGGGTTCGGTGGCGACATAGGCGTCGAGCGCGGCGCGGTCGGGAAAGTCGAGCAGCATGACGGACCCGACCATGTTGCCGTCTCCGTCCAGCATGGCGCCGCCATCGACCACGCGCCCGTCCGCCTTCATAGTCTTGAGGCCTTCCATATGCTCGGGCCGCGACGCGAGGCGTTTTTCGAGGGTTCCGGGGGTCTTGCTGTCGCGGGCGATGATGGCGAAATGCATCGGGTGTTCTCCTCAGAAGATGGCAGGCTCGTCCACGGGCCGGCCGTGGGACGTCTGCAGGAAATCGAAATCGCAGCCTTCATGCGCCTGCTGTATGTGACGCGAGAACATCCAACCATAGCCGCGTTCGTAACGCGGTTGCGGTGCCACCCATTGCTCTCTGCGGGTAGCGATTTCCTGGTCGGAGGCGAGCAGGTCGAGACTGCGTGCGGGGACGTCGATCCGGATCATGTCGCCGGTGCGCACGAGCGCGAGCGGTCCGCCGATAAAGCTTTCCGGCGATACATGCAGGATGCACGCGCCGTAGCTGGTGCCGGACATGCGTGCGTCGGAAATCCTGACCATATCGCGGACACCCTGCTTCAGGAGCTTCTTCGGGATCGGAACCATGCCCCATTCCGGCATGCCCGGCCCGCCATGCGGGCCAGCGTTGCGCAGCACGATGACATGCTCGGCGGTGACGTCGAGATCGTCGCTGTCGATCTGCGCCTTCAATGTCGCGTAGTCGTCGAAGACGAGCGCCGGGCCGGTATGCGTCAGGAACCGGGGATCGCAGGAGCTCGGCTTGATGACGCAGCCATCGGGTGCCAGGTTGCCGCGCAGCACGGCGAGCGCGCCTTCGGCATAGATCGGATTATCGAGCGGGCGGATGACGTCGTCGTCATGAACGGTGGCGTCCGCGATGTTCTCGCCGATTGTCCTGCCGTTGACGGTCATCTCGCCGAGATGAAGCTGATCGCGCATCCGGTTCATGAGCGCCGGCAGACCACCCGCGTAATAGAAATCCTCCATGAGGTACGTGTCGCCGCTCGGGCGCACGTTTGCGATGACCGGCACCTCGCGGCTCAGCCTGTCGAAGTCGTCGAGCGAGATATCCTGTCCCGCGCGGCGCGCCTGCGCCAGCACGTGAACGATGGCGTTGGTGGAACAGCCCATCGACATCGCCACGGTAATGCCGTTGAGAAAAGCTTCGCGCGACTGGATCTTCGCGGGCGTGAGATCTTCCCAAACCATAGCGACGACACGTTGGCCCGCATGGAAGCACATGCGGATATGGGCGGAATCGACCGCGGGGATCGCCGAGGCGCCGGGCAGCGTCATTCCGATCGCTTCGGCGATCGCCGTCATCGTGCTCGCCGTGCCCATGGTCATGCAGGTGCCGTAGGACCGCGCGATGCCCGCGGTGATGTCGCCGATGTCCTTGTCGCTGATCGTGCCCAGCCGCCGCTCGTCCCAATATTTGAAGGCATCGGAGCCCGAACCGAGCGTCTTGCCGCGCCAGTGGCCGCGCAGCATGGGACCGGCCGGAACGAAGATCGCAGGCAGGCCGATGCTGGTCGCGCCGAGGAGAAGGCCCGGCGTCGACTTGTCGCAGCCACCCATCAGGATGACACCGTCGATCGGATAGGCCCGCACCATCTCTTCCACTTCCATGGCGAGAAGATTGCGGAACAGAAGCGCCGACGGCTTCAACAGGTTCTCGAACAGGGAAATGGCCGGCAGCTCGAACGGAACGCCGCCCGCCTTGGCGACGCCGCGCTTGACGTC
This sequence comes from Agrobacterium sp. LY4, assembly GCF_001526585.1. NCBI lineage: Bacteria > Pseudomonadati > Pseudomonadota > Alphaproteobacteria > Hyphomicrobiales > Rhizobiaceae > Agrobacterium > Agrobacterium sp. LY4. Next base: position 93,883 of record NZ_ASYA01000005.1, on the reverse strand, counting down.
CTCGACCCGCTCGCGGAAATGCGCATGACACGGGTTGATGTCCGACCAGGTGTTGATGATGGCGATCATCGGTTTGCCGTTCAGGTCGTCGAGATCAAGACCGAGCTGCATCATGCGCGAGCGATGATTGAAGCTGCGGAAATCGTCGCTCGCGAACCAGCGGGCGCTTCTGAGCGTGTCGGGTGTCTTTATGCGTTTCGTCATTTCAGGACTTGCTCGCGCCGTAGGACGCGATCGCGTCATCCGAAGACGGTCCGGTTTCCAGTTCCGCCCGCTTGATCGGGCCGACGATGACCCAGTAGCTGAAGACGGCCACGATGCCGTGGAGACCCACGAACAGCAGCGCGTTGGCGAACGAGCCCGATCCCGCCACCAGATAACCGATGACGAGCGGCGTCACGATGCCGGCAGTGTTGCCGATCGCGTTGAAAACGCCGCCGGTCACGCCGATGATTTCGCGCGGCGCGGTATCGGCGATCACCGTCCAGCCGAGCGATCCGAAGCCCTTGCCGAAGAAGGCGAGCGACATCAGGACGACGACCATAAATTCGGACGTGACATAGTTGCACAGGATCATGGCGCCTGTCAGCAGGAGCCCGATGGTGATCGGCGTCTTGCGCGCGATGCTCAGCGAACCCGTCCGCTTGAGCAACCAATCGGAGAAGAAGCCCGTGGAGACGCCGCCGATGCATCCTGCGATCGCAGGGATGGACGCGACGAAACCGGCGCAGAGAATGTCGAGGCCCAAGCCCTCCACGAGGTAGGTAGGAAACCAAGAGACAAAGAACCAGGTGATAGCTGTGATGCAGTATTGCGCGATGAAGATGCCTACCAGCATACGGCTGCGAAACAGCGCGAATATCTGACCGCTCGTCGGACCCTTGGCGGCTTCCGTTTTGTCGCGCGGTTCGTCGCCGAGGTCCACGAGGCCGCCACCCGCCCTTATATAGGCGATTTCGTTCGTCCTTACCTTGGGATGCTTTTTGGGGACGTGGTAGAAGCGCCACCATCCGATTGCCAGGATGAAGCCCAGCCCGCCCATCACGGTGAAGACGTGTTCCCACCCGAACAGATGGTTCAGCCATCCCATCAGCGGCGTGAAAATCGCCAGCGAGAGATATTGCGCGCTGTTGAAGACGGCGCCCGCGATGCCGCGTTCGCTCGACGGAAACCATGCGGCGATGATGCGGCCGGATGCAGGACCAACGGGTGACTCGAATATCCCCAACAGGACGCGCAGGCACAGCAGCGCGATGAACGGGAACGCGACGTGTGTCACGAAACCGGCGAGGAAGGTAGCCGCCGACCAGAGGATCAGCCCGTAGAAGACCGTGCGTTTCGCGCCGAGCTTATCGACGAGCCATCCGGCCGGCAGATGCCCGAGAACGTAAGCCCAGGCGAAGGCCGAAAATATCCAGCCGAGTTCGATCTTGCTGATGCCGAGCTCACTCGTGAGCCCCGGTCCCGCGACGGAAAGCGTTGCGCGGTCGCCGGTGCTGAATGCCAGCACGATGGTGATCAGAGCAAGAGCGATGTATCTGTAAAAGCCCGCGCGCGGCGCTGTCGCCTCTCCCATGGCGCTTCTCCCTGGTTCGAATTCCTCAAATCATGTCATCGGCCCCGCGCCCGTGCCGGGCACGAAGACGCGGGGCCGCATTGCCTTGGGAGGCCTTATGGCGACTCGAGGTGATAACCTCGCCCCGCATAGTCGAAATCATACAATTGCGAGATGGCGACCGACGAGTCGGCGGGCGAGGCGTAATAGGCGCGGATTTCCTTGATCCGGCCCGTCTCCTCGTCGAAGATGTACCACTCGTCACCGCGAAGTGCGGTACCCGCCTTGTTCTTCCAATGGGTCCATTCGATGACGGCCTCCGGCTCGGTTGACGAGCACAGGACCTTCTCGATGGTCCATTGGGAGCCGAGGTTCTCGATGCACCAGATCCACTTGCGCGCGATCGTGTCGGCGCCGCGCCAGGGGATATCCGGCAGGCCGGGCGGGAAATAGTGGACACCGTCGGGCGTGAAACTGTTGACGAGGCCATTATAGTCCGCGGCATTGCAGGCCGCGAAATAGTCGCGGATGGTCTTCTCCATCTGCGTGGGGGTCAGCTTGCTCATTTTTTACTTTCCCGCGCGAATCGTCGGCGCGTCTTCTGGCTTGGAGCCTGCGGCCTTCCACGCCGCGAAATCGGCGCGTGTTTGGTCCGTCGGCGGATAGACGCCATAGAGCGCCTCACCCGAGCCCACCCGGTAAGACAGATATTTTTCGAGCTCGTCCCGCTTTTCGCAAAGGTCTGCCATTTCCGCGGCGAGATGGCGCGGGATGACTGTGATACCGTCGCCGTCCCCGACGATTATATCGCCCGGATAGACCGCAACGTCCGCGCACGCGATTGGAACCTGAAGATCAGCAACGCGATGATAGGAGAGGCGTGTCGAAGCCACCACCATTTGGCCATAAGCCGGGAAGTCCAGCTGAGCCAGTTCCTGCCCGTCGCGGAAAGAACCGTCGGTGACGATCGCAGCGGCTCCACGCATCTTCATGCGCGTTGGCAACATCGCGCCAGCCGATGCGGCTCGCGGATCGTTCCTGCTATCGATGACCAACACTTGTCCCTCGCCGATGTTCTCGACGGCTTCCCATTGAAGGTTGTCCTTGTTTGGATGCGGCTTCAGCGTATCAATCGTATCGAGATCCTCACGCGCTGGGATCATCCTCAATGTGAAAGCCTCGCCAGCAAAACGTGCGGCCTCAGTGTTCATAGGCTTGAGGCCTACGAGGAAGCATTGACGCAATCCCTTTTTGAAAAGCTCCGTCGTCAAGGAGCCGCTGGAGCATTCCTTGAGCCTGCTGATGACTGATGTAGGAACATCGATTTCGTGTTGGATCTGATATTTTCCGCCCATTTTCATATCCATTGCATGGCCTACCCAAGTTCAGGTTGATGAGCTATGATATATCCATGATACGGACGGAATTGAAGCAAAACAGAATTTCAGGCCGGCGTTTATCTCATATTATGGACAGGGAAATTGGCATGAATGTTGAGTGGACTGAGAAGCCGGAGAAGGAGACCGTTAAAGGTGCAGCGCTCATCGACAAAGCTTTTCAACTGATAGACATTGTCGGCGCTGCGCCTGGACACGTCAGTATACCCCAGCTTGCTCGTGAAACGGGATGGGCACGTCCCACGCTCTACCGCATCCTTTCTGCCATTACAGCGAATGGGTATCTCAGGCTTGATCCGGTGGCGCAGGGCTACACGCTGGGATACCGTTTCCTAGAGCTTGCCCAAAACGTCTGGTCGGGACCGGATCTTGCGGCGATCGCGAGTGGCGAATTGCGCCGATTGCGCGACATGACCGGAGAGACGGCCTATCTAGCCGTTCCTCATGACGGTGCGATGATGGCGCTTGGCAAATTCGAAGGCACGCACCCTGTCCGGTCTGCGGCGCGACTTGGGATCCGCAAGCCGCTTCACTGCACAAGCCAGGGCAAGGCGATCCTGGCGTTTCTGCCAGAGGCCGAAATGGAACGTCTCGTGGGGGACCAGGAACTTGAGCGTTTCACCGCAAACACGATCATTCAACCGGCGCATTTGAAGCTTCACCTGGCGATCGTGAGGCATCGAGGCTACGCGATCGAAGACGAAGAAATTATCGCCGGCAACCGCTGCGTCGGCGCCGCGATCCTCGATCACGCGGGCAAGCCGGTGGCCGCGATTAGCGTCGCCGGGCCCGTATGGCGGCTGACCAGCGAAAGGGTGGAGCAACTCGGCCCTGAGATCGCGCTTGTCGCGCGCAACATCAGCGCGCAGATGCGAGGCGGCGGCGAGCATGTCGCCGTGACCTCCGGGCATCCGATGGCGCACCCGAAAGCCGGCAAGCTGGCATTCTACGGCAGCGATCCTGTGTGGGACCACGCGCGGCAGTCGGTCCTGTGGATCGATCGGCTCGGGCCTGCCGTGTTCGAGGCAGGCCCGACGGCATTCAAGTCGCATTCGCTGCCCCAGGATGGGCCGGTCCGCGCGGTGAGTTTCGTCAACGGCGCATTGCACGTCTGGCTGCCGGGCGACAAGACCATCCTGTCAGGCGGCAAGATATCGACATCGGCCGAGCGCGCCGAAATCGACCTGCTTGCGACGGCGGTCCATCCCTCCGGCGCGATCTGGCGCTCGATCAGGGAGGGCGAGGGAAGCCGGATAGAGGGACCTGACGGCAATTCATGGTCGCTCAACGGCCAGGTCGTCGCCCTTGCCTGGGCGCCCGATGGTTCGTCGCTGTTTGCCGCGGATGCCCAGAAGGGAACCATCTACAGTCTCCAGTCCGGCGCGAAGGCGCCCCGGGTTTTCAGTCGTATCGCGCGTGTCTCGGGTGAGCCGCGTGCCATCGCGATCGATCCGGGCGGGCGGCTGTGGGTCGCGCTCTATGACGGCTGGAGCGTCGCGCGCATCTCGGGCGAAGGGGAAATCGAGCATGTCGCGGCCTTGCCCGTGCCGCGCCCGACCGGCCTTGCATTCGGCGGCGAGGACAATCGGAGCCTGTTTATCACGTCGGCGCGTGTCGGCCTCGCAAGGGAAGTTCTCGACAACGCGCCGCTTTCGGGACAGTTGCTTGTCTACAGGCTGTAGCCTTACAGCCGTCCGCGCCGTCGAAGCGCCCGTTCCCGCAGCATGACGAAAATCCCCGAGGCGGCGATGATCGCCGAGCCGACGGGGACGGCGCCCGTGGGTATCTCGTCGAAGATGAGGATGCCGAAGGCGATGACCCAGAGCATGGACACGTAGTCGAACGGCGCGAGCGCCGACGCTTCCGAAAACTTCAGAGCATGGGTCAGCATCAATTGCGCCGCAGCGCCGGCAATGCCGGTGAAGAGCAGCAGCAGCGCCTGGCGAAGGTCGGGAACCACCCAGCCGAACGGCAGCGTCATCAGGCCGAACAGGCTTGTCGCGAGCGCAAAGTAGAGAACGATGGTCTCCGTTTTTTCCGAACTGGTCATCCTGCGAATCTGGATCGATGCCAGCGCCAGCAGCCCGGCGTACACGAGGGCTAAAAGCGCGCCCAGCGGATCACGATCGGAAATCTGGCCGACGAAAAGATGTTCTGACAGGATCATGGTGACGCCGAGAAATCCGATCACGACGGCGCTCCACCGGTAGACCTGCACCTTTTCCTTCAGCATCACCACGGCGAGGATGACGCCGATCAGCGGGCTCGCGAAGGCGATCGCCTGGGCATCGGACAAAGGCAGCCGCTGGACGGCGGAAAACCAGGCAAGCATTCCCAGGCCGCCGATCAGGCCCCGGAACAGATGGCTGAACGGCTCGCGCGTGCGAAGCGACTGGAGCATGGTGCCTTTCGAGACAAGGAAGAAGCAAACGATCGGCAGCGTCGGGAAGGCGCGGGCGAAAACGATCTGGCCAAGGGGGATGTCGTCGCCCAGGAGCTTGGCCGCCGCGATCGTCGCAGCGGTGAAAAACGTTGCCCCGATCTTCAGTCCGATGCCGGTGAGATACGTGGTCCTGTCGTCGTGCAGCATGGAATTCCGTAAAGTTGTCGATGGAGGGCGGGTGTGCTTGCCGATAAAGGGCGCGCCCTCTTCCCATCTCATAATTTGAAGTCACGTCTTCGATATCGCTACGTTACATGCTTCCGTGTGCCGCCACGAGCAGTAATTTCTCCCAAAAGTCCATATTGTGAGACGGTAATGGTGCAGGCTTGCTGTGTGTCATTGTTCGTGGACGCGGCATCCATCAAGATTAGCGCGTGATCAAGGGGAGGATCGTCGGCAACTTCAGGAGCGGCCGGCGTCCATGGAGGCGGGGCCGATGCAAGTGTATCCGGCTACCGAACAACACAGGGAGGTTCCATGAAACATCTTTTCAAACGACGCGCGGTTCTCGCGGGACTGGCAGGGGCGCTTGCCGCAGGCTTGCCGTTCAGCCCGGCGGATGCGAACGCGCAGGAATGGCCATCCGGCACGATCACCTTCATCGCACCGTTCCCGCCGGGCGGCACGAGCGACGCGAACTCGCGGATCATGGCGGAGGCCCTGTCGAAGCGGCTCGGCCAGACCGTCGTGGTGGAAAACCGCCCTGGCGCCAACGGCAATATCGGCCTGTCGCTCCTATCACGGGCAAAGCCGGACGGCAATACGATCGGGCTGACCGGCGTGGGCTCGAATGCCATCAATCCGAGCCTCTACAAGAAAATGCCGTTCGATAGCGTCAAGGATTTCACGCATATCACGATGTTCGCCGCAGGCCCGAACGTTCTTGTCGTCAACCCCGATTTTCCGGCGAAGACCTTCAAGGAATTCATCGATCTGATCAAGGCGAACCCGGGCAAGTACAATTTCGCAAGCTCGGGCAACGGCGCGTCCGGCCATCTCGCGATGGAGATGCTGAAGGTTGCCGCCGGCCTCGACATCAAGCACATCCCTTACAAGGGCGGCGGCCCGGCAATCACCGACGTGCTGGGTGGTCAGGTGCCGATGCTGTTCGTCAATCAGGATGTCGTGCTGCCGCATATCCAGGCGGGCAAGCTGCGTATTCTGGCGGTCGCCAGCCCGGAGCGAAACAAGCTCTATCTCGACACGCCGACAATCGCCGAGTCAGGCTATCCCGGCTTTTCGGCGATGTCCTGGACGGGGCTTTCCGCGCCTGCGGGCCTGCCGCCTGAAATCGTCGAGCGGCTTCACAAGGAGATGGTGGCCGTCCTCAACGAGCCGACGCTGAAGCAGGCGCTCGAAGCCAAGGGCTATATCGTCGGCGGCAACACGCCGGAGGAATATACGGCGTTCATCGCATCCGAGATCAAGAACTGGGAAGCCGCGGCCAAGTCGTCCGGCGCCACCGTCAACTGATAACCGACTTTTTCGGGCGCTGCGGGTTTCCGATGGACACCTGTGGCGCCCGTCCTGCGGAGTGCACATGAACAGCAGTGTCTTCAATCAAAAAGAGCTCCTGACCGGTATCCTCTATGTGGCATTCGGCGCCGTCGCCGTGATCATGGGGCAGGATTACGGTTTCGGGTCGCTGACCGAGATGGATGCCGGGTTCTTCCCGATCGTCCTCGGATACATCCTGATCGGCATCGGTCTTCTTACCCTCGGTCGTGCCTTCATCCGTGGCGGCGATGGCGAGCCCGGGCCGCTTCGCACCATCTACTGGAAAGGGTTCGCCCTCGTCATCGGCAGCACCGCGCTCTTCGCGCTTGTCCTGCCATTCGTCGGCCTGATCGTGGCCCTGCCGCTCATGATCCTCATGAGCGCGATGGGGAGCAGCCGGTTCTCCCTGTCCTTGAAATCGCTCGCGCTTCTCGTCTGCTTCATCGCAGCGTGCATCGGGCTCTTCGTGGAAGGCCTCGGCGTTCCGATGCCGCTCTTCGGCACAGTTTTTGGCTGATATCATGGAAACATTCGCAAATCTCCTGCTCGGCTTCGAGACTGCCGGCACGCTCTACAATCTGCTCTACTGTTTCATCGGCGTGTTTCTCGGAACCGCGATCGGCGTTCTGCCCGGTCTGGGGCCGACGGCAACGATCGCCATGCTGTTGCCGGTCACCTTCGGCTTGCCGCCGGAATCCTCGCTGATCATGCTGGCCGGTATCTATTACGGCGCCCAGTACGGCGGCTCGACCACGGCAATTCTCGTCAATCTTCCGGGCGAATCCGCCTCGGTCGTGACGGCGATCGACGGCTACCAGATGGCGCGTCAGGGGCAGGCCGGCAAGGCGCTCGCCTCCGCCGCGATCGGCTCCTTCGTCGCCGGCACGATCGCCACCTTCCTGATCGCGCTGTTTGCGCCGCCGCTCGCCGATCTCGCGCTCGAATTCGGGCCGGCCGATTATTTCGCGCTCATGCTGCTCGGCCTCGTCGCGTCCCTCGTGCTGGCGTCCGGCTCGATGCTGCATGCGGTCGGCATGATCGTGCTCGGCCTGCTGCTTGGCATGGTCGGCACGGACGTGAACACAGGCCAGATGCGCTACACGTTCGACTATATGGAACTGGTCGAGGGGATCAATTTCGTCGTCGTCGCCATGGGCGTGTTCGGCATCGGCGAAATCCTGTCGAACCTTGGCGACAAGGAGGACAGTCGCTCCATCCTGAGCGGCAAGGTGACCGGCCTGCTGCCCACGATGAAGGACCTGCGGTCCATGGTGGCGCCGGTCCTGCGCGGCACGGGCCTCGGCTCCGTTCTCGGCATCCTGCCGGGTGGTGGCGCGATGCTTGCCTCCTTCGCATCCTACGCCGTCGAAAAGAAGCTCTCGAGAAACCCCGAGCGGTTCGGCAAGGGTGCGATCGAAGGCGTGGCGGGGCCGGAATCGGCGAACAACGCCGGTGCGCAGACCTCGTTCATCCCCATGCTGACGCTCGGCATCCCGTCGAACCCGGTCATGGCGCTGATGATCGGTGCGATGATCATCCAGGGAATTCAGCCGGGACCCTCCGTCATGACGGAGCAGCCCGCCCTGTTCTGGGGCATCATCGCTTCGATGTGGATCGGCAATGTGATGCTGCTCATCCTCAACCTGCCGCTGATCGGCCTGTGGGTGAAGATGATCGCGGTGCCCTATCACTACCTTTATCCTGCCATCCTCGCCTTCTGCACGATCGGCGTCTATAGCCTGAGCAATTCGACCTTCGACATCGTCCTGCTCTCGATCTTCGGGGCGCTCGGCTACGTCATGCGCAAGCTCGACTGTGAGCCGGCGCCGCTGCTTCTCGGGTTCATCCTCGGCCCGATGCTGGAGGAAAACCTGCGACGGGCCATGATGATCTCGCATGGCGATCCGATGGTTTTCGCGCAGCGGCCCATCAGCGCCACGCTGATCGGCTTCGCCATCCTGCTTCTGATGCTCGTTCTCGTGCCGAGCCTTCGCGCCAAGCGGGAAGAGGCCTTTCAGGAGGAAGCCGGCTGACACGATCAGCCTGGCGGCATGGACTTCACGATGTCCAGAAGGAAGGCCCGGGCATCATTGCGTGTCTCGGGCTTCCATGCCGCCACGAGGTCTGCGCGTAGAAGCTTGTCGTCGAGCCGACGCAGCCTGATCTTCCGGAAGACGATATTTCCGAAGCTTACGTTGGCCGCGCTGCTTGGCACGACCGCTAGGCCGAGCCCGGTCGAAACGAGGGACAGGATCGCCTGCGACTGCAGAGGCCATGCCCTTATCTTGGAGCAGTTTGACGAACGCGTTTCGCGGGCGAATAAATCCATGGATCGCCTGACGATGGTCGACAACAGCGCACGCGAAGCGTCGATCGAGGAAATGCGTCACGAGATCTCCGCACTGTTCGAAGATCAGCGCTGTGACATGCAGCAGACGAGCCCGTTCAACGACACAACGGGGGCAGGGGGAATGCCGCCGGCGGCGCTTGTTGACGAGGCCGGCACTCACGACCAGCCAGCGCCGACAGCCGTCGATCCTGCGATCGCCACCCAGCAGCAGGCAATAGCCGCCGGCAGCGCTTCCCGCACGGCGCGAGAGCATGCCGGTGCCTCGAAGGCTGCCTAGGACGATCAGCGTCAGCAGATCCTCCGTCAGGCAGAACAGACGCGCCAGCGTGGCAATGACTACGATGGTGCAGAACGGTAACCTTTCGTGCATGGGCTCTGCATCGCTAAGCAGCTTTGGATATCTCTGTCCGCGCTTCGTCATGTGGCCTATTCAGCCGCTAATTCGTGGCGCTAATGGTTGTTCCAACTGTAGATGGTGCATCATACCAACACTGATCAGTGAGGGCAATCGCGCATAGCCCCGGTGTAATCGAGAGGCGACGCGCATGCCGGCCGGTGCCAAAAATGCTCGCAGTTGGCCGGTAGTTTGCGGACAGTATTCCTGCACCTGGACAGGCTCTCCTGTCTCGATCTCCCGGCTGGATGACCATTAGCCGGGGACGCCAGTTCTCGGGAGGAATTGTTCACTGCGCGGCTTCGGCGTATGAATGCCAGCGCTTCAGGAATTCATCTCGCTTCGCGGTGGCTTCCGCATCGTTAGTTTCATGAACCGTGATGTCGGGAAGGTTAGGCGAGTCCAAATGGCTTGCGACGTCGATGTCCGAGCGACTCGGTCGGCGAAACGCCTGTTCGAGCATCGCGATTTGTGCAGGTTTTGGCAGTACGATGTCAAACGCCTTTTTCGCTTCAGCCCCAGTTGGAGCGCCCTTGGTCAAAGACTAGAAATCAGGGGTCGTGAACGTTCATTCCTTCGGAAAACGTTGGCGATGGTCGGTCAGGCAGTAGCGAGGCGTTCCAAGCGTTAGATCACGCCTCCGCGCCGCGAAACACGATAAGAAGATCCTTAGCGTCGATCTGGTCGCCGGTCCTGACGAGAACCTCGGCAATCGTGCCGTCCCTCTCGGCATGGAGCGCGGTTTCCATCTTCATCGCCTCAATGGAAAGCAGCACGTCGCCGGACTTGACGGTCTGGCCCGACGTGACGGACACGGTGGAGATGACGCCGGGCATCGGTGCGCCGAGATGGGCCGCATTGCCGAGATCGGCCTTGCGGCGCGCGGCGCTGGATGCCGACCGGTTGCGGTCGGGAACCTTGATCAGGCGCGGCTGGCCGTTGATCTCGAAGAACACCTTGACCATGGCCTGCTCGTCCGGCTCGCTGGTCGCCTGATGCAGCACGACGAGAGAAACGCCCTTTTCCAGCTCCGGCAGCAGTTCCTCTCTGGCCGAAAGACCGTAGAAATAGGCCGGCGTCGGCAGGACCGAGACCGGACCGTAGGTATCGGCCGCCAGCGCGTATTCGGTAAAGACCTTCGGATACATGAGATAGGAAGCGAACTCGTTGTCGGAGACCTCGCGACCGATCTTTTCCTCGACCGTCTTGCGCTCGGCATCGAGATCGGCCGGCGCCAGCAGCGAGCCGGGAACGGCGGTGTAGGGCTTCTCGCCCTTCAGCGCCTTCTTCTGCAGGCCTTCCGGCCATCCGCCCGGAGGCTGGCCGAGATCGCCCTTCAACATGGACACGACCGATTCCGGGAAGGAGACGTCCTTGGCCGGATTTTCGACATCGGCAACCGTCAAGTCCTGGGACACCATCATCAGCGCCATGTCGCCGACCACCTTGGAGGACGGCGTCACCTTGACGATATCGCCGAACATCTGGTTGGCGTCGGCATAGGCCTGCGCCACCTGATGCCAGCGGGTTTCGAGACCGAGCGAACGGGCCTGTTCCTTGAGATTGGTGAACTGGCCGCCGGGCATCTCGTGCAGATAAACCTCGGATGCCGGTCCCTTGAGATCGCTCTCGAAGGCCGCGTACTGGTTGCGCACCGCTTCCCAGTAGAAGGAGATGCGGCGGATCCACTCGGGATCGAGACCCGGGTCGCGCTCGGAACCGGACAAGGCTTCGACGATCGAGCCGAGGCAGGGCTGCGATGTGTTGCCCGAGAAGGCGTCCATCGCTGCATCGACGACATCGACGCCGGCTTCCACGGCCGCCAGAACGGTCGCGGCCGAGATGCCGGACGTGTCATGCGTGTGGAAATGGATCGGCAGGTCGGTCGCCTCGCGCAGTGCCTTGAACAGCACGGTCGCGGCGGCCGGCTTCAAAAGGCCCGCCATGTCCTTCAGCGCGATCATGTGCGCGCCGGCCTTTTCCAGATCGCCGGCAAGCGCCGTATAGTATTTCAGGTCATATTTCGGGCGGGCCGAATTGAGGATGTCGCCGGTATAGCAGATCGTCGCTTCGCAGATCTTGTTTTCCTCGGCGACGGCATCCATCGACACGCGCATGTTATCGACCCAGTTGAGGCAGTCGAACACGCGGAACACGTCGATGCCGCCCTTGGCCGCCTGACGGACGAAGTATTTCACGACATTATCGGGATAGTTCTTGTAGCCGACGCCGTTGGCGCCGCGCAGCAGCATCTGCAGCAGCAGGTTCGGCGCATCCTCGCGGATCCGTGCGAGGCGTTCCCACGGATCTTCCGTCAGGAAGCGCATGGAGACGTCGAAGGTCGCGCCACCCCAGCATTCCAGCGAGAAGAGGTTCGGCAGCGCCTTGGCATAGGTGCCCGCGACGCGGGCGATATCATAGGTGCGCACGCGCGTCGCCAGCAACGACTGGTGGCCATCGCGCATGGTTGTGTCCGTCATCAGGACTTGGCTTTGGGCGCGCACCCATTCGGCGAACTTCTTCGGGCCGAGCTCGTCGAGCTTCTGCTTGGTACCGGGCTTAATCGGCGCATCGATATACGGAACGATCGGCTTTGCCGCATCGACATTCGGCTTCGGACGGCCCTTGGCTTCCGGATGACCGTTGACCGTGACGTCGGCAAGGTAGGTCAGGAGCTTGGTGGCACGATCCGCACGCTTGACCTGCTGGAACAGTTCCGGCGTCGTGTCGATGAAGCGGGTGGTGTAGCTGTTATCCTTGAACTTCGGATGGGCGATGATCGCCTCGAGGAAGGTCAGGTTGGTCGCCACACCGCGGATACGGAATTCGCGCAGCGCGCGGTCCATGCGGGCAATGGTTTCCTGCGGGTTTGGCGACCAGGCGGTGACCTTGACCAGCAGCGGATCGTAATAGCGGGTGATGACCGCGCCCGGATAGGCCGTGCCGCCATCGAGACGGATGCCGAAGCCCGAGGCCGAGCGATAGCCGGTGATGCGGCCATAGTCGGGAATGAAGTTCTGCTCCGGATCTTCCGTGGTGATACGGCACTGCAGGGCATGACCGTTGAGGCGGATGTCCTCCTGCTTCGGAACACCCGATTCCGGCGTGCCGATCGCAGCGCCTTCGAGGATATGGATCTGCGCCTTGACGATATCGATGCCGGTCACGACTTCAGTAACGGTGTGCTCGACCTGGATGCGCGGGTTGACTTCGATGAAGTAGAATTTGCCACTATCCATATCCATCAGATATTCGACCGTGCCGGCGCCGATATAGTTGGTCGCCTCGGCAATCCGGGTCGAATAGCCGGCCAGTTCCTGGCGTTGAGCCTCGGTCAGATAAGGTGCCGGAGCGCGCTCGACGACCTTCTGGTTGCGGCGCTGCACCGAGCAATCGCGCTCGAACAGGTGAACCACGTTGCCATGGGTATCGCCAAGCACCTGGCTTTCAACGTGGCGGGCACGCTCGACCAGCTTTTCGAGATAGACTTCGTCCTTGCCGAAGGCGGCTTTCGCCTCGCGCTTGGCTTCGGTCACTTCACGGATCAGGTCCTTCGGATCGCGAATGGCGCGCATGCCGCGACCGCCGCCACCCCAGGAGGCCTTGAGCATGACGGGATAACCGATCTCGTCGGCGAGGCGGCGGATTTCAGCCTCGTCCTCGGGCAGCGGTTCGGTCGCCGGAACGACCGGGACGCCGATTTCGATCGCCAGGTTGCGGGCGGCCACCTTATTGCCGAGACGGCGCATCGTGTCGCCCTTAGGGCCGATGAAGATGATACCGGCCTCATGACAGGCATCGACGAATTCCGGGCTTTCCGACAGCAGGCCATAACCGGGATGGATCGCATCGGCACCAGAGAGCTTGGCGACGCGGATCACTTCCTCGATCGACAGATAGCTTTCGATCGGCCCGAGATCGCGGGCCAGGTGCGGCCCACGACCGATCTGATAACTCTCGTCCGCCTTGAACCGGTGCAGCGCGAGTTTGTCCTCTTCCGCCCATATCGCAACCGTTTTGATCCCCAGTTCGTTTGCCGCGCGAAACACGCGAATGGCAATTTCGGACCGATTGGCGACAAGGATTTTGGAAATAGACAATGAAGACCCCTTTGATGGACATGGGATGTCGTTCGTGCGAGCAATGGCGCGGCGATTTTTGTTGATCATTGCGAACGAAAAGGAATAGCTAGGTCGTTCCGATTGCCCTACGCCACCTGGCGGGTCCGCTCTTGTGAATCGACTCGCCCGTAACATCGACAGCCATAGTGACAGGCATATCCTCGACCTCGAACTCGTATACTGCTTCCATGCCCAGATCCTCGAAAGCTACAACCTGGGCGGACTTGATCGATTTTGAGATTAGATAGGCGGCACCACCGACAGCTATGAGATAAGGCGTGCGATGTTTTACGATCGCATCGATCGCGATTGGCCCGCGCTCTGCTTTCCCGACCATGACGTAGAGCCCTGTCGCGTCGAGCACCTTTTCCGTGAACATATCCATGCGCGTGGATGTTGTTGGTCCGGCCGGGCCGACGATCTCATCACGCACTGCACGAACAGGCCCAACATAATAGATGGTGCGGCCGCGCAGATCCACTGGGAGCGGCTGGCCGGCGTCGATGAGATCCACCATACGCTTGTGCGCGGCATCGCGGCCTGTCAGCATTTTTCCAGAGAGAAATAGGGTCTCTCCGGCTCTCCACGTTGCAGTCTCTTCCTTAGTCAAGGTGTCCAAGTTGACCCGTCGTGCGTCCGCGGACAGCGAGCTTCCATAGTCTATGTCCGGCCAATCTCTAAGATCAGGAGGTACGAAGATCGCGGGGCCACTGCCATCCAGAGTGAATTTCACATGTCGGTTGGCCGCGCACTGAGGAATAAGCGCGACTGGTTTTGAGGCCGCGTGCGTGGGGTGTGTCGCAACCTTCACATCTACGACTGTCGTAAGCCCACCAAGACCTTGAGCCCCAATTCCCAACGCATTAATCCGGTGGTAGAGCTCTACCCGAAGCTCCTCTTCCGGCGTTGCGGTGCCACGGGCGAGCAGATCAAACATGTCGATAGGATCGTTAAGTACCTCCTTCGCCATGAGCATCGCCTTTTCGGCGCTACCGCCCACGCCGACGGCGATCAGGCCAGGCGGACACCAGCCGCTTCCCAAAGTCGACACCGTGTCAACGACCCAGTCCGACACCGACGCGCTCGGATTCAGGGTCGTGAATCGCGCCTTGTTCTCAGAACCGCCGCCCTTGGCTGCTATAGTGAATGTGATCTCGTTTCCCGGAACGAGATCCAAATGCACGACTGCGGGCGTGTTATCCTGGGTGTTCCTTCTACTCGACAAAGGATCGAGCACAACGGAGGCCCGCAACGGGTTATCCGGATCGAGGTAAGCCTTCCGAACTCCCTCGTTGATTAACTCTGTAAGGCTGCGCCCGCTATCGATATGTAAGGACATACCGACTTTCACAAAGGCGACAACGAGTCCGGTGTCCTGACAGATTGGTCGATGACCAAACGCTGCCATGCGAGAATTAACGAGGATTTGGGCCATGGCGTTCTTCGCCGCAGCGCTCTCCTCACGCTCGTATGCCGCCGCGAGATACCGAATATAGTCGGGCGGGTGATAGTAAGAAATATACTGTAAGGCGTCCGCAACGCTTTGGATGATGTCGTCGCCGCTGACGACCGTTCGTTCGCTATCCAATGAAGGACACCCCTTCGATTTGTAATGACAATAGGGGCGCGTGCTGCTGTGCCCCATAGATATCTGTGTCACCTATGTTTCCCGACGCTATTCGCCGCGGGAAGGTAATTTTGATGGCCGAAGCAGGATCGAATGCAATGATCTTGATACGATCCGCTTCCGAAACGCCGTAGAGCCGCGAAATCAGGCCGGAATCGATAGCTTGGGACAACTTCACTTCATTATAAATTTCAGGCGAATTAAAGATGATGTCGAGCGTCATCTCGAAGGGACCAGAGTTTTTGCTTCTCACGACGGTAGCGATATCTATAAGGCTCGCGCTCATTTGCGTACTCCTTTTCCGTTACCGATATCTTCGATCACGGTCGAAAAGAGCGCCGTAGGATCGTCGATCTGCATGAGATGATAGATGCTGAACACGAAGACCTCACCGGCATCGAAGTCAGATGGAGAGTAAGGGAAAGCAAGGTTGCCAGCGGTTGAAGTGCGATCAGGATAACCCAGATGCAACATCGTGGATCGTGCGAAGCCGCAAATCGACTTCGCGAGGTTTGCGGTTTCCGCAACCGCCTCGATGACTATGCCGACCTCGTGCGGCACCACGTCGCGTAGCGGCTCAATCGGTCCGAGAACACCATCACGACCGTAGATGCGAAACAGAAGGGTGTATTCGTCAGGGGTGACACCGGGAAAGTTGTCGGTAACACGATCGCGTACTGCGTCGATGATCGTATCTGCCTGGGAGATGAAGACCGGATCGCGCACACCGGCCACAGAAACATATCGATGCCCGACACGACGCGAGCCTTCGAGTTTAACCGCATAGGCCGTATCGATATGCTTGCTTCCGAACACGCGGACACTACGCTCGCTGATCTGCTCGAAACGTGCTGACGTCAGGTCTAGGATGCCACCTGGACCAGGCAGGTGATATGGATCGCTCTTTTCGTAGAGCGAGTGAGCGGCAACTGATGCAATCGTACACCTTCGCCGGGAGTTGAGAGGCTCCAACTCGAAATGGTCCCGACGCAATGTCCCAAACATGCAGTCGCTGCCGCTACCTGGCGTGCAGGCAATTGCCGCGCATTCGAGAATCTTTCCGAGGTGGAGCGAAAGTCCGAGATCGAAACCGTGCATCACCGGGAAAGCGGCAAACACCGTCGGGTCGTAAGCACGCCCAGCGAGGATAACATTAGCATTCATGCGAAGCGCACGTACAATCGGTTCGAGGCCAAGCTGCGCAACGATATGCGTGCAAGATCTAATGTCGTCCTCGAGAAGTTCCGGAGAGCCGCCGCAAGATGAAATGCGCGCTTCTTTGAGAGCTGCCGCGACATCTTCCTTCTCGATCTCCGAGTCGATGGTTGCGAACCGCAGACTGAGGCCGTCCTCGTTGGCAATTTCGCGAATGATGTCGGCCGTCCAGTCTAGATGGGGGCGTGCTCCAGCTCCGCCTGCTGAACCAATGATCGTTGGAATCCCGCGGGCGATAGCAGCCCGCAGGATGATTTGGAGGTCGCGCTTGACCGCACTGCGGTCCGTGAAGGAAACACCGGCGCCAAGATAGTACGGTCCCGGATCACTCGAGCCGGCATCGACTGCAACGACGTGCGGGTCGCGGCGTAAGCCCTCCTGGAACGACGCCTCAGGGAAACCGTAGCCCAGAATTGCAGTCGGTGACAGAATTCGAATCTCGTCCAGCAAAGCGATAGCTCCAGTGTTTGGGATTAGGTGAGCCGTTCGTCCGCCTAACCGATGTTGATGGGCGCGGCAGTGTTTACCAGCTTGAGGTTTTGGAAAGTCCGCAGACCCTCCACCCCGCCCTCATACCCATAGCCACTTTGATCTATGCCTGCGTTCGGTGCATCGGCCGAAACGCCCTTGAGGTAGTTGACGCTCACCGCGCCGGCCGAGAGGCCCCTGATCATGCGCCTTTGCACCTCAGGCGAGTTGCTGAAGAAATAGGAAGCAAGCCCATATTCGGTCGCGTTCGCTTCTTCGATGGCCTCCTCGATGGTATCGAACGGCGCGACCGTAAGGATCGGGCCGAACGGCTCTTCGCGCAGCACCTTTGAATCCGGGTGGACATTGCTGAGGATCGTCGGTGGCCAATAGAAGCCAGGCCTGTTGAGCTTCTCTCCGCCGGTTTCTACTTTTGCGCCCAGACCGACCGCATCCTTCGTAAGGCGCTCCATTGCTTCGATGCGACGCGGGTTGGCCATGGGACCCATTTCAGTCTGCGGGTCGTCCGGCGCGCCGATGCGAATCTTCTTAACTGCCTCGACGAGCTGCGAGAGGAATGTGTCGTAGATCCTATTGGCGACAAGGATGCGGCTCGGTGCGTTGCAGCTCTGGCCTGCACATTCGAACTTGTATTCCGAGATCGCCGCAACAGCCTTGGCGATATCCGCGTCCTCAAAAACGACGACCGGAGAATGCCCGCCAAGCTCTAGGACGCAGCGCTGCAGGTTCGTTGCTGCGATCTTGGCGAGCTGCTTTCCGACTGGCGTTGAGCCGGTGAAGGTCAGTGCACGAACGACTGGCGAGCCCAGAAGGTGCTCCGAGATCATCGGAGGATGTCCGAAAACTAGGCTGACCACGCCAACCGGAATTCCGGCTTCCACCAACGCCTCCACGATGAAGACCCCGGCACTCGGCGTCTCTTCCGCACCCTTGAGGATCACCGGACACCCGGCTGCAAGCGGCGCCGCGAGTTTGCGAGCGTTCAGGACGGCGGGATAGTTCCAGGGGGTGAACGCCGCGACGACACCGATCGCCTCAGGGGCGATTATACGCTTCTCGCCCATCGGAACAGAAGCGGAAAGTTCTTCGGCGTGATTGCCGTTCCATTCGAGCGTTTCGACCGCGCGCGCATACTCCCCCTTTGCCTCGGCCAAGGTCTTGCCCTGTTCTTTGGAGAGCGCTGCAGCGGCCGCATCGACCCTTGTCTCGAGGATTCGAGCTGCCTTCACCAAAAGGGCGCCGCGGTCTCGCGCGGGAGTGCTTGCCCATGCCTTCAGGCTGCCTTGAGCGGATGAAAGGGCTTCGTCGAGGTCGGCAGCAGTCGCTACGGCGACACGCGAGAATTCTTGCTCGGTTGCGGGATTGATAAGCCCGAGCTCTTCACCGTCGCCTCCTGAGCGCCAAGTGCCGTTGATGTAAAGTCGATATTCTTTGCGTTCGGACATGCCTTGCTCCGCGAGTTTTGTACGGTTGTGGACGCTTGATCTCGAACGCAATAGTTCGTTCACCCGCCTGCCAGGGACATGGGCGATCACAGCGCCGTCGATGGAATTTCACCGCTTACGCCCAGCCGGTCAA
The DNA here is from genome assembly GCF_001526585.1 of Agrobacterium sp. LY4. Classification (NCBI taxonomy): domain Bacteria; kingdom Pseudomonadati; phylum Pseudomonadota; class Alphaproteobacteria; order Hyphomicrobiales; family Rhizobiaceae; genus Agrobacterium; species Agrobacterium sp. LY4. The sequence goes on along the minus strand of NZ_ASYA01000005.1, from coordinate 75,217 downwards.
ATACCGTTTATTGTGGTTTTCCATCTCGTTTCCAGATTGATCAGATAAACTCGACTTCCATCTTGAGGGAAGATGGGTAACTGCGACAAAACATATTTGACCGCTTTCAAACCGCATGGACAATTCCACGATCCTTTGAACCTCTATGGACTCGGTCGATTTATGACGAACACTCATCTACAGCGCGCTTACTGGCGATCCCTCCTCTTTGTCCCTGCAAACAACCCGCGCTTCGCAGAGAAGGCGCGCACCTCGACTGCGGACGCCATTATCCTGGACCTCGAAGACGCTGTCTTGCCGGAGAACAAAGCTGAAGCACGGGATGCGGTATTCGAAGTTGCAAAAGGTCTCAAGAAAAAGGGGCGTGACATTCTCGTGCGGGTCAATCGCCCCTTAGATTTGGCCGTGCGCGACATCGAGGCGGCCGTCTGCGAGTCCGTCACAGCCATTGTTGTTGCAAAGGCAGGAAGCGCGGAGCATCTTGCGCTGCTGACCGAGGTGATCGAGCATCGCGAAGCCGCAATAGGTCTTCCGATCGGCCATACGCAAATCGTGCCACTGGTCGAAACCGCTGATGCAGTGGCTCGGCTGAACGAAATTTCGTCCACACCACGCGTGGTCGCTATCGTTTGCGGTGACGAGGATCTCGCCGCAGATCTTGGCTGCGATCCAGCATCCGAAACGGTCACAGCAATCAAGTATCGCCTGATCGTTGCAGCGGCGCTCATGGGAATTCGGCCATTGGGGCTAATCGGATCGATCTCCGAATTCCGAGATGCCGACAGATTCCGGAGCTTCGTCAGCCGTTCAAGCGCCGCGGGGCTGAAGGGCACCTTGTGCATTCATCCAGCGCAGGTTGAGATAGCAAATGAGGGATTTGCACCTTCTCCAGCCGAACTCGACTACGCACGGCGGGTCGTGGACGCCGCCGAGGCCGCACGTGCCAGTGGCACCGGCGCGGTTGGGCTGGACGGAAAAATGGTGGATGCGCCGGTCATTCGCCGCGCAGAGGGTCTTTTACACGCAGGACTGTTTTACTCGCGCTGAGACGAATAGAGGCGATCAAGCCGATCGCCTCAACCCGCACGAGGTAACAGCAGCATTTCGGTGGTGTCGTTCAGAGCCCTCGCGTTCTGCCTTCGACGGTTTGGAGTCGTTCCCAGCAGCTTCTTAAAGGCGATCGTTAAGTGGCTCTGACTGGCAAAGCCGCACATCAGGGCGACTTCGCATAGAGGAGTGTCGGTATCGTCGATCATTTCCTTTGCCCGCTGAGTCCTTCGCAGCATAATCCATCGGTGAGGTGTCTCGCCCGTCTGCTGTCTGAAACTGCGGCCAAAATGTCTTCTGCCTACACCTGCAATAGCAGCAAGCTCATCCAGATCGATCGTCTCTCCCAGCCGGCTGTCAACGTATTCTTCGACCTTGCGCAGGCGCCAGAGTGGCATAACGGTCGGTGTGGGCACGTTGCTTCCGCCTGTCTTTAGAAGGAGGTGGGACAATATGGAGATCAACACACCATCGGCAAAGTTACGCTCCGCGATACCATCGGTCTCCAAGCAATCCCAAAGTCGACGGAAGAGAATTTCTAAAAAGGTGTCCGAAAAGGCGCGCTCGGCCAAAAGCCAAAGGGCATTTTCTACCGCCCTAACGCTTTCCGCGTAAAGGGCTTCTAGAATGGTCGAGATTGGCATCATCACAGCAAGGCTCTGATGTCCGACAGGCACGTCCCACGGGCTCTCCACGTTCGGAGGAAACACGGTGAAGCTTCCGTGCATGGCGTCGCCCAGACATTCTGTTCCCGCTGGGCAGTCGAATATCGTGAGTACAATTGTCAGTTCACCGCGTTCGAGATTCGGCGCTTCAGCTTCCGCGCCAAGATTCGCCATCCGGAAGACATGGCGACCGACCGACCTGCGGATCCTCTGCCGGCCAGTGCAATTTGCCGGGGTGGTTCGCAGCCTTCCACTATGTCGATCGAAATCGATTGTTGATCTCGAAGTTGACATTTCTCGCCCCTCTCAGAATTGGGGTCGGCGTAAGGGAGAGCCGCAATGTTCAGGTTTCGCCTGCTCTATTGCTTTCCTGCTCTCGCGGCCGCGCCCGTTCGTTCCCAAACTCAAGACACAGCTTCGCTCCCGTCCGAAACATGGGTCTCGTCGTTGAATCCACGGCGTTGGCCGAGAGGTGCTGCTTTTCTGCTCTTGGTTCCAAGTCTTTCGCACTTCTTGGTCAATCGCAAATACAGAAACTATCCCGAACCCATCTCGAAACGAGATGGGTCAACTGCCAAAAAAACGGCGCGACAAGGTCGCGCCGTTCGGATGTCAGGTGGGCATTGTTACTTCATCGACTCTTCAGCCACCCAGTCGTTGCCTTCCACCTTGAAGAGTGAATAGTCGCCGGGGACGTCACCATTCTTGTCAAAGTCGAGATCGCCGGACGCTCCCTTATAATCGATCGCCTTCCCCGCAGCGATCAATTCCTTTGCCTTCTTCCACTCGCCGGGAAGGATGGGCTCACCACTTCCGCTGGAGATTTCGCGCAGCGCCTGGGGAAGCTTCGACTTGTCGCCGCCGGCCTTTTCGATCGCGAGAGCGACCATGAAGACAGCATCGTAGGCTGTGTTGGTGAAGACTGCATTCGGGTCGCCGCCGGACTCCTTAAACGCCTTGTTGAAGATCTCGGCCGCATCCGACTTCACCGCAACCGGCGCGGAGGCGCGAGCTTCCGTGAGATTCTCAGCACCGACGCCCTTAATTGCTGCCGGGGTCTTCATGGCTTCGCCGCCATAGTACTTCTGGAAGAAGTCATTCTCCAGTGACTCGCGGAGGATCGTAAGGCCGGCGCCGTCGCCATAGTCAAAGAGAACGAGGGTGTCGGCTCCGCCTTTGGCAAGCTCTGCGAGGTCAGAGCGGTAGGAGGGCTTACCTTCCTCGTGCGCCGCATAGCTGGCGATCGTGCCGCCGTTCTTCTCAAACTCGGTTTTGAATGCTTCAGCAAGGCCCTTGCCGTAGTCGTTGTTCAGGAAGGAGACGGCAACGGTCTTCGTGCCGCGCGCGATTACGGTGCGGGCAAGAGCCTGCCCCTGATACTCGTCCGAAGGTACCGTCCTGAAAACCGTGTCGTTGTCTTTGAGCGTGCTGATCGCAGGCGACGTACCGCCCGGAGTGATGAGGACGATTCCAGCAGGAATGGTCACAGAGTTCGAAGCCGCGATGACCGCGCCAGAGCACCACGGTCCCACAACCGCGATAGCTCCGGAGACATTCACTGCCTTGTTAACAGCATCCGCACCAAGTTGCGGATTGCAGCCGCTATCACCAACCACGCCGACAAGCTTGTCACCCGACAGCAAGCCGCCCTGGTCGTTCACCTGCTTGATTGCAAAGTCGTAAGACTTCATGACTTCCGGCGCCATTGCGGCAATCGCACCGGTGATGTCGCCGACGATGCCGATTTTCACATCTGCGGCGGTGGCAGGTCCAGCAAGCGCCGTCGCGCCGAGCAGCATTCCAAGTAAAGCAACCGATTTCTTCATTGTTCACTCCGTTTAATTGTTCCCCGGACGGGTTTTTTTGTTGCTGATTTCTCGTCAAGTTATCTTGGCGGCGGGCACCCCCTCTCTGCCGTTTTCCTTAAACTTAGAGACCGGCTCGGGAAGAATGCCTTCCGATCTGAAGCGCAATACGAGCTGCAGCAGCAGACCGATGAGGAAAATGCGGCCGTACTTCGCCTTGAGTGCGAGAGCCGTTGGAAGTTGGTCGGTCAGGATTTCAGAAGCCGACCAGATGACCCAGACGATAACGACGCCGAGAAGTACGCCTCGGTTGTTTCCTGAGCCCCCAAGGATGACCATGATCCAGATCAGGAACGTTGCCATCATGGGGTCCACAGCCTCAGGCGTGATCGCCCGATTAAGATGCGCATAGAGGGCACCGCCCAGACCCATAAGGGCTGCACCCAGCACGAATGCCTGAAGGCGACGAAACGGTATGTCTTTGCCCATCGCAGTCGCCGATATTTCGTTGTCCCGGATCGCTCGCATCATCCGGCCCCAAGGAGCCTTCGATTGTTTCTCCACCAGAAGGTAAACGGCTAAAAGGACAGCAGCGCAAAGCCCGAGATAGGCGAGCTGGGATTGCGTGTATGGCAAATCACCGAAGGGGCGGGGGACGTCGGTGACGCCACGGGACGAGCCAGTCAGCCAATCCTCCGAGCGAGCGACGAGCCGGATAAGCTCGGCAATTCCGAGGGTGACGATCGCAAGGTAGTCGCCGCGGAAGCGCAGGCACAGCTTGCCGATAGGCAAGGCGATCAACGCCGAAACCGCCATCGCACCGATCACCCCGACATACTCAGGCAGCGAGAAGCCGCCCAGCCGGTTTTCGACATACGGCGATGTCAGGATTGCGGACGTATAGGCGCCGACCGCAAAAAATCCAGCCACTCCAGCGTTGAAAAGACCAGCGTATCCCCATTGCACGTTCAGGCCAACTGCGAGGCAGCCGTAGATGCAGATGAACGTGGCGAGGTAGACGACGTAATTCAGAAAACCAAGATCCATGTTCGGCTCCTACAAAATCTTGCCTTTGAACAGCCCGGTCGGACGAACGAGCAGTACAAGGAGAATGATGGCGAATGAGCTCAGCGCCTTGTATTCGCTAGGAATAACCATCACCGACATCTCCTCGATAACTCCGACGAGCAAGCCGCCAATGACGGCGCCTTCGATGCGCCCGACCCCACCGAGGATCGCGGCTGCAAAAGCCGGAAGGAGGATGTTAAAGCCCATCATCGGCTTCAGTTCGGTGGTTATGCCGAGGAAGAAGCCAGAAGCTGCGCACAGAGCCCCGACGATGGACCAGGTTAGGACGATGACGAGGCGGTTATCCACGCCGGACAGGAGAGCTAGGTCGCGGTTGTCCGACATCGCCCTCATCGCCTTGCCCCACTTCGTCCGCTGAAGGAAGAACATGAGCGCGACTATGATAAAAACGAGCGCAAGAACTGCGAGAAGCTCCGGCGTCTTCACCCGAACACCGAGCCATGTTTCCGGCCGAGAAATACCGGGCGTGTAGGTAGTCGTTTCAACACCCCAGAACACCTGGACGAGGGAGCGCATCATCAAGGCGACGCCGAGCGATGCGATCGTCGTGAGTATCTTGGGACGATCACGCAAATGCTCGTAGAAGAGCTTGTCCACTCCCACGGCGAGGATTGTGGAGAAGGCAATCGCGACAACCAGCCCGATATAGGGCGATAAACCCAGCCCGGCGACGACAGCGAGCGCTACAAACGCGCCAACGGTCGCTAGGTCACCATGCGCAAAATGCGCATGGCGCATGATCGAGAAGACCAGCGTGATTCCCACAGCCGACAGTGCGTAAACCGAGCCGAGAACAACTCCTGGCACGAGGTAAAAATTGATGAAGTTCAGAAGATCCATTGGAGCCGCCTATCCGCCCAAGAACATTTCAGCGACAGCTCTGTCTGCGAGAAGCTCGCCCCCAGTGCCATGGTGACGATTTGCCCCGGCCGCAAGCACGTAGGCGCGGTCGGAGAACGCGAGAGCTTGCTTCGCATGTTGCTCGACGAGCAGAATTGCAACGCCGGCGTCGCGAACATCGCGGCAGATTGTGAAAATCTGCTCCATGTACTTCGGCGAAAGCCCCGCCGTCGGCTCGTCAAGGAGAAGGACTTTCGGGTCGAGCATAAGCGCTCGGCCCATTGCGACCATCTGGCGCTGCCCGCCTGAAAGACTTCCTGCTGCGGTCTGCCGCTTCCCTTTAAGGTCTGGAAAAAGGCCGTACACACGGTCACAAGCCGCTGAGAAGTCGCCCTTCCGCAGGAAAGCTCCCATTTCAAGGTTTTCGTGGACCGTCATATCCCGGAAGATATTGTCGACTTGGGGCACGTAGCTGATTCCAGCCTGCACGATTCGGTTCGGTGCCCAGCCGGTGATGTCCGTTCCGGCGATCACAACCGAGCCTGCCCTAATGTGGAGCAGACCGAAGATCGTTTTCATCGCCGTGGATTTTCCAGCGCCGTTCGGACCGACAATCGCGACGATCTCGCCTCTGTCGACATTGAGAGAGACGTTGGAAAGGATGTCGGTCTCTCCGTAGCCTGCCCGCAATTTGGTCATTGTTAGGAGCGCGGTCATGCTGCTTGTCCTTGCGCTTCGCCGAGGTAGGCTTCGAGGACGCGAGTATCGGAGCGAACGTCATGAAACCCGCCTTCGATCAGAACGCTGCCTTCGGCCATACAGATCACCGGATCACAGAGCTTTTCGATCATCTCCATGTCATGCTCGATCAGGATGAATGTGAAACCGCGCTCGCGATTGAGGTACTGGATTTTCTCCTCGAGCTTGCGAAGCAACGTACGATTCACACCCGCGGCCGGCTCGTCGAGCAACACGAGCTCCGAGTGCGTCATCATTGTCCTTCCCAGCTCGAGGAGCTTCTTCTGGCCGCCGGAAAGACGACCGGCACGTTCACGGCCCACATGCGTAAGCTCTAAGAACTCGAGTACTTCCCACGCCTTGGCTAGCGTCGCCTTTTCAACCGCGCGCACCTTCCCGGGCACGAACCAATTGGTGAGGAGGCTCTCACCCGGTTGACCGGGAGGAACCATCATCAGGTTCTCCAAGACGGTAAGGTGCTGAAATTCGTGCGGGATCTGGAAGGTCCGCACCAAGCCACGATGAAACCGCCTGTCTGAGGAAAGACGCGTGACGTCTTCGCCTTTGAACAGAATTTTTCCGTTGCTTGGAGGAAAGGCGCCGGCGATGAGATTGAACATCGTCGTTTTGCCGGCGCCGTTCGGACCGATAAGTCCGGTGATCGTCCCCTTCTCAATAGAGAAGGTGCACTTGTTGATTGCACGGAAGTTTCCGAAGGCCTTTTCGACCTCTATACATTGGAGCATCCATTAGTTCCCGATTATTTGAGATTTTATTGCGCGTTTAGAGGCGCTTTAGCTCGGAATGTTATCCGGCGTGGAAGGGCGCTGCTTCCACCGTTCGGCACGCTTTTTCATGAAATGGACATGGCGATGCCCGAGCGCGTCGCAATGCAAGACGGGAGAAGAACCATCTAATTTCGAGATGGTGCCCCGATATTTTCTATATTTGTCGCTGCGCTTTTTGAGCTGCATTGTCGCGAAACAATACGGTTACTTCAGAAGGAAGCGTCCGTTCGTGGGGCGCATGGAGCTAGGCATGTCGGTGCAAATACAGACCTACGTCCAGCGAATGCACGACGGTGATTTGCTGGATCGATGGCGGCAGGTTCCGACATCTGTGGTCGCTGATCTCCAGCATGGAAAACAGGTCGATCCTTCAATTCGTCCGATCAGACCGGCTGGCTCCCAGCCCCGGCTCTTTGGTTTTGCCGTGACGGCGCGATGCGAGCCGCCGGACTTTGGAGCCGTGCTGCATAGCATGGATCTCCTTCAATTTCAAAGTGTGCTGGTGATTGCCGCCAATGGTCACCGGGAAACGGCAATGATCGGTGACATTCTCGGCGGTTACGCGCGCAAAAATGGTGCCACAGGTCTCGTCTGCGATGGCGCCGTACGTGACGTCGGCCGCTTAACCCAGTGGGATGACTTTTCGGTCTATGCCCGTTCAGTAGCCCCACTCGGCCCACGGTCCGGCGAGCGGGGTGCCGTCAACATTCCCGTCGGAATCGGCGGAAAAATTGTTTCGCCCGGCGATTTGGTCTTGGGTGATGACGACGGCGTCGTCGTTCTTTCACCCGAAGAGGTCGTGGATTTGATCGACGGTGCGGAAGAGAAACTTCGAAAGGAGCGGGCCTGGGAGAGTGCTTTCTCATCGGGAGAGACCGCGAGCCGCGTCTTCTGCCTCCCACGGAGTTAATCGGTGCAATGGTGCAAAACAAAGGGGAATAATATGAAAATGAGGAAGTATCTGTTTATGACGCTCGGCGCGGCGATGTGCGCTACGACAGTTGGAAATTTTGCCCTGGCCGATGAGCCAGGGCTCTGGAAGGCCTACAACGAGACTTTTAAGACCGCGAAATACGTCGATCTCACGCACACTATCACGCCCAACATTCCGGTATGGATAGGCTTCGGTGGTCCTACCTTCTTGCCGGCATCCGCAGGCGTTGACATCGAGGGATATGTAAAGAAGGGGGATGTTTTTACCTTCGAGAAACATGGCTTCGAAGCGACCAGCTATGTGCTTCGCACGGACCAACTCGGTACGCAGCTTGATCCTCCGGCGCATTGGGCTCCCGAATATGCCGCTATCGACGAAATTCCGGCGACCTATACCATACGGCCGCTAGTCGTCATCAACATCGAAGACAAGGTGAAGAAAGACTTCGGCTATTCCCTGCAGGTGGCCGACGTTGAGGAATTCGAAAAGAAGCACGGAAAGATACCCGAAGGTTCGGTGGTCTTCGTACGTTCAGGATGGTCGAAGGAATGGCCTGATCCAGCGCTAGCAAAGAAGAAGCCTTTCCCTGGCGTTGGCTTGGAGGCGTTGAAGTTTCTCCACAACGAACGGAAAATCCTTTTCCATGGCCATGAGCCGCTCGACACCGATGCGACCCCGACGCTCGAAGGTGAGCACTGGTTGATGCACAACGGTTTTGCTCAGGCCGAAGGTGTCGCAAATCTCGATAAGGTTCCTGAGACCGGCGCGCTTGTGGCGATCGGTTTTCCGAAGTTCGGCGGCGGACTGGGTGGATACGCGCGCTATATCGCGATCTGCCCGCCGGACTGGCAGTATGGGGTCACGATCGGCGAAGTTGCTGAAGCGCCGCTTCAGAAGTTCGACAAGATTCTGAAGTTTGACGAAAAGGCCGGCATGCGCGTCCGGCAGTGATCTCGATGAGCCGGTCCCGATCTCAGATCGGGGCCGGCAGGTCCTCCGGTAACATTGCGGGCCATTTGCCGTCATGCGTGAGCTTTTGGACCACTTTGGGGACCAACGCCCGCACGGCTGCTACTTCTACCGAGCGTTCATCCCTCGGGTTGACCGCGAGAACTACGGAGCGCGTGATGACAGGATCGACGATCCGAAGCGTTCTCACTTGACCAAGGGATGCCTCGCGTTGGACGCCCGATGGCGTGAGAATTGAGTAAGCTTTTCCGTCCATCACCATATTGATGATCGTCGATAGGGAATCGACCTCAAATTTTACGTCGAGTGTGCAGCCGTGCTGGGCAACGACATCTGCGACCGAACGACGGACGTTGTTGACGCGCATCGGTACTGCCAACGGAAACTCGTGTAACTCTGACAGGCGAATGGTATCGCCGAACGGTGGCTCATTCGGAGGAGCTACCAGGCAGAATTCCTCTCTTGCAAGCACGGTTGCTGAGTTTGCATTCTCTACAGTTCTATAAAGGATCGCGAGATTGAAGCGGCCGGCAGCCATCGCTTCCTCGATCGGCCCACTCATGCCTTCGACAATCTTCAGGGACACCTTCGGCAGTTGCTCTTTCGCCCAGGCGAGAAGGTCCGCCACCATCACCTTTGCAGCACCGGACGGAATGCCGATCGTCACCTCGCCAGAAGGTGATTTTGCTTTGCTGGTGAGCTCTTCCTCTGCGAGTTGAACTTGATGGAGTATGGTCCGAGCATGCTTCAGGAGTTTTTCTCCTGCCGAGGTCAGCGTTATCCCGCTACGGTCGCGGACCATGAGCTGCGTCCCAAATGCCTCTCCATTTGGCGCACATGGAGACTGATCGCGCTCTGTGCAACATTCAAATGCGCGGCAGCTTTCGTGAAACTACCTGCCTCCACGACTCCCACAAAATACTTCAGCTGCCTTAGATCCAACGGGGAGCGCCCTTTCACATCGCCATCGGCGGGCGATTTCCGGAAATCATTGTGTTTTCAACGTATTTACACATACTATCTCGAAACCAGATGGCTGGAAAGTAGAAAATGTATTGGATTGTTTCGCGGCCCGACGGCCATATTGGCGGCGAGAGCTGGCACTCTTTCAGCTTGGCGAGGAAGGCGGCGGACAAGATTACATTGAAGTCTATCGCACTCCGTTCACCAACCATTCCAGAACGAGCGATCAACGATGGGAACTTCCCCTAAAATTAGAGATGTAATTCTAGCCCCCGGCAACGGCAGTTTCTTCTATGACGATCAGGCTGCAATTCGCGCAGGCGTGGGGCATGACGGCTTCTGCTACGTCGGTCAGCCGGTCACACCGGGCTTCAAGACAATCCGGATGCCGTCGCGCTCGTTGAGCATCGGCCTAGTATTGGACGACGACACGATTGTCTGGGGCGACATGATGAGCGTGCAGTACTCCGGCGCTGCCGGACGGGATCCGCTGTTTCAGATCGAGGTGATCGAGACGCTCGTGCGATCCGTGATCATTCCGCGGCTCCTCGCCGCGGACGCTTCGAGGTTCCTTCCCGCGTGCGACGAGGTGCTAGCCTACCACGGTGGAAAGCGACTTCCGCTCGCGATCGAATACGGCGTGAGTCAAGCACTTTTGCGTGCCGCCGCCCACATCGCGCGCACGACGCTTGCCGAAGTGGTTTGCAGTGAGTTTTCGCTTCCGCTGCCGGAGAAGCGTGTCCCGATCTTTGCCCAGAGCGGTGATGCGAGGGAGATCAACGTCGACAAGATGATTCTGAAATCTGTCGACGTTCTCCCCCACGGTCTCTTCAATTCGCGTGAAAAGTTCGGCCCGTCTGGTGAAACGTTCCGCGAGTTCGTGCGCTGGGTCGCAAAACGAACGACTGAGATCGGCGAACCTGGCTACCACCCGGTCCTCCATTTCGACGTCTATGGATGGATCGGTCTCGAAATCGGATTGGATGCCGAGAAAATCGCCGACTTCATTTCCCGCGTAGCCGATGATGTGCCCGGCTTCCGGCTGAATATCGAATGCCCAGCCGACTTCGGCTCGACGGCCGCCCAGCTTGACGAGTACGCGAAGATCATCTCGCTGCTCGACGCGCGCGGCACGAATGCGCGGATTGTCGTCGACGAGCGATGCAACACGCTGGAAGACATCAAGCTCTTCGCGAACGCAAAGGCCGCCCATCTCGTGCAGATCAAGATGCCCGACGTCGGATCCATTGCGGACACAGCGCGAGCTGTTCTCGTCTGCAAGCAGAACGGCGTCGGCGCCTATGTGGGCGGAAGCTGCGCTGAAACCGATCTGTCCGCCAGAGCGGCGGTGAACGTTGCCGTAGCCACGCAGGCGGACATGATGCTGGCGAAGCCCGGCATGGGCGTAGATGAAGGCATTTCCATCGTCGGGAATGAGCAGAGCCGTCTGTTCTCCGTTCTGGATTACCGGCGCTCCCGTAGTTCCGAAACGAAGATCGAGGCGGTATCCGCATGACGAAGGCATTGGAAGGAATCACCGTTGTCGCAGTCGAGCAGGCCGTGGCCGCTCCCTATGCGTCGTCGCGACTGGCCGATGCAGGCGCACGCGTCATCAAGATCGAGCGCCCGGAAGGGGACTTTGCCCGCAATTACGACAAACTCGTGCGTGAGCAGAGCGCATACTTTGTATGGCTCAATCGGGGCAAGGAATCGATCTGCCTCGATCTTACCGCCGATGAAGATCGCGCCATCCTCGACTCTATGATTGCCGAGGCGGACGTCTTCGTCCAGAATCTCAAGCCTGGCAGCATCGGAAAACTTGGTTTCGGGTCGGCCGAATTGCGAAAGCGCTTTCCCCGGCTGATCACCTGCGACATATCCGGCTTCGGCGAAGGCGGAGCGCTTTCCCATTTGAAGGCCTATGATCTGATCGTCCAGGCGGAGACCGGTCTATGCGCCATAACCGGGACGTCGCACGGCCCGGCTCGCGTTGGTGTCTCAGTGTGTGACATCTCGGCCGGTATGACTGCGCTTAACGCGATCCTTCAGGCGCTATTCCAGCGAGAGCGTACGGGTGAGGGTGCAAGCATACAGGTTTCGCTTTTCGATGCGATCGCCGACTGGATGAATGTTCCTGTTCTGCAGCACGACTACAGCGAATATCATACGGCTCGCGCCGGTGTGAACCATCCGTCGCTCGCGCCCTATGGCGCATATCGCTGCGCCGACGGGAAGGACGTCATTTTTTCTGTTCAGAACGATCGCGAATGGGTGAATTTCTGCGCGAAATTCCTCCATCAGCCGGAACTGACCCGACGCGCCGGCTTTGCCGATAATATGGAGCGTCTCGGCAACCGTGCCCAGTTGGACTCCATCATCAATGCCCGCTTCGCAGAATTGACGAGCGATGTAGCGATGAAAGAACTTGAAGCGGCTGGAATGGCCTATGGAAGGCTCAACCAAGTCGCCGACGTTTCCCAACATCCGCACTTGAGACGGGTTGGCGTCGCCACCCCCGGCGGCGAGGTGGAAATGATTGCGCCTGCCGCGATATTCAATGGTGACAAGGCGCCGGCTTTCCGTGCCGTCCCAGCCCTTGGCTCGCACACAGAAGCTCTCAAGCAGGAGTTCAAGTCCTCCATGCCACAGCGAGCGAACAACTAGCCGATCGATCGCATCGGTCATCAAATTGCAAATATAGAAAGTGAACTGGCAATGGCACGCTCCGACGAAGCATCGGAATCTTTCGACTATATCATCATCGGAGCGGGCACCGCCGGGTCGATCATCGCGTCCCGTCTTGGCGAGGATCCGTCCCTTTCCATTTGCGTAATCGAGGCCGGCCCGAGCGACTTGCGCCCGTACGTCTATCTTCCGGCCGGGTTCACCAAGACCCTGACACAAGACGCGGTGACATGGCAGTTCAAGACCGAGCCGACGGAGAATACAGGGGGACGACGCATCTCGACGACCCAGGGCCGTGTGGTTGGTGGATCTGGCTCGATCAATGGATTGATGTACAATCGCGGCCAGCCCCAGGACTATGACCACTGGGCGCAACTCGGCAATCGCGGCTGGGGCTACAACGACATTCTTCCCTATTTCAAACGTTCGGAGGCGAGAATCGGCGAGGCCGACGACGCGATCCGGGGGCGGAGTGGCCCGGTTCCAGTGACCGATATGGACTGGGTCCATCCGGTATCCGAAGCGTTCATCGCCACAGCGATGAAACGTGGCCTTCCCCGCAATCCGGACTACAACAGCGGCGATCAGGAAGGTGTCGGCTACTTCCAGCGCTACATAAAGAATGGACTTCGCGTGAGCACTGCCGCCGCGTTCCTGCGGCCGGCCTTGAAGCGCGGTAATATTAAGCTCATCACGAGTGCGCGCGTAACCTCTCTGGTGATCGAAGGAGGCGCCGCGCAAGGCGTCAGGTTCGTCAGATCTCGTGGAGGAGCGGAGACCACCATCCGCGCTCGTCGAGAAGTCATCGTATGCTCCGGAACGGTCAATACAGCCCGTCTCCTCCAGGTCTCCGGTATAGGGTCGGGCGATTTGCTCAATGAGCTGGGTGTGAACGTCGTCCGCGAGCTCCGCGGCGTTGGCCAGAACTTGATCGACCACTATTCGGCTCGCGCTGTCATGCGTGCGAAACGGGACGTGGTGACGCTTAACGAGATGGCGCGCGGCCCGCGACTGGTTTGGCAGGTTCTCCGTTGGCTCGCACGTCGGCCGAACATCCTGGCATTGTCGCCATCGCAGGTTTTCCTTTTCCTGAAATCCGACAAAAGTCTGGATCTCCCTGACCTTCAGTGTGTCTTTACGCCGGGCAGCTACAAGGAGGGGAAACACTACGTTCTCGACTCCTATCCCGGTGTGACCGCTGGTGCCTGGCAGCACCGTCCGCTCTCCAAAGGCTATGTACGCGCGGTGTCGAAAGACGCTTGGGTCGATCCCGTTATTCAACCAAACTATCTGGACCATCCAACTGACCAGCAGGTGATGGTCAGAGGCATGCAAATGATACGAGAATTGCTTCATGCGCCAGAACTCTCACAATATCTCGTTGAAGAGACTGTTCCTGGTCCGCGGGTAAAGACTGATGGGGACATGCTCGACTTCGTGAAGAAAAACGGCTCCACGGGCTATCATTTGGTCGGAACCGCACGGATGGGCGGCGTAAACGACCCCCTCGCAGTCGTTGATGATCAACTGAGAGTGTTTGGAATCGACCGTCTGCGTATCGCCGATGCATCGATCATGCCGATGATACCTTCGGCGAACACATATGCAGCTTCCATGATGATCGGCGAGAAGGCCGCCGATCTGATAAGGGGCAAGACATTCGCCACGGTGTAACTCTGAAGCGACGGCGGGTAAGGCACCGCCCGCTTCCTTTAGCGGAGGAATTCTTGCAGTTGCATCCGAAAATCGCTGAGGCTTTGCTAGCAGCAAAGGGAAGCACGCCGTTGCACGAATTGCCCGTCGAAGAGGTACGTCGGCTTTCTCGCCTAGCCTATGAGACGGGTGCACCAAAGCTGACGCTTCATTCGGTTCTAGACCAAATTTTGGACCTCGACCGATCACCCGTACCTGTCCGAGTTTATCGCCCGACTGACAAAACGGGACTGCCCGTGACGGTGTTCTTTCACGGTAGCGGCTTCTGTATTCTAGACATCGATACGCACGATGCCTTTTGTCGTTTTCTCGCTACGAGAACCCAATCGATCGTCGTTTCGGTCGACTATGCTCTTGCACCCGAAGCACGATTTCCGGCGGGACTTAACGATTGCGTTGATGCCACACGATGGGTCCAACAGCACGCCATTTCGCTCGGAGGCGATGCGAACAAGTTAGTACTCGTCGGCGACAGCGCGGGTGCCTGCCTGGCTCTTCTATCGGCCCTGAGACTTAACGATAGTAACCGCCGCGTTGTTAGCGCGTTGATGTTGCTGTTCCCTGTCGCTGATCATTACAGTTCGCAACGAGCTTCTTATGAGCACTTCGCCACAGGCTTCGGACTTACCGCAAAGATGATGCGCTGGTTCTGGGACCATTACATCGATTCCGAGGCGACAGAAGCGATTGCTGCGGCTGCACCGCTTCGTGCTCCCACATTCAGTGCGCTTCCGCCATCATACATACAGTTAGCGGGATTCGACGTGCTGTTCGACGAAGGACGCGCGCTTGCGGCGAAACTCGTGGCGGATGGAGTACCTACCGAACTGGATGTCGCAGGAGATATGAACCACGGGTTCATCCGGTGGCTGGGACTGATTAAGGAGGTCGATGCACATTTAGAACGTGCATGCAGTTGGCTCGAACGACGCTTTTACACGCGTTGATTGATCGCAAGACGACACTCTGCGGATCTCGACTTCTTGGCTCCGCCAACCTCGGGAAACGAGCACTCAATATGTTATACCATTACGATAGACTATCGGAGAGCAAAGCCCCTTGGCCGCACTGTCGATGTCGTCAAAGAGCGTGTTCTTCCGGAGTTTTAAATGGAGAAATTACGGGTACTGGATGATTTTGAAAATCTCAGCCTAAAAATACAGAATGCACCGAGTGTCGATGATGCACTCCGCATTCTGGAAGCGGCGTACGGGATCGAGTTTTCCACCTACCATCTGGCTCTGACCGTAGCAGACGTGGTCGACACTCCGTACGTTCGCACAACCTATCGCGATGCTTGGGTAGCGCGCTACCTGCTGCGGGGATACGTGAAAGTCGATCCGATCGTGCGCGAAGGTCTCATCCGGCAAATGCCGTTCGATTGGCGCGAGGTCGAGGTTCCACAGGCAGCCCATGACTTTCTGCTCGACGCCCAGGAACACGGCGTTGGAGCCAATGGATATTCCATTCCCATTGTCGACAAGAAGCGCCGTGCTCTCTTATCGTTGAACTCCAGGAAGCCCGCCAGCGAATGGAGCAACCTGGTCCAGACGTATGGCCACGAGTGGCTCGATCTTGCATTTTTGATCCACAGAAAAGCGGTGTTCGAACTTCACGGCGAGCATGATCCAATCCCGCAGCTCGGTCCGCGCGAGAAGGAATGCCTTTACTGGTCCGCTCTTGGAAAAACGAACGATGAAATCGCCGAAATCCTCGGCCTCTCAATGCACACGACGCAACGATATCTGATGTCGGCACGCCACAAGCTCGGAGCGGCGTCGACCACATCGGCAACCGCTCTTGCGATTCAGCTCCGCCTGATAAACCCCTATGGCAATACCCAGGATTCGGGGAGCTAATCTCCGAATATATCGCGCGCGCGAATCCTGTTGCACGCTGGCCTCGATCAATATGCGGAGGCAAGCATGTATCTCCTTATTCAAGCACACGAATATCAAAAATATACCGTACTGCTCGATCAGTCGTTCCGGTTGAGAAAAAGAGTTTTTGCAGACCGACTCGGCTGGGACGTGTCCGTATCCGGCCATCGCGAACGGGATCGCTATGACGAACTCCACCCAGCTTATCTGCTGTGGTGCGATGAAGATCGTAGGCAGCTTTATGGCTCTGTTCGCCTCATGCCAACGACTGGTCCGACGCTGCTCTATGACGTCTTTCGCGAGACATTTCCCGATGTGTGCGACCTGATCGCGCCTGGCATCTGGGAGGGCACGCGAATGTGCATCGATGAGGATGCCATCGAACGTGACTTCCCTGACATGCGACCGGACAGAGCCTTTTCTCTGCTGCTTCTTGCCTTGTGCGAGGCGGCGCTTGCCAGTGCAATCCACACCATGATCTCGAACTACGAGCCGCACATGCGGCGTGTTTATCAAAAAGCCGGCGCCGAACTCGATGAACTCGGCCGTTCCGATGGCTATGGCCGTTTCCCGGTCTGCTGCGGTGCGTTCGAGGTTTCGCACCGCGTCCTCGGTGTCATGCGCGCCAAACTCCGGGTGGGCGAGCCGCTATATCGCCGACCAGCGTTTCCATCGCGCGCCACCTCCGCGCCGACATTGCAATTTGCGTGACCAGGCAACCCAAGAAGTTCTCATGGCAAAACATAATTCCGAAACGGTTGTTGCGGTCCCAGATGCGGACCGGATCGCTGAGACGTTATGCGGATCACTCCGCGATTGCGCCCTGTCGATCGACACCAATCGTGCCGACCAGGTCCTGAACTTTGGCGACGGCAGGGCGATCATCAAGGCGAACGTTTGCGGCCTACATCTTCGCGTGGAGGCTGAAGACCTTGCAACATTCTTCGGAATCCGGTCCCTGCTGCAAGTGGCCCTGTCTCGGGCCTTGAATGATCAGTCCGGTCATCTCGAATGGCATACGGCTGGCGACGAGCTGTCCGACATGATTGGTCGGCGGGCGGGCCGCACCGGCCGATGCTGACAGGGCGTGCGCTGGTTAATAGGGGTCGATCTTTGGGATCAACGCCGCATTCCGAGCTGGGGCGTGCTCGTAACGTGGCGCGTCTGCCGAAGGGACCTATCCTGCAGCGCACCGGCGCGATCCTGAACGAGCTTGAGTGAAGCAGCCTGCTCCGGCGTTATCCCAAGGGAAGACGCTAACCTCGTGACATTTCCCCCTTTCAGGTCAGCGCGATCCGCCGAGGAAAGACGTTTGGTCATCGCCAGGGTGATCTTCTCAAGCTCACGGCGGAGGGCTGGATCGGCATCCAAGCGACGTACCTCCTCCTGGTCAGTACCGGACATCAAGGCGGAGAGTTCCTTCGACGGCCTGGGAACCTCTACCCTGTGTCGCGCCTGCTCCTCGCGGTGGTGAAGGTTGATTTGATGCCGCTCGAAATCGACCGCCACCCCATAATCCACCAGTGCCGCCGCGAGCCTCGGCGCATGAGCCTGGGCAGATTGGCGAGCCGGACTCGGTCGCTTTAGCCATGTACGCCCCTCCCCAACCATCTCGCCAAGTCGACCCTCACGAACATCATCGCCGGCTGCAGCACCACTGCCGGCATCGCGGATGTTCAGCACCGAAAACGACACCGCCTGGCTGTTGCCGAACACGAGCCTCGACAGATTGTCGATCTCGGCACGCTTGTCGGCCAAGCGAACGGAATTCTGCAGGCGCGCGTCGATTTCGCCCGCGCTGAGATCCGGCAGGTGCCTCGCAGGAACGAGTGGTGTGCTGCGGACCGGCGCGCCGTCGCGACCCAGACCCAGCGTCCGCTCGTTTGCGGCAATGCCCTCCACGAAAGCATCCGCAGCGCGACGCTGCTGCTGGCCGAGGCGATCGTGCCGCGCCGTCTCCCCAAAGACCGCCCCCATCATGGCCTGCGCCCGAGTGCGATTGGCGATATCCTTCGTGCGTAGCCTGAGATCATCCCGCATCGCCCGCAGGGGCGTTCCCGTCTCATCGACCACTGCGGATACGATCGCCTTCCGCTCGGCAAGCGCCATGTTGCGTCCAACCTTCCGCCGCGCTTCATCGATCGCCGCCGCGTATCCGGGCTCAACGATTTGAGTCATCGCCGCGTCGGCCGACATCGGACCGGCGGCAACTTTATTCGCCGCCCGCGCGAGGGTCTTGCGCATCCCAGCACTTTCGAGCCAGGCATCCGCGACATTGGTGAGGCGCGACATGCGGTCCGTGGGGCTGAACACATCCCGGTCGATCGCCGCTCGATCAAGCGCGACGCCAAAATAGTCCGTCAGACGCTTGCGTATCCCTTCCGATGTTTCCACAGCGAGATCCGCCGGCAACCGATGGGCCGCGGGGAATTCGCTGCTCGCTTGCTTGTCCTGAACAATGGCGCGTGTCGCAACGATCCTGCCGTTCTCAGGGAGAAGACCAAGATCGCGTGCCGCCTCGATGAGCCGCAGCGCCATGTAGCTCTGGGAGAGACGCCCGACGGCGTGAGCCTCGACATTGCCGATCGGCCGGCGCTCGTGATCACGCAGGGCATTGTCGTAGAGCTCGACGAACAGGCCGAGCGCATCAGCCTGGCGTTGGAAGATGGTCCGCGCCCGCCGTGCGTCTTCGCCGTCGGCCTCGCGTCGTTGCGTGAGCAGATAGTTCACATCATCGGCGGCGCGCATACTTACCTCGGCAATCAGGTCCGCCGGGGCTCTTCGTTCTTCCATCCGGCTCAGAACATAACTCCAGTCGTCGGCAAATCGCTGGAGTTCCGAACGGCCCATCGGCCGAGCCTGCTCCGCTTCCAGTGCCTGCCTTGCGCCGGGGCGATGCAACCACTCTCCTTGCCGCCTCTCGTTATCGTAGAGGATCGCGCCGCCACGCGTGCGCAATTGCACCCGATCGGCCATGTGCTCGCTTTCGATCTTCTCCAGACTCATGCGAAGCCCGTCGACGGCGGCGTCATGAATATGCTGCGGCGGAATGCGCGCGGCGTCGCCGAGACGCAGCATTTCCTCGAAGCGATAATGATTACCTTGCCAGCTGAGGCGCGGATTGACGGCAACAGCGCGGACCTCGACGTCGTAGCCAGCCTCGCGCGCCATCCCTATGACACGAGCGACGTTTTCGGGGGTGCGCATCGTCGTCTCGAAGACGATGTTCACCTTGCGCTCGGCCGCCGCCGCCAGCAGTTTTTCCGTCCATCGCCCGGCGTCCACTTGCGTGAACTGCGAGGCAGTCTCCGGATCCTGTCGCTGGAAGCGCAGAAACTGCGGATGGTAGGATCTGAGATCGTCGCCGACGATGCGGATCGCCGAGCCAGATTGTTCAAGCTCCGCATGGCTGGCGATCAGCACGCCCGTCTTGCCGGCGCCTGGCTGGCCGCCGAGCACGATAAGGCGCGGCCGCTCTGCCGGCGTCATTGTCGTCGGCAGATAATCGGGAAGAATGTCATTGCGGAAAATGCTCTCGTTCCTCTCACGCGAGAGCGGGCCGGATGCCTGATCCTCCGCCATGATCAGAACTCCGCCCAGAAGCGGGTCTCGTCCTGCACGCGCGGTCCCCAGACCGCGATGACGTTCTCGACAGCATCACGGCCATCGGCGGAAAGGCGCTGCTGGACATCGATGAGATCGCGACGCCGCTGGCGTAGCGCCTCAGTTGCCACCGGGTCCGTACCCTCAAGCTCGTAGACGCGGGCAGTGACGATGGCACGCGCCTGGTTGAGGATTTCGATGGCGATCTCGGTTCGGACGATCCCGTCGTAGGACGTTTTCTGCTCTGTCATGTGCTTTCCTTTCGTTCTTCAAAAACTGGCTATCGAATGAGACCGCGGGCGCGATCGATGGCACGGCGCTGGCGCTCGGATATGATCTCCTGGCTGCCGTGCGTCCGCACAGTTTGCTGTACGACCTGCAGGCGCTCCCGCATCGCCTCGAAGGCGCGGCGCTGCGCCGGCGAGACGCGATTGATGACATCCGTCTCGCCGCGCAGGATCGCGTTTCTGCCAAAGCGCTCGTCAAGCGCCCGGCTGACAGCGGCGAACTCTCGGACGATGTCAGGATCGAGGGAGCGAGCGGCGGTCTCGATCCTGGAACTCTTTGCCTTTTCTTGTTTCTGCTTCTTCAGGTCGGCGACGAGGTCGAGAAGAGCTCCTTCGGCCGCCGGTGACAGACCGGGAATTGCAACGGACATGCGCCGACGTTCTTCCCTGATCGCCTGGCTCTCCGCATCGAGCGCGCTGACCCAGGATGCGCCGAGCGAGCGAACCCTGCTGGCGGCTTCAGGCACAGCCTGGAGCGCGTCTTTCCGCTCCCGGCCGACGGCGAGCAACTTGTCCATGATGCGGTCGGAGCCGCGCAGCGCACCATAGGCAGCGGGATCGTTTGTGACCGCCGCCGCAATCCGTTCGCTAGCGATGCCCTTCACGATCAGGTCCTCGATCTTGCCCACCGCGCCGGCGGGATCGCGCCAGATGCGTCCAGCGGTCTCGGTAAGTGCTGAAAGATGATGTCGATAATGCGGGACGGCGATCGCCCGTGCGCGGGCTTCGTCATCCACCGGCGTCTTGAACTCGACGACGGCGGCAAGCATGGGAAGCATGGCTATGCTCTCCTTTCCGGCCTCGACACTCGCGCCGGCGACGATCTTTGATCGATCCTGTTTCTCCGCAAGATGCTGCTCGTCGCTGAAGCGCCTGATAACCTCGAACAGGCGCACCAGCTTTTCGCGGCGCTCATCGGTCAGGTCTTCCGACATACGCTCGGCAACATTGCGCTCGGCGGTCGCATCGACCTTCGCGGTGAAGGCGCTCCAGCCGAAGCGCGCGCTCAGCGCGTCGCTTACCGCTTTCACCTCCTGCACGATCTCTCGATCTTCAACGGCGAAGGAGAACGCGGTCTTATAGGCATCGTCACCGCCCTGCTTGCGTACGGCCTCGATTTCCACGAGGCGCGCCATGGCCCGTTTCGACATCGCCGGGATCGACAAGGACATATGAGCACGGCGGGTCTTCTCGCGATCCTGGAAGCGACCCTCATTCCTGCGGAACTCCGTCGCGTGCGCGCGTGCCAGCGGCACCAAGTCATTGAGTGCCGCCATCGCTGCGGTCCGTTCATCGCGTGCCGCCCGTCCGTCGACTATGAGATCAAACCCGCGCAGGCGACCGAGACGGTTCGGAGCCATCGCGAGATCGTCGGCGAGCTTGCGGGGATCGATCGCGGAATTCGAAGCGAGCGCATTCAAGCGGATCAGCGCCGCATCCGGATCGCGATAGACCTTCTCGAGAACCGGCCGCAGAATGGCCTCCCGCTCCTTCCAGCGTTCGGACAAAAGCTGCGCACGGCGGGCATCCTGCTCGACGCTGCGGGTGAACGTGGTGGTGGGCGGGATCAGATGGTAGCCACCGACCGGGATATCCGCCGCGACAGTCGCCGCCGGTGCCTCATTGTAGGAGATGCTGCGTTCCCGTTCGATAGCAAAGCCAAGCGCCACGCTCGCCCGCTCCCAAAGCCTCGCCACCTGCCCTCGCTTCTCCGCAATCCACGCCAGCCGCCGCGAGACGCCCTCCTCCATTCCGGCCACGACCCCGGTGAGCGTGTCGATACCGCGCCGCCGGGCAAAGTCGCGGGCATGGGCCTGATAACCTTCCTCGCTCTCGAAATCGAGCGTCGTTGTCTTTGCGCCAGAGCGGCCGAGACGCTCGACAAGCTGTTTGAACAATTCCGGGCGGTGGCTCCCGCGCTCGATCCGCTCTCGACGGACATCGGCCGTTTCCTTCAGCTCCGCAGTCCAGACATTCCGATCAACCGTTCGTTCCTCGAAACTCTTGTTCCCTGTTTTCTCGTCGACGACAGGGACGGTGACCGTGACCCGTTCGACGCCATCCTTGCGCAGCGTCACGGTGTCGCCTTCCGAGACGCCCCCCTCTTCCAGCGCCTTCGGCAGGCTGACGCCCCAGAGCCGATGGACTGCCCCGTCATCGGTCTTCATGTCAGCATAAGGACTTTCGTCCGCGTCTTCATCATTAGGCCGGAATTTCGCAAGACCGGTTTCGACGAGCTCGCCGGTGACACCCGCGGCATGATCGGCGCGTGCCGCCCTGCCCCATTCCAGCTTTGGCTGGAAATCTTCTTTGGCCGCATAAAGGTCGACGCGTTCGCGATGGCGGGTCATCGACACATAGGTGAGGTGCTGGTCCATCATGCCGGTTGCGAGCACGAAGGTCCGGTCGACGGTTGCCCCTTGAGATTTGTGAATCGTCGCGGCATAGCCGTGATCGATGTTGCGATAGCTGTCCTCGCTGATGACGACGTCGCGGCCATTGTCGAGACGCACCGAAAGAAGCGGGCCGGCGCGTTTGTCGCCGGTCGCAACGATCGTCCCGAGCATGCCGTTCTTGACGTATTGCGGGCCCAGACGACTTGCCCGCGGTTCAAGGAACCTGGCGTTCTCAAGGAAGATGATGCGGTCGCCGGCGGCAAACTCGCGCATCCCCCGCGCCGTATGGAATTCGCGCGCGCCGGTGAGTGCGCCGTCGTCCATCATCACCTTGCGCAGGGCTTCGTTCAGCTTGCGAACGTCATCGTTGGTGTGGGCGAGGACGAGCAACTCGTCGCCGCGAAGGCGAGGTCCGTTTTCTTGATCCCGGGATGCCTGAACGAGGGAGCGGCGCGCATCCGCCCAGTCTGAAACCATGCGGCCGATGATCTCGTCGCGCGTTTCGCTTTCGACAAGGCGGCCATGTGCGGCATAGGCATCAAGACCCTTTTCCACCTCGCCACGCGCGAACAGGCGCGAAGCTTCGCGCGCCCACTCCTCGCGCTGGCGGCGCACGCCCGCAAGTTCGGTAAAGCCGATCCGGTCGCTGATCGCGCGGAACGCTGCGCCCGCCTGGATCGGCTGAAGCTGCATGGCGTCGCCGACCAAAACGGCTTTCGCGCCGGCCTCCTCCAGGACCTTGAGCACCCGCGCCATCTGCTGTGATGACACCATACCGGCCTCGTCGATGACGAAGACGTTGCCCCTTCCGACAAGATCCCTTCCGTTCGCCCACGCCAGTTCCCAGGAGGCGAGCGTGCGTGACTTGATGCCGGAACTGTCTTCAAGTCCTTCTGCTGCCTTACCGGCAAGCGCTGCGCCGAAAACCCGGCGATCGTCCCTTTCCCAGGCAACGCGGGCCGCGGCCAGCAGCGTCGACTTCCCCGCACCAGCAAGACCGACGACTGCGGCGACGGCGTTCTCACCGGTGACATGCCTGACGGCATCGACCTGTTCCGCATCGAGCTTGAAAGGCTTTTCTGGATCGGCCGTTTCCACCTGTCGCACGGCGGCGGCAATCTTGGCATCGGCAACGCCGAAGCCGGTTCGCTTCGACAAGACCTCTGCCGACTGCGCCATGTCAAATTCGATGCGCAGGATTTCGCGCGTGGTGAAGACAGCGGGCTCTGCGACCTTTCCGCTCTGATCGTCAATCCGCTGCGGCTTCAGCAGCACGAGATCGTCGGAAGTCATCAGCCGCGCGCGTATATTGGCGAAATCGGTGGGATCGTCGACATAGCGATGCAGCGCCTTGGCGATATCGCGCTCGTCGAAAGTGGATCGTTCGTTGGCGAGCTGCTTCAGCAGAAGCTCCGGTTCGGCCAGCAGCCGGTCGGCCATTTCCTGCCGACGGGCGAGATCGGCCGGCGCGAAATACATCTCGATCCCCTTACGGGCGAGTGCTGCCTTTTCCGGCCCGAGGTGTTTCTGCGCGATGCCGTCGAGGCCCTGTTCGGCATAGGAGCGACCGTCGAAGCGGATATCATGTCCCGCAAGGGCTAGATGTCGATTGGCCGTTCCCGCCCAGGCGATCTTCCATGCCTTCATCGTTTCCTTGTCGCCGGCCCAGATCTTGTAGACGATCTTACCGTTCGGCCGGTCGGGCGTGACGACACGCAGCGGTTCTCCGTCCTCGCCCAATACCGCCACCTTCTTCGGCCCGAACCCCTCTTCCGTCAGCGGCCTGAGCGTCGTCATCAGATGGATGTGCGGATTGCCGTCTTTGTCGTGGAATACCCAATCGGCGACCATACCTTTCGACGTAAGACTGTCCGTGACGAACTCACGGACCAGGGCGATATTCTCCGCCCGCGTCAGCTCTTCCGGCAGGGCGATGATCAGCTCACGGGCAAGCTGCGCATCCGCCCGCGTCTCGAAGGCATCGACCGCGTTCCAGAGAGCCTCGCTGGCCGCAGCCACGGTTTTGCCGTTGACGGCCGTGTTCAGCCAGGCGGGGATTTGATCCGGCAGCGCCAGCTCCTCATGCACGAGCTCGGATGCCCCGCCCTGATAGCTGAAGGACGTGCCGGCCTGCTCGTCCATCATCCGGGCGCGATGACGATAGGCGGCAGCCGAGACGATGCTGCGTCCCGCTCCCCTGCTGATCACCTGCGCTCTGACGAACATGATCGCCAATGCCGTCTCCTGACCTTCCAAGCACGTCGCGCAAGCGACGTATATTGCGCCCTCAAACCGATGGCCTGCCAAGGCCATGCCGCTTTTCCGGAAGACGGCCCAAGCCGGAATTCCGGCATCGACGTTTTGGGGACTTGTGCAACGTAGCTTATTTGACTACTATTTTCTAGTTAGTTAAATCGAAAAGCAGAAAGTTTACTGCAATTGGAAAGGACCAGAATATGGCTGCTAAACCGTCAATTCTCGATATCGATGCGCAAATCGAAAAACTGCGCGAACGCAGAAAAACTTTAATAGTCAAATCAGCTGATCGATTTGCCCGCGCAGCAACGAAATCGGGACTAGCGGAGATGGAGATCGCCGACGAGGAGGTCGATCGCATCTTCGAAGAGATCGCAGCGCGATTTCGCAGAGGGGAGAAGAAAAAGCCTGCTGGCGCATTCGCTGCGCCGCGTGGATCGGCAGGTGGTGGCGCTGGAGCGGCGACGGAGGTTCCTCATGACAGGTGACCGGAAAAAGGAGGCCCGCGAAAAATTCCTGCTCGGCGGCATCGTCGTCCGAGCGGGACTGTCGAAGACCGACCGCGCTTTCCTGCTTGGCGGATTGCTAGAGCTTGCGAGGATCGCGCCGAGCTCGTTCGAACATCGGCGGCTTCGGGGCATCGGCGAGGAAGCTTTCAAGGCCCCTATTCTGGATGGCAACATCCCGCCTATGATCGAGGCGGCAGAATGACAATAAGGGCAAAGCCGCATCCCAGCCTGTTGCTCACTTTTGTGCCGATCACAGTTACCGCGTTTGCCGCCTATGTCATCGGCTGGCGCTGGCCAGAGCTTGCCGTGGGCATGACGGGGAAAACGCAATACTGGTTCCTTCGAGCCGCTCCTGTTCCGGTTCTCTTGCTTGGACCGCTGGCTGGGCTTTTGACAGTCTGGGCGTTGCCGTTGCATCGGCGAAGACCGATCGCGATGGCGACGCTCATGTGCTTCCTATCGGTCGCTGGCTTCTATGTGCTGCGGGAATTCAGCCGGCTTTCACGTTCCGTCGAGAGCGGCGCTGTGACATGGAACCAGGCGCTGTCGTTCCTCGACATGGTGGCCGTCGTCGGCGGTGTTGTCGGCTTCATGGCGACCGCCGTGTCCGCACGCATTTCGACGGTGGTATCCGAACCTGTAAAGCGTGCCAGGCGCGGCACCTTCGGAGACGCGGACTGGCTGTCGATGTCCGCGGCGGGCCGGCTCTTCCCCGACGACGGCGAGATTGTCGTCGGGGAGCGTTACCGCGTCGACAGGGAAATCGTCCATGCGCTGCCCTTCGATCCGAACGATCCGGCAACTTGGGGACAGGGTGGCAAAGCGCCGCTGCTCACCTACAAGCAGGATTTCGATTCCACCCATATGCTGTTCTTCGCCGGATCCGGTGGGTACAAAACCACGAGCAACGTCATTCCGACGGCTCTTCGGTATTCGGGACCGCTGATCTGCCTCGATCCGTCGACAGAGGTGGCACCGATGGTCGTCGAGCATCGGCGGGAGAGACTTGGGCGTCAGGTAATGGTGCTCGACCCGACGAACCCGATCATGGGCTTCAACGTACTTGATGGCATCGAGACGTCGAGGCAGAAGGAACAGGACATCGTCGGTATCGCCCACATGCTGCTTTCGGAAAGCGTGCGCTTCGAATCCTCCACCGGCTCCTATTTCCAATCTCAGGCGCATAACCTGCTGACCGGCCTGCTCGCGCACGTCATGCTGTCGCCGGAATATGAAGGCCGGCGCAATCTGCGCAGCCTTCGCCAGATCGTCTCCGAGCCGGAGACGTCCGTGCTCGCCATGCTCCGTGACGTTCAGCAGCATTCAGCATCCAAGTTCATCAGCGAAACGCTGGGCGTGTTCGTCAACATGACAGAGCAGACGTTCTCTGGCGTCTATTCGACCGCGTCGAAAGATACGCAGTGGCTCTCGCTCGACAATTACGCGGCGCTCGTCTGCGGCAACACATTCAAGCCCAGCGATCTCATCAGAGGCAAAAAAGACGTGTTCCTCAATATCCCCGCATCGATCCTGCGATCCTATCCGGGGATCGGACGTGTGATCGTCGGCTCTCTGATCAACGCGATGATCGAGGCCGACGGCGCGTTCGAGCGCCGCGCCCTGTTCATGTTGGACGAAGTGGACCTGCTCGGCTACATGCGCGTGCTGGAAGAAGCGCGCGATCGCGGCCGTAAGTACGGCATCAGCATGATGCTCCTCTACCAGTCCGTCGGTCAGCTGGAACGGCATTTTGGAAAAGACGGCGCGGTCTCATGGATCGATGGCTGCGCGTTCGCGAGCTATGCCGCGATCAAAGCGTTGGAGACGGCGCGCAACGTCTCGGCACAATGTGGGGAGATGACCGTTGAAGTGAAGGGCAGTTCCCGAAACATCGGCTGGGACACGAAGAACAGCGCATCGCGCAAATCGGAGAGCCTCAACTTTCAACGCCGGCCGCTGATCATGCCGCACGAGATTACGCAGTCGATGCGGAAAGACGAGCAGATCATCATCGTGCAAGGGCATAGCCCGATCCGCTGCGGGCGGGCGATCTATTTCCGGCGTAAGACCATGAATGAGGCTGCCAAAACCAATCGGTTCGTCAAATCCAAGCCGTGAAGAATTCAGGCGTGTTCCTCGCGATCGTATTCGGCGGCGGTCGGCCATGTCGTTGCCTGCATGACGCTGAGCGCAGACTCGATTGCCTTGCGGGCTTCGACTAGATCGCGCCGGAGGTTCGAAGGATCGCTGTAGACACCGTAGCCGTTCGCGATGCGTCCATCGAATCCACGGAGCGCTTCGAGAGCCGTGGAGACATGCCCATCAATTTCGGCGGTTGCGGTAGCAGCTTTCTGAATTGACGACATAGTATCTTCCTCTTCAAAGTTCGTTCGATGGCTTCCGCTGATTTCTTGCGCGCACATTAACAACGGTGAGCGGTGAAAGCGAGTGTTCGATGTCGTCGCTGACCATCACCAATCCGAACGGCAATAACGCTTGAACGGATCGGTCTCGCCGGGCGGTGCGAACCAGTCGACGAACTTCGAATAAGCCATCGCGAAGCCGATGGAGCCGACCGCCATCAGGAAGATCGCCCAGAATGGCATTCCGTTCGCCGCTTCCGGCTTTACCATGGCTGCGAACGAGAGCGGCAGCATGACGACACCGCCTAGAACAAGAACATTGACGACGGGTCGAAACATGCAAAGCAGAAAAAACGCGAGATGCCAGGCACAAAAGAACACGGCCATGGCACTTCCGACAACGATCACGGTGATCAGTCGGACGAAAAACCACGGCAGTCGCAGAACATGGTTGCGTCGAGTGGCCTGTGAAAGGATTCTGGCTCGAGGCTGTGTTTCGCTCATCGCACCCTCTTGTCTGATCAATTGCACACGCGCTCCTAGGCGGCCAAAGGAAGACTAGGTCACTATGGAGATCAAAGCAAGAACGGACTGTTTGGCGAGAACTTCCATCTGTCCAGCGTCGATCAGCCAACCGCATCCAGCGACGATGTCTCCTGCGGTTCAGCGGCTGGCCGATATCGTTGCCGCCTGCAAAAGGGATCGTCACCGAAGGCCGCGCCGGCGAAGCCGGCTCAGGGAGCGACGGAACGGCGCGACTAGAGCCCGGTCGGCGATAGCCGATTTGCCCGACCACCGCTTTTTGCCGCAGCATCATTCCATCAGCAAAATGAATCGTTGCATGGCAATAGATTCAAAACTGTCGTTGGACGGGGTTTCCCCGATCGGCGATTCTTGGGCCATGCTCATTCAACCGTACCAGCTCTATATCGAACGCACGGACCCCGCCAGAAACATGGCGCGCTACTACGCGCTTACGATCGAACCGACGTTGTTCGGAACGCTCTGTCTGACCCGCCGATGGGGCCGCATCGGCTGCAGCGGGCAGATGACCGTAAATCATTTTGAGCGAGAGGAAGACGCGGTGCATCTGTTCCTCGATCTCGTCCGCCGGAAACGGGCTCGTGGTTATCGACCGAAGGCAACCCTGGCATGAACGCATCGCCT
Organism: Agrobacterium sp. LY4; assembly: GCF_001526585.1. Classification (NCBI taxonomy): domain Bacteria; kingdom Pseudomonadati; phylum Pseudomonadota; class Alphaproteobacteria; order Hyphomicrobiales; family Rhizobiaceae; genus Agrobacterium; species Agrobacterium sp. LY4. The sequence goes on along the minus strand of NZ_ASYA01000005.1, from coordinate 46,520 downwards.
GGTGAAGGCAACGGTTAGCGCACGCCTGCAGACTGGACACGAAGAAGGGCGGAGCTGCTCATCGATGATCGTTAGAGGCGTGCGGCGCTGTCGAGCCCTACCGCCCACGGAATGAGCAAGCGACATAGCCTCCGGGACAAACATAGGAGGAGCGCAATGCCATAGCTTCCAGTTGGCACTCACTGAGCGCATCCAAAGTCCTTCAGCAAAATCTTCAGAAAGGCTGGAATTCGGCGATCATATCACCCATACAACCAGTGGTAAAATTATATACGAGGTCATTATGAAGCGTCTTGCGTCCAGAACTGCTATCTCGTTGTTTTGGGGATTGTCTCTTTCCAGTTGCACCGAATCCGCGCCGGACGTAAGCGATGATCAAATTCTCTTGCTGTTCTCTTCCGCTTCCGTGTTTACGTCTGGTGCCGATGCGCCGAAGACGATCCCGAAAAAGGCCGAGGAATGCGTGCGCCTTCTTTCTGGGCTGGAAGACGCGGTCTTCAAGGACATGCCACAGGAAATGCTTGGCCAATTGAAGACCGAATGCCGCCGCACGATCAGCGAGCGCCTGCGTGATCCAGCCCTCAATCGTGCAAACTTGAAGCTCGAACATGTTGAGAGAGCGGAATTTGCTGAACGGCTGACAACCGTTCGCGCGAAGGCGCAGGAGGAAGCACAGGCATTTGCTGTGCGTGAGAACGAGCGCCGTAAAGCCGAACTTGCCAGGCAGGAACAAGACCGGCAACAGCAGCGAATGCGGGAAGTAGCCGATGCGATCAAGGCGGCACAGGTTCAACTGGCGTCGATAAAGGATGAGTTGCCGAAGAGACTTGCCGCAGCTGCAGCCACGTGCGCCGAATTCGACCAGACAAAAGAGAGCCTCCGCCAGCGCGAAGGGCGATCTCCAGTCCTCAACCGCGCATGGCGGCCTAACATCTGCCAGAATAGCTACGCGGAGCGGGCTCGCCGTCAACTGGAACAGATCGAGCAGGCGGTCGAGAAAATGGCTTCGGATAAAAATTCGCTCTTCCGCCCCAGAATGCCTTTCCTTGGCGATGCGGATCCGGACAAAGTCAAGACGGAGATCGAAAAAATGCAGGAAACGATCAGGGATATGAAGAACGCCTGATCGCTGCGGCTCAAATACGAAATTCCAAATTCCCGATCAGCCGACGGATACCTTGAGCATCCGGTACCGGAGTGCCTCACGATTTCTTTGACGTCGGGTACCGCCACTCATTCAGACTTGGGATAGGGTCGCTTCACGACCAAGAAGCAACCGAGGTAGAGCCATGACATCAAACAATCCGGTCGAGCTATGCGAGTCTATTCTTCGCGCCGAGATCAGCTACAATACCGAACGCCACATCCTGCCAAGCGAAAACATCGTGGCGCATCGTTTCCTGTCGAGACAACCGGAACTGGTAGAAGCCTACACTGAATTGGTGGGCAAGCTTCATAAACATCGCAATGCCCTGGAGAGCTGCCTGAAAGCCATCCTCTATACGAGCGCTTTCTGGAGCCCGGGAAAGCTCGATAAGGCACGAAGGGACAGAGAACGGCTAGACGCTGTGAATGCCGCGATCGCGTCAAAAGCAGGCGAGTTGGCACTGCTTCTGGAAGAGCGCTCGGAGCTTCACAATAAGTCGCAATTCCATAGCGATACCCACTACGATGTCTGCGATGTTATCGTCCAGGCGGCGGCTCAAAACCATCGTTTCAACTCATTTGTCCGGCCGGAATTTTCTGCCCTGAGCGGGCAGTACGATCTCAAATATTGGCCTACGCTCGGCGAATTCGCGCATACGCTTTCCAATGATGCTGCCGCAGCAAGATCGCTGGCCTCGGATCCGTTGACGGCTGTCGGCACCAAGGCAAGCCGCGCGTCCCTCGCCGACTATTTCAAGGCACTGTTTGCAGCCATGGAAGAGAACGGAGTCAAAGATCATGGTTTCCTTCCACATGGGTTCAGGATCAGTGACAGCACATTCGCATCGATCGCCGCTTGCGCGCTCGACCTTGGGGCTGACGACATTGTCGATGCCGCTTATGTGAAGAGGTTGCGGCAGAGACAGCGAGAAGAGTCAGTCCGCAACAACGCGGGTGATCGATTGGGCTGAAACCGCATTTTGGGAGGACGTCGTAAGGATGCGCGAAGGTCGCTTCCAGGCTCAGGGCATCGGCAACATGAATCGATTCCGCTCGATCACTTCATAGATTTCGTCGGTGACCACAACGGCAGAGCATCCGATTCTATCAGGTTTTTCTGCCAGAATGAAAGCCTCCTCAGAAGGAACGCTCGCCGAAGAAAGGCCCGCAAGCGTTGACGAAAAGAAGGTCGCGCTCCGCGATGGCCTTGGCGAGTTCCGCTTCGATCTCGCGGCACTCGTCGCGATACACGGCGTTCCCGCAGATCGCGCGTTATCGTGACAGTCAACTGGAAACTCGCTGAAATGCACGCCTGCTTGGCGGAAGATTAGCGAACCTGCTTGACCGAACGCATAACACTCTCGGCCGTACTGAGACTTAACCCCATATCCAGGCACAACTTGAAAAGCTCCTCGGGCGCGCCAGCAATATCGAGGCTATATCTGCGTGTCAGGTCGCGTGCAGCCTTGCCGATCGGGACGATGTCGCTGGAACTCACCCATTCCGGATTGCCGACCTTTGCCTCGAATTCCTCGATGACGGCATCCGGAAGCTCCGAACCGAACAAAAAGTATCGCAGGTGCTCCAGGAAGTGCGGATGGGTATAGATGTCAGCGCCTGTGCGACCATTGCGTTCGAACAAGCCTTTGCGCGAGCCTTTGATCCGGCCTGACCGGTAGTTGGGATCATTCCAGTAGCTGAGACGCACCTCGGGCACGGCCCGCCGGGCGCTAAATGATTTCAGGAGCGCAAGGATAGGCTCCTTGTTGTTAAGATATGCGGCATGGCCCTCGTCATGATTTTGATGATGAGACCGAAGGTCGATCTTCGACAAGAGTCCGGCTTCCTCCTCAGTAAGCTCGATGTGGTATTTCTTCATCTGCCGCTCCTATGTATGCCGCCATACCTTGAAAGCGGATATCAGGAGGATCGCGGCAAGAGCCGGAAGAAGAAAGGCGTTCGGAACGATACCGAGCAGATATCCACTGATGAAAGCACCGCAGACCGAACCGATCACCATGATCATCACGAACACCTTGTTGTGTCCGAGCACGGAAAAACTCTGGTCGCGGCTATAGCGCGAGAAACCGATGAGCATCGTCGGCAGACTGACGGCAAGCGACAGACTGCCGGCCAGTTTAATGTCGGTGCCAAAGAGCAGCACCAGGGTCGGGATCAGCAGTTCACCGCCTGCGAGCCGAGCAGCGAAGCGACAACACCAATCACCAAGCCTGCGATAACACCCGCAATGATCTGCGCAGCACCCGTCAGAAACGGCTGGCCGGTACTAGTATCATGACTGAGGACAAGGACGATCGCGATTGCCACCAGCAAGATGGCGATGACCTTGTATAAGGTCTCGGATCGTAACCTTGTTGCCCAGCCAGCACCAAACCAGGCGCCAATCAGACTTCCGGCCAGCAGATTGACGATGATGGGCCAATTCGACGCGATCTGGCCGAAGGAAATCGTGCCGGCGCGAAACGGCAACGAAAAAGCGACGACCACGAGGCTCATCGCCTTGTTGAGGATGACTGCTTCAAGGGCGCCGAACCGGAACATGCCAATCAATAGGGGCAATCGGAACTCTGCGCCACCAAGTCCGATCAACCCGCCCAAGGCGCCAATGATCGCGCCTGTTCCGAATACTGCCCCTTTGTTCTCTCTCATCCGCGCGCTCCCATTGAATCGGGTTACAATCGACAAGATTGCAGCACGTGATGCAATAGAAACGTCGCAACCGTCAGGGCGATGTGAGGGGGTCGATGAGGTTGTCCTGACAAACGGAGAAGAGGGAGAGCGTATCCTCTCCCTCTTCTTTATTGACCTCATTCGAGGTCCGCGAGATAGAGTGCAATGTCACGTGCAAACTGCTCGTCCTCGGCTTGTGCCTGAGCGACGAGAGCCGCAAGCTCGGCCTTTGCCATAGCACGCTCGGTCTTTGTGAAGTAGCAGCTCCGAAGCTCCGCGCGCAGTTCGTTGATTTGATCGATAGTGGTCATATTGATCGTCTCCTTTTGATGACGTCAACCGGGCGACGTGCGCACGAAGCCCGGGTCAAGGAGCGCGAAGCGACCGCCAGCGGCGGCGAGCGGGGTGCCGGTTTTGTTGGAGCGCAGGGAACCGGAGCGGAGGCAAAATCGGGGGCCCACGCTCGTCCTTGAGGCGGGCTGAGCAGCCGTAAAGTAGGACGCCAGAAAGAAGAGAACCCGCGGCCCCGACCAGGGGACGCGACCGTGTTCCATAAGGCGCTATCTTCTGGTTACATCGATGTCGAATAGCACCTTCTCGTTCCTTTGGAGGTTTTGCTCGACGGCCAATCGCTGAAGTTTGGACAATCTCTTCTCCTTCAGCACGCCCTTGGCATTCTCCGCGGCGCCCGCCAACGCAGGACGGTGGCGTGCTGTTATACAGGCGGCGTCAGGCCATCGCAGGCTCGATGCCCGCGATCACTCCTCAAATCCTCCCGGCCGGCTGGCCTCGCTCGCTGACGCCGGCCCCGATCGCTCGGGGCCGGTGCTTGCCGTTCAGTTCGGATTGTTCCAGAGGATCACCTTCTTGTTTGGATCGCCGCCGGGTGCCTGGGCGAGGTTGCCGAAGATCACGCCGATCTCGGGAGCCTCCAGCTTGACGGAGAGGTATTCCTCGCCAGTCTGGCGGGCGATGCGATTCCAGCCTGCACCGATCTCGAAGCCGGTCTTGCGGTGGATGACGCGGTAGTCGGGGGCTTCTTCGCTCGCCTTGTTGGCGTTCGGGACGATGGCGATCGGGGCGTTGACCCGGATGGTGGCGAAGACGCCTTCGAGGATGCCGTCGGTCTTCTGCGTCAGGGTTGCGATTGTGGTGGCCATGGTACTTGTTCCTTCGGTTGCTCGGGACCATTCCCGATGGCGCACGAAGAGACGGCCGACCTGCTGCGGTCAGCTTGGCCGAAATTTTTGCGAAATTCTATTTTCCGCCGAAGCAAACAACTGAAATCGAATTTCGCAAAAATTTCGGGCGAGTCTTACCCCTTTAGGGGTTGGCCGCAAAAGCAGGCGGTCGTCTATACGAGCGACATAAAACGGGAATGGTTCGGGGCAACAGAAGGAGACAAACCCATTGGCTCCCGGTCCAGGGCTGCGGGATATTGGCCACGCGCGTCTTGAGCGCTTCGCCGCCGTCCGGATCAACACGATGCCACGGCTTGGTCCAAGCTGCTGGATGCGGATGAACATGCCCCCTTTCGACATCACACTTTTGTAGGCCGCGAGATTGGCACTGTGACCGCATCGTTGCCTTCGGATCGCACGGCAATATCGGATGAAGCTGTTCGCGTGGGGCACCAGATACGTGCCTTCATCAACTTGACTGCCAGCGCCCGGCCCTTGAGCCGGTGGTATCCGCCAGGCACACCGCCATTGGCAAGCGCGCCATCCGGGCTATCGGAGCCGGTCCCGTCGGAGATCAGAAGGCGCGGCGACAGAATCCGAGCAAGTCACGAACGGGATGTCGTAGAGCGGGACATCGCACTTACTCGACACCTGCCCTGGTTGTTAACCCGCATGTTGATCTTAGACGCGTCATTGCTTGAAATCGGGGCAGAAACGACGTATATACATCATGGTATATACAAACAGGAGCGCGCCATGCCCCATATTGCACGCGTATTTCAGTCCGGGAACTCTCAGGCGGTTCGCCTGCCGAAAGAATTTCGTTTCGACGTCGATCGTGTGGACATAACGCAGGAGGGTGACGCACTCATTCTGCGCCCGCACGTCGAGCGTGGTGACGCGTGGTCGTCCCTGAAAGCAGCGATGGCGCGCGGCGTGAGCGACGACTTCATGGAAGGCGGGCGCGAGCAGCCAAAACCCCAGGACCGGCCGGAGCTTGATACGGTGTTTCCGTGATCTCGCATCTTCTCGACACGAATGCGGTTATTGCGTTGATTGGCCGTCGATCGGACGTGCTGGTCAATCGGGTACTTCAGAGCGCTGAAGGAACGATCGGCCTGCCATCGATCGTCGCACATGAATTGTATTTTGGAGCCCAGAAGAGCGCAAAGATCCAGCACAATCTGGAAACATTGCGCCTGTTATTTGCTGATTTTCCGATCCTCGACTTCGATCAACGGGATGCTTTTGTCGCGGGGGAGATCCGGGCGGCTCTCGCCGCAAAGGGAACGCCTATCGGTCCCTATGACGTCTTGATAGCAGGTCAGGCCAAAGCCCGCGGCCTGATACTCGTCACCAACAATCTCGGCGAGTTCAACCGCGTAGACGGACTGCGTGTTGAAGACTGGTCGACTGAATAAAGCCGTCAACGGAGAGACGTTAACCAATTCCCTACCCGATGTGCCCTGTTCGCGAAACTCGGCCTGATACTCTCGGCGAAGAGCAGGAACACTGCGTCGATCAAAGCAAGCAAGATAGCAATAGCGCTCAGAATGACGATCATCCACCCGAAAGCGACTACGATCGCAAAAGAAGGCTGTCCGAGTGCCGGCCCCCATGCATCGGCGTTGCCGACAATCAAGCCAAAGGCGAGCAAGATCAGCACGGAAGGGATTGCGCCCACCAGCAGAAGCAGAACCTCGATACACCGAAGCAACGGAGAAACAGCGCTACAAGCCATCTGCCATGGGAAACGGAACCGTATCGATGATCCCGGATCCTCGAACCTAATCTCCAGATACCTGCGCTTGAGCCCGGGCAGCTCCAGGAGAAATTTCCCGACCAGTGCCACCGTTGTCCTCGCAGCATGATTATAGTGGCTGTCAGACGATGCTGTCAGTGCAATCACAGAGCGGACAACACTGGCGAGGACCAGAACCCATACACCTGCCGTTGCGGTGGTTGCAAGCCAAGCCGGGCTTTCCTCCTGTCTGAGTGAAATCACAAAATAAACAAGACCGAGAGCGCTTAGAACAACGGCCGTGCGGAATGGAAATACGACAAATATCTCCGCGAGACGAAGAGGTGAACGTCGCTGATCAAAGGATGAAACAGAGTTTGGCGTCACAGAGTTACCATTCGCACGTTATTCTTATCGAACTATAGCATCCGCGTGTTTTCCATCAACCGTGCCTGCGATCTTTAGAGGCAACACGCGTGTCTCATGATGGGCTGTGTAACTTCAAAGGCCATGCTGCGGATGCCTGAACGGCCTCTGAAGGGATCGTTTACACGCCGTCTCCACCGAAGCGCCAGACGGGGATTCCGAAGCGTCGGGCCTTGTCGGCAAGATTGCCGGTGATGCCGGAGCCCGGGAAGACGATGAGGCCAGCGGGCATCACCGACAGTAAGTCGTCGTTTCGGCGGAAGGGAGCAGCCTTGGCGTGCTTCGTCCAGTTCGGCTTGAACGCGATCTGCGTGACCTTGCGGTTCTCCGCCCAGCACGCAGCGATGCGTTCGGCACCTTTCACCGAACCGCCGTGTAACAGGACCATGTCGGGAAATTTCGTATGGGCGCGGTCGAGAGCATCCCAGATCGCCTCGTGATCGTTGTAGTCCATTCCACCAGCGAAGGCGATCTTGGTGCCGGCCGGGATCAGTACCTCGGTCTCCGCGCGGCGGCGGGCTGAGAGAAAGTCGCGGCTATCGATCATCGCCGCGGTCATGTTGGCGTGGCTGACCTTTGAGCCCGTACGCGGGCGCCATGTCGATCCGATCTGCGCCTCAAAGAGGTCGGCAGCATAGTCGCGCATGAACTCGAAGGCGTTGCGGCGCTCGAGAAGCGTGATGCCTTCGGCAACATGGCGCTCCAACTCGACGCTCTTCACCTCCGAACCGTCTTGTTCGCGCTGGCCGTAGCGCTGCGCATCCTCGTTGCGCTGAAGCTCTCGCTGGATGCGCTCGCCGGCACGGTGAAAGAGATTGACCGTCGACCAGAGCAGGTCTTCAAGGTCGGTCTCCAGCCGAGTATCGCAGAGCATCTCGGCAAAGGCATCGAACATCGCGGTCAGCGCCGACTGGACCACCGGCTCTTCCGGTAGCGGACGCGGATCCGGCTCGTCCTGGAAAGGGCGATATCCGAACACCTGCATCTCGTAGATAAACCTGTCAGTTGGAGATGACGCGTGGTGCGGTTCAGCGGCGGTGTCGATGGGAAGCAGGACGTTCATGATGGTCTCCGTCGGTTTGGGCCGCGCCTTTCGCGGCCTGACGGCGATCCCTGTCCATCCGGTAGGCGGGCCGGAACCGCGGCGTCCACGCCGCGGCCCAGCGCAGCGCCGGGCCGCCGGGATCCAAGTTTTTTGTCCCGCGAGGAGCGCCGGCTTTGCCGGCGCGGGGAAAAAACTTGGGTCCCGGGGGTTGGAGGCCTGACGGCCAGATGGTAAGGGTCGCCTCTCGGCAGGCCCGCAGGCGCGCCATTCCGGGCAGTGACCGGGCATAGACCAGCCGGCTTTCCACCCGCGCCGCCGCACCCTCCCCGTCACGGTCTCATCACGCCGGCAGGAAGGCATGGATGTCCTCCGGGGCGAGCTGCGCCCTGAGATTGGCGATCAGCCGGTCCGGTCCGAGTTGGCACAGATCCTCGTTGAAGTCGCCGAGTTCCGGAGCGAGGACGAGTGGCAGTATCCCGCATTCCTGCGCGCGGCGACTCAATCCTTCGATACCGTGCCGGCCAGCGGCGTCAGCGTCCGCGGCAATGTAGAGGCGCTCGCATCCGGGCGGCAGCCGGAAGGCCGCCAGGTGATTGGCGGTCAGCGCCGCGACCATCGGCATGGCTGGCATCACAGCGATGAGCGACAAGATGCTTTCGAGGCCTTCACCGGTGGCCATGACCGGGATGGGGTGATGGACCGGGAAGCCGAACCGCACCGCGTTGCCGAGCAGGCCGCCGAGCGCGCGGCGGGGATCGTCAATCTTCGCCTTGCCGTCGCCGTGAGGGTCTAGCCAGGTGCGGTGCACGCCGGTGATCGTCCCAGCGGGGTCGGTCACGGCCGCGATCAGCGCCGGGAAGCTGCTCGTCCTGCCCGTCACGAGCTCCCGATAATAGCAGGAGGGATGGAAGCGGAGCGCTGGGAGCAAAGCTGCCCGTAAAATGCCGCGTTGGCTCAGATAGCTGTCGGCCAGCGTGCCGGCGAGCGGCTGCGTCATCCGGAACAGCCGCTTGGCGCGTTCGTCGGCCGGCCTGACGACCGGCGGATCGCTGTGGGCGTCGCCCCTATGGGGCGCCACCGGTGAGGGTTGAGGCAGACTGAGGAAACGCCGTGCCTCGTCGGCAACGTCGCGGAAATCGACAAGCCCGCAGGTCTCCCGCACCAGATCAAGGAGATCGCCATATTCAGCCGTCGCGGCGTCAGCCCACCGCCCCGCCCGCGGGCCAGTGAGATGGACATAGAGCGACTTGCCCTTGCTGTTGGCGGTATCGCCAACGACCCAGTAATTGCCGGCCCTGCGGCCGGCGGAGAGGTAATGACGGCAGACCGCCTCGGCATCGCGCGCGAGACGGTCTGCAAGTTCGGCCGCAGAAAGCATGGTCTGCCTCCATCAATGCCGGCTGACGACATCGAGCAGCTGATGGCGCTGCGTCAGTTTCGCGAGGATCGCAGAGCCCTCCTCCGTCACCGGCACGAAAAAGCGTAGCTTCCAGGCGATCATCTCGGAAAAGAGACCGATGGAGCGGAGCCAATCGCGCATGCCGTCGGTGAAACCGGTCAGCTCGACGCGGTTGTCGCTCATGACGCGTACCCGGCGCAGGGTGATATCGCCGGCAAGGCTTATGATCGAGGACCCGTCGAGTACCGATTTCCAGGCATGATCGGGGCTCAGAACCTGCGTCCGGTCGATGCCTAAGTTGCTGCAAAGCCGGGCAAGGCTGGCGGGCGCGATCACGCGGCCGACGATACACTCGCCGTCATCAGTCTGGAGGCGATAGACGCGGCAATAGTCCTGCGGTAGCAGTTTCCAGATCGGCAACAACAGCCCGGAGACGACATGCAGCGTCGACGTCGAGAACTCGGGGACGTTGGCTATCTCAGCATCCCAGGCTGCAGAGAACACTTGGTTGTCCGCCTCTTCCCAGCTCGTCTCTTCGAGCTGGCGCACCTCGAAGCGCAGTTCATCCATCGGCCGGATCAGCGCGACGCGCGGCTGGACGGAGCCGTCGTCGAGCATGATAGAGCGCGTCGGGATCATCACCGCCGGCCGGCCGGACTTGCCGTTGACCATCAGCGTTGAGCGTGGGTCGCGTGCCGCCATCTGTAAGGCCTCCGCGAGCATCATCGGCTTGTTGCGGTCCATGCACTCGATGGCGAGCAGGTGCGACTGCGCGCCGGTGACCGGATGGGTATAGACGAGCTTGCGATCCCTAAGCGTCATACCGTCGGCGGTCAGGGTCTCCAGCCCCTTGTCGTAAACGCCGGCGGCGATTGCTCCCTCGATGCGAGCTGCCAGCAACTGTTCGAAAGCGTCGAACAGAAGGTTCTGCATGGCGATGGTCAACGCCAGCATTCGATTGAGGAAGGTATGGATCGGCGGCAATTCGTCCTTCAGCCCGCCTTCCTCATCAGTGAGGGAGAGACCGGTGATCGCCACGAATGTTTCCAGCGAGCATCCGGCGATCTCTCCGCGGTGGATGAGCTTGTAGAATTGCCGGAGAGCGTCACGGGCATACTGGGATTCGAGGTTGTCCTCGCTCCTGAACATGCCCTGCCCGCCGGTCTGGCGCTGGCCGCGCGTGAGCGCGCCCATGTTGTCAAGGCGCCGGGCGATGGTCGACAGAAAGCGGCGCTCGGCCTTGACGTCGGTGGCAATCATGCGGAAACGCGGCGGCTGCGCCTGGTTGGTGCGGTGACTGCGACCGAGGCCCTGGATCGCCACGTCTGCGCGCCAGCCGGCTTCCAGCAGATTGTGTAGGCGCTGACGCTGGTTCTTGCGGCCCAGGTCTGCATGGTAGGAGCGCCCCGTCCCACCGGCCTCGCTGAAGACGAGTATCGGCTTCTCGTCATCCATGAAGGCTCGCGTCTCATCGAGATTGGCGCTGCCTGGCCGGCTTTCCACGGCAAAGCGGGCAAACGCGCCGCCGCCATCACGGCGGACGATGCGCCGGGACCGGCCGGTGATCTCAGCCACCTTCTCCGTCCCGAAATGTTGCACGATCTGGTCAAGTGCTGTCGGGATCGCCGGCAGGCTACCGAGCTTCTCCAGCAGTTCATCGCGGCGGGTAACCGCTTCGCGGCACAAGACCGGATTGCCATCGGTGTCGTAGGCGGGCCGCGACAGAAGATTACCCTCCGCGTCGGTAAATTCCTCGAAGAGCTGCGTCGGGAACGAGTTCATCAGATACTCCGCGACGATCTCACGGGGCGTCACATCAACCTGGATGTCGTTCCATTCCTCGGTCGGGATTTCCGCCAGCCGCCGCTCCGTCATCGCCTGCGCGGTGGAGATGAGCTGGACGATGGCGGCATGACCATCCTCGACATCTTTACCGATTGCGCCGATCAACGCCGGTGTCTTCATCGATGTCAGGAGATGGTTGAAGAAGCGCTGCTTAGTGCTTTCGAAGGCGGAGCGGGCGGCGGCCTTCGCGTTTTTATTGAGCGTGCCGCCTGCGGAGGTGATGCCGGAAGCTTCCAGCGCCTGGTCGAGACGATGATGGATGACCTGATAGGCCTCGGCATAGGAATCGTAGATGCGAACCTGCTCCTCCGTCAGGGCATGTTCGAGGATCTCGTATTCGACACCTTCGAAGGACAGCGAGCGGGAGGCATAGAGTCCCATCGCCTTGAGGTCGCGGGCGAGCACCTCCATCGTCGCAACACCGCCGTCCTCGATCGCCGCGATGAATTCGGATCGAGTTGGGAACGGAAAATCGGCGCTGCCCCAGAGTCCTAGACGTTCGGCATAGCCAAGAGATTCGACTTCGGATGCACCGGTTGCCGAGATATAGACGACACGGGCGTTAGGCAAAGCGCGCTGCAGGCGCAGACCAGCACGGCCCTGCTGCGAGGCAGATTTTTCGCCGCGGTCGGATTTGCCACCGGCAGCGTTGGCCATGGCGTGGCCTTCATCGAAGAGGATGACGCCATCGAAACTCTTCGCCTTCCCTGTCGCGGCTTCGCCGCTTGCCGCCTCTTGACCCAGCCAGTCGACAATCTGCTGAACGCGCGAGCGTTTGCCTTCGCGCTCATCGGTGCGCAGCGTCGCGAAGGTGCAAAACAGGATTCCCTCCTCCAGCATGATCGGCTTGCCCTGCCGGAAGCGCGCGAGCGGCGTCACCAGCAGTTTCTCCTGACCGAGCGCGCTCCAGTCACGCTGGGCGTCTTCGATCAGGGTCTCGGATTTGGAGATCCACACATGGCGGCGGCGGCCCTTCAACCAGTTGTCCAGGATGATGCCTGCTGCTTGCCGGCCCTTGCCCGCGCCGGTTCCATCGCCAAGGAACCAGCCGCGACGATATCGAACAGCATCTTCGGTTTCCGGCGTGACGGCAGTGAGGTTGTCGAAGGAAGCATCGACCTTCCAGTGGCCGGCGAGATGGCCGGAATGGGCCTCGCCGGCATAGATGATGCTTTCGAGCTGGGCATCGGAGAGGTCGCCGTTGGTGACGAGGCGCTTGGGAAGATGCGGCCGATAACGCGGCGGCGGCGGCGCGACGGACGCCATAGCGACGGATTCGACAAGCTTATCCGGGTGCGGTTTGGCGTCGGGGATCCGGATGGCCCGCAATTCATAGGGTTCGTAGATGCCATCGGCGACGTCCGCGCGCACGACCGGCACTGTATCGCGCAACTCGTAGGCCAGTTCGACAATTTCGTCCTGGGCGGCCTCAGGTGAAACCACCGGGTGCTGTGCGCGGGGCGCGGGAAAGTCGCGGGTATCGGGTCCGCCAACCACCGCTGGACGCATCGTGTCGCTCGCTTTGCGCGTAGCCATTTTCGCGGCACAGGCACGCAGGATCCCGTTGGAAAGTGCACCGATAGAGTTTTGCGCGGTCGACGGCGAGCGTGGTGGGAGGCCGGAGATCCACGACATCAATGTCGTGAGGTCAGGAGCCGTGTCCATGGAGGAGACGAGCTTCGCGGGATTGCCCGCAGCGATCTTGTCGATCACCGTCAGCCGTGTCTCCGTCGTCGTGCCGTGGCGGGCGTAGACCGAGCCGTCGATCGCGGCGCTGAAAAGAAGTGTGCCACTCTCCTGCAAGCGAACGAAGGCGTCGCGCCATTTCGGATTTTCGGGGGAAAGGCTGGAGCCTGTGATCGCGACCAGGCGGCCGCCGGGCGCGAGGCGCGCGAAGGCGGAGGCGAGATGACGCCATGCGGCCTCAATCATGCGACCCTCGACATGGACGCCCGCCGAGAAGGGCGGATTCATCAGCACGACCGTCGGGCGGATTGAACGATCGAGATGATCGTCGATATGCGCCGCATCGTGCTGCGTCACTGACGATCCGGAAAAGAGATGTTGAAGGAGGGAATGGCGAACCGGCGCATATTCGTTGAGGGCGAGGCGGCGCGCGTGGGCAAGTTCCGCGAAGATCGCCATGAGGCCCGTTCCGGCTGACGGTTCGAGCACGACGTCATCCGCCAGGATGCCGCCGGCGCGGGCTGCGACAAAGCCAAGCGGCATCGGCGTGGAAAACTGCTGGAGTTTCTGACTTTCCTCGGAGCGGCGCGTATGGGTCGGGAAAGCCCAGCCACTCTGGTCAGCATCGTCAGCACGGCCTGCGGCGCGTTCGCGCGGGCGGAAATCGCAGCCCCAAATTTGCGCAGGAAGAGTACCTGCGCGACCTCGCAGGCCTCGTAGGCATCCTTCCATACCCAGAAGCCCTCGGCGTCCGAACCCTCGAAGGCGTTGGTGAGGATCGTGCGCAAATCGGCTGCGCCGATGGATTGGCCACGTTCGAGGAAGGGCAGAAGCGTCTCGCCGGCGGCGAGAATTTTGCTGCCACGGCGATGGTCATTGGGCGCGCCGAGCGAGACGGCGACCGTGTTGGCAGCGCGGGAGGAGATGGCGTTCATGAAAGACCTCATCGAGAGCAGGAAAGAGCTGGCCATACCGGGCGCTCTCCAAACCCCGCCAGGCCACCCCTTACCGGCCCCTCTCTCGCTCTCGGCCAACGAGGCGGCCGGCGCCCGGCCTTCAGCCGGGCGCGAGCTTAAGATTCCCGAAGGCCGCGACGCCAGCGACGGAAACATCGTATAGGACGGCCTTGCTGCCGGCGGCGATCCATGCTGCGGCTTCGTCAGCAGACAGTTGCTGGACATGAACGAAATGGCGCTCGGCGCAGACGCGCTGGCGGTCGAAAGCCGCACGATCTTCAAAGGCGTAGAGGGTGTCGCCCGGACCGTCCCAATAGACGACCGCAAAACAGACGGGTTCGACGATCTCGGAACGGAAGTTGAGGAAAACCGGCGCGACGGCGCGCGGACGGGCAATGGCTGACAGGGTCATAAGGCTCTCCTGAAACGCGGAAAGGCCCGGCACTCCATTCGGAGTACCGGGCCTGGTTGGGAAAGATGGAGGTGGAGGGCGGGCCTTCGCCCGCGAATGGTTAGGGTGGGCCGGCGGCAACGGCCTCGATGAAGACCTCATCGCTATTGGCTTCGAACAGCTTCAGAATGCGGCCGTCGACGGCGACACACTCGTTGATCCAGTTGCGGTCGAGCTTCGAATGCCGGCCGAAGCGGTCGGCCGGGACATAGACGATCGTGAAATGCGGAAACGCCCTGCCATCAGGCGCGACATGGATGACAGGGCCTTCAACCGCGATGACGATGCCGCCTGTCCCGTAGGACGTCCGCACCGCCATGCCCGGATGCACCAGCGGCGGGACATCGGGTGTGCGCGGCGACGTCAACCGATAGCGGCCGGGATCGTGCCAGCCGAGTTCGGCTGAGGAGAGTGAATGGGCGAAATGCTGCCGCGGATCGCCTGGTCGCGGTTTACGCCAGATTTCTATCCTCACCTCCCTGGCTGCGAGTGGCCGATGAGGGATCGCTCAAACCGGTAATGCCTCCGGTCAAAAATCCGCTGGCATCGTTGGGATCCGGCGGGAAATAGGCGTCATAGGGGTTACCGGCCGCGAGGTGTCCGAATGGTGTGAACACGCGATCCCCGCCATCATGCCCGACTGCACAAAGAACGAAGCAAAGTTCTTCGGTCCTGGCGTCGAGGCACTCCATGAGCGCGAGATTGCCATCCCTGGCGGCACGAAGCAGGGTTTCAAAGTTGGTGCGGGCATAGTCGGGTATCGCCATGATCTCCTCCTGGAAACGATAAGCCCGGCTGGCGCCGGGCGGTTGGGTTGGGGAAAATTTTCGAGGGCGACTTCAAAGCCGGAAGGCATTGACGAAATCGCGCTGGTCTGCGCGGTACTCAGCCAGCATCGAACGGTAGAAGCGCTTTCGTGCGAAGCGAAGTTTGGGATCGGACCGGTTCCTGCGATCGAGTTGGCAGGCGGCAACGCGGACAACGTGACGCCAGCCGGCATCCGCCCGGATGCGCAGGCGCTGATAGGCAATATCATTCATCGGGGTTCCTCCGAGCGCGGGTGGGGCAGCCCGATCCGACATGCGCTCTCCAACGTCGACAGGGCCAACTGGCCCGCAGCCCTACTCTTCCCAGCCCCTGCCACCGCGCTCTACGCCTCATCAACCATCGTGCGCATTGCCAGCCGTACAAAGTTGCCTGGTGTGATGTCTCGACATTTCGGGATTCCCTGGGTGGGCAGCAGGATGAGAAGCGAGGCAGGTTCGCCGTGGGTTGGGCAACTTCCCGGCCATGGCTTTGGCTGCCTCGCTGCTTTACTGATTATTTTTAGATAGTAAAAACGTGGACGACCATGTAGCTTCAACCAAAGCAATGGGGAGTACGAGGGTGCGAAAGTTCACGATCGGAGATCAAACCCTCGACGACTCCTCGCCGGAGTTTCGAGCGCTGCTTCCGCACGCCTACGAGCAGCGGCTTCGCCCAATGTGTCTTTGCAAGGAGGCGGGCGTGCCAATGTACATCGCGCGGCTGGACGATCAGTATCTCGTCAAGCGCATGCCACTATCTGGGCGCGAGCATGATCCCGCCTGTCCAGCCTACGAACCGCCCTACGAGCTTTCCGGCCTCGGTCCGTTGATCGGGAGCGCGATCCAGATCGACGCCAGTGGCAAAGCCGAACTGAAGCTGGATTTCTCCCTGACGAAACGCGGGCCAAGGGCGGCGCCCGCTGCGCCGACAGAATCGTCTGAGCCGGGCATCAGAAGCGAGCCCCGGAAACTGTCGCTGAAGGCGATGCTCCACTATCTCTGGGAAGCGGGCGAATTGACGGAGTGGCGCTCGACCTGGGCAGGCCGGCGCGGCTGGGGCCGGGTCCGCGCCAGTCTCATCAATGCCGCCTCGCAGATGTCGGCGAGGGGCGGTCCTCTGAGCGACGTGCTTTTCGTGCCGGAAGTCTTCCAGCCGGAGGACAAAGATGGCATTGCTGCCCGGCGTGCGGCGGCGCTCAAGGGCGTGCAGGCTACCGGATCGGGACCACGCAAGTTGATGATGATCGTGGCCGAGGTGAAGGAGTTTTCCCCGGCGCGCGAAGGCCAGAAGATCGTCGTGCGGCACACGCCCTTCCCACTGATGATCGAGGACGGCGCATGGCGGCGGCTGGCGGCCCGCTATGAGACCGAACTCGAGCTGTGGCGCTCGAGCGAGGCCTTCCATCTGATCGCCATTGCCACGTTCGGCATCTCCGCCGCCGGCATCGCATCGGTCGAAGAGGTTGCGCTCATGGTGGTCAATGAGCACTGGCTGCCATTCGAGGACATTCATGAATTGCGGCTGCTGGAGAAGCTCGGCCATCTGAAGCGGAAGAGTGTCAAGGGGCTGCGTTTCAACCTGCCGCGCGAAGCGCCAATCGTGTCCGTGACACTCCCTGAGCAGAAGCCGGCTCCCGTCGCGATGTTCATCGTCCCGCCAAGCGCCGGAGATGAATACGAACACGCCCTCGCCGACATGATCGAGACACGACCGGAGATCACCCCATGGGTCTGGCGTGTGGCGGATGGCGAAATCCCCCGACTTCCGTGATCCGGGATACTGGGCAGCAGCGGTCGACAGGGCGCGGCGAACAAGAACACCTGCTGCGGAGACATTTATCCGCCACGGTCAACCGGAGCATTATGAAGCCTGAGCAAAAGCCGTTCGTCGTCGAGTTCAGAAATCGACGTCGCATCTCCCGGAAAGAGACCTCGATCTGGGGACCCATCGATCTGAAGGCCGCCGGCGACGCGATTGCTGCAGAACAAACGGTCGGGGACACAGAGACACCCATGGGGGTGTCACTATCGGAAACGACGACCACGCCCCCGGCCGTGATCAGCGCCTGATCGCGTCATAGGCCAACTTTAGATCCGGACACCGCAGCAGCGGCAATGTCCTGGCGTCGGCGTTTGACCGCCGCCATCACACTTTCGAAAAAATCCTCGGGTTCGCCGTCGCGATAGGGTCCTTCCTCCGACCAGAGCAGCGTTCCCACAACTGCTGGAATGAAATCGAAATCGAAGGTGAAACCGTCCTTCTCCAGAGCATCGGAAAGGGCGGCATAGGCATCCTGCGCGAGAGGAACGATCTCCAGGGCACACAATCGTATCGCCTGCCAGCCGCCCGCGTCCCACAGCTTCGACATTCGGGCGATGCTATCCGGGACCGCGCGCCCGTCTTCGTGCAGACCCCGGAAATACAGCATCGCTTCCCATATGCAGAGGGCGCTCTCGACCTCGCCAACCGTGAACAGGCGATGCCCGTCTCCAGGCGAAGCACCATCTATCGGGGCAAGCGATGTGCTTGGGCGCAACAAGCGCCGGTCCTGTAACCGGAACCCGGCCAGCAGGTCCTCGCTGGTCGCGTGATGGATGGCCTTCGCGGTGATCAGCGATACGCTGGCACCGTAGGTGTCAGGACGCTGCGAGGGATGGTTCATCCACTGGATCACCGTCACCTCCGAAAGGTTCGGCGACCGCGCGACGATGTCCTGCACAACGAACTGCCATGGGAATTCGCTAAGGTCGATATCGATCATCACCTCCGCGTCGACATCATCCGCAGGTGCGGGCAACAGCGCGACGGCGCGGCTGGCAATGAAGTCGTTGAGCACGCTGTTCGCCTGCAGTGCCGAGGTTCGGTAGGCTTCGAGCAGTGGTTCCCGCTTCACACTGATCGGATTTGTCGGGCCAAAGTCGGTGAACAAGACAAGTCCTGCTTCGGTTTCGCTGCATTCGAGCACGTGGGTCAATACGAGCTTTTCGAGCGGCGTGATGTCAGAGAGAGGGATTGGCGGGTCCGTGTAAATCCGGGTTTCGAGATTGATCATGACGATTGCCTTTTCGCGAATATGAAGAACCCGGCGCAATGACCGGGCGATGGAGAGTTCTGATGAACGAGGACGGGGCGTGGTCAGGCTGCACTTTCGAGCAGCTTGCGCGCCTTGCCCTCCAGTTCCAGCCGCGTATCCTGATGGGCCTTGCCACGCGCGAGTGCTGTAATGCCCTGGACAAAGTCAAAGATGGACTCCGGCGGCCTCCCCTCTTCAGAAAGCACCGTCTCGATGATCTTGCCGGTTTCGGCCTTGGTGAAACCCCGTTTGCGCAGGAAATCGGACCGATCCTCCTCGCTGCGGGCAACGACGCGCTCGCGGGCGGCCCGGATGCCGGCGATAAATGGCGCAGGGGAAGAATTGGCAAAATTCGTCAGTGCGGGAGCGGCCTCATGGGCGAAACGTTGCGCGGCGAATTTCGAGTGCCGAATGGTAATCTCCTCGAAATTTTCGGTGCCCCACAAATTGCGGTTGGCACACACCGCCCGCAGATAGAAGCTCGCAATGCCGAGAGTTTTCGAGCCGACCTCGGAGTTCCAGGCATAGAAACCACGGAAGTAGAGATCCGGTTCACCATTCGGAAGACGGCCAGCCTCGATGGGGTGCGTGTCATCGACGAGAAACAGGAAGACGTCCCTGTCGCTCGCATAGAGCGTCGTCGTGTCCTTGGTGATGTCGACGAAGGGATTGTGGGTCATGGTCGACCAGTCGAGCACACCGGGCACTTTCCAGATCGTGTCGCCGGTGCCATTGCCCGCGATGGTCATCACGGCTGCAACGAGGTCCTTGTCCCAGATGCGACCATATTCGGGACCGGTCACGGCTCGCAATTCGACACGCCCGTCATCCATCTCCAGGGTCTTGACCATCTCGGCGCTGTGATTGAGGAGCCCGTGCTGAAGATTGATCGCAGCGAGCGGTGCGGGAAGCTGGCGCATGTAGCTCGCAGGAGCGCCCACCAGGCTGCAAAGCTGCCCGTAGCTCCAGTGGGTCGGCGCCAGCGGCACGCGGCTGCCGGGAACGACGAGGGAAAGACGTTCAGCATTGTCGCGTGTCGCTTCCACGCGAATGTCGGCGCTCTCGACGGTGCGAACGCGGGCGCGCTCGGTCCGCTCACTGACTGCGCGGTGGAGATCCGAAAGCGAGAGGTAGCGCTCGTCATCGGGGCGCGAGAACCATTCGGACGACACACGGCCGATGCGTTCGCCGTGAGAGATATCGACCTTGAAGCCGGAAGATATGGCAGATGGGTGGGAAATCATGGTGTTCATGTTGGCAGCTCCT
Source organism: Agrobacterium sp. LY4 (assembly GCF_001526585.1). NCBI lineage: Bacteria > Pseudomonadati > Pseudomonadota > Alphaproteobacteria > Hyphomicrobiales > Rhizobiaceae > Agrobacterium > Agrobacterium sp. LY4. Next base: position 26,807 of record NZ_ASYA01000005.1, on the reverse strand, counting down.
GAAACGAAAGAGCCCGGCTGGCGCTGTCGCGCCAACCGGGCTGGTGGGAAAAAGTAGACAGTGACCGCACCGACGATCCGGCACGGAATGGAGGCAGACGCGGAAAGCCCTCTCTTTGAACGCCCGCACTCCTCCCCGCAGCCGCCCTCCTCTCCCTCTTGCGGTCTTGGAACGCCGGATCGGGATAAGGCGGCCGAGCGGCGTTACCAGTCGTGGAACGTCAGGCCATCGACCTGATCGGCATCACGATCGAGCAGGACATGGCTGAAGCCTTTGTTGCGCGCCCATGTCATGACCGCAAACAGATCGTCGGGAATATGCTGGTCGCCTTCGCCGCAGTTTTCGTCATGGGCGTAGAGGAACCAGCCATAGCCGGCATAAGGTCCTCCTGCGCATGGCCAGTTCGCGCACGGTTTGGCATCGAGCATCGCTGCTGTCTCGGCCGACACATGCCCGGTGGAGATGGTCACAACAGTCACGGTTTCCAACTGCGCCATGGAGTTTCTCCTTTTCGATTGGCGCGACGGCTCGACCGGAAGGAAGACCATCCGGACCGAGCCGTCTTGAAAGCAAAAGGGAGCAGGATCGGCATCAATCGAGGCCGAGCTTGCGTGGCGAGGTCGCCTGGAGCATCCAGCGTTCGCCCTTGATCCGCCGCAGAAAATCCGTCGCCGGCAGCACGCGGCCAAGCACCCGCTGGACATGCCGTTCGGCGACGACGCGGGTCGGTACGGACGGGTCAGCGCTGTCGCCGAGAACTGGGCCGAAACGCTCCTCAGCTTCAAACACACCATAGGCATGATGGCGAAACAGGAACCAGGCCGGACCATCGACCCAACATTTTGTGTCATAGAACCAAAGGTGCAGATCGCGGTAGGCCGCCGCCTCGCCGCCGAAACGGAGGATATCGTCTTCGACCAGTTCCTCGACCGTCGGCACCATGTTCGGCAACCAGGTGGGCGGATCGAAGTCCTTCACCCAGTCGCCGGCGTTGGGCAACATCCGGCAATCTTCCGTCAGATGCTGGTGGCCGAGCGTTTCGGTCGCAACCTCAGCGCCGTCGCTGTTGGTGATCTGCTCACCGAACAGTTCTTGCGCGGCGGCGACACCCTGAAGATGGTGCTTCAGGGCGCGGTGCGTGAAATGGCAAAGGACGGATTTCGAGGAATCGAAATAGTGGTGGAACGCGAAATAGTCTTGCCAGCGGCCACCATGCAGCTTTGCGGAGGAACGAGCGTGATCGTAGGGGTGCATTGGCACAATCCTTTCAGGGGGTCAGAACGCATCAGAGCGATGAGCACTGCCGCCGCCGGCAACCGCGGCAAACGCCCGGTCGATGACGGGATCGAGACCACTCGCTGCATACCAGGCATCGAAAGTCTCCGGGGTCCCGCGAGGCAACAGCGGCAGATAGAGGGGAAAGACGCTGCGAGCGTGATCGAGTGAAGGGTTGCTTGACCAGGCACCATCCCAGACGTTTCGCATTGTCCTGCGATAGGCAACGAGAGATTTCCGGTCGATGGGATGTTCGCCGCCATTGATCGCCCCGAGGAACTCCTTCAGGGCATCGTGTGCGAGGGCGTCCGGACGTCCGTTGCGTCGGGTCTTGAACTGACCGACCTGTACGGACAGATCCTTGTTGCCGGAGAGAAGGAGCTCGATCGTCGCAGTATGGGCTCCGTCGCGGCGAAGGGACAGAATCTGTGTGTTCCCACGCCTGCAAGGCTCATAGTAGCCACCAACGCAATGGGCGAGCGCATTGCCTTCTTCGACAAGATCAGCCGCGGTGATCAGCGGAAAGATGGCATGGGCCCCATCCCGGCTTTGCCAAGGCCCGCAAATAGGCGGCCATCCCGGCCGGTCCGTCTGGGCTTCATGCCGCACGGCGGCAACGGTCGCGGCCTTGCGGTGCCAGATCGCCACGGCCTCGCGGAAGGACTTTAAGCCACGTGTGCCGATAAGCACCTGCCGGACAGCCGTGAGATAGTCGCGCCGTTCTTCGCTGGCAAGCAAGGGTGGCGGGAATTCCAGATTGGCGAGGAAATAGCCGACTTGATGGGATTTGCGAAACGGAGACTGTCCGGCGCGGCTTGCGGCTATCGGACGGAGAATGTCATCGCGAAACCCATTGATCGCATCCTGTGTTTCACGGTCAGTGGGGTCAGCTTGATCTGGCCGTAGCAATTGACGGTTGCTGGTGCCGAGCCATGGCGTGCTGGTCCACGCCTGCGATTGGTTCGGTCTCCCCCCTCCTGGCCACTCATGAAGCGGAACGGAATGAGCCCTCAGTTCGCGAACCGCGTCCAGGAAAGTGGTTGCGATCCTGTAGGAAGCCGGGTCGGGAGCGACCGCGCCATGCAGGCTGCGCACCTGCGCCTCCGTAAGATCGAGGCGCTTTGCCAAAACGGGAATGAGGGGAGCGCCGTTGTCGATCGCGGTCGTGATCGATTGCTCAGTCAAAACATGGGGCAATGCGGCGAACAGGCGGAACGCTTGGAGCCGACGCTTGATGATCTCAGGCCGTTGAGGATCACCGGCAAGGTGGGTGGCGAGAAGCCAGACCGAGGTTGGAGTGAGCATTTTCCAGCCTTCGGAAACAGCCGGCAGATCACGATCGAGCACGGCCCGCAAATGTTTGGCTGCGAGCACCTGGACATTGTTGGCCAATGTCGTCACCGCCTCCGATACGATGCGCGCCATCGCCATGATCTCCTCCTGCTGCGCGCCGGCGCCCAGGAGCTTGATGACAAAGGACAGAAAGCCCGCGTCCTCAATCCGCTGACCGACCGGCAAGTGCGCCACCAGGGTCGTCGTGCGCGCGGGGTCGGTGATGGACGTCTTGATCAGGTCGTGGAAACCGGCGGCGGCTGGATCGTCAGGGAGAGCCGGCGTAATCGTGACCGTTGCATCGACGGCGTGCGGCATCAAGGCGGCAGCAAACCGGCATTCGGAAAGCCCGATGATATCCGCAAGGAGATCGGTCACGGGATGCTCGACCCGCTCGATCTCGGGAAGAACGGCGATCAGGCGTTCGCGGCCGACCAAAACGAGAGAGGGCCATGTTTTCGAGGGGGAGCGCGTCATTGGACATCCTCCTCTGTTGTGCCGCAAACGTTCAACTGCTCACTGGCATCGTCTTCGCCCGGCGGATCAATATCGTCGAAGAAGTCGGTGAAATCGTCACTGTCCTCATCGTCTTCATCCCCATAGGTCATGTCGCAGACGAGACGGGCATCTACCTCTGTCTCGGTCGGGAAGAAGCTGACCGTACCCCGGCCCCCTTCGTTGTTGACCCAATCGCCCTCGGGCGCGTTTTCGGCGATGTCTTCGAGAACCCTGTCGAGGAGCAGGATTGTTCCGTCGTCCGAAAAGCCGATTGGAATGGACGGAAGAACCGCACCGCGGCGACCATCGGCGTAAACGACCTGCTCCAGATCGCACTCACCTGAGTCTCCGCCGCCACTCAAACGATAGGTCACCTCGACGATTCCGAGCGCGGCGAGAAGGTTTACATGGGAGGGAGCACTATCAAGGTGTTCAGGCCCAGAAGAATATGGGGCATTGCAGTTTTGATCGGCGATCATCGTCGTCTCCTTGAAACGCAAAAGCCCGGCGCGATGGCCGGGCGGGGTTGAGTAGGGTGCGATTGAAAAAGGTCTTGCGGCCCGTGCGAGGGCCTCAGTCGATCGCCTGGTAGATCTCGGCAGCCTCGGGATGATCGGCCGAATAGGCGTAGAGGCGCCCGTATCCTTCAGAGAGCAGATCGGACTGAAACTGAAACGACAGGTGCGAATGGGCGAACATCGTTGCGATGATCCCCGCCGCCTCAGCAGAAACCTCACCCTGGAAGCAGGTGATGTCACCGGTGATCCGGAAGCGGGACTTGGATCTTGGAGCAAGGAAGAGCGGTTTGCCTTCGTGCTCGTAAAAATCCCAGAAGCCGCCACTGTAATCGAGGGGACTGAGGCGCTCCATGAAACCATAAACGGCGTTTTCGGCGATCATCAGGAGTGAGCGGCCGAACAAGGCAGGCAGGAACTGCAGACGGCGCTCCTCGGGGACTATGGTGGCGCGTTGAGGCGCGGTAACGGACATCGACATCGTCTTGTCTCCAATGACTGGAAAATAGAAAGGGCCCGGCACGATGGCCGGACCTCTGAGTGAGTGATGATGAGCTGGCCGACTATTCGGCTGCCTGGAGGTGCCCGCCCTCATCCTCGGCAGGATTGGCCGGTGTTTCCACGATATCCGCGTCGTCGGTCAGGAACGCCGGCAGATCGATGTCAATCGCGTCGGAGGTGCTGGTGTCGTCGTCATCGACGAGCGTATCGGCACCATCAGTCGCGGCCACGATCTCCACCGCGGTTTCGTCGACCGGATAGCGCAGCACTTCCGGAAGCCATCCGCTGCCTTCCAGGAGCCGGGCGGCCTCGCGGGCCATATCGGGCTTCTTGAGATGGTCGATGAGCTGCGCCGACTGCTCGCCTTTGGCTTCCCGGACGGCCTGCAGGATGTACGCTTTCGTGACACGGCCAAGATAGCTGTCGACCGTCGGCGTCCAGCCCGCCTCGACCATGCCGAACCCGATCGATTGGGCGAGCTGCCGGGCGTGATGGTTTTCCCTCACCCGCTTGTTCCATTGCTGGATCGTGGCGTTGAGCGTCAGCGAGGTGCAATGGGCAAACAGCGCCATGCGGCTATCCTGATCAAGCGCGATCAGATAGCCCCAGACTGCATCGGCCTCGCCGGGGAGATCGTGTCCCCAGTTCTCCTGCCGCTGCTCGATCTCCTTTGCCCAGACGGTGTCGCCGAGCCCGTGCGCCTGGTTGGATACCGAGTTCTGCACCGTGATTTCGAGGCAGGACGCTGCACCGTAGCTGTAGAAGGTCTTCAGCACGAGAGCGTACAGCGCCGCGATGAACGCCGTTACCGGATCATTGGCGAGCGCGTTCCGGAGCGCAACGGTGCGGGCCGCAGTCAAATCCTCGATGAGACGATCGGAAAGCGGCCGGATCTTGCTGTCGTCCTCCTCCGGCTCTTCGACGCCAACGGGCTTGCCGTTGATACTAACACCGCCGGCAGAGGCGGTGGCCACGGCGGCATCGCTATCTCCGCCGACTTCATCGCCGGAGCCATCACCATCATCAATATCCGGCTCCACAACAGGTTCGTCTTCGGGCCGGACGTAGCCACGTTCAATCTTCAACTGACCATTGGCGGCAAGCGAAACGAACACGCCGCCGCGGGCGACTTCGTCGGGATCAAAAACAAATGGCCGGTCGTTCAGCGCCTTCAGTTCGTCGTCGAGCTCTTCGAGCCGAGCCTCGGTTGCCTCCGAGTAATCGTCAGCGGCGGCATATTCATCGCTGAGCCTGTCGAATTCCGCAGTCAGCTCGCCATGGCGTGCAAACTCTTCCTCCGTGAATTCCGCCCTTTTGCCATAGAAGCGGCGAAAGCCGGACGCGTATCCGAAATGAAAGTCGATCGCGGCATCGACCCACTTCCAGCCTTCATCGGTCTTCAGCACTTCCGCGTCGGCCGCCAGCTTTTCGAACACGAGCTGCTCGATGAGCGCCGGATCCTGAAGCCATCCGCCATTGTCCTGCTCGAACAGATCGCGCAGGACAACACCGCCGGCGGCCTCGTAGGCCTCGATACCGACATAGACTGCGCGGCGATCAGCAGCCCGGATCGCGGTTTCGGTCAGCATCCGGCGGATGTAATAGGCATCTTGATTGTGCGACCGCGAGATAGTCTCCCAGACCTGCTCCTGCCGGGCATGGTCATTGGTGATTGAAAACGCCATGACCTGACCGAGTTTCATCTCGTCGTTTGCATAGAGATCGAGAAGGCGCGGCGAGACCGACGCCAGACGCAAACGCTGCTTCACCGTCGCAACCGCGATATGGAAGCGGGCGGCGATTTCTTCCTCATCGAGTCCCTGCTCACGCAGGGCCATCATGGCACGGAACTCGTCCAGCGGATGCAGGTCGACGCGCTTGACGTTTTCGGCAAGCGAGTCTTCAGCTTCCAGGGTCTCCCCCGCGCTGACGATGCAGGGAATGCCCATGGTCTTCGTCAGTTGCTTGCGGTCGACCAGCAGTTTCAGTGCGCGATAGCGGCGGCCGCCGGCCGGAATGCGATAGATGCCGGTCTCCTTGCCCTCAGCGTCGAATTCCGGGCGGACATTGAGGCTGGTAAGCAGGCCACGCCGCGCAATGTCGTCGGCAAGCTCTTCGATCGAGACGCCTGCCTTGGTCTTGCGTACGTTTTGCTGGCTGAGAACGAGCTTGTTGAAGGGGATATCGCGTCCGGCGTTGAGCGCGATTTTCTGAATGGCTTGTGCCATGTCGTTGCTCCTTGGCGGGCCGGCCGGAGCCTCTCTCCAGCAACCTCAACCCGCCAAGAACGCCCCTTCCCCCCTCTTACTCCTTTCCTGGCCGCCGCCCTCACCGCCTGCCGCCGCGCCCGCTCCTACTTCCGGCCATCCGCGCCGACGGCCGCGTTGGAATAGCGGTAACGATGATGAGGCAGCGACTGGATGAAGAAATTTCAGGACAAATTCAACGGGATGACATAAGTTTGCCGTTGAAGCAGTACGCGCTGCTTCGGGGCGTGGAAACCCCTAAGCGTACTGGTCGGAGGCCAACCAGAATGGCTTCGACTCCTTGACCTTATGGTCGGGGAGCCTGCGGCGTATGCAACAGGCTCTTCGAGCTAAAGGCCCAGGGATCGAGTACGCTCGGTTTTCCAACTCCCCGATCACCAGGGGTCAATGAGCATGCAATGGCGGGGGCGTACCGCCGGTATGCGAAAGGAGAAACCGTGGCTGAAGGACTTGCCTATACGTTCTACACATATTCCGACGCCTCTGTTCCGCTTGAAGAGCGCTGGACGCCAACGGGACTGCGAGATATCTTTTTCACCGATCACGAAGAGGCAAGACGCACCGTGCTTTCCATGCGCGAGGACTTTGCGGCAGATTCCGATATCGAATGGACGGCTACAAACATCGAAAAGATCGTTACGGTACCTATTTCTCAGTCCAACATTTTGTCGTTGCTGAACAATGGTCCGGGAGCCTTTGTTGCCCATCACGAGGTTCTTGAGACGATCGCCTGACAGATCGGCAGGTCTCACCTGAAATCCCGCGGGCGGATGCGAATTCGTCTATGTGCCGGTGTGATCGCGCTGGGGGCGACAATTGCGCTTGTCGGAAAAGGGGAAGCTGGAACAGCTCAAATTGGTTGAAGAAAGTGCGTGCGGGGCGTGCCGGTATTGCAACTGACGATCGCTGGCCAAGCGATCTAGGCCCGCCTGCTGCAATCGAAACCCCGAGGTTGCCAGGACCGACTAAAGTGGCTCTGTACGCTTGCGGGATGCGTTGCATGGCAGCTCATCGCTCGCTAGATTGCGCGGCGAGGAAACCGACCAATAAATGAGGATGGGATATGGCCACCGGGACTGTGAAATTTTTCAACCAAGATAAGGGCTTCGGATTCATCACGCCCGACAACGGGGGAGCCGATGTGTTTGTGCATGTGTCCGCTTTACAGGGCTCAGGCTCCCTTCGCGACGGGCAGAAAGTGAGCTACGAACTCGGTCAGGATCGCAAGACGGGCAAGTCGAAAGCTGAAAATGTCCGGGCAGAATGATTTCCACCATGGCAAAGAGCTATGGTCGTCACGAAGAAGTTTGTTCGGCACACGGCTGATCTGATCAAGGACTTCGGCACCGGCGATCAGCACACGATCCGCCGACGCCTTTGGAAACTGCGCTTCACGCTGCTGATAGGTCGGCCGGTCCAAGATAGCTGATATCGATCCTGTTGACGTCTTGAGCGACCTGGGCGCGTACCAATCCCGCTCGAGCCGGATTGAGCGCGGCCTGTACCGTGCCGAGCTGCGCACCATCGGCCGAGAGCACCCGTGGGTGATCGGCCCAATGGTGGAGTTGGACCGGCGTTCCCGGCGGTGGTGGGACGCCAAACCACGACACATTTGCCCAGTATCGGCGATCGGCCCAAGTCCGGTTTTCCGGTGGGGTGAAGCTTTGGGTAAATTCCGTCCACATCGCCTTCGTCTCGGCCGTCGGCCATTCCGGCTGGGCGCTCATTGCAGTGACGGCTTCTGAGTTCAGCCATTGGCGAAGCTCTGAGCCCGTCTGGAAGATCGCGCCAGTATCGGTGACGGCTTTGATAGCCGCAAGCCTTGAGTTGAAACCCGCCTGGATCAAGATGGAGGCAGATCGATTCAACGTTCCAGTCTCGACGGCAGGAACAGCAAGGCCAATCTCATGGTCTTCGAGCGCAAGGCTAAAGACGCCAACCAAATCGCCGTTCGCGGCAGCGCGAACGCGCAGCGCCTCCATGGCCCAGGGAAGGCGATAGACTAGGCCCCCCTCAATGAACTGCAGTGTTTCGGATTCCTGACCGGCGGCGATGCCGGCAAGAGGCTGGCCGAGGAGCCAGGCGCGGAGAATATCGCGCCAGTTCGCCGGCCAGGGATCAGGGGTGAAGGGATAAAATTCGAAGACGCGCTCGGCCAAACCCGTGATCGCCGCAATTGCCGCGTCGGCATCGTCTTCCAGTATCCCCGCATTGGCCTGGATAAGGAGGAGGTTCGCATCTTCCGCTATGGCGTCCAACGCATGCCCGGTTGTCAGTCCGACCCCAGCCAGGAAGTAGCCTCGACGACGCGCTGCTGTCGACTGACTCCAGATAAGGCGGCTTCGGGACACGAGGCCGGCCTTCAGAACCTGCTGCACCTGCTCGTTTTGCCGCAGCAAGCGACGGTGCCAAAGAGATGATTGCAGGATGTCGTCCAGCGCGGCCTCGATGCCGTCGTCAGGAATATCAATTTCGCCGATGAGGCTGAGGATGGCCGTGTCAAGCGTAGCGACATGCCGCTCCCAATCAGCGAGTGCGCGCTCGCGGTCTTCGGGCTTCTCGTTTGCGATCTCGGGAAAGGTCCAGGCGGCGGCATTGTTAGCGACGTAGTCGACGACCTGATTCAGGTCGCCGCCGATCCGCGCGTGCATGCGAGACAGCAGCGTCCAGACGAGAAGCGCCAGTCCGCTTTCCATGTTTCGCGCGCCAAGATCGCCGATGAGGGCTTCCCAATTACGCCGTTTCTTCGCAATATCGTCGAACATCGGAAAAAGCACCATGCCTTCGACGTCGACATAAGCGCGGCCGGCGCGGCCAATGACATTCTTGAACTCCGAGATGTCTATCCTCTCCCCACTGCGGTGGAGCGAATGCATGATGACGGCCGTGGCCGACAGATTGAGGCCCTGTGCTAGGGTCGGTGAGGAGATCGTCACCTTGAGAACACCGTCGCGCAGCAGGCGCTCCACCTCTTTGCGGTAAGCCGTCGGAAGGGCACCGTGATGCAAGGCGACGCCCAGGCGCAGGCATTTCAGGATTGCGCTGTTCGGCCCCAGCCATTCCTCGCCAAGCGCGATTGCGGTGCTGAGGATCGCGGGATCGGCTTCGAGAAGCGTCCGCAGCGCCCCGCGCTCATGGAGATCAACGATCACGTCGGCGAATGGCTCGACGCTTTTGCGTAGCGGGCAAAAGATCAGGACAGTTTGCCCATCCTCGATCAGCCGCCAGGCTGTTGCCAGGCAGAGCTCCCGTTGATCGTCGGGGAAGAGCTTCGTTCTCTTACGCTTTGGCGGCACCCAGTTCGGGGGTGCCGTTCCCGTAAGGAAGCGCTGGACCCACGGGCGCTCTTCGCCAACGCGAAGGTTCAACCGCGCGTTTGGCGACGTCCATACGACCTCGCCGAAGCGCAGCCGGGTCGGACGCCAGTCGTGCTTGATGACGCCACCCGGATGATCGCGCCGCAGCCAGCCGGCAAAGTCGTCGAGCTGGTCTCCGTCAGGCAGAATGGCCGAAAGGCACACGATACGCCGTGTGTGCGCGTCGGGGCGGCGGAGCAGGCGCTGGATCTGAACCTCATAGCGCACCTCGCGCTCGTTGAGCCCGATCATATGGCCTTCGTCGAAAACGAGCAGGCCAACATCATCAAGAAGAGACGGATCATTGCGGAGTGCGAAGTCGAGCTTCTCCGGCGTTGCGACGACGATGTCACGTTCGCGGATCGCGTCTTCATCGAAGCCGCTGACCCCGATGCTGCCATAGAGTGCCGAGATCGTCTTACCGAGCGGACCAAAGGTCCTCTGCAGGGTTGTTTCCGTCTGTGCCGACAGCGCGCGAAGCGGCGTCACGAAGACCACGCGCTTGCCGCCGGCCAGGCAGCGCAAGATGCAGAGTTCGGCAATACGGGTCTTGCCCGCGCTGGTAGGCAGCGAAACCACGAGATCGTCGGACTGGTCAACCGCGCGGGTCGTCGCCTCGATCTGCGACGGCCACAGGTCGACCTCGGCTCTTGGCCGCCGTTGCAGCAGGGCGATGAACAGCTCACGCAGTCGAGGCCAGTCTGCCGCCTCGCCGCCGGCTGGTTGGAGCGGCACCTTTTCGTGGAAGGTGCTCGACCAGAGATCAGACAAGAGGTGGAGCGCGATGCGATGTGCCCACCATTGCGGCAGCATGTTCATCTCGCTGCAAATGGAAAGGCTCGTGCGCAGCCGCTCCAACGCCTGATCGAGCAGCGGTCGCTCACCACGTTCCAGGGCGAGGAGGAACAGGGACATGGCCGCCATAAAGGCGTCGGTTAGCGCGGTGTCGAGACCATCGAAGAGGAAATCATTGCTGCCATCCGCGGGATTGCCCGCCGCCTCGACCTGGTCGAGCTTGGCCTGAATGCCGGCCGTAATCCGGGCATCACTCCCTTCGCTGGACGCCCGATAGTCGAGCACGCTGATGCGAAGTGTGCTGAAGTTTCGCCGCATCAGCAGGGCAAGTGCCCGTTCGATAGGCGCGAAATTCTCGTCGGCTTCGACGATCGCGAGCAGCGAGTAGGCGCGGGCCGAGAGATGGGCGAGATGATAGCTCGCCGCCGCCATGACGAAATGGAAGTCGCGATCAGCCTCAAGGCGATCGCCTTTGGCAATCACCGCCTCCAGTGCTGTGGCAGCCTGTTCAAAGGCCGTACGCGCCTGTGCGGCGTCGCCGCCAAGCTCTCGAAGGCGAAGGCCGAGCCCGAGAAGGCCATAGCCATAAGAATGCAAGTCGTAGCTAAGTTGCGACGCAAAGGCCGGTGCGTCCGGCGGAAGCGCGCCGTCCCGCCAGATGATCGCTCGCGCCTGACCGCGTGCGATGAGACTGCCGCGAAAGCCGGCGGTAGCCGCTTCTGTAATGTCGGCCGCGATTGCTTCAGGCGTTGTTGGCATCGGCGATTACTCGATCATAGACCGCGCCGATGAAGGCGGCGTGTGCCTCAACTCGAAGGCCGACACCCCATTGGTTGATAGGTCCGGGGTAGGCCTGGAGCGAAGCGGTTAGCAGGGCGTCCGGCGCATTGCCGGAAAACGTGAAAAGCAGGTGCTTGACGTTCTGGACGGGAATGCCGTGCTTGAGCAGCGCATCGTCGATCGCGTCGGCGAGTGGCAGATTGTCCAGTTCCAGAAGGCGTGCCGAGATGAAGGACAGCGCGTGAGCGGACGGCAGCCCGCCATCCTTGTCCAGGCCCGCGCGCGCGTCGGTGAGAACCTGACCGGTCAGCGCCACGCGGCTCTTCGCCTCGGTTTTAAGAAAGAGCAAGCGCTCTGTGGCAGCATCTTGAAGGATGCCGATGACGTCATCACCGCGCATCGCCATGTTACGGTGATCCTTCCAGCGCAAGCGTTTGATCGGCGCGCGGTATCCGCCGCTGTGTGCGTCGATCCACTCCGTTGCGTAGATCTCGCCGAGATCGCCGGAACGGATATTCTTCGTTGTCGGAAGCTTGTCCTCGATGAGCGCTGCGGCGGCAGGCTTGCCGAGTCGGTTGAGTGCCCGCGCAACCGATTCTTCCGACGCATAGTGCCCGGGCACAATGGCCGCCGTCGCCTGGATCCCCGTAGCCAAGCCCGCGGCCTGTCCGGTCATCACCCGGCGGAAGTGGTTGCCGACGGGCTCGTCCACCGAAAGGCACCAATCATTGAACTGCGTCATACCCCTCCTCCCCGGCTACTGAGGAAAGAGGTCGCGGACGCGAACAAAGGCGGAGCCGGTTTCCGCGGCCCGGCGAACCTTGCGTTCGAGAACGTGAGTGAGCGGTAACTCTCGCTCCAGCATTTCGTAGAGGTCGAGACCGTCCATGCAGATGACGCGCTTGCCGCGCCCGAAGGCGACAAGGCCGTCATCGGTGAATCCGCTGTTGCTGACGAACAGGCCGCGGGTCCAGGCCGCCTTCTGCTCGATCTTGCCATGGAAGGTGTGGAGCTCGGCGACGCCGAGGGGCTGGCCGTGCCATTTGGCCTCGAGCAAGTAAGTGTCGCTTCCAAGCAGAAAGCTGCCGTCGATCTGTTCACCCCGAAGCCGGAAAGGCTCCTGAGCGGCGAGGCCGAATGCGTTGAACAAATCCTTGAGAAAGCCTTCGAACGCATAGCCGCGGGCATGAGGAGCAAGCGAGGTGACCTGCAAGAGGTCCGACTTGATCTGAGCGATCTTCTGCCGGTCTACTGTGCCGGCCGTCGAGTTATGGGTTGCTGGTTGCGGAGCGCCCCCGCCCGACAGCCGGTTGATCAGCCCTTGATAACGGGTCTCGGCGTTGACGACGGGATCCTTGCCACCAGTACGGGCGAGATATTCCGAGCGGTGCTCCCAGAGCGCCGCAAGGGTGCGGAGCGCAGTGGCGTCGTCGCAGTTCTGCAGGAAGTAACGCAGGCGTTTACCCTTTGACCCTCCGTTCACCGCATATTTGGGATCGTCGATGCTGACCTTGAGTTCGGAAGCGAAAAAGTCGGCGAAGCTGGTGTCTGAAAAGTCCAGGACAAAGCCAGGGCCTCGCACGAAGTCGACGAGGTCATCTACAATACGCAGATCTATGGACCGTATCGAGCTAATAAACTTCCCTCCCCCAGCATGTAGCATCAAGCTATGTATTGACTGTTTCTTGCATCTTCTCGATTTTCGCAAGTATGTCGTCGAAAGCGGGCGGTCTTTCATCGAACATCATCGGCGCCATGGCGCGATAATCGGCGCGCAGGTCTTTAATCCGTGCCGCGCTTGGCATCAGTCTCAACGTGCCCGGCCGCGCGGTGTCGTAGCTGGCCCAACCCGACCTAAAGAAGGTCGCTTTGTGCTTCGCCACCGTTGCCAGTAGGTCGAAATCCACGGCAGCCGCTTTGCCCTCGTCGGTGTCGAGAAGCATGGCCAGATCATAATAATGCCGCGAAAAATATTGCGGTGTCGCCGTTTCTGCGGGTCGATGCGCCTCTGCGTGCAACGCTGTAGCCTTCTCCCAGAAGGTCCGCTGCGCGGAGAGAACGGTGACAGTGCTGTCAGGATCTTCGAAGAAGTCGGGATAGTCCTCCGCCGCATAGGAGCGAATGACCCTCTCCTCGGTGGGCCATGGATCGCCGCGCGCGCCGAGCTCGAGTTTCACCCGCGGCGTAATATAGGCCATGCCTTCATATTCCGAGGTGGGCAGCACGGTCGGATAGTGGAAGTTCACAGTCTGCGCGTCGCTGGGGTCGATCTCCAGCGACCACTCGCCTTTGGTCGGCTCACCGAGTTGCCCGACGATCGCGGAGCGAAGAGCCGGAAGCAGTTTCTCGGCAATATGCTGCTCGACATCGCTTACCAGGGCTTCGATGAGCTTATCGGCCTTTTTCTTGCTGATGCCCTCCTTCTCGGGATCCCGGTCACCCGTGTAGCCGAGGTCCGCCCGATCGAAAGATAGATCTATATCTTCGGAGAAGCGGCGGATGGCGCCGAACGCCTTGGAAAGGGATGTGCCACCCTTGAACACAAGGGTGGCAGTATCCCTATGCTGCAGGCCGAAAAGCCGCTTCAAGGTCCAGCAGACCCAGAAGTCCTTTTCTATGATCGTATTGGCGACGCCTCGGCCAGCGCCCGTCTCGCCAAAGAGGGCCGCCCGATCGTCGGCCGGAGGAAGAGCGACCTTATCCATCGATCTCACCCGATGCTGCGTTGGCGATCGAGACGAGCGTCGGCCGCATCCATGCGGGGGCCTGGATCGCATTGGATGCAAGCGTCTTCTTGTCGCTGGCCGACAGCCGGCGCGAGGCGACGTGCGCAACGTCGGCGGCACGTATTGCCCCGACGTGACGAAGGGCCTGGACGACTGTGCCGGCAGCACTGCCCGGAGCGATAAGATGCTTGGGCGAAGCGTGACGCAGATCGACGACGCGTTTGCCCAGTACGACGCGACGCGAAGGGCCATCGGTCAGATAGGTGCTCTTCGCTGGCACCTGTGTTGACAGGCCAAGGGCGTTCGCCGCGCGGGCACCGGCGATCTGTACCTGAGATCCGGTCTCCCGCGCTAGCGCATGCGCGACATCGTCAGGGGTCGGCGAAAGCGGACCAAGTTGCGGATGAACCTTCGGGAAGTCGTACAGGCCTCGCGCCAGACGGCGGAGTTTCCCATTCTTGGCCAACCGGGAAAGGGCTTGATCGACCGTCGCCCGCGCGGCCACGTCCAAAAAGTCACTGGGCGTGAAAACGCCACCACGCCCGCTGGCACGGGCGCGCTTCATGATTCGGTTTGGAACTGATATTCGGGCGGTTTTCATATGTCAGAAAATAGCTTATCTTTTTCTGACATTCAAGGCGCGAAAGTCGCCGCGTTTCCGCGGCTGGTAGCCACGCTCATCGCGGCGGCGACCGGATGGCTTGGATAGCCTCATCGCACCGATGAAACACCCCAGTATCCTTGAGCCCGTTGTTGAGAGATTCTCTAGTTAAAACTTCAACCTTCTTCGGCGTCCGGCTGCTCACCGAATTCCGCGACGCCTTCGCGATACAGCTCGAGATAGCGACGACCGAGGGCCGAGAACTCTCCCTCGTTTTGGATGATGCCGAGCGAGTCCCGCAACTGCTTCACGATCGTCATCGCTGAAAGCGCGATGAGGCTGACCGTATCGAACATTTCGTAGTTCTCAAGCTGGGGATCTAGCTCGAGGCGTATCCTGTCGAACGTTTCCTGCGGATGACGGCACAACGACGTCCAGGTCACATGTTCGGTGTCCGCAGAGATCTGCCGGTAGTGGAGCTGGTAGCGCGGAAAATCGCTCCCCCTGGCCAGTTCACCGATATTCAGGCTTCTCGGTTTCGTGCCCTCGCCCATAACGAATTGTTGCAGCTCACGATTAGCGTCTTCTGACAGATTGGTCGCCATCTTCTGGAAAAGCTTGCCACGTGAGACCCGGCTAGACTTATCGTCTTCGAAGAGGATGGTCAGGTATTCGGAGGTGTTGCAGGCCGCATCCATGTGCATCGCACATT
This sequence comes from Agrobacterium sp. LY4, assembly GCF_001526585.1. NCBI lineage: Bacteria > Pseudomonadati > Pseudomonadota > Alphaproteobacteria > Hyphomicrobiales > Rhizobiaceae > Agrobacterium > Agrobacterium sp. LY4. Next base: position 11,449 of record NZ_ASYA01000005.1, on the reverse strand, counting down.
CGATGATACCCCGCGCCAGTATCCGGAACGCGAGTTGCTCGCCCCGTTCCAACAGGATCAGCGCCGAACGGATCAGGTTGAAGGCCCTTGCCGCGATAGCGAATTTCGCGGACTGAACTCTCGGATCTTCACGGTGCGGAGGATCGAGTGCGATTTCGCCGATGAAATCACGGGCGCGATCGTTGAAGATGACGAGCCAGTCGTACCAATCGGCATCCTCAATCGCGGAAGGGGTGTAGGTTTCACTCATGAGCGGCATCCAGATGGCGTTGCCGCCGTTTGGTCATCGAAGCATTTAGCCTAACAGGGTAAGCCCTGACGCGGCGCCCGTGCCGAAGGCCACGATAGTTTGCAAGGTTGCATTCCAAAGGTGGTTAGTTCCGGTCGTTAGCGTTGTCGTCTCTGTGGTCATAGGCGTACCCTTTCTCTCTAGATTCTTGAACAGGAAGAATTGCACCCCGATTAGGGGCAGAAGAAGGAAGAAGCCAACGGCACAGAGCGCCGCTGCGGGAACTGCCCCCGCACCTGTTAAGCCTGTTAGGCTAAACGCTTCTTTGCTTTAGATAGGATTTCGCTACGCTTGGTGCAATACAACCCATCGCTAAAGGCCGCTTCGATGCTGTTCAAAATGGAAAATAGCCTTCGCGATTACATCGACGGAGGGCATGCAAACCTTACAGAAACGATGTCCACGCCCTCCCCTTGGCTTTCTGCCATCGAGGACTGCTACGCCTTCTTCAAAGATGGTTTATTGACAGGTGAACAGGATGTTACGCCGACTGGCGCGGTCCTGTTGATGAATAGTTTCATGCTCTATGTGAGTGCGATTAGAATGGCGCTGACGGGCCACGCAGCTGCTACGTATCCCTTGCTGCGTACGGCGTTGGAATCCGTTTGCTACGGCCATCTAATGGCGTGCGACGCAGAGGTGGAAAGGATATGGCTCGATCGCCATAAGGACGAAGCATCAACGAAAGCTGCGCGAAATCGTTTTACATCGGCGGTGACAGATGTGGCCAAGGCCATAGCAAGGGCTGAGTCGCAACCGGCAAAAGCCGATGTAATCATCGCAGCATATCAAGGCTCGATCGACTATGGCGCACATCCGAACCCGAAAGCAGTTTATAGCCATATGCAGCCGCCTAAAGATATCGGTACCCACGTCCAGGTCGATCTGACGGGCCTGCATCATGCGGGATCGCTTGAGTATGATCGGTCGCTTCTCGCCTGTTTCCATTTCGCGATACTTATCGCGACGATAATGGCTCACGCGCTTACTACGGTCAGCGATGAAACCCTTCAAAAGCTGCACGGTCTCAACGATATGAAAGAGGCATTGCTGGAGAGCGAATTTCCCGAGGCCTATGCAGCGATGGGTCCGCTCCCTCGTTGACCATCAATATTCATAGCTGACACCCATCTCAGCCCACAGCATATTTTCCTGCTCCGCTACCAATATCGAGCGGTCCACCTCCTTAGCTCTCATTTCCAGTGCATAAAGAGGCATCTGCCAGCGACCGTATAGGCTTTGGACATGGTCCTCGTTCGCCGCTTCCGAGGCCAATTGCTCGTCAATCAGGCGCTGCAATGTGGCTTGGATGAGCCGGTCGTTCTCGTGGCAGCTTGTATCATCCTGAAAATCCATCTCGTTCCATACCGTCGAAACCGCGTTGAGACCCTTGACGCTGAAGGCGCCGAAGGCCGAGAGGGCCTCGGCGACAACCAGAGCGTCGGGCGCGGCGTCGAACAGACTTGTATACCCACTCGGTGCAATCCATTGGAAGATGCCGTCGTCGAGGGCCTCAATATCGGCATAGAGGCTTGTTTCCCGACGATAGATAAGATCGTTGGGTACGATGTACTCGCCCATGCCACCCTCGAGATAGTGAGTGACGCGGCGGCGATCAATGATCGTGCGCAATTCCTTGAGATTGATCGGTCGCCAACGGCAGGCTTCTGCATAGAGAAGCCGCGCAAGGTGATCGTAGTACCAGCCCATCAGCGTACCGATCCTGCCGGCGACGAGTTTCTTAGGGCAGCGTACGATATCCATTAGGATAAGAATCTTGGCTGCCTCTTCTTCCGCATGCCCCTTCAGCACGGCCGATTCCCGCGGCATATGCGAAACGGTTTGCGATGCAGCATAGAGACCCCGCGCGCTTTCCAACAGCATCGGCAGGCCTTCGGAGATAAATGCGGTACGCTCGTCATGTGGCAAGTTAGTAAGCTTGCGAGCCTGCCGGAGCCCGATATCGATCTTCGTCATGAGCGTCTTTCTGCGGTCCATCGTCAAGAACAATAGTGGATTAACCTACAACATCCTATTGAGTCGTATCCCGTGAACACAATTACTGGAATATATAAGGTCTAGAATCGCGTAGAAGAGGAACATCACTATTAATCCTATTCCGACGATCTCGGCGGCTGTATTTTCCACGGCGTTCGCGTTGCGGCCAAATCTTGTAGCCTGGTTTCTGGGTGCCGGTGCGTCGGCAGCGTCCGGGATCCCGACTGGCTACGCCATGATCCGCGACTTTAAAGCCCAGATTTTTTGCCGCGAGAACAACCTTTCCAAGAAGGAGATCGATACAGGCGATCAAGTCTGGATCGATCGGATTGATGAGTTCTTCCGCCGGACGTCGATACTGCCCCCGGATGGGGATCCTACCGAATACGCAGCCGCCTTCGAGGCGGTCTACCCCCAGCCCAGGCATCGCAGACAATATATCGACGATGCCATTTCCAAGGGCACGCCAAGCTTCGGACATAAGGTTCTCGGAAGTTTGATCGCCGGCCAGACGGTCGATTGCGTGTTCACCACCAATTTCGACCCGCTCGTTGAAGAGTCCGCGACATCCGCGAATGCACTCCTTCCTGTCACGGAACAGGCACGTCCGATTGTTGCCGCGATCGACTCAGCCGAACGCGCCATGCGGTGCCTGAACGAGTCAGACTGGCCATTGGTCGCAAAGCTACACGGTGACTATCAATCCGTCTCCATCAAAAATACAGGTTCTGAACTCGAAAAGCAGGACGAAAAAATGCGACACGTCCTGGTCGAGGCCAGTAAACGCTTCGGCATGGTTTTCGTCGGCTATAGCGGGCGCGACGCATCGGTCATGGAGGCGCTGAGTGCTGTCCTCCAGGAGAAGTCGCCATTTCCCAACGGATTATATTGGGTCGCGTCTTCAGCCTCCCGACTACTGCCCGCGGTCACTCAATTCCTCGAAGCGGCCCAACGCGCTGGGGTGGATGTCGCCGTGGTCGAGTGCAAGACGTTCGATGAACTCGCCGCAGATGTCATCAAGGCAGTTGAGCTACCGACAGTACTGGTTGATCATGTCATGCAGGGGCGGGCCGCCGCTCGGCTGGTGCCGGTGAATCTGCCGAGCCGCGAAGCTCGGCCTTTTCCCGTTCTCCGGTATTCCGCCCTTTTGATCGATTCACTGCCGCGCACTGCTCGGAAGATTGCACTTTCCCAGACCACAACCTCTGCCGCCGCAAGAGCACTTCTGAAGGAAAAACGCTGCAGAGCAGTCGTTGCCGCGAACGGCCGAGAACTGGCAGCATTCGGCAATGACGAGGAAATCCTTGCTGCACTCGCCCCGCTCGGAGCCCGAACAGCTGGAACGCTTGAACTTGATGGAGCCAAGGACAGCTGGGCACTTGGGCTTCTTTATGACGCTTTGGTCAAAGCCTTATCCAGGCGACGCCCGCTCCTTGCGCGGTTTAAGCACGCGGGCCATTCCCTGGTTGTTGCAGCACCTCGCGAAGGCGAGGATCAGGAGAAAGCGCGCAACCGACAATCAGCTCTTCGCCAGCTTCGAGAGGCCTATAAGAGCGCACTGACAGGTAGTGTGCCACAGCTCGGCTTCCCCTATCAGGAAGGCGTGTTCTTGAAATTGGAGCAGATTGAGGGGCGCTGGTGGTGTGGGTTCGAGCCCTACACCTTTGTAGACGTTCCGAGAGTTGCTGAGGGCGAGAAGGCGGGAGAAATTCAACCGCCACACGACGCGGATGATCTGGTCGGCTTACCTATGGGGCGCCGCGGCGGAGATCCAGCTGGCGACTGGCGAAGAGAGCGCTGGGCGCAGAAGTACAATAGACAGTGGGGGGACATCATTGATGGCTGGGCGCAACTGTTGACGAACACGCAGGACGGCAGTGTGAGCGCGTTCGAGCTGAATGATCGGGAGGGTGTCGATGCGGTATTCCGCATATCGCGTGTCACCGGGTGGAGCAGACCCGGACATCATCACCGTTATTTTGACAGGCGTAAGTGATGGCTAGTTCTGCGTTAACATCCAAACTTCCACCGTTTACACTGCTGGATGAGCCATTGCTCTCGTTCTCGTCCTCAGACGATAAGCAGGTGGACGTACATCCATTGAGAGGACTTCTTAATTTTGGACCCTATTCCAAGGGCTCGTTTGGTGGCTACACAGCACGGGTGCGGATCGCCACCGTTGGGCCAGAAAGCGCGTTCAAACGCCGAGGCGAGCTAATGACCTCGCTTCTCCAATCTCACCAGCCCAGCGATCGCTCGGAATACGTCCCTCCCTATCCAGGATTTGAGTCTCTCTTTCAAGTAAAGCTCGAATCTGCCCCGCGGGATGCTCACATCAAGTGGCCCGATGCCATTGACGAGCTTCCAGGTGACGGCAACGCGCAAGTCAGATTATTTCAAGCGATGGACGCCGCATTGCGACGGCTCGACAGCGTGCGCAATGATTTCGACGTTGTGTTGGTGCATTTCCCCGATACTTGGACGTTCGCAACACGAGGGAAATTCTTCGATGCACATGATGCGCTCAAAGCGCTAGGGGCGAAATACAATATTCCGACGCAGGTGCTGAACGATCGCGTCTTTTCATTTACTCATACGGCTTCGCGTTCCTGGCGCCTTGCGACCGCAATATATGTGAAGGCGGCTGGTACACCCTGGAAACTTGCGCCCCTGAAAGGGGTACCCGACGATACAGCTTATATCGGACTCGCCTACGCGCTGCGTGGCGACCAGCGCGACGCCCACTATGTGACCTGCTGTTCGCAAGTGTTCGATATGGATGGGGGCGGAATGCAATTCGTTGCTTTCGAGGCGCGTGACCCTGTCGCGGACGTTGCCGAGGCCCGGCGGAACCCCTTCCTGAGCAGAGACGATATGCGCGCGGTGCTCGCCCGCAGCCTCGAACTCTACCAGGGACGCAATGGCGGAAATCTGCCAAAACGTTTGGTCATCCACAAAACAACGGCGTTCAAACAAGCAGAAATAGAAGGTGCGTTTGACGCACTGGCGGGCGTTCAGGAGGTCGAATGCGTCGAGGTCAGTCAGGCGTCATGCTGGAGAGGCGTCTGGCTCGTTCAATCGGGCCGGACTAGCCCACCGAGCCAGCCTTCTGGATACCCTGTTCCTCGAGGAACCGTCGTCATACGATCAGGCAACTCTGCGCTTGTCTGGGTTGCCGGCAATGCACCCGAGGTATCGAGCAAGGGTGACTACTACCAGGGCAAGAAGAGCATCCCCAAGCCTCTCCAACTAATCAGACATGCCGGTAGCGGATCACTCGAACTTACTGCTCACGAAGCTCTCGCATTGACCAAGATGGACTGGAACAACGACGCGCTGTATGACCCGGTACCGGTCAGTATCCGATACTCACAGCGGCTCGCTAGGACGATCGCGAACGTTCCTGACTTACCAGGAAACGTGTATCCGTATCGGCTTTTCATGTAGCAAACCGCCATTCTCGTAGCTGCTTCCTCGGCCATCATCACCCGCGTGGCACCCGTCGATCCAGTCCTGTTGACCAACTTGCATGACCGAAGAACTAATTCTGTTCATTGTCATCGCGGTCCTGCTCAGCGAATGCATCAGGCTCGATAACCCTGCGACTGAGAAGTCCCGCGTCCTCAAGCGCCTCTATGTCGGGAAGGTCGCGCAACGTCTCCAACCCAAACGCCGACAGGAATTGCTTCGTGGTCACGTAGGTGTAGGGCGAGCCCGGCGTCGGGCTGCGCGGCCCAGAACCGAGGAAGCCGGCGCCCCGCAAGGCGCCAATCGTGTCCCGCGACACTTCCCTGCCGAAGATTTTCGACAACTCGCCTCGGGTGACCGGTTGGAAATAGCCCACTGCCATCAGCACCATCGCCTCGAATTCGGACATTGCCGCCGCCCCTCCCCGCGTCGGCGCCGATGAGGCGCGAATGGTCTCGGCGAACCGCACCCGGGTCCGATGCTGCCAGCCACCGGCAACGGAGACCAGCTCGTAAGGCCGAGTGCGCAGTTCCTCAACGAGGTCATCTATCAACAGATCGACACTGCAATCCTTGCCGACCACCCGCGCCAGCGTCTCGCGGGAAACCGGCTCGGCCGAGGCAAAGATCACCGCCTCGACCCGCATCATCCATTCACGCCAGCGCATCTCCGCCGGCAGATCCTCCAGCTCCCGATCATACAACACTTCCTGTTGCCGCTCTTTCGCTTGACGACGGGCTTTGGCTGCACTCGCTTCCGCCATCGTCACAACCCAAATATGCGGAAGGACGAGCGGCCGGACAGCTCGCGCACGACCTCGAAACGTTCGAGACGCTCGAACAACCGAGTGGCAGCCCACCGCGACAGGGCACTGCCCGGGGTCGACGCCGGCACAGCGTCCTCGGTCAACAGTTTTCGGATAACAGGTTCGGCGCCCTTGGTCCTGATCTTTGGCGCCACGTCCAGCAGCCGCGCCGCGCGACGGTCGATCTCGACGGCGGATCGCAATGCGGCTCCGGCACCATCGACCAATGCCAGGCAGATCGCTTTTGGATACTCTGACTCGCCGGGCCGCACGCGACCTCGCCCACCGATAGTCCGGAAGGCTGGACCATAGCGTCCGAGCAGCAACAGGGAAATTGGTTGCGGCCATTTCAGTTTTTGCGCCAACACGGCGTCGGCCAGCCCTAGGGCTAGGACCTCGGCGTCCGGACGAACGGCAAAGATTGCCGTTATCAGGTCCGCCACGGCAAAGGGTGCCGCTCGTCCGGATTGATTCGTAGAATCGACTATGTCGGGAATCGAGGCAAGAGTGTCATCCCATCGGATCGCGAACAGTTCGGCAAGCTCCCTGATAAAGGGGGTTCCGATAGTCCCGGATCGGCGTGTCAGCATTCGTGTGGCGAAAAACAGCCTTCCGGCTGGCCCAGGATCATCACCGGCGGCCGTCAGCAAAACGGCGTCCCGGATGGTGCTTTCCCCCTCGCCGCGACCTACCATCCGGGCTGCGACGGCAGCCGATTTGAGGGCGAAGCGATCGCGCCAGCAGCCGAGCCACGGCGGCTCGGCGCGGATCAGATCGTCAAGCGATTTCAGAGCGGTACCGGCGGCGAAGGCGGCGTCGGCTTCGGTGATGTCATGAGCGCGCGGCCGCATCCAGCCTGGCAGGAGGGGCGACCAGGTCGGGATCGTTGAAGCGGAGGGTGCGAGCGAATCCATGCGGCAAAACATAAACCGAATGCGCGCTTTTTGCCACAAATAAAGCATCAAACCGCACGCTATGTCGGCAACAAATAATGTCCGATAATCTTGCATTATCGGACGTTGTTGTCATTATAGAGGAATGGCCCAAATCATCGAGCAAAACACCAAAAATCACGCTGAGGAGAGTGCTGCTCCCCCAGACGGCACGGCCGCCGGCGACGATGTTTCGGCGCCACAGTCGTCGGCCGGTATCCCGATGCACGGCGCCGGGCTCCCCTCCCCTCCGCAGGCGAGCGCCGGCCTGCCGGCGCATCTGGAACAGCTCGCCGATCGCGCACGTGGCTATGTCGAGGCCGCCAGCTCCGCCAACACCCGTAAAGCCTACGCCGCCGACTGGAAACATTTTACCGGCTGGTGCCGGCGCCAGGGTCTTGCCTATGTCCCGCCAAGCCCGCAAACCATCGGTCTTTACATCACCGCCTGCGCCTCGGGAACCGCAACGGCTGACCGCAAGCCCAGTTCCGTCATGACGATCGAACGGCGGCTGTCGGCCCTCTCCTGGAATTTTGCCCAGCGCGGCACGCCACTCGATCGGAAAGACCGCCATATCGCCACCGTCCTCGCCGGCATTCGCAACACCCACGCCTCCCCTCCCCGGCAAAAGGAAGCCGTCCTGCCCGAGCACCTGATTGCCATGCTGGAGACCCTCGATCGCGGCTCATTGCGCGGCCTGCGTGATCGCGCCATGCTGCTGCTGGGTTTTGCCGGCGGCCTGCGGCGCTCGGAGATCGTAGGGCTGGACGTCGGCCGCGATCAGACGGAAGATTCCTCGGGCTGGGTCGAGGTGCTCGATAAGGGATTGCTGGTGACATTGCGCGGCAAGACCGGTTGGCGCGAAGTCGAGATCGGCCGTGGCTCCTCAGACGCTACCTGTCCTGTGACCGCCTTGGAAACCTGGCTGAAACTTGCAAAAATCGCGCACGGTCCGCTGTTCCGCCGTGTGACTGGTGAAGGCAAGGATGTCGGCCCGGATCGCCTCGCCGACAAGCACGTTGCCCGCCTCGTCAAGCAGACGGCAATGGCGGCCGGAGTGCGAGGCGATCTTTCCGAGAGCGAACGTGCCGAGAAATTCTCTGGCCACTCGCTACGTGCCGGCCTCGCCTCCTCGGCGGAGGTCGATGAGCGTTATGTGCAGAAACAGCTTGGCCATGCCAGCGCGGAAATGACCCGCAAATATCAGCGCCGGCGCGATCGGTTCCGAATCAATCTCACCAAGGCCTCCGGGCTCTGAAGACCCCCTCCCCTGTCCCGGTGTCAGCCGCGGGCTTTGCTCGCATTCGGCTTGAAGTTGACCAGCAGGGATTTCAGCTCGATTTCGCGAACGCGCCTAGCCGCCTCGCTCGGGCTAACCCAGTCGAAGACGCGTTGTCCTCGCTCCTTGAAATCGGTCCCGATCTCCGTCACTTCAATCTGAAACAGATCTACGATGCAGAAGGCAACATTGCCGTCAGCAAGTTCTTTCAGGTAGGTATAACGACCCACCGACTTCTTTTTCGCTCGACCGCGCACGCCGGCTTCTTCCCATGCTTCGATGGCCGCCGCTTCGTGGGGCTTCTTGCCCTTCATCGGCCATCCCTTGGGAATAACCCATCGCCGACTGTCCCGCGAGGTGATCACCAGGACGTCAATCTCGGAACTATCCTCCTTGTACCGGAAGCACAGGGCACCGTACTGCTGGCCAAACGATTCCCCAAACAGCTTGTCCGGGGTTCGAGCAAGCTGTTGGAGCAGCGTCTGTGAGTTGCCGACCGTGGGCTTACTGTCTCGTTTCTTTGGCTTCATGACAATTGAGGTTGGCAAATTTCCCTTTCAGTCTCAATTGCCTGCGCTGCTTTATGACACTTTTATGACAATCATCCGCACGGGAGCGCAGAGAGCACTGGTGCCCGAGACCGAGGACCAGCCAGGATCTCCGCGAGCCGAGCCGTAAGCCGCCTCGCCTGCCCTCCGTGAATGCGCTAGATCAAATCCGCACGCCGGATTTTCAGCTTAGGACTTCAATTGAAATCGGGAAGTAAAAGCCACATCCGTCATGGGTGCGGATCTGTTTCCGATGTATAACCATCGATAAGCACTGTTTATCGATGGTAGATTGATTTCGAGCCGCAAATCACCCTGTCGGCCATCCTTATTCAGCGGATTCCCCACATTTCCGGTCATTTGTGGCCTATTTCGCCCTAATTCGGCGGATACAACCCGCCCTTCGCGCTTTGCCCGCTCGCCTACAGCGCAGTCGCCGCAGCCTGCGAAGCGAACTTCGGTCGGTATTGTCCCGTCGGCGAGCCAATCAGCGAACGTCATGCCATCAGAAGCCTTATTTTCCAGCATTTCCGCCGCAGAACGCCGCTGGAGCGCATTCACCTCAGTAAATGGCCATAGCCGGGACCAGGTCGAAAATCGCGCTCTACAGACTCGCGTCCCTATGCTAATCCACGCTTGCAAAGGAACCTTTATCAGCGCATTCCTTATTTGAACAGCGATAGCGGAATTAGGGCAAAAATCCATGGCAAAACCGGCGAAGAACATTGCCCCTCCCCCGTCCCGTCGGCTTATCGGCTATGCACGTGTTTCCACCGACGACCAGATCCATGATGCGCAGATCGACGAACTGCGGATGGCCGGCTGCGACCGCATTCATCAAGAGCATGGTTCTGGCGCCTCTCGTGCTCGACCGGTTCTCACCAGAGTGCTGAAGGAGCTGTCTGCCGGCGACGTTCTCGTCGTCGTGCGACTGGACCGGCTGGCACGATCCGTCAGCCACCTTCTCGATGTCATCGAGAACCTTGAGGAACGCGGCGTACATTTCCGATCGCTTCGCGATCCGATCGACACATCGACGCCACAGGGCATGTTCTCGCTGCAGGTCCTTGGCGCAGTCGCCCAGCTCGAGCGCGCGCTCATCGCTGAACGGACAAAGTCCGGGATGAGCGCGGCCAAGGCTCGTGGCCGCCTTGCAGGCAACCCAGGCCTTCGCGAACGACGACCAGAAGCGATCCGCGCGGCCGCGGCCGCCAAAAACCAAGTCTACCTCGACGAACTAATCACGTCCGCCCAAACCTGGCTTCCGATGGTAAAGCAGCTTCGACCGCAGCATAGCTGGGACAACGTTGTGCGAATCCTCAATCGGAAGGGCCACGACTGGACTGTCGAGCGCCTGCGCCGCGCCGTCCATCGCATGGTGAGGGAGAAGCTCGCAGAGCCTGGATTATTGGCCCGCTCTCCCCGCAGACCAGTAGACGATCACCATATGAAGCTCGTGGCGGCCATCGCTATTACCGATCCCGGCTTGTCACTGCGAGACATTGCCGCCCAAATGGATCAGATGGGAGAACGCCCTGCGAGAGGTGGCAAGAAATGGCAGCCCTCCTCCGTCCGCGACCTGCTGAACGAAGCTCATCGGTTCGGCCTGATCCGTAGTTAATGACTGGTGGTGTCACTGGCCTCGGAGGGCGGCTTAGATGAGGGTGCTCAGCCCTCAGCGACGTCTGCAGGGGGCACGTATCAACTACGGCGCAGGGACATGTCCGCCGAAAGTGGAGTAGCGTCATTATTCCGCTAAATATCACTGAGGCTTCCTCTGAAGCCCAAAACTTCCCTTGGCTATCCCAGGCTTCCGGCAAAGCGTTCCGGCCATTTTTCCCGCTGGAAGGCTTCCACGACGAAATCGACGAACACGCGGGTCTTGAGCGGCAGAAGCGTCCTGTTGGCGTAGTAGATCGAGATCGGCCCGGCATCGGCATACCAGTGGGGCAGAACCCGGATCAGGTCCCCGCTTTCAAGATAGGGCAGCGCGTCCGGCTTGGCGATCATCGTCACCCCCATGCCGACCAGCGCCGCCATGCGCATTGCGGCAGGGTCATTTACCACCACCGTTTCGCGCAACCGCGCAGGTTCTTCCCTCCCTGCTGCATCGCGCATCTGCCATTGGCG
>NZ_ASYA01000004.1:0-185283 GCF_001526585.1 Agrobacterium sp. LY4 | reverse complement strand
CGGATGAAACTTCAGTGGCAGGTCAACAGGACCCTGCGAAAGTTAGTGGTTTACAGTCACTGCTTTCTAGACACCCCACGAAACCCGCACGCGTCAGAAGCGGTGACGCCAACGAAATAGTGCAACGAATTTGTCGCAAGTACGACTGGCACAGGGAGAAAATACGAGGGGTAATATTTTTAGACCCTTACGGAATGGAAGTTTCTTGGGACACAGTAAAAGCAATCGCCGACACACAGGCACTTGATTGTTGGTATTTTTTTCCGCTCTCAGGGCTATATCGTAACGCGCCGAGAGATCCATCGAAACTCGATTCATCTAAAATTGAATCTCTAAATCGCGTTTTTGGTACTGATTCTTGGCGCCGTGAGTGGTACGAAAGCAGCCCATACCAAGCAGATATGTTTGCTCAAGCGTCAAGCGAATACCGCTCTTACGATGTAAATAGGATAGAGGAGTGGGTGCAAAGTCGTCTTTCGACGGTTTTCAAAGGTAAGGTGTTGAAGCCTCTGAGACTTCGGCACGCTAATGGCGCTCCAATGGCATCCTTGTTCTTCGCAGTATCAAACCCAAACGAAAAAGCGGTAAAAGTCGCGTCAAGGATCGCAAATCATATACTCAAAGCGGGCATTTCATCCCAGGTACGCTGACGATATATTCGCCCAGTAGCCTTTTTGTTTTTCCCGCCCCATTGCTTAAAGAAAAACGCTGTACCCGCCTCAGTACACATACTGAAAATCTCATCAATCCATACCGAATCCATGGGCCGCGCTTTCGGTCCAGATTCTCCCCCCACTATAGCCCAATGAATACCGCTCAGATCGCCGCCGACGACAGAACCAATCAAAGGTTCAAAAGACACGAACCTAATCGCTGCGGGAACTTGCCGCAATTCACTAATTCGATGAGTAACACGACTATCCTCAACACTAGTGCCAAGCCAGACGTTTGGCAAAACATCGAAACCATCTCTGAGGATTTCCCCCATTCGATCCGGTCGTTTTGTTAAAATTTGATAGGTATGGTGAGGAGTCTCGTTCATTACTGACCAGACCTTGCGGACAAAGTCGATAGGGACATCTGGATGGAACAAATCCGACATGGAATTCACAAAAATATTTCTTGGCTTCTTCCAACCTCTCGGAAGGGCCAACGCATCTTCGTCAAGCGTGATTGAACCAGTCCACTTAGGACGCCCACCGCTTACACGAGTCAGTCCCTTATATTTATCGACACCCATTGCCTCTAAGCGTGCTGCCATCCTCATAGCGTAGCAGTTCATGCAACCTGCGCTCATAATCGAGCAACCGGCCACCGGATTCCAAGTCGCATCTGTCCACTCGATTGCTGTGTCTGCCATCTTCGCCTCGCATTTCTGAGCGAGATTATCAAATATCAGAGTAACAATTCCCTAAATAAAATTCAAGGAATAGAATCCTTTTTCGGAAAATATTCCCGCACAAATCACTAAAGTAGACAACTCGCTCGAAAGAACATTAAAATGCAAAAAAACCGATCCAGACAAACGTAGTAATTACTCTTACAAGCGAACTAATGAGCATATGGCATTAAAAGTCATCGCAGGAACCGCCGCCGCCTTGCTTTCTTCGAGCACTGTTGCCTTTGCCGCGCCAACATACCTCAGCTGCGAATTCGCAAGTTCGAAGGGAACTCCTCAGGTGTTCAATTTCGCTCTTGACGAAGCCGCCGGGACATTTGGAGTCTATGTCCCGGCTTCCGGAAGTCAGAGAATGGAGAAAGGCACCTTTGCCGGTGGTAAGGCGAGCCTAAATGAAGGCTCGGTGGCATGGGAGATCGACATCGCCAAAGGTTCAGTCATTCGTGATAAGCGCATGGTTGGCGAGAAAGACAGCGGGACCTGCAAGACGGTCTCGCACGTGCAGAGCGGCTTTGAAGATTAATGCCGGTCTGGACAGGAGCCAGTATCGAGACCCCTGCACATGGAGCTGACGGCACGGCGCATCTATAGCGCCTTGGCGAAGCGTTCCAGTTTGCCCAGCGTTTGCTGACCCAGCTCCACGGCGCCGAAACCCTTCGCTTGCTGGAACTCGGCTTCCGTGCTGAACACCATGCCCAGCACAACTTTCGTCGCGCCATCCTGATCTTCAAAAGAGGCCCAGGCGTCGGCATGTTTCGGCCCGTTTTCGCCCCACAGCAGCGTATAGGCGATCCTCTCTTCGGGTCGAACCTCGACATAACGATGATGGTTCGGGAAAACTGTGCCGTCAGGGCCGATCATGTCAAAGACCCATTCGCCGCCGGTCCGCAGATCAATCCTCTTCGTGCGGCAGGAAAACCCTTCAGGCCCCCACCATTGCGGCAGCGTCTTTTCGTTCATCCAGGCTTTCCAGACAATGTTTCGCGGCACCTTTATCGTTCGCTCCAGCACCATGGTTCGCCCGGCCACGCTGGCCAGATTGTTGAGACCGGCGCTGAAACCTTGTTGATAGCCATCGCGCATATCCTCGGCCAATGAGGAAAGCTGCACCGTTACGGTCAAGCGGCTACGCTCTTCCGCACCCTGAAAATCGGCAGTCACCAGCGCTGCCGATTGCGTTACGCCGCCGGATGAGACCACCTCGTAATTCACGCTGCGGCGGGCTGGCTGCAGCTCCAGCCAGCCGCATTCACAGCGAATATCCGGCTGGCCGGCGACCTTGCAGAGCGACACTTCGCGACCGCCCAGCCTGCTGTCGGCCTCCAGGAACTCCACCGTCACCGACGGCGAGGGAGAGGCCCACACCGCCCGGGCGGCGGGTGAGAGCCAGACCTGCCAGAGAGCCGATAGCGGAGCGGCAATTTCCCGTTCGAAGCTGAGCGTCGCAAAACGGTCTTGCCGCTGATGCGGTTCAGCGTGTGCGCTTTCCTGATCCGGTTTCGTTGTCATTCGGATTCCTCCTTCATGGCCTGCATTGCAAATGCCTCCAGCCGGTCAAGCCGGCTCTCCCACACGGCTCGCTGCTCATCGAGCCATGTGCTTACCGGCTCCAGCGCTTCGGGTACGATTGCGCAGGTGCGCACCCGCCCATCCTTGGACGTGACGATCAGCCCCGCCTCCTCCAGCACGGAAAGATGCCGCATGACCGTGGGCAGACGCAGCCCCGTGGGAGCGGACAGTTCCATGACCGGTGCCGGACCGCCGCCGAGGCGCGCCAGAATTGCCCGCCGCGTCGGATCGGCCAGAGCCTGGAAGATCAGTGAAAGGTCCTGATGATGCTTAGTCATATTGCTAACTATCATGTTTCATCGCGATGGGGCAAGCAGAAACTTAGCAGGTCGACTAAGTTTTATCAGGCAAAGGACACAGGGGAAACGATCCATCAAAAGTTGCAGAAAATGATTGACTCTCGCATCCATGTGAGTGAGCTTCGCCAGGAAAATGACGGGGAACATAACAAATCATCATGTCGCCAGACCGCTTCAACGAATGCCTGCGGGTTATCCGCTGGACGCCAATCAATATTGCCTCTGCCCTGCAATGCGAGCTCTCATGGATCGAAGCGCTGGAAGCCGGCAATGAAGCCGTTCCCGATGGCCTCGCAACATGGCTGGAAACGCTGGCGCAAGCCCATGAAGCCTTGCCGCCGCCTTCGACCTACCGGGGAAAACGGTCGTCGTTCTGACATGGGCAACAGTTGAAAACCTTCACCAACGATCGGATCATACCAATGAAATCCCTCATCGCAGCCCTTGGCCTCATCGCCCTCTCAAGCCCTGCCTTCGCAGCTTCCTGCGAGAAGAACTTCACCGTTTCCGGCGTGCCGATGGTGACCGCCGTTTCTTACAAATCATGGCAGGAACTGCCGAAGGCCAAGGCGCCCGCGGTGCTTCAAAAGCTTGCACAGGCCGTCGCTGCTGAAGGTTTTTCAGGTATCCAGATCAACAAGGCGCTCTCGTCTATCGATGCCCATCAGGAAACCAGCGGCAGCGGCAGAATTCAGACACTGCGGGTGGTCGCACGGCAGAAAGGCAATGCTGTGCGGATCGATGCCGTTTTCAATATTCAGGCAGGACAGATCGCCGACAAGAACGTCATTCGCGAAGGCATCTGCAATATCATAAAGGGCGTGTGAAGCACCGCAGATAAAATGACCCTTCGCTTTCGACGGGTGGGGCACGCCAACATCCTGCCTGACTGGGCCGCCTATGAGGCGGTTCTCCGACAGGGCCGTTGACCGAAGGCTGTTCCTTGAGACGCGGCTCCGGGCATCATTGGCATGACAATCCTTCTCTCGAAAAACGCCTGGCAATGGCCACTTGCTAAGCAACTTTTGCGTGCTTAAAAGGCAGCCAATATCAGTTCGTTAGAGAGGACTCACTTCGTGGAACAGGAAAACATCCAGACCGGCAAGGGTCGGCGCAGGGCGCTTTGGGCGGCAGTTGCGATTATTGCCGTTGCTGCCGCAGGCGTCATCGGCGGCAAGACCTTCTACGAAGCAAAGGTGAAGGAACTGGTTGCCCGCAGCGGTGCGACGGCCACTTCCATCGAGGTCGATTTTCTCGGGAAAATTCATGTTCGCGATCTGACGCTGCCGCTTGAAGAGGGCAGGAATATCAAGATCGCGGCTATCGACGGACGTCCGAAACTTCCGTTTCTGGACGGCGCATTGGACATGAACACCATCGATATCGATGTGCCGACCGGAAAGATTTCGATGACGCAGGCCCGCGTCGAGAATGCCGCATTCGAAAAGCCGGCACAGGCGGAAGGAAACGGCGGCTCCCTGCCCCGGCGCATCGAGCGCTTCGCGGCGACAAGCATCTCCACGCCGGAGGTGACGTTTACCCAGTCCGTCGCGACCACCGAGCAGAAGACCGTTTACAGGAACCTCACTTTCTCTGAGATCGCCGGCGGCCGCATTGCCCGATACTCTATCGACAATGGCAGCTACGACATCAAGATGCAGCTCCCCGACAGCGAAGGTGCGATGAAAGACAAGCATATGGTCGTGTCGACCGGCGTGATCGCCGGCCAGGACATCGACGTCGCTTATCTCGCCCGGCTCTATACGGAAAAGGCGGGCCCGGACGACAAGGAAGCGAAGCCGCTCTATGGGCCGCTCTCCGTCAAGGCAGTTTCCTTCTCTGAAGGAGACGGTCATTTCAGCTACGATGAAATCCGCAGCGATGGCTTTACCGCCCGCATGCCATCCGAACCGTTGCTGGATACCCTGAAAGCGCTGACGGCAACCCCAGACCCTGAAGCGCTTTCACCGCAGGAACGTCAGGCGCTTTTCGCAAAGGCCGTCTCCATTCTCGACATGATCGGCAAGAGCAACATGCAGCTCATCGGCTTCAAGGTGGATGCGCCGGATAAAAAAGAGGGAGCGGCCGGCAAAAGGGTCAAGGCCACCATCGACCGCATCGACATGCAGATGGACAGCCGCAAGCTCGACTTCGGCATAAATGGCATGTCGATCGGAGACGGCGACGGCAGGATCGAAGTCGCGGAAGCGAGCCTCAAGGGCTTCGACTGGAGTTCGACGCTCAAGGGAATCTCCGAGATCATCGCGCTCGACGAGACGCAGATCGAGACCTTCCAGTTCAATCGCCTGATACCGGAACTTGGCCGGGTGCGCCTCGGCGGCATCAACGTCGATATCGCCGCGCCGGAAAAGCCGGAGGAGGAAACGGAGGAAGAAACGGCCGGCACGCCGGAACGTATCAAATTCTCGCTCAAGAATTTCGAGATGGGGCTGACCAAGCCCTTCAACGGCATTCCGACCGATATCGAGATCAGGCAGGACGAGCTCACGCTTCCGATCCCGGCAGACTCGACGGAGGAGGTTTTCGTCGAAGCCCGCAAACTGGGTCTCGAAACGCTGGCCTTCTCTTACGGCCTTGCCGCAGGCTGGGACGAACCGAACAGCAATCTGGTGATCCGCGATATATCGCTCAGCAGCAAGGATTTCGGCAGCGTCAATTTTGCCGGTCTGGTAAGCGGCTTTACGGAAGAGTTCTTCTCCTTCGACGTCAATCGCGCGCAGGCGGCGCTCTTCGGGCTTGCCGGCCGTGAAATGAAGCTCACGATCAAGGACGAAGGTTTGATAGCCAAGGCGATCAAGCTTTATGCCCTGCAGAACGACATGACGGAAGATCAGGTACGCGCCACCCTGACATTGGTGGCGAGCATGATGCTGCCGCAGGTGGCAGCTGAACAGCCGAAGCTGCAAAACGCCGTGGAAGCACTCGTCCAGTTCATCAGCAAACCCGGGACCCTGACGGTAACGGTCAAATCCACCGGCGCAAACGGTGTCGGCATTTTCGATCTGGTTGCCGCTTCCGACAATCCGATGGGGCTTCTCGACAAGGTCGATATTCAGGCGACGGCCGAATAAATCGGGCGATTTCTGCCCCTTCAGTGGCTGCACAAACCGAAGCTAGTGCAGCCACTCGCAACTATAGGCGAGGACCGGCTCGGCAAAGCCTTTCAGCCTGTAACGATCGCCATGCACGAGGACATCGGCGCCGCCATATTCCTGAAAAGTCTTGTCCGATATCAGGATCTGGTCGCTCTCGGCGGCGGCGCAAAGCCTTGCCGCCAATTGCACGGTCGTGCCGAAGAAATCATTGCTGTCCTCGATAGGCTCCCCGCAATCCAGACCGATACGGATATGGATGGGCTCACCCCTGTCGCTGTTGTAACGATGGAACTCGCGCTGGATATCGATGGCGCAATCCACCGCAAATGGCGTGGAGGAGAACACGGCCATTATGCCATCGCCGGTGTGCTTGACTTCCCGCCCCGAGCGCCGCCCCAGGCAACCGCGCACGAGGGCATCATGCGCCCGGATGAGTTCCGCCGCCATGCGATCGCCGAGGCGGGCCGTCATTTCGGTTGAACCGACGATGTCCGTGAAGAGGATCGCGCGGTGGCCGGGGTCCATATTTTTCGAGGCGGCCCCAGGCGCCACCGGGTCCTGTATTCGCCCGAGAAACGCTTCCACCGCCGACAGGGCGACTTCCACCACCTCGCTGGCGACAAACCCGTGCGCTTCCCGATGCACGCACTGCGCGGTTTCAGCGTCCGGAGCATCCATAAGGCAAAACGCAGTACCGCGCCTTTCATCGAACCAGTAGGTCAAAAACCTGACGCCGTACCGATCCTGGATGTTGAGATCTTTAAGATGTGCCGCGGCGATATCCGCAGCGGAGACGCCGGCAAGCTCGTGCCGGTCCATGAAGATAGGCATTGGTTTCCTCCCAAGAGTATATCGTTGCCTCCTCTGCCAGCCATTTTATGACTTCGCCGAATTGCCGTCTATCGTTCTTACGGGTGACGCCGCACAAGGCGGGAACCCGGAAAGGGCGATATTCGTTCGCGTTAGAATTTCGCAGGCGACATGCCCGCAAGCATTCCCGACAGCCGCAGCGAGTTACCTGCGTTTGACCATGCGCCGAAGCAGGGAGCGGGAGCGGGCCTTGCGGGGAATGAGGTGGATATCGCTGACCAGCTTTGCGCCGCCCTCCCGCCGTTCCAAGGTTATCTTCCGGCTATGGAAGGCCTCCAGCTCGGCACGGTGCGCCACGCTGATGATGGTGGCGTCGGGCAATTCATCGATCACCGTCTGCATCATCCTGTCCTGGCTTTTTTCGTCGAGAGCCGCAGTCGCCTCGTCCATGACGATGATATCCGGGTCGTTCAGTAACAGGCGGGCAAAGGTCAGCCGCTGTTTTTCACCGCCCGACAGCGTCTGGTCCCACGGCGCCTCCTCTTCCACCTTGTCTTTGAGATGGCCGAGACCAACCTTGTCGAGTGCTTCTCCTATCTCTTCGAAAGTCCAGCTCTCGGCCGCCTGCGGATAGCAGACCGCCCGGCGAAGGGTGCCGGAGGGAACATATGGCCGCTGCGGCAACATGAAAAGCCGGCTGCCGGCCCGAAAACTGACGCTGCCCCCGCCCCATGGCCAAAGGCCCGCGATTGCCCGAACGAGCGTGCTTTTACCGGATCCGGATTCACCTGCGACCAGCACCCTTTCTCCCCGCCCGATTTCCACATCGGTCTCCTTGACCACGGCCGTGCCGTCGCCGAGCGACACCGAAACATCCTTGAGGCTGAGCATCGTTTCGCCTTCCGTTTCACCGCGCACGATCCGGCCGAGCTTATCGCTCTGTTCGGCCCGCTCCAGCCCGTCAAGCGACATCATCAGGGAGGCAACGCGGCGTGCGCAGGCATTCCAGTCCGCCAGCCGGGGATAATTGTCGACCAGCCAGCCGAAGGCGGATTGAACGATGGTGAAAGCGGATGCCGCCTGCATGACCTGACCGAGAGACATGCTTCCATCGAGAAATTTGGGCGCGCAGAGAAGAAGCGGAACGACGGGCGCAATCAACATCGATCCATGCGACACGACCGTGGTGCGCATATATTGCTGCGCCATCTGCTTCCACTGCTGCCGGACATTGCGGAACCTCCTGTCGAGGTCGCTCCGTTCCTCCTCTTCGCCGCCAAGCAGGGCGATGCTCTCCCCGTTTTCCCGGACACGCGTGAGCGTGTAACGGAATTCCGCCTCCAGCTGGTTCTTTACCTCGGAGACCCGGACGAAGTTACGGCCGATCAACGCGATGGAACTCGATGTGATGAGCGCATAGATCACCGCCGCAATCACGAGAAAGCCGGGTATCGTGACCGATAACCCTCCGATCGGCAGCGTCAGCGCGCCGCCAATCGTCCACAGAACGACGATAAAGGTGGAAGCCGATACGAAGGCGGCAATGACGCCCGCTACGAAATCCACGGGCGCTTCGGTGGCGATCCGCATATCTTCCGACAGCCTCGCCTCCGGATTCTGATGGTCGCCATCGATCAGGTTGAGCTGATAGTAGCGGCCATTTGCAATCCATCGGGAGACCAGCACCTTGGTTAGCCACGACCGCCAGCGCCGCTGAATACGCATTCTGACGTAAACCTGCGAGGTCACGATGAAAACGCTTCCGAGAACCAGCGGCGGGAATATGGAAGCGAGAAAGTAGACCGTCGATGCATCCCGTTTTTCAATCGCATCGAAAATCCCGCGATTCCAGACGTTGATGCCGTACTGGAAACCGACATTGACGCCGATCATAGCGAGAAGCCCGATGGAGAACGGCCAGGCAAGCCCATCCCCACGGCGGCTCCAGAACCCCCGCGCGCTGATCAGGAAGCGCTTCAGAAGATATCGCTTGCGAGCCTCTTCGGCCTGCTGCGGCGTCAAACCCGAAGCGGGCTCCAATTCCTCCGGCGGAAGGGGATCATCGGGTGCGTCGTTGGCATGAACATTCTCTGCACCCTTTTGGCCGGTGCCATCGATCGGGTTCGGTTTTGCGTCAGCATCGGTCATGGATGCATAAACGGATGACGGTTTGAAAAGTTGCCGGCCCGGAACAGTTTCCGGTTGGCGCAAAAAGCGGGACCGGCCCGATCACTGCAAAGGCATCTTCTTCACGCGAATAGCGCGGCGAACGTTGTGCGATGCACAAATTTCGGAGGAATAGGCATGAAATTCGGATTTTTAGATACATATCATCCGGAAAAAACCGTCTAAAACTCTCTCAACTCAAGGAGAGACGTCATGACGGACACGACATCGCAGTTTGATGGGGTAGCTATCCCCCTGGAGACCACAGAAGAACCCGCATGGACGGCGGCGACCTGGTTCGCTGTTCTTTCCATGGCGGCCACCAGCTTTGCGCTGGTATCGGCCGAGTTCCTGCCGGCGGGCCTGTTGACGCCCATGGCGCGCGATCTTGGCATCACCGAAGGGACAGCCGGGCAAGTCGTCACCGCCACCGCCTCCGTGGGCGCGGTGACGGCCCTGTTGAGCAATGTTCTGATCGGCAAACTGAACCGCAAGACAGTGCTTGTCGGTCTTAGCGCGCTGGCAATCGCCTCCAACGTTCTGGCATCGGTTGCCGCCGATTTCTGGCTATTGCTGTTGGGCCGGGCGGGGCTGGGTATTGCGCTCAGCGGTTTCTGGGCGCTGTCGGTTGCCGTTGTGGCGCGGCTTGTCGGCGCAAATTCGACCGGGCGCGGCATGGCTATCGTTACCCTCGGCGTTTCGCTCGCCACCATCGCTGCTCCTTCGATGGGCGCCCTGATCAGCGACTGGCTGGGATGGCGCATTGCCATGTCGATGACGGCGGGACTTGCCATAGTTGCCATGCTGCTTCAGATACTCAGCCTGCCGTCGCTGCCGGCAAGTACAAGTAACAGTCTTTCCGATGTTCTGCGGCTGACGCGGCGGCGTAGCATTCAGCTGGGGATGCTTGCAATCCTGCTGCTCATGACGGGCCATTTCGCCGGCTCGGTCTATGTCCGTCCTTTCCTCGAACAGGTAACGCAGCTTGGCACCAAGCCGATTGCACTCGCCCTGCTCGGGTTTGGCGTCGCCTCCGTGATCGGCAATGTCGCGGGCGGCCGAATGGCCGATACCAGTATCCGCCTCGCACTCGTCGTGACCGCCGCCTTGATGGCATTTGCGACAATCGCCCTCGTTGTCTGGGGTGTTCATACCGGCGCCGCCTTTGCTCTCGTCGCCCTTTGGGGCCTTGCCTTCGGCATGGCGCCCGTGGTGTTGCCGACCAATCTTTCGCGCGGCGCACCCGATGCTCTGGAGGCAGCAGGCAGCCTGATGGTCGTTTCTTTTCAGGTGGCTATCAGTATCGGTGCGGTTTTCGGCGGCTACATCGTCGACTCCTACGGTGCGACCGCTCCCTTGGCCCTGACCGCAATCCTGGCTGCATCCACGGTCGCTCTCGCCTTGCTGCAGCGTCCTGATTGATCCCTGCCTTTTCCGGGGCCGCAGGCGAGGCAACTCCCTGCGGCACTCGGATGCGCGGCGACTAGCCGAAACCGCCATCCGAACACGGGTCAAAAATCAGGGGATGTCCTGCCTTGCGTCACTCCACCTTTGCGCTACGCTTGAGAACAGGGATTTCTCAATGGAGGGACTGAGGCATGTGCAACAACTGCGTGATCGAGAACGTAAAACAGAACATGCTGTCACGACGCCTGCTATTCAAGGGCGCCATGGCCGGTTTAACGGCCATGACGGCGGGCAGCCTGGCGGCCCCGGTGCTGGCGCAATCGCCCCGGCAGGTCGTTGATCTCACCCATACCTATGATTCCACATTCCCCACATTCGATGGCAAACCGGGCATAGAATATGAGTGGGCAGCGGAGATCGCCAAGGACGGCTATCAGCTCCACAAACTCACCATCTACGAACATACCGGCACCCATATCGATGCGCCTTTCCACTTCAGCGCGGATGGCGCGAGCGTCGACCAGCTGGAGCCGCAGAAACTTGTCGCGCCGCTTGTCATCGTCGACATCACCGACCGCGCCAAAGACGATGCCAATTCCACCATTGAAGCCGAAGACATCGAACGCTGGATATCTGCGAATGGCGACATCCCGGCAGGTGCAATCGTGGCTCTGCGCTCCGGCTGGGCAAAAAAAGTGAAGAGCCCCTCATTCCGCAATGACGACGCCGGAAAATTCGCCTTCCCCGGTTTCGGCAAATCGGCGACCGACCTTCTGCTCAAGCTCGACACCGTCGCCATTGGCGTCGACACGCTTTCGCTGGATCCGGGCAACTCCGCAGATTTCGCGGTTCACAATTCCTGGCTGCCGGCGGGGCGCTACGGCATCGAAGGGCTGAACAACCTCGAGGCTCTGCCGGTCAAGGGAGCGACCATAATCGTCGGCGCGCCGGCACACCGCGGCGGAACGGGTGGCCCGGCCCGGATTCTGGCCCTGGTCTGATACCGGCGCACAGCGCCGCAACGACAATGCGGCCGAATGAACTACGACTGAATAATCTCTTCAGCTTCCGTTCCAACGGGACCGTCTAAAACAAAGACGTTCAACCGCGGTCCTATCCGCCTGAGGAGACACAGTCATGATCCGGAAGTCTTTTATTGCAAGTGCACTCGTTGTTCTCGTTGGCATCGCCGCCACGGCACCCGCCATGGCCAATGATGTGCGCATCGAACAATATGGCTGGTCCAACTCTGCCGGTGGCGCGCAGGAAGGTTATGGCAACCGGATCCGCACCTACCAGAACGGCGGTTACAACCGGATTGTCGGCCATCAGTACGGTCGCCAAAACCTTTCGGCCGTCGGTCAGGAGGGGCATGACAATTACGGCTCCACCTATCAGAACGGCAGCCGCAACGTGGCCGGCATCGGGCAATTCGGCTCCAACCACACCACCATCCTCACCCAGGACGGCAACGGCAACATCGCGGCCGGTGTTCAGGTGGGCCGTGGCTGCAGCGCCAATGTGAGCCAGGGCGGCAACGACAATGTCGCGGCCTTCGTGCAGGCCTGCCCTTAAGCAGCCCGCGATGAGGTGAAACGCGTCGAGATCGAAATATCAGATCGTCAGGGAGACGAGCCATGCCCCATACCCTCAGACATCCACGCCGTCTGGCGGCGATCCTTGCAATGGCCCTGCTTCCTTTCGGCGCCGTTGCGGCCATATCGACTGCAAAGGAACCGGCCGAAGGGCAGCGTTGCGAGATCAGGGCAACACCGCAGGCCGGCATGGTAAGGCTGGAGGCCGTCACGAAGGGTGACACCGGTGGCGGCGGGACCTACTCCTTTCACGTCGAAAAATCGGGCGGCAGCGGGCGTTCCGTCATCAATCAGGGCGGCGACTTCGACGCCGCGGCCGGACGTTCGCAACTGCTGAGATCGGTGACGCTCGATGCGAAGGGAGCCCGCTACAAGGCGGTGCTCGATCTCGTGATCGATGGCAGGAGCTTCAGTTGTACGAAGCAGATTGGCGGCGATTAGGCTGCCGTCATGTCGTATATTTCACCAGAAAGGGCGCCGGTTTCGGCGCCCTTTTCTTTTGATCGTGCCGAACCGCTGAACGACATGTGAATGGGCAATTCCGGTCTGGTTCAGTTGCGAAATGCGACAGTGGATCATCGGCAAGAGGCTGACAGATGGAGATAAGAATGACCAACAACCTATTGAAACTTATTACCATTACTGCGCTTGTCGGCAGCCTCGCGCCAATCGGGTTTTCCGCACCCGCTCAGGCCGGCGGCCGGATTTCATTCGACCTCGCGCCGGGCGATACAGCGGATGGAGATCTTCTTTCCACCGGGCTGCGCGCCTATTCGCTGTACCGTGGCCTGAAGGATGCCGATATCCGGCAGCTCGGCCGTGGCAACGCCGCCGACATCGCCCAGAACGGCGGCGGCAATCTCGGTTTCATCCGGCAACGGGGCAACGGTCATGCCGCAACATTGCAGCAGAATGGCAACAACAACGCCTATGGCATTTTCCAGTATGGCCGCAACACGCAAACCAATGTGGTGCAGGATGGCGACAATGGCAGCGGCCTGACTTTCAGCTATGGCTGGTGAGGCAATAACCGAACTGCCATGCCCACGGCACCTCGCCGCCGCGCGGGATCAATTCTGGAGAACGGACAGAACCTTTCCGTCCCTGCCCTGCACGATACCGTGCGACGGCACCGGTGGAGCATCGGCAGCCGGCAGGGGCGCGATTATCAACCACGCGCCGGGATAGTCCTTGCGAAGATGCCGGGGATTGTAGCGAATATTGGTTCCGGCAGCATGGTGAAGCGTCCCGAGCGTTGCGTCTTTTGACAGGACACCTCTTTTGATCTCGTGGAGTTTTCGCTCGCCATCAAGGGCAAGCGTCGCCTCGGAAAGATCGAAACCGTCGATGTGAACGGTCTGGTCCTTAGCCGTATCGAGAACCCATCGATCGGAATCGACGAAGCCATCGATATAGACATTTCCCGTGGAGGCACGCAGGGACGTGCCTTTCGGCAGGGTAATGCCATCAACAACATTGCTATCGGAAAGAGTGCAGTTGCTGAAAGCGGATATGCCGCCATCGGGCGAAAGATCGAACTCCACCGGTTGCGTCGCGTCGCAGCGCCAGCCGCTCTGGGTGGTCACGCCGTTGCCGGTGATCCGCATGGTCTGCGGGGTAAAGCCCACCGTTTCGTAGTTCTCGTTGGTTTTTATCGCGATATAACGGGCGATTTCGACGGCATCGATATCTGCCACCCGCACTGGATGTGGAAACACGGCCCGGTCGAAGGCTTCCCTGTTGTTGGCAATGGCCAGTTCGAGTTTCGTGCCCTTGGGCATATCGATCTGGCCAAGGCGCGTTGGCTCGAGCAGTTCCGGCCGATGGCTTGCCGCCCTCTCTTTGTCATAGGCGCGCATCTGGAGATAAAAATCACCGAACCGAAAGAGGGTGAAAAGCGCGACGACGGTTACCAGCCCATAGGGCAGGATCATCGGGCGCTTCCAGCGGCCTGCCACATATCGAACGAACAGCGAGAGCGTCCAGACGATCCATATGAGGGTCGTGATGAGCAAGAAGGCAAGAAGAAGCAGCGCTTCGACGGAGGGGAGTGCGACAGGGATCATGCAAACCAATGGTCTTGGGCGGATCGTTTTGATCCTGAAGAGACATCAGGGCTTTAGCCCACAAGCGGTTGTCTTTTCAACTCTGGGGATGGCGAGCGGGACAAGCCAGCGATCTGCTGGGACATTTTTCGGTGTTAACCGGGCGACAGATGGCCGCCGCCCGGTCAATGCGCTTATTCAGGCGCCAAGGACGAAACGGGAGAATGCCAGGGCATTGCGGGCATCCTCGTCCATTTTCGCGAGGTCGGCGCCGCCGCTGAGATCGCGCCACACCTTGATGTCGGAGCCGATCGTGCCGCCGGTCTTGACGAACGGCTCCATGACGACCGCGCCGGTGTAATTGATATCGCGAAGGGCGAGGCCGATTTCGTGCCAGGGCATTCTGCCCTTGCCCGGTACGCGGCGATTGCTCTCGCCGGTATGGAAATGCCCCAGCAACGGGCCGGCCGTGCGGATGGCCTCGCCAAAACTGTCTTCCTCGATATTCATGTGGAAGGTATCCAGCATGACTTTCACGTTGTTCTTGCCGACATCCTTGACGAAAGCAACACCTTCGGCCGCCGTGTTGAGCACGTGGTTTTCGAAGCGGTTGAGGACTTCGATGCACAGGTTGATACCGAGATCATTGGCGAAATCGGCAATGCCGTGAATGCCTTCGACACCGCGCGCATAATCGCCCGCCTTGTCGACCGGTTGCGAATAGTCGATCGGCCAATAGGAATGCAATGCCCCGCCGATAGTGTGGATGTCGAGCTTGGCGACATTGAACAGGGTACGTTCAAAAAACGCCTTGCCGGCTGCGCGAACTGCGGCATCCTCAGACGACAGGTTCTTGGTTTTCGAAGGGCCGATGCCGGCGGTGAGGATGATGCCGTTATCCTTCGCGCTCTGCCTGATGACGGCGAGTTCGGCGTCGCTGTATTCATTGATGTGGTGGGCGGCCACTTCGATGATATCGAAACCGAGCTTGGCGACCTTCTCGATATAGGGGCCGAACTTGGCGCTCCACTCATGTTCCCAGTAGGAATAATAGATGCCGTGTTTCATGGGGGTCTCTTTCGCTTTTCTGTTTCGCTTGACTTTGGATAGGGAGGCTCAGCCCTTCAGGCAGGTTCAGGACGCGGAACTGCTTCCCGGATTTCCGATGCGAAGATCCGGCTCCGTGCTTGTCGACGTGATGAAGCGGCCGTTGGGGAGATCGTTTTCCTCCACCTTCCGGTTGATCTCGTCCTCGCCGAGACCGAAGCTCCACCAGCGGTCCCGCAGCCGCGCACGCAGGTCGTCTTCGTCGACATCAACGAAAATCGTGAGATCGAAGATCGGCTTGAGACGATCCCATGGCGACTGGCCGGCGAGGAGATAATTGCCCTCGCAGACGATGATATCGACGGATTGCGGGATCAGGCGGCCGCCGGCGCGGGCGATTTCGATGGCCCGGTCAAAGACGGGGACGGCAACGACATCGTCTTGATTGGCCTTCAGGCGCTCAAGCATGTGGCGCAGGCCGTGAGCATCGAAGGTATCGATGGCGCCCTTGAAGGGACGGCGCTTCATCTCTTCCAGAACGGCATCGTCATAATGAAAACCATCCATCGGGAACAGTGCGGCGGACACGCCTTCGCCTGCATTCAACGTATCGACCACGCATTCGGCGATGGTTGATTTTCCCGATCCGGGAGCGCCGGCAATCGCAATCATCACACGCCGGCCCTTTGACCCTTCCAGTCGCTGGAGGGCAAGGCCCGCAATCTCGCGGGCATTATCGTCAATAGTGTTCAAGGTGCTTGCCCCGATAATGAGTGCTTTCAGAAAATGCGGTACTGGCTTGCCTTGTCGCGCAGGAATGACAGTCCCCTGTCGAGAACCTCATCGGCGCTGGGCGCAACCGGCCGCCAGGTCGAAATCGCGCCCGCCATCTCCCTGGGCATCGCGGCGAAGCTTTCGAGCGTCAGCACACCCTTGAAGCCAATGGCCGCGAGCGCCGAAAACACCTCGTCCCAGGCAACATTGCCGCAACCCGGCGTGCCGCGGTCGCTTTCCGACATATGCATGTATTTCAGATGGTTGCGGGCGGCGATGATGCCATTGGCGATGCCCTTTTCCTCCATATTCATATGGAAGGTATCGAGATGGATGAAGACGTTGTCGGCGCCGATGCGCTCCACCAGAGCCACCGCCTGTTCGGCGGAATTGAGCAGATGGTTCTCGTAGCGGTTGACCGTCTCGATGCCGAATTGCAGGCCAAGTGTTTTTGCGTGGCCGGCAGCGCTGGAGAGCGCCCTTGTCAGATTGTCATATTCACCCTGTGTCGGCGGAAATCCGGTTCGCTCATTGGTGCCGCCATAGGTAACACCCGTCAGCGCTTCCGCGCCCATATCGGCGGCCTTGTCGAGCGCGGCATTCAGATGGCCGATTGCCGCATCGGGACGCACGGACGCCCAGGCGGGCTCCGGCAGCACCAGCGAACAGACGGCGCGCAAGCCGTATTTCTCCAGCAGGGCGCGCGTGTGTTTTGCATCGACGGCGGGAATATCGATAAGCGGAATCTCGATGAAATCCTGACCGTAATCCGCAGCAGCGGCGATGGACCGTCTGGCGTTTTCGTGGTCCCATTTGAGAGACCACATCATTGCGTGAACACCGAAGCCTTTCACGTCATACCTTCTTTCTGAGAGATGCGAAGTAGCTTGAAAACAGGCCGCGCGCCGCCATGACGACAATCATCAGCACGCCCCAGAGCGCCGTTGCCAGATGCTGGTTGGCGCCAAGAAGATTGAGGCCGGATGACAGAAGTTGCAGAACGATGAGCGCGACAAAGACGGGCAGCACCCGACCGAAACCGCCGAACGGATTGATGCCGCCGAGAAAGGCCGCGAGCACCGTGATCAGCAGGTAGGATTCCCCGTGGCCGACACGGACGGAGTTGAAACGGGCAAGCATGATGATGCCGGCAACCGCACACATCAGACCCGAGAGCGTGTAGACGAGAACCTGGATCTTGCGCGTATTGAGGCCCGAATAACGCGCGGACTCGATGTTCGAGCCGATCATCAACAGGCCGAAGCCGAGCTTGGTGCGCGTCAGCAGCACATGCCAGAGCCCGACGCAGACGATGAAGATCAGAAGCGGGATCGGCAGACCGAGAAGCGTGCCGTGACCGAGTGGCGCCATATAGGCGGGGAAACCGGAAACGTCTCCGCCACGGGTGAGAAACTCGCCAAGGCCACGCAGGAAGATCATCATCGACAGCGTCACCAGAATGGGGTGCGCGCGGGTGTAGGCAATCGCCGCCCCAGTCATCGCTCCGGCAGCCCCGCCGGTGACAAGCGCGGCAAGGCAGGCGAACAGGAAGGCGCTCGGCGGCGCATCCACCCCGCCATGGGCCTGCAGCACCCAGGCTGCGGCCAGGCCGGAAAGATTGGCGGCGAAGGTGACGGACAGATTGATGCCGCCCGTCAGCAGCGGCAGCAGCATCGCCAGTGTCAGCAGACCGAGTTCCGGCAGCTGGAAGGCGACCGAACCGAATGTCGCTAGCGAGAGAAAGTTATCGGCAAAGGTTCCGAAGATGAGCATGACCGCGATGAAAGCAATCACCGGCCCGGCCATGTCGGCACCGAAAATCGCGTTGAATTTCCTGACAAGGCTGCTCATCGCTGGGCGCTCCCCTTCTTTGC
The DNA here is from genome assembly GCF_001526585.1 of Agrobacterium sp. LY4. Classification (NCBI taxonomy): domain Bacteria; kingdom Pseudomonadati; phylum Pseudomonadota; class Alphaproteobacteria; order Hyphomicrobiales; family Rhizobiaceae; genus Agrobacterium; species Agrobacterium sp. LY4. The sequence goes on along the minus strand of NZ_ASYA01000004.1, from coordinate 167,182 downwards.
GGATGTCCGTAAGGCGCTCGGCAGGAGCTTGTCGAAGCGGGTGGAAGAGAGTGTGATAGCGATGAGGATGATGGCACCGACGATCATCTTGAAGGCAAAGGGAGAAACGCCCATCAGGTTGAGGCCGTTCTGGGTGATCGACACCATCAGCACCCCGAGCACACAGCCGATGACGGAGCCCTTGCCGCCGCCAAGCCGCGCGCCGCCGAGGACGGTGGCTGCAAGAACATCCAGCTCGCGGCCATAAAGCGCGTTCGGCACCACCTCCTGCGCGTAATGCGCCTGCATGAGCCCGGCAATGCCCGCCATCAGGCCGAGCCAGCCGAAGGAAATATAGTGCATGGCGCCGATATTGATGCCGAAGCGGCGTGCGCCTTCGGGATTGTCACCGAAGGCATAGAGTTTGCGGCCGACGGTGGTGCGCGAGATCATGAACCAGGTGGCAAAGCAGCAGAGGATCATGACCACGACCGGCAGCGTCAGCTCGACCCAGGAACCATCGGACATCTCGCGCTCGTAAAACACCACGCGCGTCGACAGCCATTCCGGCAGATCGTAGATCGACACGCCCTTGGTGAAGAACATCAACAGCCCGAAGAAGATGTTGAAGGTGGAGATGGTCGCGACGATGGAAATGATGTTGAGCCGCCAGACAAGGAAGGCGTTGACGAAACCGAGACCAAGGCCAACCGCGCCGGCAATGATGAAACCTTCCGCCCAGTTGCCGCCGCCGAGCGCATTGAGCGCCAGCACCGTGACATATTGAACGACGGAGGCCGCGACCGCGAAGGAGATGTCGATGCCGCCGGAGATCAGCACCACGAGCAAGCCGACCGCGAAGATGATGTTGACCGCCGAGACATTCAGCACATCGAAGGCGTTGGAGATGGTGAGGAACCGGTCGGTCGCGAAGGACAGTCCCGTGCAGAGCAGCACCATGACGACAAGCAGTGTGAATTCGGTCGTATGTCCGAGAATGAGCCTACGCATAGATGGCGGACTCCAGTTCGGTAAGCGACAGGCGTCGCGGATCATAGGTGGCGTGGAACCGGCCTTCGACCATGTGGATGACCCTGTCTGTATTGAAATAAACTTCCGGGGCTTCGTCGGAGATCACGATGATCGAGAGACCTTGTGCGGCGAGCTTGCGGACGATTTCGAAGATGCCGGCGCGCGCGCCGACATCGACCCCCACGGTCGGCGCATCGAGGATGAGGATTTTCGGCCCAATCGCCAGCCACTTGGCAATCGCCACACGCTGCTGGTTGCCGCCCGAAAGCGTGCGGATCGGATCTTCGGGCAGGCCGATCTTCACCCCGAGCGCAGAAATCCAGCGGGAAACGACATCCGCCTTTTTCGACGGTGAGATCAGGCCGCCGCTCAGCAGCCGGTCGAGCGAGGCCATGACCAGATTGTCGGCAATGGATTGCGGCTGGTTGAGACCAAGCGATAGCCGGTCTTCGGAAAGATAGGCGACGCCCGCCCGGATCGCATCGCGGTTGGAATGAAAATCCACCTTCTTTCCATCGATGAGGATTTCACCCGATTGCGGCCGATGCATGCCGAACAGCGTCAAAGCCAGTTCCGTGCGGCCGGCTCCAAGCAGGCCGGTAATGCCGAGCGTTTCTCCCCGCCGCAGATCGAACGAAACATCCTCGAACTCGCCGGCCCGGCTCAGCCCGCGCACCGAGAGAACGACGGGCTTGTCATCGTGATCGGCGGCAATGACGGCGCTATCGAAGTTGCGGCCGGTCATCAGCTCGGTCACCCGAGACTGGGTCATGCCTTCAACGGGAAAGACACCGACAAGCGATCCATCCCGCAGCACGGTTATGCGATCCGAAATCTCGAGCACTTCCGCAAGGCGATGCGAGACGAAGACAACCGCGACACCGGAGGCCGACAGGTTGCGGACGATGTCGATCAGGTAATCCGTTTCCGACTGCGTGAGCGACGCGGTCGGTTCGTCCATGAAAACGAGCCGCGCTTCCCCGACCAGCGCGCGGGCAATCGCCACGATCTGACGCTGGGCGATAGGCAGTTCCTTGAGCGGCCTGTCGAGATCAATCTCGACGCCGAGCCGGGCCAGCGCCTTTTCGGCCGCCTGTTCGATGGCGCGCTTGTCGACCAGCCCGTATTTTCCATTCACCGCGTACTGGAAGCCGATATTCTCAGCCACCGTCATTTCATCGAACAGCGCCAGATCCTGCCAGATCACCTGGATGCCAAGCGATTGCGCAAGCGTTGGGGTCATCGTGGCTATCGGCTTGCCGTCGAAATAGAGCTCAGCATCGCTTTGGGGCGTGTAAACGCCCGTTATGACCTTGATCAGCGTGCTCTTGCCACAGCCGTTTTCGCCGGCAAGGCAATGCACTTCACCGGGATTGACCTCGAAAGAAACACCCTTCAGCGCGCGGACGCCGCCGAAGGTGACTTTGACATTTTTAAGGGACAGGAGCGGTTCTGCGCTCATGATAATGTAAATCTCCTTCGCCGCGGCAGCATTGCAGACGTGGCGCTCGGCATGTTTTCCAGATGGAACGTCGCGCGAGTATTACAACTCGCGCGACGCCCTTGGCCTTGGGGAGGATCAGAGGCCCATGGAAACGAGCTTGTCGATGCTTTTCTTGTCGATCTTCAAAAGCTGGTCGACGACGATGGTGTTACCCTCGGGATTGATGGTGCCGAGACCTTCGATATTGTCACCGGCCTTGGGTGTCTCGCCCTTGGCGATACGATCCGCGAGGGTGATGAAGACCTCACCGGCCTGTTTCGGGTTCCACATAAATCCACCCGTCAGCGCCCCCGACTTGATCAGCTTGGCGCCCTGCCCCGGCGAAAACGGGCCGATGACGAAGACCTTGCCATCCTTGCGTCGCTCTTCGACGGCGCGCCCGGCACCGATCGGTCCCTGCGAACCGAAGGCGAGGAAACCGCTCAGATCGGCATTGGCGGACATCAGGTCAAGCGCCGTCGAACGGCTCTTGTCGAGGTCCTCCGCCACGCCGTAGCGATCGCCGACGAGTTTCATGTCCGGATAATTGGCCTTGATGTAAGCGATGGCGGCATCGGCCCAGGCATTATGAAGCGGAACGGTGAGCGAACCGACGAAGACGGCATAGGAGCCCTTGCCGCCCATCTTTTCCGCCAAGAGCTTGCCATGCGCCTCACCGAAACCCTTGGCGGAAGCCAGTTCGAAATCCCAGTCGGCGCCGAGTTGCTTGGGCGATTCATGGGTGATGACCTTGATACCGGCGGCCTGGGCCTTTTTCAGTACCGGTTCCAGCACCTTCGCATCATTGGGCACAACGCCGATGAAATCGACCTTCTGGGCGATCAGGTCTTCGATGGCACGGACCTGCAGGGCGGGATCGGCGCTGGTCGGGCGACCATGAAACCGTCAACGCCGAGCTTCTTGCTCTGCTCCTTGATGCCGGCCTCCATGGCGTTAAACCACGGAATGCCGCCGATCTTGACGACGACGCCCACCTTCGGCCCTTCGGCAAAGGCTGCGGACGAAAGCAGCGCGAGCGACAGGCCGACCGCTGCAGCAATAATTTTCTTCATGATGTTCCTCCTCAAAAAACTAGGCAAACGAAACCCGCCGCAGCCATTTTTCATCTGGCGCGTTCAAAATTTCTCATCTCGCTTATTCGAGACTCTCCCTTGCCACTCCCACAGCAACCATCTTGCACAATCGATATTGCCAAGCTGCACAATCGATGGTGCAATAACCATATCACGAAGCGCCCTTCCGTCAAGGGGATGTGTGCTCTAATAATTGGAATCAGTTGGGGAGATCGCAGTGACGGGTATAACTTCCAAGAAAGCCACCATTTATGACTTGTCGATATTGTCGGGCGCATCAGCCTCGACAGTGAGCGCGGTCTTGAACGGATCGTGGCGCAAACGGCGGATTTCGGAGGAGACTGCCGACAAGATTCTCTCGCTCGCCAAGGCGCATCGCTACACCACCAACCTGCAGGCCCGCGGCCTGAGAAGTTCGAAATCCGGTCTCGTCGGGCTTCTGGTGCCCATTTATGACAACCGGTTCTTTTCATCGATGGCGCAGACATTCGAAGGGCAGGCGCGCAAACGCGGCCTGTCGCCCATGGTGGTCTCCGGGCGGCGCGATCCCGAAGAAGAACGCCGCACCGTGGAGACCCTGATCGCCTATTCCATCGATGCCCTCTTCATTGCGGGCGCGACCGATCCCGACGGCGTGCACCAGGTCTGCGCCCGCGCAGCACTGCCGCATGTCAATATCGACCTTCCCGGCAAATTTGTACCATCCGTCATTTCCGACAACAGGCACGGCGCGGAAATACTGACATCGGCGATCCTTGCCCATGCGGAAAAAGGCGGGCCTCTCGGCCCTGACGACGTCATTCTGTTCGGCGGTCATGACGACCACGCCAGCCGCGAGCGTATCGACGGCTTCCATGCCGCCAAGGCCGCTTATTTCGGGGCGGATGGCGGAGACGATATCGAGATCACCGGCTATTCACCGCATATGACGGAGCTGGCCTTCGAACGTTTCTTCGAGCGCAGGGGCCGCCTGCCCCGCTGTTTCTTCGTCAATTCATCGATAAATTTCGAAGGCCTGCTGCGTTTCATGGGGCGTCATGATGGCGAGGCCTTCGGCGACATCGTTGTCGGCTGCTTCGACTACGACCCGTTCGCATCCTTCCTTCCCTTCCCGGTCTATATGATCAAACCCGATATCGCGCAGATGCTCGAAAAGGGTTTCGAACTGCTGGAAGAGAACCGGACCGAGCCGGAAGTCACCATCATCGAACCGAAGCTCATCCCCCCGCGAACCGCTCTCGAAGGCCCGCTCGACGACATATGGGACCCGGTTGCATTGCGTCGCATGGCGAAGTAACCCCGCGAAATCCCGCTTGACCTCAACTGCGCTTGAGGTCGTACCGATTGCATGGTGCTTCACCATTGCAACGGGACAACGATGATCGAAAAACTCATGAGGATGCTGGAAGACGGACGGGACAGTCCGCTCCTGCGCTTTTCAATCGCGAAGACGCTCAAGGCGGCTGGGCAGTTCGAAGATGCCGCGCTTCATCTCCAGGAGGCCATCCGGCAGGATCCCGACTATTCGGCGGTCTGGGCCGAACTCGGCGAATGTCGCACACGGCTGGGAGATGACGACGGCGCCATTGCCGCATGGGTGGAAGGCATCGCGGTGGCCGTCAGGCGTGGCGACATTCAGGCAAAGAGGCAGATGGAGGTCCGGCTGCGACGTTTGCGGTCACGCGCCCTGAAGGGCGTCAGTTGACGAGAGCCTCCACCCATATCGTCAGAGAGTTCCGGCCCGCCTCCGTGAGACGGGCCGGGCGTTTTTACGACTGCGGCTTATCGGATCGCCAGAACCGATAAAGCTCGGCGACATTGCCGCTGGTCATGAGCGGCATTGCCGCCTTCAGCCGTGCCGCCGGCCAATCCCACCATTTCATCTCGAGCAGCAAGGCGATGCTGTCGTCATCGAACCGCTTGCGGATCGGTTTTGCGGGATTGCCGCCGACGATGGCGTAGGGTTCGACATTCTTCGTCACCAGCGCCCGCGTTCCGATCACGGCGCCATCGCCGACCGTGATGCCGGGCATGATGATCGCTTCCGAGCCTATCCAGACATCGTTGCCGATGACGGTATCGCCAGCCGGCAGATAACCGTTGCCGGCATTCTCGAATTCCGGCACCTCCGGCATGAAGAAGAACGGGAAGGTGCTGATCCACTCGTTACGATGGCCCTGATTGCCGGCCATGATGAAGGCGGCGCCCGAACCGATCGAGCAGAAGCTTCCGATCACCAGCCTGTCCGCGCCTTCATCCGGCAGCAGATAGCGGGCGCAATCCTCAAAACTGTGGCCGTGATAATAGCCGGAATAATAGCTGTATTTCCCGACCACGAGGTTCGGGTTCCTGACCTGCTTGTCAAGCGTGATGCCCCGGAACGGGCTTTCGAAGTAATTTTCCATTGGAGTAATCTCACTGCATATGTTCGCATTCGCTTGCCTTCAGACAAGCCGACGCCGAGCGCCAAGCCTGTCGGCTTTTCGCTCGATGCTCCTCGCGCGGCGGCGGGAGCTAGATGCAGGTGATACTCGAGGCTTTTATCATTCAGTCTGGTTACCGCAAAAAGGGGCGAAGGCCAAGCTGAGACATGTCGCCAGTCTCCCACGGCGTAGTTGGAGCACCGCCGGCCCATAAAAAACAGCGGGGATTTCTCCCCGCTGTCCGCGTTCATTCGGCATTTTCAGTGTATCGCCAGCGCAGAGCCTGTAGCCCACGCACGGCGATAATCACGACCTCAGTAATGGACCGACTGGGAATCGATCGGCGTTACCTTCGGTGGCGCGAACTTCGTCAGGTCGATCCCTTCGACGGCAGAGCGATATTCCTCGATGCTCGGCGTGCGGCCAAGGATGGCCGAGAGCACCACGACCGGGGTGGAGGCCAGAAGCGATTCACCCTTCTTTTCAGCCGTATCTTCCACCACGCGGCCCTGGAACAGGCGGGTGGAGGTTGCAAGAACCGTGTCGCCCTTTTCGGCTTTTTCCTGATTGCCCATGCACAGGTTGCAGCCCGGGCGTTCGAGATAGAGAATGTTCTCGTATTCCGTCCGGTTGGTGGTTTTCGGCTTCAGATCATCGAACTCGAAGCCCGAATATTTCTGTAGGATTTCCCAGTCGCCTTCCGCCTTCAGTTCATCGATGATGTTGTAGGTCGGCGCGGCGACGACGAGCGGCGCCTTGAACTCGACCTTGCCTTCGGACTTTTCGATGTTCTTCAGCATCTGGGCGACGATCTTCATATCGCCCTTGTGCACCATGCACGAACCGACGAAACCGAGATCGACCTTCTTGGTGCCGCCGTAATAGGAGACCGGGCGGATCGTATCGTGGGTGTAGCGTCGGGACACGTCGTTGTTGTTGACGTCAGGGTCGGCGATCATCGGCTCGTCGATCACGTCCAGATCCACGACGACTTCGGCGAAATATTTCGCATTGTCATCGGGCTTCAGCGCCGGCTTTTCGCCCGAGCGGATTTCGGCAATGCGCTGATCCGCCTTGGCAATCAGACCCTTGAGCGTCTGGGCGGGGTTATCCATGCCCTTGTCGATCATGATCTGGATGCGCGACTTGGCGATTTCCAGCGACTCGATCAGCGTTTCGTCCTGCGAGATGCAGATCGACGCCTTGGCCTTCATTTCGGCCGTCCAGTCGGTGAAGGTGAAGGCCTGATCGGCGAGCAGCGTGCCGATATGCACTTCGATGATGCGGCCCTGGAAGACGTTGTCGCCGTGCTGCTTCAGCATCTGCGCCTGCGTGGCGTGTACCACGTCGCGGAAGTCCATATAGGGCTGCATCGTGCCCTTGAAGGTGACCTTGACCGACTGCGGGATCGGCATGGTCGCCTCGCCCGTTGCCAGCGCCAGTGCGACGGTGCCGGAGTCAGCGCCGAAGGCAACGCCCTTGGACATACGGGTGTGGCTGTCGCCGCCGATGATGATCGCCCAGTCATCCACGGTGATGTCGTTCAGCACCTTGTGGATCACGTCCGTCATGGAGTGATAGGCGCCCTTCGGATCGCGCGCGGTGATGACGCCGAAATTGTTCATGAAGGACATGAGCTTCGGAATATTCGCCTGCGCCTTCTTGTCCCAGACGGAGGCCGTGTGGCAGCCCGACTGGTAGGCGCCATCCACCAGCGGCGAAATGACGGTGGCCGCCATCGCTTCCAGTTCCTGCGCGGTCATCAGGCCGGTCGTATCCTGCGAGCCGACGATGTTGACCTTGACGCGAACGTCCGAGCCGGCATGCAGCACCTTGCCGGGGGTGACGCCGACGGCGTTGCGGTTAAAAATCTTCTCGACGGCGGTGAGACCCTGGCCTTCGATGGAGATTTCCTTGTTGGGCGCGAAGACCGGAGTGGTCTCGACACCGAGCGTTTCAGCCGCGAATGTCTGGAGCTTCTTGCCGAAGACGATAGCGTAAGAGCTGCCGGCCTTCATGAACTCCATCTTCTGGGGCGTGAAGGAAGAGGCGATATCCACCAGTTCCGTGCCGGCCTCGTCGCGGAGCTTGCGGTTCCTGGCGTCAATTTTGAGGACAGTGCCGGTCTCGACCGAATATTTCTGTTCGAGGATCGGGTTACCATCGTTGTTGAGGATCGGCTTGCCGTCTTCGCCGAGCTTCTTCACCCAGTTCTTCAGGTTGATGCCGATGCCGCCCGTCACATCGACGGTGGTGGCGAAAATCGGCGAGATGCCGTTGGTGCCGGCGACGATGGGAGCGTAATTGACGAAGGGCACATAGGGGCTGGCCTGCTTGCCGGTCCACAGCGCCACGTTGTTGACGCCCGACATGCGCGACGAGCCGACGCCCATCGTGCCCTTTTCGGCGATCATCATCACCCGCTTATCCGGATGCTGCTTCTGCAGCGCGACGATTTCCGCCTGCGCTTCCGGCGAGATCATACACTGGCCGTGCAGCTGGCGGTCCGATCGCGAATGCGCCTGATTGCCGGGAGACAGGAGGTCGGTGGAAATATCGCCTTCGGCGGCGATGAAGGTGACGATCTTGATCTCGTCTTCGACATCCGGAAGCTTGGTGAAGAATTCGGCCTTGGCGTAGCTTTCCAGCACGGCCTTGGCGATGGCGTTGCCGGCCTTGTAGGCATCGCGCAGGCGGAACATGTCGGCATCGTAAAGGAACACCTGCGTCTTCAGCACTTCGCCGGCCTCAGCGGCAATCGCAGCGTCGTTGCCGAGCGCGATATCGAGCAGCACCTTGATCGACGGGCCGCCCTTCATGTGCGACAGGAGCTCCAGCGCGAAGGAAGGCGCGATCTCCGGCACGACGACTTCGCCGAGGATGATCTGCTTCAGGAAGGCCGCCTTGACGCCGGCAGCGCTCGTGGTGCCCGGCAGGGTGTTGTAGATGAAGAATTTCAGGGCGTCAGTGCGGTGCTCGCTGCCGGCATCCTTGATGAGTTCGATAATCTCGGCCGTCAGTGCACCGTCATCGATCGGCTTGGGCGCGAGACCCTGTGGTTCTCTGCTTTTGATTTCAGCCAGGTAATCCAAGTAAAGGTTCATCGCAATCCCAACGTCATGATGTCTATGGGGCCGAACACAGCGTCACCGAACGGTACTGTTGATCGGCCCGGGTTTCTATCGATTTCGAGTACGCCAACCGGGGCCGGCTGACAAGATGTCGCATTTCAGTAAAAAACTCGTAGACGGGATTTAGCGCCGATCCTGTGCTTTGCAACCACGTCGCGACACTTTTGATTGTGGCGGCTGCTGCATTTCAGCCAATGGTTTTTCAGGCATCCCCCATTAAGGATTTATTAACCAAATCGGTACGAGTATTAGATTATTCTAATTACCCGTTATTGGCGTAATTCCATGTTGCGTATCGAAAAATCAGCAGCGCAGCAGCTTGGGGAGGCAGCATGAAGTTTGCAGCATCAGGCTATTTATTATCATTTGCGGCACTGGTCCTCACACCGGCATCGGGCGTCGCGCAGGTCGCCACGACGAATTTCAACGTCCAGATCACCATTCAGGCGGCGTGCCAGATCAATTCCGCCGGCAACCTCAATTTCGGCACCAACGGTGTGATCGGCAGCAATATCGATGCGACCAGCGATATTGTCGTGCAATGCACGGCCAGCACTCCCTTCAGCCTGGGTCTCAGCGCCGGTGCCGGCTCTGGAGCGACGGTCGCCAACCGTCTGATGACATCGCCTGCGGGCGCGACCATTTCCTACTCGCTTTATACGACTGCGGCACATAGCACGGTGTGGGGGAACACCGTGGGAACGGACCGGCAAACGGGAACCGGAACCGGCGCGCCGCAGACATTCACTGTCTATGGGCGCGTACCTGCCCAGACGACACCCGCGGTCGGCGTCTATACCGATACGGTGACGGCCACGCTCAACTACTGATCGCCACAGGGAGGATCGCGCATGCGTGTTTTTACCTTAGCGGCTGCGTTTTTTGCCGGTTTGAGTGTTTCACCTTCACAGTCTGCATCGCTACGGGTCGCACCCGTGCTTCTGGATCTTAAAGCGCCCACGGCGGCCTCCAGCCTCCGCATCTGGAACGATGCGAAAACCCCGATCAACGTTCAGGTCAGGATATTCCGCTGGACCCAGCAGAACGGGCAGGACGTCTATACGGCGGCGCAGGACGTCGTCGCCAGCCCGCCGATGACGCAACTGAAGGGAGGCGCGGAAAACCTTATCCGCATCGTCCGGCTTTCCAAGGCGCCGCTGCGGGCCGAAGAGAGTTATCGCGTCATCGTCGACGAATTGCCGCCGGCGGGAAGACCGCAATCCGGCACGGTCAATCTGGTGGTGCGCCACTCCATACCCGTTTTCTTCTCACCCGCCTCCACAGGCGATGCGGAACCGGCCTGGAAGGTAACGCCGCAGGGCAATGGCTACCGGGTCTCGGTGTCCAATACGGGCGCAAAACGGATAAGGATCGCCAACCTGATGCTTTCCGGTAGCAACGGACAGGCGCTTGCCCGGCAGCAGGGGCTGGTGGGATATGTACTTGGCGGTTCCGCCGCAAGCTTTGTGGTTCCGGCAACGGGCGGCAAAAAAGGCGGCGGCACGCTGAAGATTTCGGCAGACAGCGAAGGCGGCCCCGTCAATGCGACGGCGCGCGTCTCGGGCGGCTGATCTCGCCGTTTTGACGATTGCCGCTCTGACGGTCATTTCATCGGGCAATTTCTCCGTGGCGCAGGATATTCCCCCTGCGGCGCAACCGGCCTCTTTTGCCGCAAAAGAAGCGGGACAATTGCAGCTCGAAGTCTACATCAACGATGTTTCGACAGAACTGATCGCCACATTTCGTCAAAACGACGCCGGATCGTTTCTCATCGAGCCGGAACAGCTCACCAATATCGGGATCTCCCCGGTTGAAAGCGCTGCCGGCGATGATGGCTGGATCGATATTTCCCGGCTGCCGGATGTGGTGGCGCGTTACGATGAAGGCAGCCAGTCCATGCATTTCACCCTGCCGATGGCGGCGCGGGCAAACAGGGTGATCGACGCCTCCGGCAAGATTGCGCAGGAAGAAGACGAAGAGACCCGGGAAAAGGCCACGAGCGATTTTGGAGGTCTGGTGAATTACACGATCTATGGTTCCTCCGGCGGCAACAAATGGTCGGATATCGCCGATTTCAACGGTGTCTCGGCCCTTTTGGAAAGCAGGGCCTTCGGTCCGCTCGGCGTGCTGTCCTCATCGCAGGTTCTGAGCACATCGCGCCTGTCGGAGTTCGACACCCAGCGCCTCGACACCACCTGGAGCTATTCGGACGAGGACACACTGACGAGCTATCGGGCCGGCGATCTCATCACCGGCGGGCTGAGCTGGACACGCCCAACGCGGCTGGGCGGCCTGCAGATACGCCGTAATTTCGACCTGCGGCCGGATATCGTCACCATGCCGATGCCGGAATTTGCCGGTTCCACTGCCGTGCCCTCCACCGTCGACGTCTATGTCAACAATGTCCGCCGCCTGTCGCAGGATGTTCCCGAAGGGCCGTTCTCGATCACCAATCTCCCTGTCATCAGCGGCGCGGGCAATGCGCGGCTGGTGGTGCGGGATGCGCTGGGGCGCGAAACCGTGTCCGAAACTCCCTTTTATGCTTCACCGGACTTGCTGGCGCAGGGCCTCATCGATTTTTCGGCCGAGCTTGGCTTTGCCCGGCGCAATTACGGAACCTCGTCTTTCGATTACGATGACAAACCGCTGGGGTCTGCGACGCTGCGTTATGGCGTGTCGGACAGCCTGACGCTGGAAGGCCATGCGGAAGGCGGCGAGAATTTCTACAATATCGGCTTTGGCGGCGTCTTCACCCTTGGAGCAGAGGGATTGGCGGCGGTTTCGGGCGCATCGAGCCGCTTTGGCACGGAAAGCGGTTATCAGCTTTCCGCGAGCGTCGAAGCGGAATTGCTGGGAGTAAAATTTCACGCACGGTCGCAAAGAACATTCGGCGATTATCACGATATGGCCTCCGTCTCCGCCGACCTGTCCGATATCCGCACGGTATCCGGGCTGCTGAGCGCGCGGCCGCCGCGTGCCCTCGACCAGATTTCCGTTTCCACCCAGCTCGGTTTCGATGAGACCAGCCTCAATTTCTCCTATACCGAACTCGAAACCTTCGATGAAAGACGATCCCGGCTGCTTGGCCTTTCCGCCACGCGGCCGTTCGGCGAGAACGGCAATATCTTCGTCACCGCCTATAAGGACCTTGAGGACAACAAATCCTACGGCATCTTCGCGGGCCTCTCCTGGTCGTTCGGCGGCGGCGTCTCCGGCTCGGCCGGCATGTCGTCGGATGCGGATGGATATTCGCTGACGGCCGAGGTCGGAAAATCCGAAGAGCAGGCCGAGGGAAGTTATGGCTGGCGCCTGCGCGGCTCGACCGGCGGCAACGATATCGCGTCCGTTTCCGGCAGTTACCGCGGCAGCACCGCACGCGTTTCGGCCGGCGTCGACCAATTCAACCGCACGACACAGGCCTATGCGCAGATCGAAGGATCGATAGCGCTCGCCGGCGGCGATGTCTTTGTCGGCAACCGGATCGATGACGCTTTCGCCGTGGTGGATGCGGGCGCGCCCGGCGTCGATATCCTGCTGGAAAACCGCCCCATCGGCCAGACCAACCGCCGCGGCAAGATATTGCTTCCGAACCTGCGTTCCTATGACGTCAACAACATCACGCTCGACCCGAGCAATCTTCCGGTCGACGCCCGCATCGACCGGACGAAACAGACCGTCAGACCGACGCAGCAGGCCGGCGCGGTGGTCAATTTCAAGGTGGAAACCGAGGGTCAGGTGGCGCTGGTGACGCTGAAAGACGGGAGCGGCGAATTCATCGAAACCGGATCGACCGGCAAAATCGACGGCAAGCGCGATTTCATCGTCGGTTATGACGGACAGGCATATCTCGACAATATCAGCGAAACGCATCGGCTCCGCATCATGCAGCCGACGAAGGGCGAATGCGAAGCGCAGATCACCCTCCCCTCTGCCGGCAATTCACGCGCAACTTTCGAAACCATATGCAGGAGCATCCAATGAAGGTCCTGACCCGTACCGCCCTTGCCATCGCCGCTTTCCTCCCGGCTTCACCGGTACTGGCGCAAAGCTGCACCTTCAGCATGTCGGACATGAATTTCGGCTTCGTCAATCTCGCAAGCGGCAGCGCCGTGGACACGACGGCGACATTGTCAGTCACCTGCTCCAACCCCTTGTCGCTGGCGCTTTCCATCCGCATATGCCCCAATATCAATGCCGGAAGCGGCGGGCAGTCGGGCGGCATACGTCGCATGCTTCAGGGCAGCAACATCCTCAATTACCAGCTTTACCAGAACTCGGCGCGGACAACCTCATGGGGATCGGTCACGCAGCCCGCACTCGGCTCGCCTCCGCCAATCGATATGGCGCTGCCGCTCCTGATCAACACCACGAGCCGCACGGTCTATGGCCGGATCAACGCCGGTCAGGCCTCGGCAGCGCGCGGCCTTTATCTTTCCAGCTTCGCCGGCGCGGAAACGAGCTTCACCTATACAAGTTTTACCCTGCTCGCACCGAGCTGCTCTTCCGTGACCCAGAACCCCACGCAGGTGCCGTTCAACGTGTCGGCCGCAGTGGCGCCCACATGCATCATCTCGGCCCAGAACATCGATTTCGGCAGTCACGGCGTGCTGAACACGGCAGTCAATGCGACCGGAGCGATCAATCTGACCTGCACCACCAATCTGAACTACAGTGTGGCGCTCAATGGCGGCCTGAGCAACAGCCCGCCCGCCGCACGCCAGATGGTGCAGGCAGGCGCATCGATAACCTATGGTCTCTACCGCGACGTGAACCGCACGAATGTATGGGGAAGTGCGGCGGGCGAGATAGCCACCGGCACCGGAACTGGCAGCCTGCAGACATTGACTGTCTATGGCCGCGTCCCGGCGCAGAACACGCCAGCGCCGGGAAACTACTCCGATACGGTCGTCGTGACGGTGAACTACTGAGCGCCCGAACGCATCTCCGACTTCCCAAGTTCCAGCCGCCTTTCGATGCCAATGGCGGCCAGGAACGCCTCGTCGTGACTGACGACCAGCAAGGCGCCATCATAGGCCTGAAGGCCAGCCTCCACGGCCGCGATGGAATCGATATCCAGATGGTTGGTCGGCTCGTCGAGGATCAGCAATTGCGGAGGCTGCGGGCCTCCCATAACACAGGCGAGACCGGCCCTGAGCATCTGCCCGCCCGAGAGCGTTGAAACGATCTGCAAGGCGGCATCGGCACGAAACATGAAGCGCGCAAGCGCAGCCCTGCAGGCATTCTCCCCGGCCTTAGGGTTAAGCCGAAGGAAGTTGTCGCGGATTGACAGGCTCGCATCGAGCAGGCTGACCTGCTGGTCGAGAAACACGGCCTTCACCCCGACATGCACCGCGCCTTCGAATGGCGGCAATTCTCTGGTGATCACCGAAAGCAACGTCGTTTTTCCAGACCCGTTCGGACCGGTGACGGCAACACGTTGCGGCCCTGCGATCTCGAAGGACAGATCGCGAAGCACGGGGTGTTCGGCCTGATACCCCGCAGTCAGATTTTGCAGGCTGAGCACGGTTTTTGTCGTGTGCAGCCCGCTGGGCGGCAATGTGACACTGACGCCCTGCAGGATTTCGATCCGCTCACGCGCCGTCTTCAGGTCTTCCGTCGCCTCGGCTGTCAGGCGGCTGGCCAGATTGGCGTTGTCGCCGCTCGTCTTTTCGGCACGCCTCTTCATCGCACCGACAAGGATACGGGGCATGTCGCCCCTCGCCGCTTTTGCAGCACCCCTGCTATCGCGGCGGGCCTTGCGCTCCAGGGCTTCCTGCGACCGGCGCTTGACATCCGACAGACGTTTTTCCGCATTCGCGAAGTCCTGTTCGGCGGCGGCCAGTTCCAGCGCTTTTTGTGCGCGATAGTGGCTCCAGTTGCCGCCGTAACGGGTGGCACCGAGCGTGGTCATTTCCACAATCGCATCGAGGGTTTCGAGAAGCTCCCGATCATGGCTGACGACGATCGCTCCGCCGCGCCAGCCCGCCAGAAAATCGGCAACGAAAATGCGTCCGTCCCGGTCGAGATTGTTGGTCGGTTCGTCGAGGATCAGGAAATCCGGCGCGGCATGGATTTGAGCCGCAAGTGCGGCCCGCGTGCGCTGTCCGCCGGAAAGCGCCGAAAGCGGTGTGGAGGGCAAGACGTCCAACCCGACCTGCGCGAGCGCCCCGGCAATTTTCTCCTCCAGCATCCAGTCGATGTCTTCAAGCTCTTCCAGAGTGGCCGTTCCCGCCTGCGCACGGGCAAGCACCTCCAGCGCATCGCGCGCTTCGAACAGATCGGCGACGGTCTCGTCGGACACGACTTGCACGCTCTGGCGCAGAAGATTGACGCTGCCCGAGACGGACACCGTGCCCGCGGACGGCGACAGTTCGCCGGCGATCAGTTTCAGAAGCGTCGTCTTGCCGACGCCGTTGCGCCCGACGAGGCCGGTGCGTTCGGGTCCGAAGCGAAGATTGATGTCGGAAAAGAGCGGATGACCGTCAGGTGTCGACCACGAGAGGTCCGAGAGAGTGATGAAATGCGGCATGGATATGGGTTCCCCTGATGACAAGGCGTTGCGGCTTTGTGATCGGGTGGAAATCCATGGTTCACCGTCCTGTTGGTGTTGCGCAGAACACCCCCTTACGCGAAAAAAGCGGCGTGTTCGTGGCGCGGGGTTCGGGAAGGGAACGCCGGGAGGATACCCCCGGCGTTTCGTTTTTTCAGGCCACCAGGCCCTTGGTCAGCTCCAGCGCCTGCCGTTCGAACAGCCGGCGGTAGATGCCGTCATTGAGACGGATCAGCGCCTGATGGTCACCCTCTTCGACAATCCTGCCCCTGTCGAAGACCAGCAGCCGGTCCAGCGCCCGGACCGTGGAGAGCCGATGGGCGATGACGAGCGTGGTGCGGCCGACCATCAGCCGCTCCATCGCCTGCTGGATCTGCACTTCGCTTTCGCTGTCGAGGCTGGAAGTGGCCTCGTCCAGTATCAGCACCGGCGCATCAGCGAGGAAAGCGCGGGCGATGGCGACACGCTGACGCTCTCCGCCGGACAGCTTGACACCGCGCTCACCCACCATCGTCTCATAACCTTTCGGAAGGGACATGATGAAATCATGGGCGCTGGCCTGTTTCGCCGCCTGCTCGATCTGACGCCGCGTGGCATCCGGCCGGCCGTAAGCGATGTTTTCCGCCAGCGTGCGGTGGAACAGGATGGGCTCCTGCTGCACGATGGCGATCTGGCCGCGCAGGCTCGATTGCGTGACCCCGGCGATATTCTGGCCGTCGATGCGGATCGCACCCGACTTGATGTCGTAAAGCCGCTGGATGAGCTTGACGAAGGTTGTCTTGCCCGAACCGGAATGGCCGACCAGACCCACCCGTTCACCCGCCTTGATGGTGACCGAAAAGTCATCGTAAAGCGGCGTGGGATGCGCGCCATACTGGAAGGTAACGTGATCGAAGACGATCTCGCCCTTTCCAATCCTGATCGGCCCTGCATCCGGCCTGTCCTCGATGCCGAGCGGCATCTTGTCCAGCAGCACCAGCTCTTCCATGTCGTTGACGGCGCGTTGCAGGTTGCGGATATCCTGCCCCACATCGCGCAGATAACCCTGCAACACGAAGAACATCGCCAGCACGAAGGTAATGTCGCCCGGCGTCGCCAACCCCTTTTGCCACATGATGAGGCCCGTACCCAGAATGCCGGCCTGCATGGAGACCATCATGAAGCTCTGGATCGTGCCGTTCAGCGTGCCACGCTTCCATGTCCTGCGCGTGCGGTTATCCCACTTCACCAGCACATGGCCCAGCCGCGTTTCTTCGCGGGTCTCGGCACCGAAGGCCTTGACCACCGAATTGCAGCTTATGGCATCCGCCAGCGCGCCGCCAAGTCTGGTATCCCAGGCATTGGCAAGCCTTGCCGCTGGCGACACATATCCCATGGAAAGGCCGACCGTGACGCCGATATAGATCAGCGATCCGAGACCGACGATCAGGCCCATGACCGGCCAGTAGCTGCCGAGCACGATGGTGGCGCCCACCAACATGACGATGGAAGGCAGAAGCGCGACGAGCAGCAGGTCGTTGAGCGAATCCAGCGCCCACATGCCGCGCGTGATCTTGCGGACCGTGGAGCCGGCGAAGCTGTTGGCATGCCAGTCGGTGGAGAAACGCTGCACCTTGTGGAAGCCGTTATTGGCGACATCCGCCATGATCTTCAGCGTCAGCCGGATGATGCCGTTGAAGATGAACCAGCGCAACACCACGCTCACCAGCCCCAGCGCCACCACGATGACGAAGGCGCGCAGCGCCTTATCCGCCCCGTTGCCGGCTCCATTGCCGGCCCCGGCGCCACCGGCAATGGCATCGACGATCTGGCCGGAAAAGACCGGCACCATCACTTCGGCCAGCGTGCTGGCAATCACCAGAACGATGATGAAACCCACCAGCGCCGGCCGATGACGCCAATGGTTGAAAACAAAGCCGAGCACATGTCGATAGGCATCGGCGCGGAAATCGAGCTTCTTGCGAGTCATTTTTACCAGCCCAGCGCCCTGTAATCGGCGACCGGTCCTCAAAACGGAAGTTGGATGGCACAGCCCGGGCGGGAGACGAAGTGATCCCGTCAGATCAATCGGGCTATGGGGGAAAGTAAAACCGCATGTCGGGCGCGCTCAAGGCGGGCCGCGAATGGATATGACCTAGTGTCGGGTCATTCCCTGCGGGAGGGTTTCGAAGAATGCTGGTGTCATGCAACGCCTCCCTTTGTTCGATCTGACGCGGTAGCGAGATTTGTAACTCAGCGGCCGGAGCTTGCCAAGCGGGTTTTTGCAACCGGCTGGTGAGTGATGCGGAATGGCCACACCGGTTGGGTGCGTCACTATAAATCGTGGCCGATGCGACAATGGCATCGGCCACGGCTTTGTCAGGTCTTTATTTCCGTCCGCAACCGGCAGGATGTGCGGCGGAAAATCGGGATGGTATCTGCCGTTACCGGTCAGTCCATCTGCACATTCGCGTCCTTGACCACCGGTCCCCACTTGGCGATTTCCGCCGCAACGTGGGTTTTCAGCTCATCCGGCGAAGAGGCGACGATCTTGGCGCTGAATTCCGCCATGCGTGCGGCAACCGCCGGATCGGCAAGCGCCTTCTTGGCCGCGGCATTCAGCTTGTCGACCACCTCAGCCGGCGTGCCGGCCGGGGCGAAAAGCGCATTCCAGGTGTAGGTCTCATAACCCGGCACCGTCTCGGCGATTGTCGGCAAATCCGGGAAGGACGAGGCGCGCTCCTTGGTCGTGACGCCGAGCGCCCGCAACGTGCCGGATTTGATATGTCCGGACGAAGACGGCAGATTGTCGAACATGATGGAAATCTGGTTGCCGAGCAGATCGTTGAGCGCCGGGCCTGCGCCCTTGTAGGGAACATGCTGCATGCTGACGCCGGCCATGCTCTTGAACAGCTCGCCGGAAAGATGCAGCGGGGTGCCATTGCCGGAAGAGGCATAGGCGTGTTTGTCCGGCTCGGCCTTCAAGAGAGCGATCAGTTCCGCCACGCTGTTGACGTTGAGCTTAGGATTGACGACCAGCACATTCGGGACCACCACGAGCAGCGAAACCGGCGTGAAATCCTTTTCCGGATCGTAAGGCTTGGTCTTGAGAATGAGCGGGTTGAGGGCGTGGGTGGCAACCGTGCCCATCAGGATCGTATAGCCGTCGGGATCGGCGCGGGCCACGCGGTCGGCACCGAGATTGCCGCCGGCCCCGGCGACATTTTCAACGACGATCTGCTGGCCGAGCTCATCACCCATCTTCTGTGCGATAACACGCGCGACCACATCGGTGGAGCCGCCCGCCGCGAAAGGAACGACCAGAGTAATCGTTCGATCGGGGAAGCCCTGCGCGACCGCAGCCGTTCCCAGCATGCCGAAAGAAACCGCCGCAGCGGCAAGTTTCAGCACCATGCGCCGTTTTGAAGACCGGTAAATCATGAACCCTCCTGTAACATGGCCTCCTCGCCATGGGCGCATAGTAGCTAAAATGCACCTCAGGGCAACCCGCAGGCGGCCGGCCGCTCCCGGCAGGTTTCGGGAGAAAGAGGATCGTTATGATTTCAGGCGCTCTTCGACGACCCGCCAATTGACCAGCCTGTCGAGCACGGCGCGAATATGTTCGGCCTTGCGATTTTCATAATCGACGTCATAGGCATGCTCTCACACCCTCCCCAAGGGCGGATGGACCTCACCGGCCCATATGAGAAAGGCCCTCCCGACGCGGAGAGGGCCTTGCCCGATCAGTATCGATAATAATCGCGACGATCGCGGTAGTCGCGATAATCTCTGCGGTCGCGCCACTCACGCCATTCCCGTCTGGCCTGACGCTCGCGCCATTCACGGCGAGCTTCCCAGCGGTCGCGCCGGTCCCAGCCGCGCTCATAACGCGGTCCGTTCGGACGGCAATAGCCGCGCGGGGTCAAATGGAAACCGCGTCCGCAGGCATAATCCACCTTTTGAATGTGGGATGCCGAAGGTGCAGACGGTTGACCGACAGGCATGGCGTTGGCACCGGTGCCGAACAGGGCGCCGAGAATTAGTCCGGCGGTTAGAATCATCTTGCGCATCTTATCTCCCTCCTTGTGGGATGAGGGGATTTAGCGCCCCGCCGGGTGAACTGCGGCTGAATGAATCGTGATCTTTTCGTGGCACGGACGCCCGCGCCCGATCACCGGCCGGCCCTTTCTTTACCGAATTTTGGGGGGGAGGGTTTTCCGGTCAGCTGGCCAGGGCCAGAACAAACGCGATGACGATCAGCAAAGGCCCCATCCACCTGAAGTGACGAACAACCGGCGGCTGATTGACCGTATTTTTTGACAGCGGCAGATAACCGAAGCCGACACATGTCATCCACAGGCCGGCACAAAACATGATGAATTCGTCGATATAGGCTGCGATCATCGCTCCCCTCCCTCCAATGCTATCGCGATCACTCTACCTGCCCGGCAATGCCTTTAGTAGGGCCTGCTTTCGAACGGCCATCCGGACAGGGCGTGCCGGCAATGCCTGTCGGCAGCAACCGTCACGAAAGCGTTATGGAAAGACATTAGAACCGCCGCCGGCCCGTTCAAAAAATGCACGGCTGTGCAACGACCGGCCAGAGCCTTCCCCATCTTTCCGGGGGCAGCGCTCAGCAGTTCCACTCGCGCCGAAAACATCGGAGACATAGATGAAACGCCGCACCTTTATGATGTCCGCCGCAGGCGCCGCCGCCGGTCTCGCCCTTGCACCGCGCATGAGCTTCGCCGCTCCGGGCACGATCGACTGGTACACCAGTTCGGATACGAATATCCTCGATTTCTGGTCCAATACGATCAAGCCCGCCTTTGAAGCCGCCAATCCCGGCCTGAAGCTCAACCTCGTCGATGCCGGCGACAGTGCCGGCATCACCGCCATCGGCGAGCGCGCCATCGCCGCAAAGCAGACCGGCACCGATCCGCAGGCCGACTATTTCGAAACGGCCGATCCGCTGCTGCCCACCGGCGGTATCGATGCCGGCATCTATGTGAACATGGCGAAAGCCGGCCTCTCAAACTATTCGCGCGTCAATCCGCTCGCCATCCGCAGCGAATACAGCCTGCCCTATCGCGGCAGCCAGGTTCTGCTCGCCTATGACACCAGCAAGCTCAAGCCGGCGGATGCACCGAAGACCTGGGATGAGCTTGTCAAATGGATCAAGGCCAATCCCGGCCAGTTCGTCTATAACCGTCCCGACAAGGGCGGCTCCGGCGGTAACTTCGTCCGCCGCGCCATCCATCAGGCCAACGGCCTCGACCCCAAGGCCTTCACGGTTGACAACTACACCCAGGAAGCCGGCGACAAGGCTCTCGGCAAGGCATGGGCGCTGCTCAAGGACATCGCACCGTCGCTCTATGACAAGGGCGCATATTCCTCCGGCAACACGCAGTCGCTGCAGCTGCTTTCGCAGGGCGTCGTCACCATGACCCCTGTCTGGTCCGATCAGGTGCTGAAGGCCATCGATCAGGGCGTTCTGCCGCAAGAAACCGGCCTCGTCCAGCTTCAGGATCTGGCGCTTTGCGGTGATTTCTCGCGCGCCGTGGTGCTTGCCAACGGCGTCAATCGCGACGCCGCCCTGAAGCTCGCCAATTTCGTGCTGTCGGAAGAAATTCAGGGCGCGATCCTCACCGAACTCGGCGGTTTCCCCGGCGTTTCCTGGGACTATGTGCCGGCCGAACTGCGCAAGCGTTTCGCCGACATCATCCCGCAGACCATTCCGACCTTCCCGGCCGGCAAATGGGAAACCGCCATCAATGATGGCTGGTATCGCAACGTCGCTCCCAACGTCGACCGCAAATCGTGACCGAGGTTGCGGAAGGAGCGGTTCGCCCGCTCATCGACAATACGGCAGGCAGGAGGCCAGTCGGCCTCCTGCTCGTCGCCATCCCCGTCTTCCTGATGATCTGGCTCGTCATCTGGCCTGCCATCAACGCCATCGGCCGCACCGTCTGGCGCATAGGAGCGAGCGGCGAGACGGGTTTCGACCTTTCGAGCTACGGCTTCTTCTTCTCGGACCGCTACAGCCTCGACAATCTTGCCGTGACGTTGTGGACAACAATGGTCTGCGCGATACTCCTGCTGGCGATCTGCCTGCCGATCGCGCTTTACCTGCGCTTTTCGCAAGGCCGCCTTTCGGCTTATGTGCAGGCGCTCGCCATCTTCCCGATGTTCGTGCCCTCCATCATCCTCGCCTTCGCCTTCATCCGCGTTCTCGGGCCCAACGGCATGGTGGACATATTGCTCAATGCGGTCGATCTGCCGAAAATCCGCACCCCCTATCTCACCCCGTGGGGACCGGTCATCGGTCTTGTCTGGGACAATATTCCGCTGACCGTTCTCATCCTGCTCGCGGGCCTCGGCAGCGTCGCCAACCAGTCGGTGGAGGCGGCACGGGATGTGGGCGCAAACGCGCTTCAGGTCTTCTGGCACATCATCCTGCCGCGCATTTCCAATTCCATCCTCGTGGCGCTTTCCTTTTCGGTGCTCGGCATTTTTTCCTCCTTCACCCTGCCCTATCTTCTCGGACCTGCCTCTCCCGAAATGCTCGGCCCCTTCATGCAGCGCACGCTGCGCGAAGTGCAGGATCCCATCGGCGCCATGACCCAGGCCGTCATCGCTTTCGGTTTCTGCATCGCATTCGGCCTGTTCTACGTGCGTTCGGTCGCACGCAACCAGGGGAAATGACATGACGACCCTCACGCCGGCGCGAGAGCGCATGGACTGGCCCGGCATATTTTTCGCCACCCTTCTCACCGTCGCCATCGTCGGGCCGCTGCTTGTGGTGGGCACCTGGGCATTCACCGAGGTCTGGCGTTTTCCCAACGTCATTCCCCAGCAGTTCGGTTTCCGCTTCTGGGGGCAGACGCTGGGACGCGCCGATGTGTGGAACGCACTGATGCTGAGCCTGCGGCTGACAACGGTGGTAACGCTGCTTTCAGCGGTGATCTGCCTTCCCGCCGCCTATGCCTTTGCGCGCATGAGCTTTCCCGGCCGCAACCTGCTGTTCTTCTCCTTCCTTGCCGGCCACGCCTTCCCGAAATTCGGGCTTCTGGTGGCAATCGCCGCCATTTTCCTGCAGCTCAACCTCATCGGCACCTTCTGGGGCGTCGTTCTCATCCAGCTCGTCGGCACGCTGATGTTCATGATCTGGATTCCCGTGGCGGCATTTCAGGCCGTCGACCGGCGCATGGAAGAGGCGGCCCGCGATGTCGGCGCCAGTCCACTCAGGGTCTTCTGGTCGATTACGCTGCCGCAGGCGGGACCGACCATCGCCGCCGCCGTGCTGCTGAGCTTCGTCGGCACTTTTTACGAGACGGAAGGCGCATGGCTGATCGGCGCGCCCGGCATCCGCACGATGCCGGTGCTGATGATCAGCTACATCAACAACCAGATGGTCATCCAGTATGGCGCGGTCCTGTCCGTCCTGCTCTGGGTGCCGTCCTTCATTGCCCTCATGTTCGCCCGCCGCGTCATCGGTGGCGGCGCATTCGCCCGCGGTTTCGGCGGTTAGGAAATCATCATGTCCGTACTTCACATCCGCCAGGTCACGAAAACCTATTCCGGCGGGACCAAGGCAGTCGACAGCTTCTCGCTCGATGTCGCCGATGGCGAACTCGTCTGCCTTCTCGGCCCCTCCGGTTCGGGCAAGTCGACGCTGCTGCGCATGGTCGGCGGCTTCGAGCAACCGACGGGCGGGCAGATCACCATCGATGGCGAAGATGTCACCCACCTGCCGCCGGAGCGGCGGCCGACAGGCATGGTGTTTCAGAGCCACGCGCTCTGGAGCCATATGAACGTCTTCAAAAACCTCGCTTTCGGCCTCAAGCTGCGCCGCATGCCGGCTGCCGTCATCAGAGAGAAAGTGGAGGCCGTGCTCGAACTCGTCGGGCTTTCCGGTTATGGCGAGCGCGCCACCGGCCAGCTTTCCGGCGGCCAGCAGCAGCGCGTAGCGCTCGCCCGCTCGCTGGTTCTCGAACCGAAAATACTCCTGCTTGACGAGCCCTTCGCCAGCCTCGACCAGCATCTGCGCGAGCGGCTGCGTGAAGAGGTGCGCGATATTCAGCAGCGTCTCGGCATCACCACCCTGTTCGTCACCCACGGTCAGGATGAGGCCCTTTCCATGGCCGACCGCATCGTCGTGATGGCGAATGGCAAGACCGAACAGATCGACCGGCCGAATGTGATCTACCGCGAACCGCAGACCCCGTTCGTCGCCGGCTTCATCGGCACCATGAACCTGATAGAGGGCGCGGTTTCAGACGGAATCTTCATGCGGGCTGATTTCAACCTGCCGCTTCCGGTCTCCGACGGACCGGCCATTCTCGCCGTTCGCCCGGAAGCCATCGATCTGACGATTTCCGAAACGCCGGAAGCAAGTGTGCATCGGGTGACGGATTATGGCACGCATGGCCTTGTCGACCTTGATCTCGCCGATGGTACAAGGATCAAATCCATGGTCGCCCACCCGGATATGTTCCAGACGGGACAGGGCGTACAGATTTCGCCCCGTGCCGTCACGGCCTATCGCGACAACCGCCCAATCTACCGGAGCTGACATGAACCAGCCGATCCTTATCGACCGCGACGGCCACAGAACATGGCTCAAATGGCATCGCGCCCGCCGCCGCGCCGAAGATCCGGTTTTTACCGGCGAGCGTATCATCGAGGCGATGCGGCTCGGCGCAAGCATCGAGGTCGATCTCGTCATTCACGCCGATCACGGCTGCACCGTTTTGCATGACCGGACGCTGGAGCGGGAGACCACCGGCACCGGCCGGGTGCGGGACACATCCGCCGCTGCCCTGCGCCAGCTTCATTTGCGCGACAATGATGGCCAGCCCATCGATGCGAAGGTAATGCTGCTCGAAGACCTTTGCGCCCTGCTTGCCGAGGACACCGTTCATCCCGACGCCCTGCTCCAGCTCGATTTCAAGGAAGACCGGCAGGCGCTTACCCCGCAGGTGGTCGCCGGTTTCGGGGCGAGCGTTTCGCCCATGGCAAAGTCGGTGATCCTGTCGGGCGGCGATTTCGACGCCATCGCGACGCTTGCCGGCTCAGCCCCCGGCCTTCGCACCGGATATGATCCCTGCCATCGCGGCACGCTAGCTGCACTGAAGGCAAGCGGAAACTATCTGGGCTTCATCGAAGACGCCCTTGCCACAGCACCCGATGCCGACATGATCTACCTCGCCTACGAGATCGTGCTTGCCGCCGAGGATGCGGGCGTCGATATCATCGCCCCCATCCATGCCGCCGGCCGCCGGGTCGACGCCTGGACGATCAACAGCGTCACACCGCAATCCATAGAACAGGTGAAACGCCTGTTGCGGCTTAAGGTGGACCAGATCACCACCGACGATCCGGAAGGGCTCGCCGAGGTTTTCAGCCGATGACAGTCAATTACAGCACCATTCTCGACCATATGGTCGCCACCGCCCGCGAAGCCGGCGCATTGACGCTCGACCATTTCAGGCGCTTCCGCGAGATCGAAATCGGCGTCAAGGGACCGGGAGACTTCGTTTCCGATGCGGACAGGGATTCCGAAACACTGATCCGCGACCGTCTGCTCGGGCAATATCCGTGGGGACTGACCGGCGAGGAATTCGCGCCCGTCGAAGGGGCGGATCAGGACCACCGCTGGCTGGTCGACCCCATCGACGGCACCACCAATTTCATCTTCGGCCAGCACTATACCATCACCATCGCGCTTCGCCGCGGCAATGAAACGATCTGCGGGCTGGTCTACAATCCCGTTTCCGACGAGATGTTCACCGCGATCAAGGGAGACGGCGCCTATCTCAATGGCGAGCGCCTGCGGGTCAATGCCAGCACCGATATCGCCCTGATGTGCGTCGGCACCGGCCTGCCCACGCCCAATCTCCAGCTTTATCCCGGCGCCTATCAGCGCCTCGACGCCATTCGTGTGCCCATCGGCGCGGTCCGCGTGGTCGGCAGCGCCGCCAATTCCTGCGCTTACGTCGCCTGCGGCCGGCTGACCGGCTATTACGAGGAAACGGGCTTCGTGGACACGGCAGCCGGCATTCTGTTGGTGCAGGAGGCCGGCGGCATCGTGACCGACTGGTGGGGCCGCGGACCGGAGTTCTATGAAAAGACCGGTACGCTGATCGTCGCCAATGCCGCGACCCATGCGTATCTCATGGAGCACCTGCGCGGCATTCCACCCAAGAACCCCGCATAACGGCTTCGTCTTCGGAGCATCCATGCCGCAGCAATCGTCTCAGGCCACCTGCACCAGATGGCCGGGCGACACCGTCCTGTAGGTCCGCACCGGCGTTTCATATCCCATGGCCCGTATCGGGCTTTTCAGCTCGTCATTGGATATGCCGCGCCTTATCCCGCGCCTTGCCGGGTCCGGCACCGGCACGGCGGCCATCAGCTTTTTCGTATAGGGATGTTGAGGATTGTCGAAAACCGCCGCACGCGGGCCGATCTCGACGATCTCGCCGAGATACATCACCGCCACCCGGTGGCTGACGCGCTCCACCACCGCCATGTCATGGCTGATGAACAGGAAAGCGAGGTTGAGGCTCTGTTGCAGGTCGAGAAGCAGGTTGCAGACCTGCGCCTTGATCGAGACATCGAGCGCCGAGACGCTTTCATCGGCAACGATAACCTTCGGATCGAGCGCCAGCGCACGGGCAATGGCGATGCGCTGGCGCTGGCCGCCTGAAAATTCATGGGGGTAGCGGCTGGCCATATCGGCGGACAGTCCCACCTTTTCGAGAAGATCGGCAGTCTTTTCCTTCGCCTGTCTGCTGCTGCCCAGTTTGTGCTTGATGAAGGGTTCTGAAATCGCCGTGCCCACCGTCATGCGCGGATTGAGCGACGAGAAGGGGTCCTGAAAGATCATCTGCACGGATTTGCGCATATTGCGCAGGCCGACCGTATCGAGCCGCATCACGTCGTAACCGTCGAGCGACACGTCGCCGGCCGTCGGCTCCACAAGCCGCATGATCGAGCGGCCGGTGGTGGATTTTCCGCAGCCGGATTCACCCACCAGCGACAGCGTTTCGCCCTGAAAGAGATCGAAGGAGACGTTTTCTACCGCATGGACTGCGCCCGTCTGGCGTGCCAGCAGGCCGGAGCGGATGGCAAAACGCGTCACAAGGTTCCGGACCGACAGAACCGGCGTTTGCCCGCTCGCAACCGTCCCCGCCACCTCCTGCGGCTCGCTCGAAAGGCCGGTCTTCATGTCCAGCACCGGAAACCGTGTCGGCCATTGCCGGTCGCGCATCGAGCCGAGCTTCGGCACCGCCGAAAGCAGCGCCCGTGTATAGGGGTGCTTGCCGCGCCGGAAGATGTCCTCGGTCGGTCCGGTCTCGACCTCATCGCCACGATACATCACGATCGTCCGGTCGGCGATTTCGGCCACGACGCCCATGTCATGGGTGATGAAAAGGACCGACATGCCCTCCTCTTCCTGCAACAGCTTGATCAGATCGAGTATCTGGCCCTGAATGGTGACGTCGAGCGCCGTCGTCGGCTCGTCGGCGATCAGCAATTTCGGTCGGGAGGCGAGCGCCATGGCGATCATCACGCGCTGGCGCATGCCGCCGGAAAACTGGTGCGGATATTCATCGAAACGGCCGGAGGCGTTTGGAATGCGAACCTTTTCCAGCAGCCGCACCGTCTCCGCCCGCGCCTCCTGCCTCGAAAGCCCCTTGTGCCGGATGAGCACTTCGGAAATCTGGCGACCGATGGTGAAGATCGGATTGAGCGAGGTCATCGGCTCCTGAAAGATCATCGAGATATCGTTGCCGCGCACGCCGCGCATTTCTCTTTCGGAAAGCGCAAGAAGATCGCGCCCGTTGAGCAACACCTCCCCCTCGATCCGGCTGGAGGCCGGGGCAAGCAGGCGCATAAGAGACAGCGACGTCACCGATTTACCGGAGCCGGATTCACCGACAATCGCGACGGTTTCGCCGGGGGCGACATCGAAGGACACGTTGCGCACCACGCTCTTCCAGGCGCCATCGACGAGGAAGGAGGTGGTGAGGTTACGGACGGAAAGGACGGGTTTTGTCTCCATGGTGTCACCGCCCTACCGCATAGGCCTGCATCAGCCGCGGTGTTGCGGCGGCGCGCAGCAGGCCATCCGCATCGCGACGCGCGGCGGTGAGCCGCCCGACCGACCATGCATCGGCAACCGTGACGCGGTGCCCGCGGCGGCGAAGCTCCTGCAAGGTCGCTTCGCCCACGGTGCTCTCCACGGTGATTTCACCCGGTGAACTGGTGCGCGGATAAAACGAACCCGGAAAATGCGCGGTGTGGAACAGCGGCATATCAATGGCGGCCTGCAGGTTCTTGCCGTGATGGGCATAACGCAGGAAGAAGGGCAGTTGCCACTGGTCCTGCTGATCGCCGCCCGGCGTGCCGAACACCATGGAGGGACGCCCCTGATGAAGCGCAAGCGAAGGCGTCAGCGTGGTGCGCGGGCGTTTGCCCGGTGCAAGCGAGGTCGGCAGGCCCTCCTTCAGCCAGAACATCTGGGCGCGGGAATTGAGCGCAAAACCGAGGCCGGGCACGATGGGCGAGGATTGCAGCCAGCCGCCCGAAGGCGTGGTGGAGACCATGTTGCCCCAGCGGTCGATGACATCGATATGCACCGTATCGCCGCGCTTCTCCGTCAGGTGCGACATGGTCGGCTCGTAGACCGTGCCGGTGCCGCTCATCTCGGCCAGCATGGCCATGGTGGCGTCCACCTGCTTTTCGTAACCCGGCACGGTGCCGGGGCGCAGCTCCAGCGAGGCCTCTCCGCTTATCAGCGCGCGGCGGCCGGCATTGTAGCCTTCCGACAGGAGATATTCCGTCGGGATCTGGCCGAATTCCGGATCGCCGTAATAGACCTCGCGGTCGGCATAAGCGAGCTTCATGGCTTCGACGATGGTGTGGATGAAATCGGGACCGGAGGGGTCCATGGCCGCAATGTCGAAGCCTTTCAGAAGCGCAAGCGATTGCAGCAGAACCGGACCCTGCCCCCAGGCGGGCGTCTTGGCAATCGTCCAGTCGTGATAGTCGAGCGTCTGCGGCGCTTCGACGGTCGCGCTCCAGTCCGCCATATCCTGCGCCGTCAACACGCCCTTGTGCCGTGCGCCGCTGGCATCCATGACTTCCGCAGTCCTCACGTAACTGTCGATAGCTTCCGCCACGAAACCCCGATAAAAGGCATCGCGTGCCGCCTCGATCTGGTTTTCGCGGCCGGAGCGCGCTTCGGCTTCGGTGACGATCCGCTGATAGGTCGCGGCCAGAACCGGATTGCGGAAATTGGCGTGAGGCTCGGGTGCCGCGCCACCCGGCAGCCACGTCTCGTGGGATGTCGGCCATTCCTTCTCGAAGAAATCGGCCAGACCCTTGATGGTGGCGGAGACGCGCGGCAATGTCGGATGCCCGTGCTCGGCGTAATAGATCGCCGGTTCCAGCACTTCGCGCACGCTCATGGTGCCATAGTCGCGCAGCATCAGCATCCAGCCGTCGAAAGCGCCGGGAATGACGGTGGCGAGCAGCCCGTCGCCGGGGATCAGCTTCAGCCCTTCCGACGTGTAATGTTCAATCGTCGCACCGCTCGGGGCCGGGCCTTGTGCGCAGATGACTTCCACCTTGTCCTTCTGCTTCGAATAAAACACGGCGGGCATATCTCCGCCCGGACCGCACAGATGCGGCTCGACGATCTGGAGGACGAAACCGGTGGCGACGGCCGCGTCGAAAGCATTGCCGCCTTTTTCGAGGATCGCCATGCCGACGGCCGATGCGATCCAGTGTGTTGAGGTGACGACGCCGAAGGTGCCAAGGATTTCAGGGCGTGTGGTGAATTCAGTCATTCGGATATTTCCTTGTAAAAGATCATGCTTCGCGCGGATCGAGCGCGTCGCGCAGGCCGTCGCCCAGAAGATTGAAGCCGATAACGACGAGGAAGATGGCGATGCCGGGCCACATCGTCATCCACGGCGCCTGGCTGAGGAAATTCTTCGCGGTATTCAGCATCGAACCCCAGGAGGGCGCAGGCGCCTGCTGGCCGAGGCCGAGGAAAGAAAGGCTTGCCTCCGCAATGATGGCGGTCGCCACCGTCAGGGTCGCCTGCACGATGATGGGGGCGAAGACATTCGGCAGGATGTAACGCGTCATGATGTCGATGTGGTTGAGGCCGATGGACCTTGCGCCTTCGACATAATCTTCGGTCTTGACCGCCAGCACCTGCCCGCGCGTCAGC
Source organism: Agrobacterium sp. LY4 (assembly GCF_001526585.1). Taxonomy (NCBI): domain Bacteria; kingdom Pseudomonadati; phylum Pseudomonadota; class Alphaproteobacteria; order Hyphomicrobiales; family Rhizobiaceae; genus Agrobacterium; species Agrobacterium sp. LY4. Next base: position 137,263 of record NZ_ASYA01000004.1, on the reverse strand, counting down.
CGCACGAAAATCGGCATGGCGGAAAGGCCGATGGCGATCATCGCATTGGTGAGGCTCGGGCCGAGGAAGGCGGCAAGCGCAATCGCCATGATGAGAAACGGCATGGCCAGCAACGCTTCGGTGATGCGGGATATGACCATATCCACCCAACCGCCGAAATAACCTGAAATCAGGCCGAAGGGCACGCCGATGACCACCGCGATCATCACCGAGACCACGCCCGCCATCAGCGAGGCGCGCGCGCCATAGATCATGCGGGAAAGGATGTCTCGGCCGAGATCGTCGGTGCCGAGCCATTGGGCGGCCGAGGGCGCCTTGCGGATCGCCGACCAGCTGGTCGCCACCGGATCGGCAATCGGCAGGATAGGCGCGGCGATGGCAAGAACGGCGAAAAACAGCACGATAACCATGCCGACAAGCGCGGATTTGTTGCGCTTCATCTTCTTCCAGGCGCGGCTTTCCTGCCGTGTTGCCGCTACGGAGAGGTTTTGATCGAGAACGGTCATGATATCGGGGCCTCAGATCGTCGCCCTGAGGCGGGGGTTGAGCAGGACATAGGCAATGTCGGCCAGAAGGTTCATGAGGATGAAACCGACGGCGGTGCAAAGAACGATGCCCTGCACGACCGCGTAATCGCGGGTGAACACCGCATCGACCGTCATCTTGCCGAAGCCGGGAATGGTGAAAATCTGCTCCGTCAGCACCGCCCCGGCCAGCAATTCGCCGAAGAGCAGCGCCAGCAATGTGATGACGGGCAGAAGCGCATTGCGGAAACTATGCGACAGGATGATCTCGCGCGGCGAAAGCCCCTTGGCGCGGGCGGTGCGGATATAGTCGGAACTGAGCACCGCCACCATCGCCGAACGTGTATGGCGCATCAGCGTCGCCGCAAGCGCATTGCCCAGCACGAAGGCCGGCATGATCATGGTTTCGATGGAGCGCACGGGATCGACAAAGATCGATTCATAGCCGGATGCCGGCAACCAGCCGAGTTTCACCGACACCAGCAGGATCAACATGATGCCGAGCCAGAAGTTCGGGATGGAGAGGCCGGAAAGCGCCACGATATTGGCCGTGTAGTCGATCCACGTATTCTTCTTGACGGCGGCCAGAATACCGATCGGAATGCCGATGACCATGGCAAAGAACATCGCCATCACCGCCAGCTGAATGGTGACCGGCAGCTTCTGGCCGATAAGCTCCAGCACCGGCTGGTTGGTGCGCAGCGAAATACCGAAATCGCCCGTCACGACGCCGCCCAGCCAGTTGACATATTGCAGCGGCACGGGGTCGTTCAGGCGATATTTCTCCCGCAGGAATTCAATCGTCGCCGGATCGCGCTCCTCACCAGCCATGGCAAGGACCGGATCTCCCGGCAGCAGTTTCTGCAGCGAGAAGACGAAGATGGAGATGATCAGAAGCGTCGGGATCGCGACCAGCAGTCGCTTGCCGATATAAACAGGCATGGCATGGCCCTCGTTCGTGCCAATTCGTGAGGGCCGCACGGCAAGGCCGTGCGGCGCATGCGAAGCGTTCAGTCCTTGGAGACGCCGAGAAGGCGGATCATGCCATCCGGCGACGGCGCCCAGCCCTTGACCTTGTTGGAAATGGCATAGGCATAGGGCTGGTGACCGAGATAGATGATCGGCATGTCATCGTTGAGGATGACGCTCGCGGCATCGTATTTTTCCTTGCGCACCGCATCCTCGGTCGAGGCGCGGGCCTCATTCAGCAGCTTGTCGACCTCGGGATTGCAATATTTCACATCGTTGATGCCGCCCTTGCAGGTGACGAACTGGTGCAGATTGCCATCCGGATCGATACGTCCCGACCAGTCGGAACGGCTGAGCTGGTAGTTTCCGGCCGTCTGTTCGGACAGAAGCGTCGCAAATTCCGTGGCCTTCAGGGTGACGTTGAAGCCCGCTTCCGCGACCATCGACTGGATGACCTGCATCATCTGCGTCTGCGTCGTGTTGTTGGCGTGCTGAAGCTCGATGTCGAGCTTTTCGTAACCCGCCTCCTTCATCAGCTCTTTGGCCTTGTCGATATCGCGCGCCGGCACCGGCAGATTCTGGTTGAACCACGGGCTTGTGGGCGGGAAGGCCTGATTGCCGGCCTTGGACGTACCTTCGAACACGATCTGGCCGATCGCTTCCCGGTCTATCGCATAGGAAAAGGCCTGACGCAGGCGCTTGTCCTTGCCGAGCGGATTATCCGCACGCGAACCATTGTTGATATTGACATACATGGCCATGTAGCCCGGTCCGATGACATCCGCATAGGTCAGATTGGCATCGTTCTTGACGGACTCGGCATCGGAGGCCGAGATGCGCTCGGCGATATCGAGGTCTCCCGAGCGAAGATTGGCAAGCTTCACGGTCGTATCCGGGATCGGCAGATAAACGACCCTGTCGACCAGAATTTTGTCCTTGTCCCAATAATCGGCGAATTTCTCGAGCACGATACGGTCCTGCTGGATGCGCTCGACGAATTTGAACGGCCCGGCGCAGACCGGCTTCGAACCGAAATTCGCACCCAGTTCCTTGGCCGCCTTCGGCGCGACGATCATGCCGGCGCGGTCGGAAAGCTGCGCCAGCAGCGTGACGTCCGGCGTCTTCAGGGTGAATTTGACGTCCAGCGGCCCGGTGGCTTCGACCTTTTCGACCGAGGAAAGCTCGCTCTTGCGGCGGGATTCCGGCAGGGTCATGTTGCGCTCGATGGTGGCGACCACAGCCGCCGCATCCAGTGTCTCGCCGTCGTGGAATTTCACGCCGTCGCGGATCTTCATCGTCAGCACCTTGCCGCCCTCGGACCAGGCCCATTCGGTGGCAAGCTGGGGAACGATCTTCATGTCCTGCGAAATGTCGACGAGCTTGTCGCACATGGCGGTATAAACGATACGGCCGACGAAGGTGCGCGATTGCGCGGGGTCGAGAACGTCGGCGTCATCGTTAAGGCCGATGCGCAATTCGGACGAGATGGCCGGCGTGGACAGGAATGCACCGGCCAATAAGGCGGCGGTCAATATCTTGATTTTCTTCATGTTCTATCCTCTGGTCTGGTTATCTTTGTTTTTCATTGGCCGGCCCGGAAAGGCCGGCAGGTCTGCCCTGCTGCCTATGAGGCCGGCGTGAGCGGATTATCGGCATCGCCCGTGCTGCGGGCGGCAATGTCTTCTCCGGCTTTCTCCTCCAGAAAGCCGAGCGAGGTGGCGCGGATCAGCCTTTCCTGATGCATGAGAAGGTGCTGGCGCATCGCTTCGCCGGCTCTTGCGGGGTCGCGGTCGGCGATGGCATCGACGATCGCTATGTGCTGCTCGAAGGAAGCCTTGCCGTTCGTGCCGCTGCGGCGCGCCAGTTCCCGTATCGACTGCCATGCATCGTCCTGGCGAATGCGGTTGACGACATCGAAGATGGACAGGAACAATTTGTTGCCGGCGCTCTGGGCGATCTGGCGGTGAAGTGAACCATCCCACAACTCCTTGGCGTCGGCATCCGTGCTCTGGCCGGTCTTCTGGACGAGGGCGCGCATGCGTTCCACCTCGGCAGGCTTGGCGCGCATGGCCGCAAGCTGCGCCAGCTGTGGTTCGATGCGCAGGCGCACTTCCATGATTTCCATGATATCCGTGCCGGCGACCAGTTCCGTCACTTGGGCGGACCAATCGTCCGGCTTTTCACCCACAAAGGTTCCCGCCCCCTGCCGTCGCCAGATCAGACCTTCGGCTTCCAGAACCTCAAGAGCGCGACGGACCGCACGCCGGCCGACATTGAAGGTTTCCGCGAAGGCCCGCTCTGTGGGCAGGCGACGGTCTTTCGCAAGATCCTGCGTCTGAATGTACTCCCGCAACTTCGCCAGCGCGTAGTTGGAGTTGTCGTTGGGGTTCACCGTCACGTCGCACCATTTACCGAACCAATACTACATTGGTTCATTTGGTGAGAAATTTTTGCCGCCGTCAAGCTTATTTTTGAGCGGCAACAACTGGCGCTCAAAATATGGGCATGTGGTTTTTTTGAAGGTGGGCAGTGGGCGGTTAGGCGTCATAGACGCACCCGCCCCTCCTAAAGATCGATGGAGAGCCTGATGCGCCCCGACAGGCGCTCCCCGGGAGCAACCGTCCAGAAACCCTGCCCTTCCCGCTGCGCCTGCGGCAAACCAAGCGCTCCGGCGGCCATGGAAACGGGCTCAAGACAGAGATAGCGCTCCATGCGGTGCACGGCGAGATGGCCGAAAACGGGATCGGCTTCGAGCCGTAGTGAAAACCTGTCGAAGTCGACCCGCGCGCTTGACCAATCGGTGAAATGCAATGTGTATCCCGTTGCGGCGGGAATGGCGGGTTTCGGGCGAGGTGCCGGCGGCTGGCCGGTTGGCACGTTCTGCGCATCCAGAGGATATTGCAGTTTGGCGTCCGTCCGCGCGTCGCAACCGAGCCCGGCGGCAAAATAGGGATGCCAGCCCAGCGACATCGGCGCTGGCCCATTCGCGAAATTGGTTATCGACAGCCCCACGGTAAGGCTGTCGTCCTCCAGCAGAAAAGACTGCTCGGCGCGGAAGGAAAAAGGCCACTCTCCGTCAGCCTCGTAGTCCAATACCAGTGAGACCCGATCCGGAGACAGATCTGAAATCGCCCACGGCCGGCGGTGAGCCGGGCCATGCATGGCGTCAGGCGCAAGCGCCGGATGCGGCAGCAGGTCATGGCGAATACCCGCATGGACGAAGGACCCGCCATAGAGCCGGTTGTGATAGGGAAACAGCGGATATGCGCCGGCCCTCGGCCAGTTGAACGGCTCGAACTCCTGCTCCGTTGTCGGCACCAGAATATCGCGGTAGTCGGAGTGCTGCAGATGAGTCATTCTGCCACCCCAGGCGGGGCGCAGGCGGGCGGAGAGCCGCCCGCAGGCAATCGCAACCGTTTCAGGCGAAGGCATAGGAGCCGTCAGGCCGTTTCGGCACCCGTCTTTGCCAATGAACATAGCCATCCTCCTGTATGGCTTTTTCATCCATCTCCACGCCCCAGCCGGGGCGGTCCGGCCTCAGTTCCAGATATCCGTCCTTCGGCAGGTAGGGGTCGACGACATAGCGGGTTTCATCCTCGCGTTTTTCGAGATCGGTGCCGCCATAGACGTAGCATTGCCCTTTCGGCAGCCGGTATTCGAGAATTCGGAAATTCTGCTGGGCGGCGGAAAAATGCACATTGACGGCGGTGGCGAGCGGTCCCATCGGGTTATGCGGCGCGATGCTGACGAAATGGGCTTCCGCAAGCGTGGCGATGCGGCGCATCTCCGAAATGCCGCCGACGACGCAGATGTCGGGCTGAATGATATCCGCACCCTTCACTTGAAGAAGACGCAGGAACTCATTGCGATTATAGAGACTTTCACCGGTTGCCAGCGTGCAGTTCAGCCCCTGTTTGAGGTCTCCCCACATCTCGATGTTTTCGGGACGCAAAGGCTCTTCGAAGAACAGCGGATCGTAAGGGGCAAGCGCATTGCCAAGCTGGCGGGCGGCCGCTGGCTCGAAAATCTTGGCATGGGCGTCGAAGGCGATATCGTAGTCGGGCCGCACGGTTTCGCGAAGCGAGCGGAAATATTCGGCCGAACTGCGCACCACCTCCCCCCAGCGATGGGCGTGAATATCGACGCGCCATGGGCTGAGCTTGAAGGCCGTGAAGCCCCAATCCTCGTTGAGACGGTCGAATTCCTCCTTCGCCGCCGGCGCATCCGGAGCGGTGTAGACACCGGCATAGACCTTGATACGGTCACGTACTTCGCCGCCCAGCAGCTTGTAGACCGGCACGCCCGCCGCCTTGGCTGCGAGGTCCCAGAGGCAATGGTCTAATGCCGAGATGGCGGACAGACCGAGCGCGCCGGGCGGAAAGCGGTTCTGCTGGAGCAGGAGATTATAGAGATACTCCACCCGTGTCGGGTCCTGCCCGGCAAGGAAGCTGTAGAGGTAGTCCAGCACCGGTGGCAAGGCGAGATCGGGGCCGTGATTGTAACATTCACCCCAGCCGGTCAAACCGTCATCGGTATCGAGAGCGACGATGACGCGGGGGCGGTCCTTGTCGCGGGTGACGAATACCCGCATACGATCGATTTTCATGCTTCAGTCTTCCTCATGAATTGCAGCCTGCGACAGGCCCGGCTCTATCGGGCGACGGCCCCGTTCTTGACTTCCGATGGTTCGACGTAGCGGAATCTGCGGGTGCGATCCCGGTCGCGCGGGTCCGGCGCGGAATGGCGGAAAGAAGCGCCTGCGTGTAGGGATGATCCGGCGCATTGCAGACCTTTTCGGCGTCTCCCACTTCCACCAGCTTGCCGCGATACATCACCCCGACGCGGTCGCACATATAGCGGATGACGCCGATGTCGTGGCTGATGAAGATATAGGCGAGCCCCAGCTCGTCCTGCAGCCGCATCAGAAGATCCAGCACCTGGAACCGCACCGAAACATCGAGCGCCGAGGTCGCCTCATCCGCCACGATGATGCGCGGCTTCAGGGTGATGGCGCGGGCGATGCCGATGCGCTGGCGCTGGCCGCCGGAAAAGGCGTGCGGATAGCGCTCGCGCCCGCTTGGGTCCAGTCCCACCTGCTCCATCAGGGCGCAGACGCGTTCATCCAGCTCCCTGCCCCTGGCAATGCCGTTGACTAGCAACGGCTCGCCGATGACCTGCGCCACCGTCATGCGCGGATTGAGCGAGCCGAACGGGTCCTGGAAGACCATGCGTAATTCACGCCGTGCGGCTTTCAGCTCGGCGCCTTCGATCCTGGCCAGATCGACCACGCTGCCATCCGCCCGGCGATAGAGCATAGCGCCACCGGTCGGATCGTAAAGACGCATGATGGAGCGGCCCATCGTGGTCTTGCCGGAGCCGCTTTCGCCGACGATGCCGAGCGTCTCACCGGGCAATAGCTTGATCGACACGCCATCCAGCGCCTTCATCTCGCCGAAATGCATGGAAAGGTCGTTCACTTCGAGCACCGGCGCAGCCGTTAAATCGAGCGGAGGCCGCGCAAGCCGGATTTCCGCCTTCTGCTCCAGCTTCAGCACGGAGCCGATCAACATGCGGGTATAGGCGTCCTGCGGGCTGTGGAATATCTCATCGACGGTGCCATATTCCTTGGCGACGCCGTGATGCATGACCAGCACGTCATCGGCAATCTGCGCCACCACGCCCATGTCATGGGTGATGAACAGCACCGCCATGCCATGCGCCTTTTGCAGCCGCGATATCAGATCGAGGATTTCGGCCTGCGTGGTGACATCGAGCGCCGTCGTCGGTTCGTCGGCGATCAGGAGTTGCGGTTTGCAGGCCAGCGCCATGGCGATCATCGCACGCTGGCGCATGCCGCCCGAATATTGGAAGGCGTAACGATCCAGCGCCTTTTCAGGATTGGGGATTTCCACCTGCCGCAGCAACTCGATGGCCTCGGCCCGCGCCTGCGCCTTGCTCATCTTCAGATGCAGACGCAGGACCTCGGTGATCTGGTCACCGACCGTGTGCACGGGTGAAAGCGACGACATCGGCTCCTGAAAGATCATCGCGATATCGGCGCCGCGCACCGAGCGGATGGCCCGGCTGCGCGGATCGAGCTTTGCCAGATCCAGAGAGGTGCCGTCGGCGCGGTTGAGGATGATCGACCCGGACGCGATGCGGCCGGGACTGTCGATGATCTGCAGAATCGAACGGGCGGTGACGGATTTGCCGGAGCCGCTTTCGCCGACGACGCAGAGCGTCTTGCCGGGATCGATGGAGAAAGACAGGTCGTTGACCGCCCGGAAAACCCCGTTTCTGACCGGAAATTCAGTGACCAGATTGCGGACTTCAAGCAGCGGCTTGGCTGGCTTCATGGAGAGAATGTCGCTCATCCGGGGCCTCACTTATTATAGGGGTCGGCTGCATCGCGCAGGCCGTCGCCGAGCAGATTGAGCGCCATGACGGCAATGACGACCGCCACACCGGGCAGGAACAGCCAGGGTGCTGTCGCAATCGAGCGGATATTCTGCGCCTCGCGAAGCAGCACGCCCCAGGAAATGGTCGGCGGCTGGAGACCGAGGCCAAGGAAGGAGAGCGATGTTTCCGCAAGGATCATCGCCGGAACCGCAAGCGTGACCGAGGCGATGATGTGGCTCGAAAAACTGGGCAACATATGGCGGAAGATGATGCGCCCTTCCGGCACGCCATCCAGCCGCGCTGCGGCCACGAATTCTTCGGTCCTGAGCGACAGGAACCGGCCGCGCACGACGCGGGCAAGCTGCGCCCAGCCGGTCAGGGACAGGATGATGGTGATCATCATATATTGCAGCGTGGCAGGCCAGCCCTGCGGCAGGGCGGCGGCCAGCGCCAGCCAGATGGGAATGGTGGGCAGCGATAGCACGAAGTCGATCACGCGCTGCATGACGAAATCGATGCGGCCGCCGTAATATCCTGAAATGCCTCCCAGAACGACGCCGAGCAGCAGCGAGAAGAACACGCCGACAAGACCGATGGACAAAGAAACCTGGGCACCCTGCACTACGCGGCTGAAGACATCGCGCCCGAGACGATCCGCACCGAAGAGGAAGAGCGGGCGCGTTTTATCGGTGGAGGCCAGCAGGTGGATATCCGTGGTGAACAGGCCGAAGACGGAATATTCGTAACCGCGACCGAAAAGCTGGACCGGGATTTTCTTCGCCGTATCTTCAACGAAGACCGCCGCCAGCGTTTCAGGATTGCGGGTCAGCTTCAGCGGATAATAATGCAGCCCGAGCGAGAAACCCTCGGTCGTGTCGATGAAATGGACGCGCTGCGGCGGATGGAAGGTGGCGCGGGCATTCTGCAGCACCGGATCGTTGATGGCGAAGAAGCCGGGCACCAGCGCGACGATATACATGGCGATGGTGATGAACAGGGCGGCCATGGCCAGCTTGTGGCGCTTGAAAGCCCACCAGATGAGCTGCCACTGCGAAGCGACGGCGGCGCGGTCCTGCCGGGCATTGGTGGTCATGGTGATATCGCTCATGGCGCCCTCCTATTCGAGACGGATGCGCGGATCGACCAGCGCAAGCAGGATGTCGCTGATAAGCGATCCGATCAGCGTCAGCGCGCAGATCAACAGCACGAAAGCGCCGGCGAGATACATGTCCTGCGCCATCAGCGACTGCAGGAGCAGCGGTGCGGCCGTCGGCAGATTGAGCACGATGGCGACAACCACGGAGCCCGAAATGAGGTTGGGCAACAGCCATGCAATGGTGGAGATGAAGGGATTGAGCGCAATTCTGAGCGGATATTTCGTCAGCAGCTTGAACTCGGACAGTCCCTTCGCCCGCGCGGTGGTGACATAGGGCTTGGGCAACTCATCCAGCATATTGGCGCGCATGACGCGGATGAGGCTTGCGGTGGAGGACACGGCAAGGATGGCGACCGGCAGCCAGATATGGGCCATGAGGTCCATCATCTTGGCGATGCTCCACGAGGCGGTCTCGTATTCCGCCGAAAACAGCCCGCCGACATCGGCCCCGAACTCCACCGCCGCGACATACATCAGCACCAGCGCCAGCAGGAACGAGGGTATGGAAAGGCCGAAGAAGGAAAATGCGGTGAAGAGATAATCGCCAATCGAATATTTGCGCACGGCGGAGAAGACGCCGATGGGAAGTGCAATGGCCCAGGTTGCGAGAAGGCTTGCGATGGCCAGAACCAGTGTCAGCGCCATGCGCTCCCAGATGAGGCCTGAAACCGGCTGCTGCCACTCGAACGAAATGCCGAAATCGCCGCGGCTGACGATGCCCCATATCCATTTCAGATATTGCACGATCATCGGGTCATCGAGGCCGAAACGTTCGCGCAGCTGCGCCGCCGTATTGTGGTCGATGACCTCGTTGGAGGCGGCCAATGTGGCGATATAGGTCGTCACATAGTCGCCGGGCGGCAGCTGGATCAGGACAAAGGCAAGGAAACTGACGGCAAACAGGGACGGTATCATCCACAGCAGGCGTTTTACGATAAAAAGCAGCATGTCGTTCTCGCAATCACATTGTGCCGCACGCGCCGCCTTCCACTAAGGAGACGGCTGTGGGTGGTCGAAACAACCTGAGAGGCGTCGCCGCGTTACGGCAGCGACGCCCATGTGGCGATGTCAGCTTGTGAAGGTGAACTGTTGCGGCAGCGCCGGGCCGGGATTAGGCCAGGTCCAGCTGTCGGGTTCCGTTTCCGGCACATTGCGCAGATTGTTGCGGATGATGCCAAAACCGCCCACCGCAAGGCAGAGGCCGATCGTTTCGAACTCTTCCGCCGCAATGTCGAAGATCTGCTTCATCTTCTCGCCGCGCTTGGCAAGGTCGGCCGTCGAGCGCGCCTCATCGAACAGCTTGAAGCGCTGCTTCTGGCTTTCCGGCGGCTCTTCGCCCTTCTGGCCATTCGAGGTGTACCAGAGCGCCCACGGGATGGCGTAACGCGACCCCTGCGGGTGGAAGGCGAAGAAATCGCGCGGATCGAGCATCGGATCGAGACCGCCGGGACCGGGCCAGACGGCGGCATCATGGGCGTTGTCATCGCCGCGTGTATAATAGAGCGCACGTTCGATGGTGTTGACCTTGATGTCGACGCCGATCTGCGCCCATTGCGCCTTCACCAGCTCCAGCGCATCGACCAGATCGGGATAGAGCGTCGGGATGACGTCAATCGAGAAGAAGACAGGCTGACCGTCAGGCCGCAACCGCATGCCGTTGCCGTTCTTCTTGTCGTAACCGGCCTTGTCGAGAAGTTCGTTCGCCTTGTCCGCATCGTATTCGGTGAATTGCCGCGCCAGCTTTTCATTGTACCAGGGATGTGTCGGGCGCGGCCCGGCCTGATAACCCTCGCTCTGGCCGAAATAGACGATGTCGATGATTTCCTGCCGGTTGAGCGCGATGGACAATGCCTGGCGGAACGACTTGTCGGCGAACATCTTGCGCATTGCCGGGTCTTTATGGGTGATGTTCAGGTAAATCTGGCACTGCTGCGCAGCAGACGGCACCAAAGTCAGCAGGCGGTAGTCACCCTTTTTCATGTTCTGCGACAGGGTCGGCTTGTTGGCGAGAACGCTGATATGGCGCTCCTGAATGTCGATCTTGCCGGAAATGACGTTCAGCATCAGCGATTCGACATCCTGCGAAATGCCGAAATTGATTTCGTCGATATAGGGCAACTGGTTGCCTTCGGTATCGACCTGCCAGAAGTAAGGGTTGCGGGTCATGACCACGCGTGTCGCACCGCCGGAATAGGGTTCCTTCACCACCCACGGGTCCAGCGTCGGCTTGTCGACATTCGACCAGCGGGACGGAATTTCGATATCGCCGCATTTGGCGCGGAACAGTTCGGTCCAGCTGGAGACACCCGCAGCCTTCACATCGGCATCGAGCGCCGTGTTGTATTTCGGCAGGAACTTGCTGCAATAGTGTTTGGGAAACAGCGTCGGATGCTGGCCGAGCGGCGTGGCGAGATTTTCGAGATAAAGCGCATTCGGCGCTGCGAATTTGAACTTTACCGTGAAATCGTCGACTTTTTCGACATCGACCGCCTTGCCGGCCACGGAAAGCTGCGCCGGCGTGGCGCTGTAAAGCTCCTTGTTCTTGATGCAGTCCTCGATGGCGAACACCACGTCATCGGCGGTGAAGGGGTGACCGTCCGACCATTTTGCGCCCTCCAGCAAATGGAAGGTGAATTGCGAGGCATCGTCGTTGACTTCCCATTTCACCGCAAGGTTCGGCAGAACCTCGGTAAAATCCATGTTCCAGCGGACAAGGCCCTGATTGCCGACCATGCGCAGGATGCCGTTATGGTCCGACGAACCGCGCAGGCCACGGCGCAATGTGCCGCCATAGGTGCCGATTTTCTCGTGCGGCGTCACCACCATCGGATTTTTCGGCAGACGTTCGGCCAAAGGCGGCAATTTGCCGTCCTTTACCAGCGCCTCCAGTTCCGGCGCCTGCTTGCCGGCAGCAGCCCGCGCCGAGGTCCCGATGACGGAAAGGGCGGCCACGCCGCCAACACCCGCCATAAAGGTTCGGCGCGTTACGCCCAGTGAAAATGCTTCGCCATCGCGCATCGACAATCCTCCCAAAAAATCACCGGCAGCGAGACGGCTTTCACCGAACCGCGACGGCCCTCCCGGCCAGCCAGCACGCCGATCCTCCATCGGCAGGGGCAGACCATATGGGCGTTTTCAGATGATTACAAGTATTGACAGATTTTTACATCTTTTTTATTTGTAGGCCGGTTTTCAGGATCAGGCTTGAAGAAAAAATCGGTACGACAGCCCCCTCGCTCACAAAAACCCCGGTATTTCTGTTGCGATTGAAATGCAGGAAACCCATTAACTTCAGCGATTTGCAACGGAAGGGCTGCTGATGGACAATCACACTGCATCTGCCGCCGCTCGAGGCGAAACTCGGCTGAGCGACATCATCTACGAAAAAATCGTCGGCATGATTTCGGACGGGCGGTTTCCCGTGAACGAGCGGCTGCCATCGGAACAGAATCTGGCGTCGCTGTTCGGCGCATCGCGGCCGGTTGTGCGGGAAGCGCTGGAGCGGCTTCGGAACGACGAGCTTATCGTTTCACAAAAGGGATCCGGCTCCTATGTACGCCAGCAGCCGGATTCTTCCGTGTTGCAACAGGTGCCGGTCGGCTCGCTGGCCGACGTGCAGCGTTTTTTTGAGTTCAGGGCCGGATTGGAGGCTTCCGCGGCTGAGCTTGCGGCGCGCAACTGGCAGGCAGCGGACAGGGTACGTATCGAGCAGGCGATTGCCGCGCTGGAACAGTGTCTCGAGCGCAACGATCTCGGCGCGGAGGAAGACTTCGCCCTGCACGAAGCCATCGCGAAGGCGAGCCATAACCAGTTCCACATCACGGTGCGGATATGGTTCAAACCCCATTTCGCCATCGGCCAGTCGGTGACACGCAGCCTCAGCCTCAAGCGGACGCCGCAGCATGTGCGTGAAGTCCAGAACGAGCACACGGCCATCGTGGAAGCGATTTTTGCGCGGCGCGAGCAGGCCGCGCATGACGCGATGAAAGACCACATATTGAAGGCGCGCGCCCGCATGTTTCAGGGCGTCGGCAGTTAGGCCGCACCCTGCAATGTCGAAAATAGAATCATAAGGGGCGGATGAGGGAGAGGAACCAGTGAGCCAGCCGCACATCATAGAACCGAAGCTCCGTTCCCTGATCGATACCCCGCTGAAGGTCGGCGAATCGCCTGCCTGGGACGAGCGAACCGGCGATCTGTGGTTCGTCGATATTCTCGCGCCCGCCATTTTCCGCCTGCATCCCGGCGGAAAACTCGACAGATACGACATGCCCGCCCAGGTGGGCTGTCTCGGCCTTTGCGACAATGGCTTGATCGTGGCGGGCCTCAAGACCGGCGTGCATCTTCTCGATCCCGCGAGCGGCAAGCTCGACCTTCTCTGCGATCCGGACGACGGGCGGCCTGACAGCCGCCTCAACGATGGAAAGGTTGGCCCGGACGGCCATTTCTGGGTGGGGACCCGCGACGAGGCCGCGATACAGACAGGCAATGCACGTCTCTATCGCATCGCTCCGGATGGCGGCATCGAATGCATCATCGATGGCGACATGTTCACATCGAACGGGCTTGCCTGGAGTCCGGACGGCAGGCGCATGTACCATTCCGACAGCAGCGGGCTGATGTATCAGGTATTCGATTTCGACGCCGCGACCGGCAGGATCGGCCCGGCCGAACGCCTTCACGATTTCGCGCCGAATGAAGGCAGGCCGGACGGTGCGGCGACCGATTGCGAAGGCTGTTACTGGAGCGCCGGCGTTCAGGCGGGACGTCTCAACCGCTTTTCACCGGACGGCGAATTGTTCGAGGTCTACAGGCTGCCGTTCAAGGGGCCGACCATGCCGTGTTTCGGCGGTCCCGACCTCAAGACGATCTACCTCACAAGTCTCGTGACCGAGACGGAGGGAATAACCACCGCAGGCACGGTTGTCGCATTTGATGCCCCGGTCGCCGGCGCGCCCGTTCACAAATTCTCCATTTGAAGATGACTTTTGATCCTAAGGAACCCAGTTGATGACGACATTCGATTTTCGCCAGGCCCTACAGGGCATCTCCGGCGTTCCGGTAACGGCTTACGATGCAAGCGGCGAAGTGGAGACCGGTGTTACCGCCGAGGTTTACGCCCGTGTCGCAAAGGCGGGCATCCACAATATCGTCGCGGCGGGCAATACAGGCGAATTCTACGCCTTGACGCCCGCGGAAATTCTGAAGGTTTATGAGGCTGCGATAAAAGGTGTCAGCGGCAAAGCCCCGGTTACGGCGGCGATTGGACGCTCGCAGCGCGAAGCGCTCTCCATGGCGCGTCAGGCAAAAGAAATGGGCGCATCCGCCGTCATGTCGCATCAACCGGTCGACCCTTTTGCAGCCCCGCAATCGCAGATCGACTATTTTATCGGTCTTGCGGAGGGCAGCGAATTGCCGCTGGTCGCCTATGTCCGGGCGGACGGCTTTTCGGTCGATGACATGGTAAAGCTTGCGAGCCACCCGAATGTCGCCGGCATCAAGTTCGCGACGACCGACATCATGCTTCTGTCGCGCGCGATTGCCGCTTCCGATCCGAACGGCGCTCTATATGTCTGCGGACTGGCTGAAAGCTGGGCGCCTGCCTTCGCGGCGGTTGGTGCGCGCGGCTTCACATCCGGTCTCGTCAATGTCGCGCCGCAATTTTCCCTGCAGGTTCATGACGCCCTGACGGCCGGCGATTTCCCGGCCGCACGGAAGATCATCGAAAGGATCGAATTGTTCGAACGGCTGCGGACACGATATCGCAACGGCGCAAATGTGACTGTGGTGAAGGAAGCCATGGAAATTCTGGGGATGAAGGTTGGCCCCGTTCGCGCCCCGGGACTTGCCCGTCTGGACAAAGAAGACCGCGCAACACTCGAAGGACTGCTTGCCAGCTGGCGTTGATGGACGCCTTGCCGGCAAGCTGCACACTTTCGCTTTGATCAGATCATATGCCGGCCATAAGCCGGCATATGCTTTCCGGGCCGATGGACGCTCAGCCGAACAGCGCAAGGCTGCTCTTCACGGTAACCCATACGCCCCACAGAAGCGGAATACCGACAGCAACCCAGGCAAGTGCCGCCTTGGTGTCCAGCCCGCCACGTCCGATGCCGAAGGAGCCTGTCGGACCGGCATTGGCGGCCGCCGTCTTTGCCTGCAGCGTCGCGACCTCCGCATCCGACATGAACCACTTGTCCGAAAGCGGCCGCACGAAGGCATTGGCCACGAGGCCGATCGCCAGCATGCCCGCCAGAATATACATGGTGCTGGTGTAGAGCGCGGGTCCTGGCGCCACGCCCGCCGCGATCTGCGCTTCGCGGATGTAGTTGACGACGACAGGGCCGGCGATGCCCGCAGTCGCCCAAGCCGTCAGCAGGCGGCCGTGGATTGCGCCGACGAACTGCGTGCCGAAAATATCGGCGAGATAAGCGGGAATGGTCGCAAAACCACCGCCATACATCGACAGGATGATACCGAAGGCGAGAACGAAGAGCGCCTTGTTGCCCATCGTCGCAAGCGTCGGCGCCAGCGCATAAAGAATGATGCCGAGAATGAAGAAGCAGAAATAAGTGTTCTTGCGGCCGATCTTGTCGGACATCGACGCCCAGAAGAAGCGGCCGCCGATATTGAACAGGGAAAGCAGCCCGGTGAAGCCGGCAGCGATCGCCGCGATCTGCGCCTTCTGCCCGGCATCGAGATCGGCAAAGCCCACGCCCGGCAGGCCGATCAGCGATCCTGCGAAGATTTCCTGCAGCATGGGCGAGGCCATGCCGATGACGCCGATACCCGCCGAAACGTTGAGGCACAGCACCGCCCAGATAAGCCAGAACTGCGGCGTCTTGTGCGCATCGCGCAGATGCACGTGGCGATGGGTTATCATGGCGCTTTTGGCGGAAGGCGCGGTCCAGCCTTCCGGACGCCAGCCCGACGGCGGAATGCGATAACCGAAGGCGCCCGCCATCATGAAGACGAAATAGATCATGGCCATGACAACGAAAGTCTGCCAGACGCCAACCGAAATATCCGTCTTGAAGTTGTTCATCAGCAGATTGGCGAGCGGCGCGCCGATCATCGCACCACCGCCAAATCCCATGATGGCCATGCCCGTCGCCATGCCGCGACGGTCCGGGAACCATTTGATCAGGGTCGATACGGGCGAAATATAGCCAAGGCCGAGACCGATACCGCCGATGACGCCGGCCCCCAGCCACATCAGCCACAGCTGATGCGTGATGACGCCGATTGCCGCCACCAGAATACCGCCGCACCAGCAGCAGGCGGAAACGAAGCCGGCCTTGCGGGGCCCCACCCTTTCCAGCCAGCCGCCCCAGATGGCCGCCGAGCAGCCGAGAAGAACGAAGAAAAGCGTATAGATCCAGCCGAGATCGGCCACGCGCCAGTTGCACTCAGTGGTGAACAGCGCACCCAGAAGGGTGAGGCTGGAGCAACTGGGGTCCGTGGCCGGCAGCGCCTTCGACAGCGGCAGCCAGAACACGCTGAAGCCGTAGGCCATGCCGATGCATAGATGAATGGCAAGGGCCGCCGGCGGTACCAGCCAGCGATTGAAACCCGGTCTTGCGATTATTCGTTCGCGGTCCAAAAACCCGGCTTGCGCCGCCTCTCCCGCTGTCGCACCTGCTACTGCCATTGACATTACCTCCCTCGTGGATGTCTGGACATGTCACGTTCGCCCCGCCGGGCGAACACCGATATCGCCGGACGTCCCCCGTCCGGCCGAAAGTGTGATTTTGCGGTCGCGCCGCTCAAGCCTCTGTGCTTTCCGGGACGCTCGGTTCCGAAAGGGACTCGCCCGCAATCGGTCCTTTGCCGCCCGGCGCGCCCTTCGCGTCGTCGCCGAGGCCCACGGCATCGGCCGGATCGTCGGGCCGCTTGATCTTCTTCGATGCGGCAAGCACAAGCGGCAGAAAATCACCGGCCCCGGCATCCACCATCTCGAAGAACCGGCGTCGCATGCGCGGTTCCCAGAACTTGTTGATGTGGGTCGCGACACCTTCGATGCGTATATCTTCCGGCTGCGACAGAAAGAATGTCGCGATCTGGTTCGCCATTCTCACCAGCTTTTCATCGGTGTGGTTGAGCAACATGACCTCTTCCCCCCGCGCCGGCTGCCGGCCGACGCCTCTGTGTGTGACAGGCCGGGCGCACCCGGCCCTCCTTATTCCGCCGCTTCGAGCTTGCCGCTGATCCGCCGCGAACGGCGGCCAAGCGCATCATATTCCTCCTGCCATTCCGTCGGCCCGTTGGAAGGCGATACCTGCACGGCGGTCACCTTATATTCGGGACAGTTGGTCGCCCAGTCGGAGAAGTCGGTGGTGATGACGTTTGCCTGCGTGCCGGGATGGTGGAAGGTCGTATAGACCACGCCCGGCGCCACACGGTCGGTAATCAGCGCCCGTAACGTCGTGTCGCCCGACCGGCTGGCGAGCTTGATCCAGTCGCCATCCTTCACGCCGCGCTGTTCGGCATCGTGCGGATGGATTTCGAGACGATCCTCCTCATGCCAGACAACATTTTCGGTGCGCCGTGTCTGCGCGCCGACATTGTATTGCGACAGGATGCGGCCGGTGGTGAGCAGCAGCGGGAACCGCGGCCCCGTGCGTTCGTCCGTCGCCACATATTCGGTGCGGATGAACTTGCCCTTGCCGCGCACGAAACCGTCCACATGCATGATCGGCGAACCGTCCGGGAATTTCTCGTTGCAGGGCCACTGCACCGAGCCCTTCTCCTCCAGATAGTCGTAGGAAACACCGGCGAAACTCGGTGTCGTCGCGGCGATCTCGTCCATGATCTCGGACGGATGCGTGTAGTTCCATGCAAGACCCATGGCCTGCGCCAGCTTCTGCGTCACTTCCCAGTCGGCATAACCGTTCTTCGGGGACATGACCTTGCGCACGCGGTTGATGCGGCGTTCGGCATTGGTGAAGGTGCCGTCCTTTTCGAGGAAGGTGGACCCCGGCAGGAAGACATGGGCGTAATTCGCCGTCTCGTTCAGGAAGAGATCGTGCACCACGACACATTCCATCGCTGCGAGACCGGCCGAAACGTGCTTCGTATCCGGATCGGACTGGAGAATATCCTCGCCCTGAATATAGATGCCCTTGAAGCTGCCATCCACGGCCGCATCGAGCATGTTGGGAATACGCAGCCCCGGCTCGTTGTTGAGCTTCACACCCCAGAGTTTCTCGAAGATGTCGCGCGTGGCATCGTCGGAAATATGCCGATAGCCCGGAAGCTCGTGCGGGAAAGACCCCATGTCGCAGGAACCCTGAACATTGTTCTGACCGCGTAGCGGATTGACCCCCACGCCCGGGCGGCCGATATTGCCGGTCGCCATGGCCAGATTGGCGATTGCCATCACCGTGGTAGACCCCTGGCTGTGTTCGGTGACACCGAGCCCGTAATAGATGGCGCCATTGCCACCCCTGGCATAAAGACGTGCGGCGCCGCGCACCTCTTCCGCCGGCACGCCGGTGAAGCTTTCGGTTTCTTCCGGGCTATGCTGAGGCTCGGCGACGAAAGCGGCCCAATCCTCGAATTCCGACCAGTCGCAGCGCTCGCGAATGAAGGCTTCGTTGAACAGCCCTTCCGTGACGATGACATGCGCAAGCGCCGTCAGCACCGCGACATTCGTTCCGGGCTTCAGCGGCAGGTGGAAGGACGCCTCCACATGCGGCGTGCGGACGAGATCGATACGACGCGGATCGATGACGATCAGCTTCGCGCCCTGTCGCAGCCGCTTCTTCAGCCGCGAGCCGAAAACAGGATGTCCATCGGTCGGATTGGCGCCGATGACAAGCACCACATCGGACTGTTCGACGCTATCGAAATTCTGCGTGCCGGCGGAAGTGCCGAAAGCCTGGCCGAGACCGTAGCCCGTCGGCGAATGGCAGACGCGGGCGCAGGTATCGACGTTGTTATTGCCGAAGCCGGCGCGGATGAGCTTCTGGACGAGGAAGGTTTCTTCGTTCGTGCAGCGGGACGAGGTGATACCCCCGATGGATTCCCGGCCATATTGACCCTGGATACGCCGGAACTCCGACGCGACATGGGAGAAGGCCTCCTCCCATGTGACTTCCCGCCATGGATCGCTGATCTTTTCGCGGATCATCGGGTTGAGAATGCGGTCCCTGTGGGTGGCATAACCATAAGCGAAGCGGCCCTTGACGCAGGAATGGCCGCGATTGGCCTGCCCGTCCTTCCACGGCACCATGCGCACCAGCTCTTCACCGCGCATTTCCGCCTTGAAGGAGCAGCCGACACCGCAATAGGCGCAGGTCGTGACCAGCGAATGCTCCGGCTGGCCGATCTCGATCACCGATTTTTCAGTGAGCGTCGCCGTTGGACAGGCCTGCACGCAGGCGCCGCAGGAAACGCAATCGGAATCGAGGAACGCCTCATGCGCGCCGGGCGATACTCGGCTTTCGAAACCGCGCCCTTCGATCGTCAGCGCGAAGGTGCCCTGCACTTCCTCACAGGCGCGCACGCAACGGGAGCAGACGATGCATTTGGAAGGATCGTAGGTGAAATAGGGATTGCTTTCATCCTTCGGCATCCAGCGGGCATTGAGATCGCCATCGCCGGTGCGGGCCTTGACGTGGTTGTCGCCTTCGTATCCGTAGCGCACATCGCGCAGGCCAACGGCGCCCGCCATATCCTGCAGCTCGCAATCGCCATTGGCGGCGCAGGTCAGACAGTCGAGCGGGTGATCGGAGATATAAAGCTCCATCACGCCCTTGCGGATCTGCTTCAGCCGCTCCGTCTGCGTGTGCACGACGAGACCGGGCGCGACGGGCGTGGTGCAGGAGGCAGGGGTGCCGTTGCGGCCCTCCACCTCGATCAGACAGAGGCGGCAGGAACCAAAAGCATCCACCATATCGGTGGCGCAGAGTTTCGGAACATCGATACCCGCTTCGCGCGAGGCGCGCATGATCGACGTTCCCGCAGGCACAGTCACCTGCCTGCCGTCGATGGTGAGCGTCACCATGTCCGTTGCGTGGGATTTGGGGGTTCCATAGTCGAATTCTGTCACAAGGGCCATGGTCTTACTCCGCCGCTTCAACACGTGGGGTGGGGGCAAAATCATCAGGGAAATGCCGGAGCGCGCTCATGACGGGATAGGGCGTGAAACCGCCGAGCGCACAGAGCGAACCGAATTTCATGGTTTCGCAGAGGTCTGCGAGGAGTGCCGTATTTTTCTCCCGCTCGATGCCGAGCGCAATCCTGTCCACCGTCTCGACACCGCGCGTGGAGCCGATGCGACAGGGCGTGCACTTGCCGCAGCTTTCGACGGCGCAGAATTCCAGCGCGAACCGGGCCTGATGGAGCATATCGGCGGTAGCGTCGAAAACCACGATGCCGGCATGGCCGATCAGGCCACCGGCGGCGGTGAAGGCTTCATAGTCGAAGATCGTATCGAACAGCGAAACCGGGAAATAGGCCCCGAGCGGCCCGCCCACCTGCACCGCCTTGATGGGGCGACCGGTGATCGTGCCGCCACCGATATCATTGACCAGCTGCCCGAGCGGCAGGCCGAAAGCGGTCTCGTAAAGCCCGCCATGCCTGATGTTTCCGGCAAGCTGGATGGGGATGGTGCCATGCGAGCGGCCGACGCCGAAATCGCGATAGAATGCCGCGCCGCGATCCATGATGACCGGAATGGAGGCGAGCGAAATCACATTGTTGACGACGGTGGGCCTGCCGAACAGGCCCTGTAAAGCAGGAAGCGGCGGCTTGGCCCGCACGGTGCCACGCTTGCCTTCCAGACTGTTCAGAAGCGAAGTTTCCTCGCCGCAGACATAGGCGCCGGCACCCATGCGCACTTCGAGATCGAAGGCCCGCCCGGAACCGAGCACGGATGGGCCGATGATCCCGTCGCGGCGGGCGATTTCGATTGCCTGCTCCATGACCTTGATGGCGTAAGGATATTCCGAGCGCGTATAGATGAAACCTTTCGTCGCGCCGACGGCGAGGCCGGCAATCGCCATGCCTTCGATCAGCACGAAGGGATCGCCTTCCATGATCATGCGGTCGGCGAAGGTGCCGCTGTCGCCCTCATCGGCATTGCAGACGATATATTTCTGGTCGGCCACCGCATCGGCGACGGTCTTCCATTTGATACCGGTCGGGAAACCCGCGCCGCCGCGTCCGCGCAGGCCGCTTTCGGTCACTTGCGCAACGATATCGAGCGGCGCCATGGCGACAGCTTTTTCGAGGCCTTTCAAGCCCTGATAGGCGCGATAATCCGCCAGCGACAATGGATCGGTAACGCCGCAGCGGGCAAATGTCAGGCGCGTCTGGCTTTTCAGGAACGGAATGTCCTTCGTCGGCCCGAGACAGAGGCGATGCTCGCCGCCGGTGAGAAAACCCGCATCGAAAAGCGAGGCAACGTCGCTGGACTTGACCGGCCCGTAGGCAATACGGCCATGTTCGGTGCGCACTTCCACCAGCACTTCAAGCCAGAGCATGCCGCGCGATCCATTGCGGACAATATGCACATCGAGATTGCGGCTGGCCGCCTCGCGGCCGATCGCTTCGGCGACACGGTCTGCGCCAACGGCAAGCGCGGCGGAATCGCCCGGAACAAAAACGGTGACACTCATCGGCGCGCCTCCGCCAGAATGTCGCCAAGACAGTGCTCGTCCAGTCGTGCGTGAAGTTCGCCATCCAGCATCAGCGCGGGCGCCTGTGCGCAAAGCCCGAGACAGAAGACCGGCTCCAGCGTGACGGAACCGTCGGCTGCCGTTTCGTGCCAGTCAAGGCCGAGCCGGGACTTGATGGTGTCCGCAAGAGGTTCGCCACCCATCGACTGGCAAGCCTCGGCGCGACAGAGCTTCAGCACATGCCGGCCGGACGGATGATCGCGAAAATCAGGATAGAAGGTCACGACGCCATGAACCTCGGCGCGCGATATATTCAGCGCGGATGCAACGATCTGCTTGGCGCTTTCCGGTATGTAGCCGAATTCTTCCTGCACCGCGTGCAGAATGGGCAGCAATGGCCCCTCCAGGTGGAGAAGTTCGTCAATGATAGCGGAAACACGGGCCGCCTCATCTGCGGCAACCGCACGGATATTCATAAGCCAGTCCTCCCAAACCGACAGGGGCAGGTATGGCGAGCGGCACATGTTTCAGTGCCAGCGCAGCCCCTGCATGGTTCGGGAGAATGGCGAGGTCGGCCGGATCAGGTCAATAATGTGTTTTCGTCAACCGATAGGAAATTCCTATCAAAAACCATCGCCGCTGCGCGCTGGCGCGCCTCATGAAGAAGCGCGGAAACGAGCGGCGTGTGTGGTTCGCGATAGGTCGCGATCAACCCCACCAGATGCTCCGCATCCGGCTCGGTAATCGGTATCATTCTGATCTGTTTTGGAAAACCGAATGATTCCGCTATGTTGCGCGGCATTATTGAAGCCCATTGTCCGGTTCGGATATGCGAAAACAGCACAATCATGGAGTTGGACTCCAATGTCGGTTTTACCTCTACGCCCGCTTCGGCCATATGCTTGTTGATGATGCGGCGGTTCTGCATATCCGAAGTCAATAGGCATAACCTAAGACCTGAAACCTGCTTCCAGGTAACGCTTTCCTGATCGGCGAGCGGCGTTCCGGCTGCTGCAATCAGGTGATATCGCTCCGAATAAAGCGGCACCGTGGTCACTCGGCCAAGAGGTTCATTGTCGAGATAGCTGATTCCCGCATCGATCTCGAGGTTTTCGATCTGGCTCAGGACCTGAAGCGAGGTGCGTGACGTCACGGAAAAGGTCACGTCGGGATGCCGCGCCTGAAAGGATTCCGTCAATCGCGGCACCATCGCAAGCGCCGTCGGAATGACCGCAAGCCGGATGTGGCCCGCCAGACCCTTGCGCGCCGCCCGCATTTCCTCACGCATGGTGCGCGTATCGGCGACGATGCGACGCGCCCATTCGAGAACACGCTGGCCTTCCGGTGTCAGCCCCTGATAACGCGCCGCACGCACCACAAGAACGACACCAAGCTGGTCCTCCAGCTGCCGGATCGCGGCCGAGAGACTGGGTTGAGAAACGCCGCACTCCTCCGCCGCGCGGCCAAAATGCCCTGCGCGCGCCAATGCAATGAAAAATTCCAGCTTGTCGATCATGCGTCCTCCCGCGTCGCTCGCGACCCAGCGGATGGTGCGAGCAGGAGAACACTAGAACGAGGCGGGGAAGCCCGCAAATGGATGCCGTTGTTTTCCTGAAAACCGTGCGGGGTGGCAAGACTGGATTCCGTCAGGCACGGGCAGTCATGGCGTCGACGTTCGGTCATCCACTCCAACCGCACTGGACGCAGCTTTATCGCGGCATTGACCCACCCGTCGTTTCGCCTCCTGCCGCACAGTGCCGGGAAACGAAACCAATCGTCATCGCCGCCCCGATGCCCTGCCCTCTCATTCTCTCGAGTTTGCGGCGGCAGGCAAAAGGTATTCGGCGCTTCAGCCGAGAACCTTCACTCGCCATCCGGCTTGATGAAGTCGGTCATCGCGGGCGCCTTGAGGACGAACTGACGATCCGAGCTGATGTAATTATCGGCATGCAGGCGCGCGATCGGCTGATATCGGTCCGGATCGACATAACGCCCCTCCGCATCGAGGCAATCCTTGTGGACATGCATGTGCACCACTTCCCCCAGGACAAGGGTACGGCGCGGATAATCGATCAGGCGCTCCACACGGCATTCGAAGGCGCAGGGCGATTCCGCCGCAAAGCTCGCATCGATCTTGCTGCAGGGCGTGGCCGTCAATCCGGCAATCGAAAGTTCATCCACTTCGCTGTCGAAACCGAGGCCGCAGACGAGCATTTGTTCGGACAGAGCCATATCGACCATGTTGATGACGAATTCGCCGGTGCGACGAATATTGGCCATCGTATCCTTCTCCTCGCCCGTCACACGCGGCTGGATGCCGAGAACAACGATCGGCGGATCATGGGAGAAAACATTGAAAAAGCTCATCGGCGCGGCATTGTTGTGGCCAGCGGCCGAGCGCGTCGTGACAAGCGCTATCGGCCGTGGACCGATAAAATTGGTCAGCAAACGATAACGGCTCTGCGGCTCAAGCGCGGTAAAATCGAATTCCATGGGAGCACCCGGTTTATTGTATACAATAATATTTCATATTGCAGACAATTACTCAATCGCCCTGATCACGGGATAGCCGATTTTGCTGCATCACATTTGGGGAGCAAAGGAGGAGTAACAAGCCCGCACGCATTCTCCAACCAAATAGACGGAGCCGCCATCCACGCATCGACTATAAGCGCAAAAACTCCCCGGCCTGGAGGGGTCCGGGGAGTAAACCTGACATCATGTCAGAAACTTTGACTGGAGCTAGTTACTCACCCGTTCGGAAACGGGGTGGATCTGAGTTGTCTAACCCTACTATGCTTTTTGTTTTTAGGTTCTATTAGAACGAGCGCTGCAGGCGGAGGAAGCCGGTCCACTGCTCAGGACGATTGTCGATGTCCAGATAGTTCGCGGTGAGCTTCGTGGTGAGACCATCGGTGATCTTGTAGTCAACCGTCAGACCAGCCTTCCAGGCGTCGTTGTCGGAGAAGTTGTCCCAAGAAGTGAGACCATAGCCGCCATAGTACTGGAAGCCGGGGGTGATCTTCAGCTTGTCGGTTGCCTTGATAGCATATTCAGCAGCGACTGCCCACTCGGAGGCGTTGTAGTAAGCGTTTGCGCCAGAAGCCCAAACACCGGAGAGACCAAGCGTGCCGGGACCAACGCCAGCCGTTGCGATCAGACGAACCGAGCCATTTTCACGATCGGTGTCATAACCGCCGATAAGCTGAAGGGTAACGCTGTCGAACTTTGCACCGACGCCAGCAACGACACCGATGTTGTTGTCACGCTCGTTATACGAACCAACGGTGATGCCTTCGAGTTCGTCAACCGAGACACCTGCCCAGAAGGAGCCAGCGTCATAGGTGTAACGAATGGAGTTGAACAGGGCATTAGAGGAAAGATCATCCGTTTCGCCAGAGAGGCTATCGTCCCACCAGCTCAGGAACTTACCGACCTTCAGGCCGCCGAGTTCGATGAAAGCCTGATCGACGAAAACGCCGGAACCGAGGTTGCCACTCGTGCCGACAGTCGAGCTGCCAACGCCGGAGTCAGCGTTGCCACGCAGGCCGATGAAGCCGCGCAGAGCGCCGAGCTCGGTGTCGGTGCGGGTGTCGACTTCGAACTGAGCGCGCGTGAACGAATCCCAGTCAGAAGTGCCAGACGAATCACGGCCGAAATTGGTCTGGAAACGGACGTAACCCTGGAACTTCAGGCAGGTTTCGGTGCCGGGGATGTAGAAGAAGCCGGTGCCGAAAGCGTCGCAGACGCGAACATATTCCATGGGCTCGGGCTCGGCAGCGACGATAGCGTCAGCGGCCTGTGCGCCGGATACTGCTGCGAGAGCCGCAGCGGAGCCGATGAGAAGGCTCTTGATGTTCATTTGTAATCTCCAGTCAAAAATTTTTCAACGAATGCGCAAATTTGAGGGCTGGTCTTTTCCCTGCCGCCCGCCTCCCTGCGCTGATTCAGCAAATGACAGAAGTTGCCGCAGACTCGCAATTTAAATCGACGAAATACAAATACAGACAAAGTACACAATTTAATTTCGTAGTAAAATTACAACAATTTAATAGTTTAAAATATAATATTTCTTATTATTATTTCAAAATAATAGAATTTATTACTTTTAAATATTGTCTTCAATTACTAAATTATAAGACACCAAAACAACAAACGCTCCCGTCCCGTCCGGATCGGGAGGCGTCAGCACTCGCGGGCATGGGGAAGCAAAGTGGTTTTCGTCGAGAAAAAGGAAAGGACGCAGGCGGCAAAACGTCCGCCCGGCCTCTCAGGAAAGCCATATCTGGCAGCTCTGAAACAACCGGTCGTCCGGGCAGCCTATGGGCTGTTTTCGGGTAAACCAGTCGCGAATATCGTCGTCTTCGCCAGCATGTCTTCGATCGCCTCTGCCGGCACCGGGCGGCTGAAGTAGTAACCCTGACCGTAGGGGCAGCCGGCATCACGCAGAAATGTCGCCTGCTCGCCGGCTTCCACGCCTTCGGCAATAACATCGATGCCCAGAGACCCGGCAAGCTGGATCATGATCGAGACAATGGCGCTGTCCTTGGTCTTTTCCGGCAGATGGGTGAGGAACGAGCGGTCTATCTTCATGCAGGACAGCGGGAATGTCTTGAGCATGCCGAGGCAGGAATAACCGATACCGAAATCATCCAGCGCCAGGCTGACGCCCATCTGTTTGATGGCCCGCATGATCCGCACCGATGTTTCAACATCCTGAATGATAAGCGTCTCGGTGATTTCGATTTCCAGCAGGGACGGCGTAAGGCCGGTTTCCTTGAGCACCGACCTGATCTGCTGCACCAGCCCGCCCTGAAACTGCCGCGGAGAGATATTGACCGCCATTTTGACGGGCGACAGGCCGGCGGCGGCCCATGCCTGCGCCTGACGACAGGCCTTTTCGAGAATGCTTTCTCCGAGTTCGACGATCAGACCGGTTTCTTCTGCAAGCCCGATGAATTCCGCGGGACCGAGCAGACCTTCCGTGGGGTGCTGCCAGCGCACCAGCGCCTCCACGCCGCTGATCCGGCCGCTGAAAAGATCGACCTGCGGCTGGAAGTGCAGCACAAACTCGTCCCTCTTCACGGCTTTGCGCAGTTCCTCGATGCGGGTGAACTTCTTTCTCAGATCATCCGCCATATTCGGGGTGAAGGTGGCAATGCTGTCGCGCCCGGTATGTTTGGCTTCATACATGGCGAGATCGGCCGCCGCGACGATTTCCGCCGTGGTTTCCCCATGTTCCGGGAAAAAGGCCATGCCGATGCTGCATGTGACCTTGATATCGTAATTGCCGATACGCAATGGCTGCGAGACAGCGGCGCGGATGCGCTGCAGGCGGTTTTCGACATCGTCCCTGCGCTCTTCGAGAATGATGACGAACTCGTCGCCGCCCACCCTGAGAACGAGATCGTTCTTCCGGAGGCTTTTCGCAATGCGCTCGGCGGCTTTCGACAGCAACGCGTCGCCGATGCTGTGGCCGAGCGTATCGTTGATCTGCTTGAAATTGTCGAGATCGAGAAAACCGATACCGACCCTTCGGTTCGCCTTTGCCGCCGCCGCCAGTATTTCCGGCAGTCTCGTATCGAGGAAACGGCGGTTCGGCAGCCGGGTCAGCATGTCGTGATCCGCCAGGAAGGCGATATGCTCCGCCGCCCTTTTGCGATCGATCGCCAGCCCCGCCATACGCGCCGCAGCGCCGATAAATTCCACCAGCGCCGCATCCGGCTGGCGGCCGGCCAGCATGCACCAGACGAAACCATGCGCCTTGCCTTCGCTGGCGGGAATATCGAAACTGAAGGCCATGTGTTCTGCCGGATGGACAAGGCTCTCAGGATCGCTGACGCTGGAAACAAGTGCGACCAGCCCCTCCTGCTGCGCCAGTGCCGGCGAGGCGTAAACGGAAGGCTCCCCTTCCGCCGCATCGAACACCCGCACCGCGCAGGCCAGTCCGGTCGCGAGATTTTCGATGGCCTTGACGAACTCCTCGAGAAAATCCTCGATACGCGCCGCCGCGACGATCATTTCCAGAATATGCGCCTGCGCCTGAAGCAGTCTTTCCGAGGCCTTTTTCTGGGTTATATCCCGCGAGGCGCCGACCACGCCGATGATGTTGCCGGCCTTGTCCTTCAGCGGCACGCGCGACATCATGAGCCAGCGATCGATATCGCCGCGCATGGCGCGTTCCTCGTAACCGAGATCCGGTTCGCCGGTGCGCATCACCCGCGCCTCGGTATCGGGAATGCCGGCGCGCTGCGCCGCTTCACCGTTAATATCGTAGTCGGTGAGCCCGATCAGTTGCTCGACGGTGTCAAAGCCGTTTTCGGTGACGATGGCGCGATTGGCGAAAAGAAAGCGCCCTTCCAGATCCTTGGCATAGATAAAATCCGGCACGTGGTCGATCATCGCTTCCAGAAGCGCGTGCCGGTCGGAAGGATTGCTGTTTTCGCTCATGTCAGGAGTGGCGGATGGCGTGACATCGCGCTTTTTTCGCGACATCCGGTTCTGCACGGGTGTCTTCGGGCCTTTGGAACGCACCTCTCCGCCTCATCATTTTATAAGGAAGCAGAATAGTAGGATTATACGTATTATATAAATATGAACAACGACAGTAGATTGCCGGGAAACCAGCCTTTTGCAGCAACCTCCCTGAATCAAAACGGCGCAACCGAAGCTGCGCCGTCAAAACCACAGGCGGCAATTCGTTGACCGTCAAACCACCGGCGTCGGCAGTTCTTTGCCGGCAAAATGGGCATCGAGATTGGCGAGAACGAGATCAGCCATGGCGCGGCGCGTCTGGTGCGTGCCGCTGCCGACATGCGGAGCGAGCGTGACGTTGTCGAAAGCGAAAAGCGCTTCCGGCACACGCGGCTCATCCTCGAAGACATCCAGCGCCGCGCCACCGATCGTGCCGTCCGCAAGAGCTTCGACCAGCGCCTTTTCATCCACCAGCGAACCGCGCGCCACATTAACGAGCACGCCCTGCGGTCCAAGCGCCTTCAGCACATCCGCATTAACGATATGGCGCGTTTCGGCAGTAGCGGCGGCGGCGATGATCAGCACGTCGCAATTGGCGGCAAGCGCCTCGATGCTGTCATAATAATCATAGGCAACATCGCGGCGGTTTCTGGCGGTGTAGGAAATGCGCGCATCGAAACCTTCAAGCCGCTTTGCGATTGCCTGACCGATGCGGCCGAGGCCGAATATGCCGTAACGGCGGCCGGCCACGCGGGTGGAAAGCCCCATATCGCCTTTCAGCCATTGGCCGGTGCGCACATGCTGGTCGGCCTGCGGCAGCTTACGCGCCTGCGCCAGAACGAGGCCAAGCGCGAGGTCGGCGACATCGGCTGTCAGCACATCAGGCGTATTGGAGACGCGGAAACCGCGTCGCTTGGCTTCGGCCAGATCGACCTTGTCGAAACCGACGCCGTTGATGGCGACAATTTCAAGATTGGGAAGTGCGGCGCCGATATCCGCCGGCAGACCGATATGGCCGCCGGTGACGACGCCGCGGATGGAAGCACCCTTGTCAGCAAGGAACGCCGCCTTGTCAGCAGCCTCGAACAGGCGATGCACGGTGAAGCGCTCGGCGAGTTCGCCTTCCAGTGCCGGGATGAGCGGGCACAATTGCACGATTTCAGTGGTCATGGAGTTTCCTTTGCGCCGGTGAACTACTTCACATCGGCCTTGACGAATTGCCGGAGTTCCGGCGTTTGCGGGTTGGCGAAGAGTTCGGAAGAACGGCCCTGCTCCCAGATCTTGCCCTTGTGCATGAAGATGGTTTCGGTCGCCACGCGGCGCGCAAAGGCCATTTCATGGGTCACGAGGATCATGGTCATGCCGTCTTTGGCGAGGTTTTCCATGACGGTCAGCACTTCCTCGGTCAATTCAGGATCGAGCGCCGAGGTCACCTCGTCGAACAGCATCACCTTCGGCCGCATGGCGAGCGAACGGGCAATCGCCACGCGCTGCTGCTGGCCGCCAGAAAGCTGATCCGGATAGGAATCGAATTTCTCCGACAGGCCGACAAGTTGCAGAACCTCGCGGGCAATATCCTTCGTTTCCGATTTCGCCACATCCTTGACGATGCGCGGCGCGAGCATGATGTTTTCGCCGACGGTCAGATGCGGGAAAAGGTTATAGCTCTGGAACACGATGCCGACATCGGTGCGCAGCTTGCGCAGCGCCTTGGCATCTTCGCCAATCGCATGACCGGCGATTTCGATACGGCCGGAATTGATCTTCTCCAGCCCGTTCATGCAGCGCAGCAGCGTGCTCTTGCCCGAACCCGAGCGGCCGATGAGGGCGAAGACTTCACCGCGGCCGACCGTCAGCGACACGCCTTTGAGGACTTCCAGAGCGCCAAAGCTCTTGTGAACGTTTTCAACGATTACTTCCGGCATGAAGCCTCCTTTCCAGCCAACGCGAGAGCTGGGACAACGGGTAGCAGACGATGAAATAAAGCACGGCCACGGCGACGAAGACGCGGAACGGCTGGAACGTGGCATTGTTGATGAGCTGCCCCGCTCTCGCCAGTTCGACGAAACCGATGATCGATGCGATGGACGTATTCTTGACGACCTGAACGGCGAAACCGACGGTCGGCGGTAGCGAAATGCGGATCGCCTGCGGCAGGATGACGTAGCGATATTGCTGGGCGCGGGTCAGCGCCAGCGATTCCGACGCCTCCCATTGCTGCTTCGGCACCGCCTGGATGCAGCCGCGCCAGATTTCCGCGAGGTAACCCGATGTATAAATCGTCATCGAGGCGCCGGCGGCAAAGAGCGGCGGCAGTTCCAGCCCGGCAAGGCTGAGGCCGTAATAGGACAGGAACAGGATCATCAGCACCGGAATGCCCTGGATCACCTGGATATAGGTGCCGGCGGCAATGCGCAGCGCCTTGAAATTCGAGGTGCGGGCGAGCGCCACGAAGAAGCCGACAATGCCACCGCCTATAAGCGCAATGATCGTCAGAAGCACGGTCCATTGCAGGGCGGTCAGCAGGAAGCCGAATTCGTTCCAGCCGAAAGTTCGAAGAGTCATGACTGCACCTCCGGCATGGCGGTCATCGTCTTGCGGGCAACGCGACGGCCGAACAGCCACATGCCGACAAGGGCAAGGATGAGCCGCAGGCTGAGCGCCAGCGCAAGATAGATAAGCGTGACGACGATATAGACCTCGAAGGAGCGATAGGTCTGCGATTCCACGAAGGCTGCGGCAGCCGCAAGCTCATGGGTGGAAATGGCCGAACATATGCTCGATGCAAGCATCATCAGCACGAACTGGCTGCACAGCGAGGGATAGACCTTGGCGATGGCGGGCACGATGATGACGTGGCGATAGATCTGGTACTTGGTGAAGCCGAGCGCCTCGCCCGCCTCGATCTGCGACTTGTGCACCGCCTCGATGCCGGCGCGGATGATCTCGGTCGAATAGGCCGCGAGGTTGATTGTCATGCCGATCAGCGCCGCCGTATCCGCCCCTACCCTGAAGCCGAGGCCCGGCAGGCCGAAATAAACGATGAAAAGCTGCACGAGAAACGGCGTATTGCGGATGACTTCCACATAACCGTCCACGATGATGCGGACGATGCCGCCATTGATGGACCGCAGCGAGGCCAAAAGAATGCCGAAAGCGCAGCCGAGCACGATGGACAGGACCGACAGTTTGATCGTCAGCCATATGCCGTTCAGAATCTCATTCTGATACTGGGCGAGCGCGCCGAATTGGAATGTATAGGACATGCGTCACTCCGTTGACATTTCCCGGGCCCGCCGGAGTGTTTCCCGACGGGCGCGTTGAAAGGCTCAATCAGAAGCTTGGCAATTGCGGCAGCGGACGGCCGGTCCACTTGACCGAGATGCGGTCGAGATCGCCGGACATCTTCATGAGATAGATGGAGGTGTTCAGCCATTGGCGCAGCTCGAAATCCTCAAGCTTGGTCGCCATGGAGTTGCCCTGCTGGAAGAAGGTGAAACCAACCTGCAGACCGGCTTCCGGACGCTGCTTGATGATCGCCTCGCCAACCGTGGACGGCAGGGCCACGGCATCCACCTGACCGGCGAGCAAAGCCTGGGCGCTGGTGGAATCGTCTTCGTAAACGACGATTTCGAGACCTTCGACATTGGCCTTGCGCAGCGCGGTTTCCTGCGAGGAACCGCGATTGACCGAAACGCGCTTGCCCTTGAGGCTGTCGAGATTTTCGAACTTCTGGTCCTTGCCGGAAATGATGTCCATGTTGAAGGCGCTGTAGGGCTGCGTGAACATGACGGTCTTGGCGCGCTCGCCGGTCGGCGCAAGCGTAGCAACAAGGAAATCGACCTTACCGGTCTGAAGTGCGGGAATACGCGCAGGCGGTGTCAGCGGCACCAGTTCCACCGGCAGCGACAGGTAAGAACCAATGAGATT
Organism: Agrobacterium sp. LY4; assembly: GCF_001526585.1. Classification (NCBI taxonomy): domain Bacteria; kingdom Pseudomonadati; phylum Pseudomonadota; class Alphaproteobacteria; order Hyphomicrobiales; family Rhizobiaceae; genus Agrobacterium; species Agrobacterium sp. LY4. The sequence goes on along the minus strand of NZ_ASYA01000004.1, from coordinate 105,188 downwards.
GGCGACATCCACGTCGTAACCGGAAGGATTGCCCTTCTCATCCACCATGCCCATCGGCGGCGCACCGGTCAGAACACCGATCTTGACCTTGCCGCGTGCCGTGATCTCGCTGATCGAGACGGCATGGGCGGACGTGGTTGCGGCAAGCGTTGCTGCTGCAACACCGACGGCAACGGTCATGTTCTTCAGAAATCTGGATATGCTCATGGTTTCTCCTCCAACCTTATAGTGGCTGCCCAAAATGGAACAGCGGCCTTGCGCAAACCGAAAAATGTTCTCGATAACATTTTAACGCGATTGACTAAAAACTCCTCCCAAGAAACCGCGAAAGCACAAAACCAGATGAATATCCTATGAAATTCAATGTTTTCGGCTGGTTATCGATTTTCCTCTGTTCGACACCGTTTCACGTTCTTGGCAGGATCAATAATGCATGTTATCGGTATCATTGCAAGTCCGATCTACAGAACTGTTTCGGTCGGCATTCATTCGGGAGGAAACATGTACACACGCTCGGCAATTTTCGAAGGCAGGATTCACCCCGGCCGGGAGGAGGAGTTTTTCCGCATCGTCGAGGAGAAATTGCTGCCGGTCTGGAAACGCATGCCGAATGCACAGGCGGTGCGGGTGATGCGCACCGAGCGCACGGACCCGGACGCCGCCTCGATCATCATGGTCCAGGAAATCGACTATCCGTCGATGGAGGCGGTGGAGGAAGCGTTGGTTTCCCCCGTCCGGCTGGAAGGCCGGGTGCTGACGGATGAGATGATGAGCATGTGCGACGGGCGTTTTTACCATCTGGTCTATAGCCGCGTCGCATAAATCCGGTGCACGCCGCATCGATCTGCAATCATACGGCGTGCTTTCCCTTGATATCTTCGTGTATGTCTTGTCCTGAACCGGTTCGAATTTAGGGAGACATGCTTTGGTGGAGCGCACGCCCTTGGCCGCAGCGTTAGTCACGTCAAAAAAAGCAACCATGAGCGATGTCTCGAAACTCGCGGGCGTCTCCAAGATGACCGTTTCGCGGGTGCTGGCCGATCCCGCGCTGGTGTCGGAAGAGACACGCCAGAAGGTGATGAAGGCCATCGAGAAGCTGGGCTATGTGCCGGACCGGATTGCCGGTTCGCTATCCTCCCGCCGCACCAATTTCATCACCGCCATCCTGCCGACGCTCACCAACTCCAACTTCGCCGATAGCGCACAGGGGCTTGCCAATGCGCTGCGCGCCGCCGACTACCAGTTGCTGATCGGCTATACGATGTACGATCTGCAGGAGGAGGAACGCGTCATCCGTACCATGATGGAGCGCCGCCCCGATGCCATCGTCGTCGCCGGCACGGTGCATACCAAGATGGCGAGCGAAGTTTTGATGCGCGCCGGTATTCCGATCGTGGAAATCTGGGATGTGCCGGAACACCCGATCGATCATGCGGTCGGTTTTTCCAACTACGAAGTGGGAAGAACCGCCGCCAAACATCTGATATCGCTTGGCTTCAAGCGAATCGGCGCGCTTGGCTCAAGGGCCGATGGCGATGTGAAGGACTGGCGCGGCGAAAGCCGCCTGCTCGGCTTTGGTGCGGCCCTGCGTGAAGCCGGCATTGCCGACGATCTCATCATCCGCGAAGGCAGCGCCCCCGTCTCCTATGACCACGGGGCAAAGACCCTCGGCTCGCTGCTGGCCAAGGCGCCAGATGTCGAGGCCATCTTCGCCGTGTCGGATATTTCCGCCGTCGGCGCGCTGATGGAATGTCATCGAAGGGGAATCAGTGTCCCTGACCGCATTTCCATCCTCGGCTTCGGCGACTTCGATATCGGCCGGCAATGTTATCCGGCGATTTCAACGATCCGCGTCGATGCCCAGATGATCGGCCGCAAAGCGGGCGAGTTGCTGCTTTCGATACTGGAGGCGGAAAAGGATGCCATTGTTCCCGAGGGTGCAAGGGTTGATGTCGGGTTCGAGCTGATCGTGCGGGAGACGACGAAGCGGCTGGGTGGGTGAGGCTCTAGCTAGAGCGGGCGCCACTTGTTTCTTCTCCCCAAGGGGGAGAAGTCCGCGGCAGCGGGATGAGGGGGCAAGCTCTCCGAAATCCGGCAACGTTGCCCCCTCATCTGACCCTTCTGGCCATCTTCTCCCCGACGGGGAGAAGAAAGACGCCGAACCAATGCAGCCCGATCTGGGCTATAGACCTTTAAAGGCCCAACTTACCGCGCACCCCACGTATCCGTCAGACGATATCCTTCCGGCCACGGATCGGACGGATCGAGCATGTGCTGATGGATCCCGGTGATCCAGCCGCGGCCGGAGATTTCCGGCAGGATGCCCGGACGATCGCCGACCTTGGTGGTTCCGAGAATACGGCCGGTGAAGGTGGAGCCGATCAGCGACACCGCCGTCAGGGTTTCGCCTTCCTTCATCTCGCCGCGCGCATGCAGCACCGCCATGCGGGCTGAAAGCGCCGTGCCCGTTGGCGAACGGTCCACCTTGCCCGGCTGGATGGCAACGGCCGCCCCTGCCCTGAGACCTTCGGCCGTGCGCTCCACCTTGCCGGCAAACAGGCAGAAGGAGAAATGTTTCCAGTCCGGGTTTTCCGGATGGTCGAAGCCCAAAGCCTTGTTGGCGGCATTGGTGATGCGCACGCCGAGGCGGGCAATCTCATGCGCCTCTTCCGGCTTCAGGCTAAAGCCCATCGCCTCGGCATCGACGATGACGAAGCTGTCGCCGCCATAGGCCGTGTCCACTTTCAGCGTACCGAGGCCTTCGACATCGAGTTCGACATCGAGTTTTGCGGCAAAGCTCGGCAGGTTCTGCACGAAAATGCGCTCGGCCTTGCCGTTGCGGCATTCGGCACGCACCTTCACCAGCCCGCCCGGCGCTTCCAGCAGCATATGGGTTTCCGGCTCCTGCATCGGCACGATGCCGCCATCGAGAAGCACGGTGGAAACGCAGATGGAGTTGGAACCGGACATGGGCGGCGTATCTTCCGGCTCCATGATGATGAAGGCTGCATCCGCATCCGGATGTTTCGGCGGCACCAGCAGGTTGACGTGACGGAACACGCCGCCGCGCGGCTCGTTGAGCACGAAATTGCGCAGCGTCTCATCGCGAGCGATGAAGCGGCTCTGCTCCCAGATCGTCTCGCCCGGCGGCGGCCTGACACCGCCGACGATCACATCCCCCACCTCGCCTTCCGCATGGGCGGAAATGACATGAACGGTCTTGATACTGCGCATTCAAAACTCCTTAGGAAAGCCATGAAGGAAGAAGGGATGGAGCACGGCCGGTCAGCGCGCTTTCAACGCAATCGGCAAGGCTGCCGAAGCGCACTGCGCGGCCGCTGAGGCCGGGTCCGTAATGGGCGTATTTGCCGGAATTCGTCATCAGGGCACGGGTCTTCGTCGGGAAAACCGGCTCGGAAATAGAGCACCAGCAAAGATCAGGCAGCACCTGCACGCCGCTGTCGCGCAGGTTTTGCAAAGTGCCGTCCTGCCCGGCCGCATCGATGACCTGCTGGCCGGCTGTGACGATGACGGCGACATCCGCGTGACGCCGGCGGCCGGCAAATTCAGCCGCAAGCGCGTGGCACTCCTCCAGCGAGGCATGCGGGCTGCCGATGGCGACAAGTTGCACCTCTTCCGGTCCTTCATTGAGAAGCGACCAGCCGGCGGCCATGTCGGAGGGCAAGACAGTGACGATATCGGCCGTTTGGAGAGGCGGAAGAGCGGCTTCCGGCGTTACGCCCTCTATATGAAGCATGGGCGCAGCGGAGGTGGTGCCGAAAGCGGCGCAGAGCGCCTTTAGATCATCCCGTGACGGCTTCGCAGGGCCAAGGCCGCGCAGCAGCGGAATGCAATCCGGCGCGGCCTTGCCCGCCAGATAACCGATGAGCGGCCAGAAGGCATCATCCACACCCTGCGGCAACGCCACATTGACGATGCGCTGAGGACGCCGATTTTCCTCCAGATAGACGCCGGCAAGCGGCGCCCTGCCCGTCAGCGCGATGCAGAGATCGAGAAAATCCGGATGTTTCGCCGTGCGCGCGCCAAGAACCGTATTGGCGAAGATCACCGCGTTCGATTCGGCCCAGGCGATCATGTCGCCGGCCTGCGGCGCGCTGTCGAGCAGGTAAGGCGAACAGGTGAAAGTCGGGCGACAGCCCATGCGCACATAGGCATCCGCCAGCCTTGCGGCCGGGTCGCCGAAATCCTCCGGCATGCCCTGCGCGCGCCAATGCGCCTTGTCCACCGAAATGGCGTTCATGGTCGTCGGCACCCGTACCTTCGCACCCATCTCCGCCATTTTTTCCGCGAAGGTGAGATTGGCGGGGCTGGCATAGATGCAACCGTCAATATGGCCCTGCGTGACATCGACAAGCGCCGATGCCCCCTGCTGGGCGGCCATGGCGACGGTGATGCGCATGGCCTGCTGCACGGCGATGCCATCGCGTCCTTCGAGCATGGCCCGGTCGTCATCCCTGAGATCGAGATGCGCCGTCGCCGGCGGCGTGATGAGAAGGGAAACGCCATCGGCCTCGATTGCCGTCTCATCGATACGGACATGAAGGGCTTTCGAGAACCGGGCGAAATTTTCCGCGTCGAGGCGCAGCACCGGCAAAGGCTTGCCGAACATTTCGGCGGCGATCAGCGCGCCCAGCGTCAGCACGTCCTCGGCCTCGCAGAAGACCAGCGCCGAGGGCGCACGGCCCGTCAGGATAAGATCGAGCAAGACGCCCGAACCGGTACAGGAGCCACGGCTGGTGGGCATGAACAGCGCGCCGCCGGTGAGACAGATGCCATGCAATGGGTGGTGCACGTCGATGACCCTGCCGGTGGCGGGATCGACCCCGCCCCAGAAACTCAGCGCTTCGGTCGTCGCAATCACGGGACCTTCGGCCGAACCGGCCAAAATGCTGCGGGCTTCAGGAACGGCTGTTGTCGAGAGGGAAGAAGACATCGGAAATCCCCGTCAGAAGCGTTGCGGCGAAAATGCCCTTGTATCGATGGCGGGTTTTTGCCCCGTCAGAAGATCGGCGACGATGCGGGCCGTGCCCGCCGATTGCGTCAACCCCAGATGCCCGTGGCCGAAAGCATAAACCACCCGCGCCGTGTGCCGTGCTTGCCCGATGGCCGGCAGGCTGTCCGGCAGCGAGGGGCGAAAGCCCATCCACTGCTTGCCGCCTTCGGTTTTCAGGCCCGGCAGGAAGGCTTTCGCCTTGGTCAGCAGCGCTTCGGAACGGGCGAAATTGGCCGGGAGCTCCAGCCCGCCCAATTCAACCGCGCCACCAACGCGGATGCCGGAGGAAAGCCGCGTGACGACGAAACCATGGCCGCCGAAGGTCACCTGCGTGCGCAGATCAAAGGCGCCAGACGGCAGGGTCGTATTATACCCCCGTTCGGTTTCCAGCGGAATTTTTTCCCCGAGCGAACGGGCGATGCGATGCGAAAAGGCGCCGGCTGCCAGCACCACCCTGGCGGCCTTGCGGGTGCGCCCATCATGGCTCACTACCTCGACGCCGTCTTCCAGCGGCCTGAGCGAAGCGATATCGAGGCATTCGATACGGCCGCCAATGGTGCGGAAATGGTCGGCCAGCGCCAGCGTATAAAGCTTGGGGTCGGCGATGGAATACCAGCCGGGCGTGAACGTGCCGCAGGTGAAACGCGGCGCGATGCCGGGCTGTATCTCAGCCATCTGTTCGGCATTGAGATGCCGGAACTCGATGCCGTGCCGCTCGCGCGCCTTCCAGCCGGGAAGCGAGGCTTCGAATTCCGCCTCGCTTTCATAGACCTGGAGGTTGCCCTCCTTGCGCAGCATGGCGATGGTATCGGTCTTTTTCAGGAACGGCTCCAGCTCGGCCTTCGCGAGATCCATCAGCGCGGTCTGGGCGGCGGTCGAATGTTCCACCTTCGAAGCGGCGCAGGCCCGCCAGAACCGGAAAATCCATGGCGCGATCTTCAGTGCATAGGAAGGCGGCACGCTGAGCGGACCGAGCGGATCGAGAAGCCACTTCGGCGCCTTCCATAGAATGCCTGGCGATGCCAGCGGCAGGATATCGGTGAAGGCGAAGGCACCGGCATTGCCGGCGGACGCGCCTGCCGCCGGTCCCTCGCGGTCGATGACCGTGACCGAGAGGCCACGTCCCTGCGCCGCAATTGCCGCCGAGAGGCCGACGACGCCGGCCCCGATGACGATGACATCATTGGCTGGCATTACCGCACGCTCGCCAGGAATTTCTGCGTTTCAGCGTGCTGCGGCGCGCCGAACAGCTGGTCCGGCGTGCCGATTTCCGCCATCACACCCTGATGGAAGAAGGCAACGCGGTTCGAGACATCACGCGCGAAGGCCATTTCATGGGTGACGCAGATCATCGTCATGCCCTCATCCGCCAGCATCTTCAGCGTATCGAGCACTTCGCCCACCAGCATCGGGTCGAGCGCCGAGGTGACTTCGTCGAACAGCATATATTCCGGCGACATGGCAAGCGCACGGGCAATCGCCATACGCTGCTGCTGACCACCCGACATGCGGTTCGGATAGACCTTCAGCTTTTCGGCAAGACCCACATGGGTCAGTTGCTTCACCGCGATTTCCTCGGCCTGCTCCTTGGAAATACCGAGCACCTTGCGCGGGGCGAGCATGACGTTTTCGAGCACCGTCAGATGCGGGAAAGCGTTCCATTGCTGGAAGACGATGCCGACCTTGCGGCGCAGCTTGTTGAGGTCCGTGGACTTCGCATGCACTTCCGTGCCGTCGATGACGATCTTGCCGCTATCGATCGGCTCCAGGCCGTTGATGCAGGTCAGCAACGTCGACTTGCCGGAACCGGAGCCGCCGATGATGGTGACCACCTCGCCCTTGTTGACGGTGAGGTTGATCCCTTTCAGAACCTCCAGCGGGCCGAAGGATTTGCGGAGTTTTCGATCTCAATCATTGGGGGACCACCGTCTTTCGAGATACCCGCCGAAACGGGCGATGGGGAAACTGATAAGGAAGTAGATGGCGCCGCAGATCATCAGGATCGTCAGCGGTTCCTGCAGGCGGGTGACGAGGATCTGCGAGGCGCGCAGAAGCTCGATGAGGCCGAGCCACAGCACTAGGGCCGAATCCTTCATGACACCGAGCGTGAGCCCGATCCATGCGGGCAGCGACACGCGGGTGGCGAGCGGCAGCACGATGTAGCGCATGTCCTGCGACCAGGTCATGCCCAGCGAACGGCAGGCGCGGCGCGTATTCGACGGCACGGCATCGATGCCGCCGCGCACGATCTCGGTGCAATAGGCCGCCGTATAAAGCGACAGCACCACGCAGGAGGTAGTGAATGGCGGCCAGCCGAGCTTGGCGATCGACTGGAAGGCGTTGCCGAGCACGAGCTGGATGAGCAGCGGCACGGAACGGAAAATATCCAGCACGAAGGTCAGCGGCAGCGACCAATAGGAGCCGAACTGGAAACGGATGATACCGAAGATGATCCCCATGATGGTGCCCGCCGTGACGGCGACGGCGGTGACGGCAAGCGTCATGCCGGCACCCTTGGCCAGGAAGGCGAGATCACTCCAGGTGAGAGCGGTTTCAAACATGGCTCACCTCTCTCAATAACGGAACAGACGCGCGGCCAGCAGACGGGCGGCGAGCGTGACGATCTTGGCGATCACGTAATAGATGACCGCGGCGAGCGCGAAGAATTCGAAGGTGCGGAACGAGCGCGCATTGAGCGCCTGCGTGACGCCGGCGAGATCCGTATTCATGCCGACCGTGACACCGAGCGAGGTCATGAGAATTGCCCAGACCATCTGGTTGGTGGCAGGCAGGAACGCAACGCGCAGCATCTGCGGCAGGATGATCAGCCGGAAGGTTTGCATCGAGGTCATGCCTAGCGAACGGCCCGAGCGCGTCTGCGTATCGGGAATGGCTTTCAGCGCGCCACGGAAATTTTCCGCGAGATAACCGGCATTGTTGAAGGCGATACCGACCAGAAGCGCGGTATAGGGGCTCAAATGAATGCCGAAATTGCCAAGGCCGAAATGGGCCATGTAAATCTGGAACAGCGCCGGCGTGTTGCGGGCGATTTCCACCCAGACGGCGGCGAAAGCGCCGAGAATGCGGTTGCCGGAAAGCCGGAACAGCGTCAGCACGATGGCGCAGGAAAGACCGATCACCATCGACAGAATGGCGATCTGCAGCGTCACCACCGCACCGTCCAGAAGCTGCGGCAGAGCCTTCAGCGCCTGATTCCAGTGGAATGTATAATTGAACATTAAGCGTCCCGCCTTTTCAGAAACGATCAACGGCGCGATCATCTTGACCGCGCCGTTTACGAAAAGTCCTGATCAGCGATAAACGCCGTTGACGGTGAGCGCAGGAACTTCGCCGCCAACCCATTTTTCATAGAGTTCGGCGTAACGGCCGGTGCGAACCTGCTGGTTGATGAAGAGGTTCAGGTAGTTGATGAAGCCGTATTCGTCACGGTTGGTGAAGAGCGCGACATAGTCAATGTCATAGGGCGCCTTGCCTACCACGGAGATGCCCGCGAACTTGCCGCCCTTGACGTTGGACTGCGCAACCGTCGAGGTGGAGACGGTGGCGTCGATCTGGCCCTGGCTGAGCGCGAGGAACACATCGGCCTGCGTCTGGTACGGACGGAATTCGCCGGTGCCCCATTCCTTGACCGTCTTTTCGAGCGCGATGGCTTCGAACGTGCCGGCAGTCGCGCCGACCGTCTTGCCCTTCATGTCCTCAAAGGACTTGATGCCCGACTTGTCGTTGGCGGTAACGGCCATTTCGAAAGCGAAGTAAGGCACGGTCATGCCGACCGTCTTGGCGCGCTCCAGCGTATCGGAGGTGGACGCAACGCCGACATCGACGCGGCCGGACATCAGCGCCGGAATGCGCTCGGGGAACGGCGTTTCGACGATTTCAGCCGTGACGCCGAGCGCCTTGGCAAGATCGTTGCAATAATCGACATCGAAGCCGATTGGGTTGTTGGCGTCATCACGCGCGCCCATGGGCGGGAAATCGAGCACGACGGCGCAACGCAGCGTGCCGGACGAAATGATGTCGTCAAGTTTGTCGGCCTTGGCCGGCGTAATAGCGAAAGTGGCGGCCAGGAGGCCGGCGACGATGACCGATTTTTTCATTCTTTATTTGCTCCCACAATTGGTCTGCCCTTGAAGGCGCGGTCACTATTTCCCTATGGCGGCGATAAATCAACATAAAAATACAACGAGTATACAAAAAGAATTTTTGCATGTGCGAACTGATGAGGTATCGCGGATGATTACGCATGCCAGCGCGGGGGAGCGACAAGATGGGCGAGACATCCAGAATCCCTCCTTCCTGTACTTGTCACAGGAATCTGGCCTGCCCAAATCTTTGGGCTAAAAAAGGCTTTCCGACGCGCAGACGCGCCGACCGGATTTTTGTAACAAGCAAAGGAATGACGGCTTAAGGTGTCTTCGTGTTTGAGAGGGTCACCTTCTGCTCGGACTGAGCTTCATCGAAAAGACACGTTGCAATACTCACGCCTTTGTATACTTTATGTATTCAAAATGTGCGAGCCCTATCGGAGGACTATGATGAGCGACACGACCACTTTGACCATTGAGGCACTTTTCCAGCGGGTCGAGTCGATTTTTTTGAGGGCCGGGGTGAATGATGTACAGTCGGGAGCGCTGGCGCGGGTCATTACTGCCGGTGAGCGGGACGCCTGCAAGTCCCACGGCATCTACCGTATCGAAGGCGCGCTCCGCACCGTCAAGGCGGGCAAGGTGAAGCCCGACGCCATACCTGAAGTGGCTGAAGACGACGGCACGGCCATCGTCAAGGTCAATGCCCGTGGCGGCTTCGCCAACCCCGCCTTCGAACTTGGTCTGCCGGTTCTGGTGGAGCGAGCGAAACGTGCGGGGATCGCTGCACTCGTCATCAATGACTGCACGCATTTCTCGGCGCTCTGGCCGGAAGTCGAGGGCCTTACCTCGAATGGTCTCGCCGGGCTGGTCATGTGCCCGAGCTATTCCACCGTTGCGCCCACCGGCGGAACCAAGCCTCTGCTTGGCACCAACCCCTTCGCCTTCGGCTGGCCGCGCAAGGACACCTCCCCTTATGTCTTTGATTTCGCGACCTCGGTTGCGGCCCGAGGTGAAATAGAACTACACCGGCGGGCCGGAAAGCCCCTGCCGGAAGGCTGGGCTCTGGATGCCGACGGCAAGCCGACGACTGACCCGGAAGCGGCCCTTGCCGGCTCCATGCTGCCCTTTGGCGGCCACAAGGGATCGGCCATCGGCACGATGATCGAGCTTCTCGCCGGCATCATGATCGGCGATCTCACCAGCCCCGAAGCGCTCGAATTTCTCGGCACCACCACGCTTGCCCCGACCCATGGCGAGTTGATCGTCGCTTTTTCGCCTGAGGCCTTCGCCAAGGGGCGCCCCGGCGATCCTTTCCAGCGCGCGGAAGTGCTGTTCGACGCCATCATCGGCCAGGGCGCCCGCCTGCCCTCGGGCCGCCGCTTCACTGCACGCGCGAAGTCCGAAAGCGAAGGCATTACCCTCACCGCCGCCGAAATGGCCGGGCTCGACCGGCTGTTGGAAAAGGGGCTGGACGCGGTTTCCTGACCGCGTTTGGATGTGGAAATAAAAAAAGCCCGCAATCGCGGGCTTTCTCATAACGACAGCGTCACTCAGCTTTCTTTGCGACTGCATAGCATAGCCGCTCCGTCACCCCGGACTAGATCCGGGGTCCAGCGCGATCAAGTCCTTGATCGCGGAAGACTCTTTCACGGCGCAGACGCGCCGTGGCTGGATGCCGGATCTAGTCCGGCATGACGGACGAGAGGCATCAAACCTCATCACATACAAAAAAGGCCCGCAGTTGCGGGCCTATTGTCTTCACGTCAGCGACTGCTCAGGCAGCCTTGCAGGCCTGAACCGCACCCGGCAGCTTGCTCCAGTCGGCATACCAGCTGTTGAACAGCTTGAACTGCGCCTCGACATAGCCGCGCTGGCTTTCGGTCAGGGCGTCGGTTTCGTTGAAGTGCAACGTGTATTCCTTGTCGCCCTTCAGCACCATCATGTGCTTGAAATAGAGAACCAGATCCGGGCCTTCATCGAAAGACGAGAGAACGGCGAGCGCCTGTTCCAGCTCCAGCGCGCGGGCGCGGGCATCTGCATCGCCCTTGGCGGCGGCCTGCGACAGCTTGCAGAGGTGAATGACTTCCTTCGGCAGAACATTGCCGATGCCGGTGATGGCACCGGTGGCGCCGCAATTGACGAAGCCATGGAAAACAGCCGTATCGACGCCGATCATCAGGGTCACCTCGTCATCGCGGCTGGTGATGTTTTCGGCAGCGTAACGCATATCGGCCGGGCCGCCGAATTCCTTGAAGCCGACGAGGTTCTTGTGCTCGGCGCGCAGCGCGAAAAAGAGATCGGCGCGGGTAGCGAAGCCGTAATAGGGGCTGTTGTAGATGACGGCCGGGATTTCCGGTGCGGCCGAGAGGATGGCCTTGAAGTGCGCCTTCTGGGCAGCGATGACCGAACCGCGCGACAGGACGCGCGGAATGACCATCAGGCCCTTGGCGCCAACCTTCTGGGCGTGAGCGGCATGGGCAACGGCAGATGCCGTGTTGACCGCGCCGGTGCCGACGATGACCGGAATGCCGGCTTTCACCAGGCGCTCCACGCCTTCCATGCGCTGCTCGTCCGTCAGGAGCGGCCAGTCGCCCATGGAGCCGCAATAAACGACGGCCGACATGCCATCGGCAATCAGTTCCTTGCCCTTGCGAACAAGCGCATCGAAATCAGGGGTGCGATCATCCTTGCAGGGGGTCATCAAGGCGGGAATCACGCCGGAAAAAATGCTGGCCGTCATTTCAAGCTCCTAAGGGACATGTTTTTCGGGAATGGACGCACCTCCGCGCCACCCTTTCGACAAGGACATTACAATCTTGTATTTTATTTGTCGACAAGAAATCGACAAGCTACAGATTTATTTCCAGACGCTCGTTTCGCACCAGCAGTTTCTGCACCTGCCGCACGATCTGCTCGGCGTGCTCACGGGCCAGTTTCTCGGAAAGAACGGTATCACGCGCAGCGATAGCCGCGATGATCTCATCATGATCGTCGACGAAACGCTTCGGCAAACGATCGTCATAGGACTGGTAATAAAGCCGGAGGATGCGTCGTCCCTCGTCCAGCAGCCGCTTGAACAGGCTGGTAAAATAGGGATTGCGCCCGGCCTCGGCGATGGAAAGATGCAGGGCGGCATTGGTGGAAATCATCGCCAGCGCATCCTGCTCCTCCACCGCAATGGCGAATTCCGCATTATGGGCGCGGATTCCGGCCAGATCCTCCGGACGGTGATATTGCGCGGCAAGCTGCGTCGTTACCCGATACATCAACACCAGCGCATCGAAATAGGTGTGCATGTTGAGGAAATCGATATTCGACACCATGGTCGAACGGTTCGGCAGCGTATCGATCAGCCCCTCGCCCGAAAGCCGCACCAGCGCCTCGCGGATCGGCGTGCGCGACATCTTGAACCTTTCGGCAAGTTGCACCTCATCGATGGGGCTGCCCGGCGGCAGAACCAGATCGAGAATCTCGTCGCGCAGCAGATCATAGACCATCTTCACGCCGGAGCCGCGCTTGCGCTCGGCAGAAGCAATTATATCCGTCATCATCAAATCCCTCTTGTCGACATAAAGAGTACTATTATATTTTTTCCCGATCAACGCCGCGCAGCACCGCAGCCTCTTCGAATGGCGGAATAATTGTTCAAAAACAACAAAAAGCCGTCGCGAAAATTGCCCGCGACGGCTTTTGATCGTTCAGTTTGTGGCGTGGACGCTGTTTATAGGGCATCGCCGACTAAGGAAGGCGATTTCCCTGGGAAGCGAAGAGTACGCCGCTCCTCAGGCAAGCCTCAGTTGCGCAGGCCGGTGGCGACGACCGAAATCTTGAAAGCGCCGTCCAGCGTCGGGTCGAAGGAAGCGCCCATCACCACATCGGTTTCTTCGCTGACTGCCTCGCGCACCAGCGTCATTGCCTCATCGATCTCGTAGAGCGTCAGATCGTTGCCGCCGGAGATGGAAACCAATGCGCCGCGTGCTTCCTTCAGCGACGGTTCGCCGAGCAGCGGGTTGGCAATGGCTGCGGCCGCCGCTTCCGAGGCGCGCTTTTCACCCTTGGCCTGCGCCGTGCCCATCAGCGCCCGGCCGCCATTCTTCATGACATAGCGCACATCGGCGAAATCGAGATTGACCAGGCCTTCGCGCAGAATGAGATCGGTGATGCAGCGCACGCCAAGAGACAGAACCTTGTCGGCCGTCTTCAGCGCATTTTCGAAGGTCGTGCCGGCATCGGCAATGCGCAGCAGGTTCTGGTTGGGGATGACGATGACGGTATCTGCCGTGTTGAGCAGGTTGGCGAAGCCATATTCGGCAGCCCGCATGCGGCGCGCGCCTTCGAAACTGAAGGGAAGCGTCACGACACCGACGGTCAGGATGTTTTTCGCCCGGCAGGCTTCGGCAATGACGGGTGCGGCGCCCGTGCCGGTGCCGCCGCCCATGCCGGCGGTGATGAAACACATGTCGTAGCCGCTCAGGTGATCCATGATCTCGTCGAGGGAATCGATCGCTGCCTGCCGGCCAACCTCGGGATCGGCGCCCGCGCCAAGCCCGCCGGTCAGTTCGGAGCTGAGCTGCACGAGCCGCGGCGCGTTGGTCTTCTTCAGCGCCTGCGCATCCGTATTGGCGGCGATGAAATCGACGCCGCCGATGCCCTCGGCAATCATGTTGTTGATCGCGTTGCCGCCACCGCCACCGACGCCGACGACGGCGATATTGGGCGTGTTGCGGGCAATGGTGGCGCGCGGAGACTGGGTCATCGTCTTATTCTCTTTCTAAACTCATAGGGTCCCGCGCCGTTCTTTGACTGCGGCACGCGAATGATCGGCAAGGTTCCAGCGCTTCCTCCCCGATGGGGAAAGAGGCTGTAACGCTTTGAATTTTCATGCCGGCCTTTCACCCCATAATGGCGAAAGAACGGTGTTCCAGGGGGCGAAAGATGCTCCACGGCGACGTTCTCCGACCCCTTCCCCGGATGAAAACCGAACCGAATCAACTGCTTCGCTCTTGTAAGGTGATAGCCGAAAAGGCACACCGTTTACACTCCATTCACTATGTTTATCTCACTTTGGAACGAGTTGCGCCGAGAAGTGTTTGCATGCCGACCGCGCTGGAGCGGCGGGAAATAAAACGGAACCGGTTCCCCCGCTCCGGGTTTAGTTGAAGCCCCGGATGATCGGCAACCGCGATACAGTTTTCAATCCGTTGCTCTGAAACACAGAATGGAGGCAGGCATATGTTGGCAGACGTCTTGCAAAACGAACCGGGTTTCCGCACGGAACAGCCGCGTGTGCTGATCGTGGAAGACGAATTCCTCATCGCCATGGATATAGAGGATTCCATTTTGCAGGCGGAAGAAGAGGCCGATGTCATCGGCATCGCCAACCGGCTGGAAGACGCCGTGGCGCTTGGCAGCCGCGCCGATATCGCCTTCGTCGACGTCAACCTTGCCGACGGACAGACCGGCCCGGAGATCGGACGGCGGCTTTCCGAAGATCATGGCGTGGTGGTGATCTTCATGACGGCAAACCCCGAAGTCGTCGTCAATCTCGGCATCGGCGCCGGCGTGATCGCCAAACCCGTGCCGCAGGATGCCGTGGAGCAGTGCCTCGCTTATGCCCTTGCCAAACGTGCAGGCGCCCACGCCGTGACGCCCATCGGCATGATGGCTTTCGACTGAGATATTTCCTGAAGACAAAGGCAAGTTCTGAAAACAAAAAAGCCTGCCGCGGGAGGAGGTGCGGCAGGCTTTTTGAAAAGATGAACAGCGATATGGGAGGAGGAAAACCGCTGTCCCCGGGGCAATCCTTTGGGAGGAGGAGTAGGATCACCCGCTTTACCAAAAGGATGTGGGAGGAGGTACATCCCTTTCGATGATTGGAAGATAGCATTTTTCTGCGCATTTGACAGGCATAAGCTTGCAGTACAGATATGCATTCATTGCATGGCGATATTCATCGCCTGAGGTCGAGAAAACCCCACCCTTCGGCTCGCACTTCGACATCGCCGGATTATCTGGCGGATATTCGCGGCAGAAGCATCCCCTATTCCCAAAACAAAAACGCCCGCTGAGCGGGCGTTTGGACATTCAAAATAGGCGATATCGCCTTGATTACCTGCCAACGGCGGCGCGGGCGACGCTGGTGATCTGGCTGCGATCGATACCGAGATCGTGCAGTTCACGGGTGCTCATACGGCCGAGTTCGTTGATGGTCTGACGATATTTGCGCCAGTTATTGAAGCTGCGTGCTACGTTCATGACATTACCCTTTCTGAGGTTTAGGTGACGTCAGTAACGTTTTCGTTCCGGCGTCCTTTGATGCCCCCTATATGCGCGTTTCGATGACGAATTAACAGGCAGAATAAGGCAATCCACCCATGCGCCAGACGCAAGGGTTCCCCATGACACTTTGCGACGAAAAAGAAACGTGACTAAAATTCAGACGGTTCGCCGGGCCTAGAACCGCCCCCCGCCGCTCAGAACTTGTAGCGGACGCCGAATACGTTGGCGTTTGTGGCGCCTTTCATATTGCCCAGTGTTTTGCCACCGCCGGAACGGTGGTGAAGACGCCAGAAGAATTCCGTCGAAGAATCCTCGCTGAAGGACACGTTGATTTCCGGTCCCAGATAAAACAGGACATTCGCGTTGCCGTTGTCCTTGATTTCCTGTTCCCGCTCGCGGCCACGCTGCGCATCCGTGACGAGGCTGAGGCCGGCGGTAAAGCTCGGCGTGATGAACAGCCGCTCTCCGAGCCTGATCTGCTCGTAACGTGCAACCGGACCCGCCCAGACTTCACCGGTAAAGCCCTTGCCAAATCTGGCGGCGACGCCGATTTCGCCGCCGAGTTTCACGTTACCGATGTGGTAGGGGTAGAACTGATAGCCGCCGCCCAGAATGGCATTGCGCTCATATTCCACCGGAATGAGGGCTGCACTTTTCAGCATGTCCTCTTTCGTCAGGACGCCGCCGAAACCGAATATCGCTTCGCTCGTCTCCGACGTCATATCTTCTGACGCAAGAGATGGCGTTGCCGCCAGTGCGATCATGGCTGCCAGTGACAGACGTGCTGCAATATTCATTTTGCTACTCCTGAACAAAGCCCGCTTACCCAGCCGTCCTCATAGGCATATTCACGGAAGGCGAACATACCGTTACCGAACACAATTAATTCAACTTGCGCGGAAATAGGCGGAATCAGCGCAGGAAACGTCTGAAACGGCGAAGCGCGAAAACGAAAAGCGCGGAGCCGATGGCCAGCAGCGCCAGCAATTGCGGCCAGACCACATCCAGCCCCGCCCCCCTGAAAAGCACCGATTGCGCCAGTATGACGAAATGGGTGTTGGGTGCGAGAAGCATGATGTACTTGATGATATCAGGCATGCTTTCACGCGGCGTCATGGCGCCGGAGAGCACCTGCAACGGCAGCAGGAACAGGATCAGCAGCATGCCGAATTGCGGCATGGAACCGGCCACCGTCGCAAGGAAGATGCCCATCGACGTCATGGCGAAGAGCTGCAACGCCGTTCCGAGCAGGAAGAGCAAGAGCGACCCTTCGATTGGAATGGCGAGCAGGCCCCTGACGACGACAAACAGCGAAAAAGCAGACGCCAGCAGCACGACAAGGCCCATGGACCAGACCTTGCTGAGCATGATTTCCAGCGGCGTGACCGGCATGACCAGCAGATGCTCGACCGTGCCATGCTCGCGCTCGCGAATGAGCGCCGCCCCCGTCAGCACGATCGACAGCATGGTGATGGCGGTGATGATGTTGTTGATCGACCCGAACCACGACTTGTCGAGCTCCGGGTTGAAACGGGAGCGTAGCGTCAGGTCCACCGGCACCGACGTCGCACCGCGATAGCGGTTGATATATTCCTGAACTTCGCTCGTTACGATGCTCTGCACATAACCGCCGCCGCTGAAAGCCTGGCTCATGCGGGTTGCGTCGATATTGAGCTGGATGGCCGGCTGTTGCCCGGCCATCACCCGGCGCTGGAAATCCGGCGGGATGTTGAGCGCGAAGGTATCAAGGCCCGCATCCATGCGCTTGTCCATTTCCGCAATGGAAATCTGCTTCGGCGGGGAGAAATAGGGCGGATAAAAAGCCGTGCTGATGCGGCCTGAAAGCGGCGACTGATCTTCGTCGACAATTGCGATGGCGGCATTGTTCAGCGTCTCCGGCAGCGCACTGGAGCCGGTGTAAATCTGCAGCGTGAAGGCGTAGACGATGAGCAGCAGCAACATGCCGTCACGCGCAAGGCCGCGCAGTTCCTTGATGCCGAGCTGGAAGATGTTGGACGAAAACAGCTTCATGACGCCTGTTTCCTCAAAAGTGCGGCGCCGGCGATGAGAAGCAGCGGAATGGCAATGAGAAGCGGCAGGAACGAGCCGGAGAGCCCGGCGAAATCCAGCCCCTTGGAGAAGGTGCCGCGCGAAATGGTCATGAAATAGGTGGCGGGATAAATGTTGCCGATAAAGGCGCCTGCCCCCTGTAGCGACGAAACGGGATCGATCATGCCCGAATATTGCGTTGCCGGAATGAGCGTCAGCAAAGCCGTGCCGAAGATCGCCGCGATCTGGCTCTTCATGAAGGACGACATGAGAAGGCCGATGGAGGTGGCGATGATGACGTAGAGCAGCGCTCCCGTCGCATAGGCGAGATAACTTCCGGTGAAGGGCACCTGAAAGATGAAGATGGCGAAGGCCGTCAGAAGCAGGAAATTGAGCATGCCCAGGGCGACATAAGGAAGCTGCTTGCCGATCAGGAACTCCAGCCGCGTGGTCGGCGTCACGTATAGATTGACGATGGAGCCGAGTTCCTTTTCCCTGACGACGCTGAGCGCCGCCAGCATGGCGGGAATGAGCATGAGCAGCAGCGGAATGACCGCCGGCACCATGGCGACAAGGCTCTTGACGTCCGGATTGTATCGATAGCGCGTTTCGATGCTGAAGCTGCTTTGCGTGGCCGCGCTGCCGTAAATCTCGGCGGCCTTGCGCGCCAGCCATGTCTGGTGCATGCCCTGCACGTAACCGCGCACGGTCTCTGCCCGCTGCGGCATGGCGCCGTCGATCCAGGCGCCAACCTCCACCGTCTTGCCGCGCAAGACATCGCGGCCGAAACCAGGGGGAATTTCAATGGCAAGGCTGAGTTCCCCGTCACGCATCCGCCGGTCCATATCGGCATAATCGCGGATCGGTTCCTTCTCGATGAAATAACGCGAGCCGGCAATGTCGAGCACGTAATCGCGGCTGATGGTGGAATCGTCACGGTCCAGCACCGCGAAGGTCAGGTCCTCGACATCGAGATTGATGCCGTATCCGATGACGAACATCAGGATGACACTACCGAGCACCGCCAGCGTGCCGCGAATGGGATCCCGCTGCAGTTCCAGCGCCTCGCGGCGGGTATAGCTGAACATGCGCCTGAAATCGAAAAACCGCTTACGACTGGGTGCAGCATGTTGCGTCGCCGGCACCTGCGCTGTCGCGACGGGCGCTGCCGCAGGCTCCGCCTTCTTGACGCCCGAAGCATCCTCGAGATAGGCGACGAAAGCCTCTTCGAGCGTTGCGGCATTTCGGCTCTTGGTAATCGCGTCAGGCGTATCGCTGATCAGTACCTTGCCGGCATGCATCAGCGAAATCCGGTCGCAGCGCTCCGCCTCGTTCATGAAATGGGTGGAGATGAAGATGGTGACATTGTCGTTGCGGGAGAGATCGGCAAGGATTTGCCAGAACCCGTCCCGCGCCACCGGGTCGACGCCGGAGGTCGGCTCGTCGAGGATGAGAATGTCGGGCGAATGGATCATCGCCACCGCCAGCGACAGCCTCTGCCGGATGCCGAGCGGCAGGTCATCCGGCAGTGTCTCCATGACCGCGCCGAGATCGAAACGCTCGGCCATTTCGGCGATACGCGGCTGAATGGTTTCTTCCGGCAGCTTGAACAGGCGGGCGTGAAGATCGAGGTTCTGCCGCACCGTCAGTTCGGAATAGAGCGAGAATGCCTGGCTCATGTAGCCGACGCGGTGACGGATCGCCATGTCGCTGGCATCCACCCTGTGCCCGAAAAGCTTCGCCTCGCCTTCGCTGGCGGCCAGAAGCCCCGTCAGCATTTTCATTGTGGTGGATTTTCCGCAACCGTTCGAGCCGAGAAAGCCGAAAATCTCGCCACGCGGAATCTTGAAGCTGACATTGTCGACGGCGGTGAAATCACCGAAGCGCATGCTGAGATGCGACGCCTCGATGGCATAATCGCCCTCACCCGCCACCTTGCGCGGCGCGATATGGACTTCGTGGTAGCCTTCGCGCTTTTCTTCGGGCAGGAGCGCGATAAAGGCGGCGTCGAGATTGGGTGCGGAGGTGCGCTTGAGAAGTTCGGCAGGCGAGCCGGTGGCGAGTATTTCGCCGCCATCCATCGCGACCAGCCAGTCGAAACCGGCGGCCTCTTCCATATAGGCCGTGGCAACGATAACGCTCATGCCCGGACGCCCGGCCCGGATGGAATCGATCAGTTCCCAGAATTGCCGCCGCGACAGCGGATCGACGCCCGTGGTCGGCTCATCGAGAATGAGCAGGTCGGGATCGTGGATCAGCGCGCAGCAGAGCCCCAGCTTCTGCTTCATGCCGCCGGAAAGTTTCATCGCGGGGCGGTCGGCGAAGGGCTCGAGGCCGGTACTTTTCAGCAGCTCGGCAATGCGCGTCTGCCGCTCCCTGCCGCCCTGCCCGAACAGCCGCCCGAAAAAATCGATATTCTCGAAGACAGACAGGGTGGGATAGAGGTTCTTGCCAAGACCCTGCGGCATATAGGCGATACGCGGGCAGGTATCCTCGCGGTGGCGCGGATCGGACATGTCGCCACCCAGAACCTCCACCTTGCCCTTCTGGATGGCGCGCGCGCCGGAGACGAGCGACAGGAGGCTGGATTTACCGACACCGTCGGGCCCGATAAGCCCGATCATCCGCCCGGACGGAATTTCAACCGATATGTCGGCCAGAGCGACCGTGCTGCCGAAGGCCAGCCGCACATCCGCCAGCCGCGCAACCGGCGCGTTCCTGTCGTTTTCACTGTTCATCGCGGAGGGTGTGCCCATGGCGGCCACCCTCACTTGACGAGGTTACGTTCGAGATTTTCCGGCCAGGCCGCCTGCGGATCAAGCCGGACATAGGCCATGCCGGGCAGGCCGGTTTTGACATACTGGATATATTTCTGCAGCAGCTCCTGCGGGATTTGCGCCCTCACCCGGAATGTCAGCTTCTGGCGTTCTTCTTCGGTTTCGACCGTTTTCGGTGTGAACTGCGCGACATCGGCGACGAAGGAAACCTTGGCTGGGATGGTATATTGCGGGGCGGCATCCAATATCAGGCGCACATCCGAGCCCATGGACGTGCGGCCAGCCTCGGCCGTCGGCAGGAAGAACGTCATATAGACATCGCCGAGATCGACCAGGTTCAGAACCCGTCCACCGGCGGAAAGCACCTCACCGGGCTGGGCGATCCGGTATTGCACGCGGCCATCGCGAGGCGATTTCAGCGTCGCATCGGCGATATCCGTCTCGATGCTTTCAATATCGGCCTGCGCGGCATCCACCGCCGCCTCGGCATCGACGATCTGCGCCTTGGCGGCGTTGATTGCGGCATCGGAGGCGGCAAGCGAAGCCTCGGCGGAAGCGAGCGTGGCGCGGGCGGACTGCTCGGCGGCTTCACTGTCATCGACGATCTGCTGCGAGACGGCGTTGCCGGTCAGCAGCTGTTTCGAGCGCGCATAGGTCTTGGAGGCGGAATCGAGCTGGGCCTTGCGCTGTTCCACCACTGCCAGCGCCGAGGTCTTCTCCGCCTCCCGCTGGGCGACGAGGCTGTGGGCCGTATCGATCGCTATTTTCGCGCGGCGAAACTGCGCTTCCGCCTGACGCTTCCTCGCCTCCAGTTGCGCCGTATCCATCTGGGCAAGCACCTGCCCGGCCTTCACGAAATCGCCTTCACGCACCATGATGTCCTGAAGGCGACCGGCGGTTTTCGTGGAAATGTCGATCTCGACGGCCTCGATCCGGCCGTTACTGGCCACAAATCCGGCGGGAAGTCCCTCACCCTTCAGCTTTGACCAGGAGAAATAGGCGACACCGGCAATAACCAGAATCACCAGACCAACGAGCAAGCCTTTTTTAGACATCCGTCTTCCCCATGAACCCTTCGAATTTCAACCCTAATACGATGAAACCGAAGAAGCCAGCCACCTTTGCGTTTAGTATTCGCACCCGACATTTCTCCTATTTAAGAGGGGATAGATCGGGTTCAGGTGATGTCTAGACGTCAAGGTGTTTTGTGGCCTTGACACAAGTCAAATGCTTTGAGGGTTTCGGACAGACGCCTAAACCGGATGATGATGGCAAACCTCGTGGGTTGCAAAGCCCTATGAAACGGCCTCGTTTGGCAAAACCGCATCATCCGCACCCCGTCACCCCGGACTGATCCGGGGTCCAGCGCGATCAAGTCCTTGATCGCGGAAGAGTCTTCTCACGACGCAGACGCGCCGTGGCTGGATGCCGGATCTAGTCCGGCATGACGGAGGAGATGGTCTGCACCTTCGTATTTTGTCGCAGCGACCGGCGCCTTACACCGCCCGCGCCCGCTTCACCTCCTCCTGCGTCCATTCCGGCAGCCAGTCGCGATGGGCCAGCAGCAGATCGTCCACCAGCGACCATATCTGGTCGAGATCCAGTTCCGCCGCCGTATGCGGGTCCATCATCGCCGCGTGGAAGATGTGCTCGCGGTTTTCGCTCATCAGCGCCCGCACCGTCAGTTCCTGCACATTGATGTTGGTGCGCATAAGGGCGGTGAGCTGCGGCGGTAATTCGCCGACAAAGGTGGGCTGCACGCCGTTATGATCGACAAGGCAGGGCACTTCCGCCGCGCAATCCGATGGCAACGAGGTGATGCAGCCATTGTTGCGCTGGTTGCCGTATATCACCGAGGGTTCGCCGGTCCAGACCGAGTTGATGATGGAGGAGGCATATTCCTTTGACTGCTTTACCTCGATCTTCTCGGCCGAACGATAGGCCGCCGCCTGCCCCTTCCAGCGTTCGATCTGCTCGATGCAGCGCTTCGGGTATTCATCGAGCGGGATACCGAATTTCTCGATCAAATCCTCGCGCCCTTCCTTGATGAAATAGGGCGTATATTCGGCGAAATGCTCGGAGCTTTCGGTGACGAAATAACCGAGCCGCGTCAGCATCTCGTAACGCACCTTGTTGGGGCAGCGCGGGTTCCATCCGGGTTTTGGCGCACGGCCTTCGCGGTAACCGCGCACGAGGTCGGGATAGAGGTTCTTGTAGCTTCCATCCGGCTGGCGGTGCTCGAACTCCAGGAAGAACGCCATGTGGTTGATGCCGGCGGAACGGTAGCGGATTTCCTCGTAAGGGATATCGAGATCGTGGGCGAGCTCCATGGCTGTGCCCTGCACCGAATGGCAAAGGCCGACCTGCCGGATCGTCGGATATTTCTCCGCAATCGCCCAGGTATTGATCGCCATGGGGTTCACATATTGCAGCATGATGGCGTTGGGGCAGACGGCCAGCATGTCCTCGCAAATCTTCCACAGATGCGGCACGGTGCGAAGGCCGCGCATGATGCCGCCGACGCCGAGCGTATCGGCAATGGTCTGGCGCAGGCCGTATTTACGCGGCACCTCGAAATCGGTGACCGTGCAGGGTTCATAGCCGCCGATCTGGAAGGCGACGACGACGAAATCGGCACCGGCAAGTGCCTTTTTCTGGTCCGTATAGGTCTCGGCCTTCGCCTTTGCGCCAAGCGTCGAAATCAGCTTGTTGACGACGATGGCGCTTTCTTCCAGCCTTTCACGGTTGATATCCATCAGCGCGATGGTGGCGCCTGAAAGCGCCGGACGCTGCAGCACGTCGCCGATGATGTTCTTCATGAACACCGTGGAGCCTGCGCCGATGAATGTGATCTTGGGATCTCTTGCCATGTCTACCTCCAGCATTGGGAATTCAAGCGATTTCGAAGGCGGCCCGTACAAGCCGCTGAGTATATTCGGTTTTTGGGTGAGTAAGAACGTCGTCGACAGGGCCTTCCTCGACGATCCTGCCGCTTTGCATGACGATGACGCGGTGGCAGAGTGCGCGCACCACCTTCAGGTCATGTGAGATGAACAGATAACTCAGGCCCCGCTCATCCTGCAGCTTGCGCAGTAGATCGATGATCTGCGCCTGCACGGAAAGATCGAGCGCCGAGGTCGGCTCGTCGAGAAGGATGAATTCCGGCTCCAGCGCCACGGCGCGCGCAATGGCGATGCGCTGCCGTTGGCCGCCGGAGAATTCATGCGGAAAACGCGAGAGGATATTGCCGGGCATGCCCGCCGCTTCCAGCGCGTCGCGCACCCGGTCCAGCCTTTCGGCCTTGGTTCGCCCGAGGCCGTTGACGACGAGACCTTCCTCGATGATCTGGCCGATGGTCATGCGCGGATTGAGCGAGGCGAAGGGATCTTGAAAGACGATCTGCATACGCGAACGCAAAGGCCGCATTTCGGCGCGGGAGCGGCCATCGACCCTCTCCCCGTCAAAGACCACCTCCCCGGCCACCGGTTCGTTCAGCCGCAGCAGGGATTGGCCGAAGGTCGTCTTGCCGGAACCGGATTCACCGACGAGCCCCAGCGTCTCGTGCCGATTGAGGGTAAGCCCCAGGCTATCGACGGCGATCAGTTCCTTCAGTTCGGGTTTAAACAGGCCGCCGTAACGCATCATGAAAGAGACCCGCACGCCGCTTGCGGTCAGGAGCACGCCGGAATTTTCCGGCAGCGGCTTTGCCGTGCCATGCGGTTCGGAGGCAAGCAGCTTTTTCGTATAGGGGTGCTGCGGCGCTTCGAAGAGCTTTTCCGTGGTGTTGTGCTCACGTATCTCGCCATGCTGCATGACATAAACATAATCGGAAAACTGCTTCACGATCGTCAGGTCATGGGTGATGAGAACCACGGCCATGCCGCGCTTCTTCTGAAGATCGCGGATGAGGTTGAGGATCTGCGCCTGCACCGTCACATCGAGCGCGGTGGTCGGCTCGTCGGCAATCAGCACATCCGGATCGTTGGAAAGCGCCATGGCGATCATCACACGCTGCCGCTGGCCGCCGGAAAGCTGGTGCGGATATTGCTTCAGCCGCGCTTCCGGTTCCGGTATCTGCACCTGCCGCAGAAGATCAAGCGCCCTCGCCTCGGCCTCCTTCCGACTGAGTTTCGAATGAACGCGGATCGCCTCGACGATCTGGCTGCCGATCGTATAGATCGGGTTCAATGAACTCATCGGCTCCTGAAAGATCATCGAGATGCGGTTGCCGCGCAGCGCACGCCGCTGACGGCTAGAAAACTTCAGAATGTCGTCGCCGTTGAAACGCACGGTCGCGGATTTCGCAACGGTCGCCCGCTTCGTCAAAAGTCCCATGATGGTGCGGGCCGTGACGGATTTTCCCGAACCGGATTCGCCAACGATGGCTATCGTCTCGCCCCGGTAAAGCTGGAAGGAGATGTCCTTCACCGCCTCCACCGTTCCGTGCTCCACCTTGAAGGTCACGGCAATGTTGCGCGCATCGATGATGGCGTCGTCGTTTCGGTCATCGGCATCGAAGCGGATGGCGGGCGCGTAAGTGTTATTTTGTGCAGCAGCAACCATATTACGCTCCTCTCAATAGGGATCGACGGCATCGCGCAGGCCATCGCCCAGCGCGTTGAAGGCGAAAACAGTGACCAGCACGAAACCAACAGGTGCGAGAATCCAGGGATAGGAACCTATGACGGAATAGGTCGCCGTATCCTGCAGCATCAGCCCCCAGGAGATGAGCGGCGGCTTCACCGCAAAGCCAAGGAAGCCGAGGAAGGATTCGAGCAGCACGACGCTTGGAATATGCAGCGTCACGGCGACGATCACATGGCTCATCACATTCGGCAGAATATGCTGGAAAATGATACGCCGGTCGGTGGCGCCAACGGCAATGGCGGCGCGCACATAATCGATACGCGCCAGCGCCAGCGTCTTGCCGCGCACCTCGCGTGACATCTGCGCCCAGCCGAGCGCCGACATGACGCCGACGACGAAGACGAGGAACACGGTAGTGGGTGCGGTTACCGGAATGAGCGAGGTCAGCGCGAGATAGAGCGGCAATTGCGGGAAGGCCAGTACTACCTCCACGAAACGCTGCACCCAGGCATCCAGCGGCCCGCCGAAATATCCTGATATCAACCCGACGCTGGTGCCGATGACGGTGACGATGGCGACGACGCTCAAGGCAATGGCAAGCGAGATGCGCGAGCCATAGATGGCGCGCGACAGCACGTCGCGTCCGAACTTGTCGGTGCCGAGAAAATGCACCGGCTGGCCGTCGGTCGAGCCGAAGAAGTGACGGCTCATCGGGATGAGGCCCAGCAGCCTGTATTCCGCACCTTTGACGAAGAAGCCGAGATGGACGGGATTGTCGTAATCCGGCCCGACGATGGGCTGGAAGGTGACCGGATCAAGCTCTTCCGTTTCGGCGATGGCATAGACGCGCGGTGCAAGGCTGAAATTGCCGTCCTTGTCGGTGAAGCGCACCACCTGCGGCGGCGAGAAGCTGCCATGGGTTTCGAGCGGGTTCATCGGCGCGAAGAAATCTGCAAAGATGGCGATCAGGATCAACAGCGCCACCAGCACCAGCCCGACCATGCCGGTGAAGGAGCGTCTGAGACGCCGCCAGACCAGCGCGAGATAGGTCTCGTTGCCATGGGCGGAACGGTCGGGTTTTGCTGCGGTGGCGGTTTCGGTCTTCATCTCGTCAAACGCCATCATCTCAGGCCCTCCCGAATTCGCGAACGCGCGGGTCAAGCATGGCAAGCAGCATATCGGCGATGATGTTGCCGACGATCAGCGTTGCAGCCAGCACCATCATGAAGGTCGCGGTGACATAGACGTCCCCCACCGCCATGGAGCCGACAATGGCCGGGCCGACGGTCGGCAACGCGAAGATGATCGCGGTTTCGATCTCGCCGCTCAACATGTAAGGCAGCACCACGCCCTGATACATGACGAGCGGGTGCACGGCGTTCGGAACCGCATGGCGCATGATGACGGCGCCTTCCGGAAGACCCTTGGCGCGCGCCGTCTCGACATATTGCGCATTTAGCGTATCGAGCAGATTGCCGCGCATCACCCGCATATTATAGGCCAGCCCACCGAAGACGGCGATGGCGACCACCGGCCAGACATGGCTGACGAGATCGACGAACTTGGCCCATGACCACGGCGCACCGCCATATTGCGGCGAAAAGAAGCTGCCGATCTCCGACACGTCGAAATGAAACACCATGAGATAGACGAGGATCAGCGCCATCAGGAAGCGCGGGATCGTCATGCCGAGGAAGGCAACGGTCGACAGAAGATTGTCGACCCAGGAATATTGCCGTGTGGCCGCCCAGATGCCGAAGGCGATACCGAGAACCGATGCAAAGATGTGGCAGACCAGCGCCAGCGCAATGGTGCGCGGCAGGCGTTCGCCAACCACATCGGCGACCGGCTTGTTGTAATAGAAGCTGTAGCCGAAATCGCCGCGGGTGACGATGCCGCCGATCCAGTTGAAATATTGAATGACGAGCGGCTTATCGAGGCCGTGCTCGATGCGATAAGCCTGAGCCTGCGCTTCCGCCTGTTCGAAGGACGCGCCGCCCTGGTTCATCAGCTGCGAGCGGATGTAGTCGGCATAATCGCCGGGCGGTGCCTGAATGATGGCGAAGGTTACCACGCTCAGGATCAACAATACCGGAATGGCGGATGCAACGCGTATCGTCAGAAATCTCAGCATCGAACGGTCTTCCTCGGTTTGGATGGGCCGTGTATCTCCGGCCGCGCTTCACGCGCGACCGGTACCGGGTTTTCTCCGGGAGGAGTTCTAGTTAATCGGTCCGCCCTCACCCGGCTTGCCGGGAAGCTGCTGCGGGAAGAGTTCGTATTTGCCCTGCTTATCCGCCGCGACCCAAAGGCGTTCGCGGATGATGGAGTCTTCAGCCCAGTTGAACATGAAGATCGGCGTGCCCTGCGGCACATTCGAGAACCGCTTGTTGACGATCAGCGCGCCGGGATATTCGGTGAGACCGATCGTATAGAGGTTCTGCGTATAGACCTTCTGATACTGCTTCATCAGTTCGGCCCGCTCTGCATTGTCCTGCGAGGAGATGAACTTGCGAACAAGATCGGCCATCTCCTTCTCGAACGGCATCAGATCGAGTTCCTTGCCTTCGGGCGAGCGATGGTTCCAGCTGGTGCGCGGGCCGACAGGGGCAAGCTGCTCGGTATTCTGCACCACGGATGAAAGCTCGGTGGAGTTGCGGCGCACCAGCCAGTCGAACTGCCCGCCATAATGAGCAGCATCGCGCTGGTTGGAATCGAGGCTGTTGATGACGACGCGAAGGCCGAGTTTAGCCATCTGGCCAACAAGACCTTCCGCGAGGCTCTTGTCCGTCGCGTAACCGTTATTGACGAGAAGGGTAATCTCGACATTGCGGCCACCCAGCGTTTCCTTCGGGAAATTCAGGAAACCATCGCCGTCCGTATCCTTGAGGCTTATCGAGGCGAGTGCGGCCTTGGCGGCCTCGAGTTTGAAGGGGTAATAGACCGTGGAGGCGCGGTCATAGAAGCTGGTGCCCGATGAAATGCCGCCCGGATAGATCGCCGTGAACGGCCCCTTCACCAGCGAGTCGCCGACTGCCTTGCGGTCGATGGCCGATGTGACGGCCTGACGGAAAACCTCGTTGCGGTTCAGTTCACGAATGGCCTGCCCGCGTTCATCCGGATTGCCCCAGCCATTAGCGGAGAAATTCATCTGCAGATTATAACCGATGAGCCGCGGCCCGAAGGCAAGACGGGCCGGCGCATTGGGATCGGCGGCGCGTTTAAGCGAGGCGACGAAATTCTCCGGCTGTTCGAGGTTGGAGAAATCGCCCGATCCTGCCACGGCCTGGACATCACGGTCGGCCCAGGTGGAAAGCTTGTAGTGCACCTCGTTGAGATAAGGCAGCTGCTGGCCCTTCTCATCCACCTTCCAGTAATAGGGATTGCGTCGCAGCACGATGATGTCATCAGGCCGATAAGCGACCGGCACCCATGCCCCCATGACCGGCATGTTCATATATTCCGGCGGGAAAGCGTTCTTGAACTGGTTATAGGTATTCTTGGAATATTTCGGATGCTGCGGTTTCAGGATATGCGACGGCCCGGGGCAGAAGCTCGGATAGGCCATGGTGTAGAGATATTGCTTGGGAAAAGCCGCCTTGAAGGTCCATTCGACGGTGTAATCATCGATCTTTTTAAGGGTCGTTCCCTCACCGAAAGCCTCGGGCGATGCGCCGCCGCCAAGCGGTGAAACATTGGGGTCGACGACCGCATCTTCCCAGTAGAACATCACGTCATCGGCATTGAAGGACTCGCCGTCCGACCATTTCGCGCCCTTGACGAGATGCATCGTCAGCTTGTGGCCATCCTCGGACCATTCCCAGCTTTTCGCCAGATTGGGCAGCGGCTCGGTATCCTTGGCATCCACCTGGAAGAGCGGTGCGGTGCGCGTCAGGCATTCGGAAAGGGCGATATCGATGCCGCCCCAGCCCTGGCTCTGGCCGGCAATATAGTTCCAGCCCTCGGGCCTGCCGCCGACCACATGGCGCATCGTATCGCCGTAAACGCCCATACCGTCGGGCATATTGCCGGTCTTGTAGACCAGCGGTTCTTCCGGCAGGCGCTCTTTCAAGGGCGGCAGCTTGCCGGTCTTTTCGAATTTCTCGCTGACCCAGTCAGGCTCGCTGTAGCTCGGCAGCGCCTTGAATTCGAGGATCGAATCGCGCGCCACATAGTTGATCTTGCCTTCGGCCGGAAATTGCGGCGGCTCCGGCGGCGTGGTGGTCTCGAAGGCATTCGCATTGAGTGCGATCATCGAAACACCGAGACCCAGTGCCGAGATGATACCGATCCTGCGTTGAAGTAACATCGTCATTCCTCCCAAATGGCAGCTCTTCGACCGCCCACCCTCTGTGATCGTTCTGGCCGTGGCGGCGAACTCCCTTCCGCCGCCCGGCCTGTTCCCATGCCTTTTCCTTCAAACAGCCTTTTTCAGCGCCGATTTTTCGGCCCGCAGTTCTTCGATGGAGCGCACATTGCGGCGGGCGGCACCGGCCCAGTCGCGGGTCTTGACCCTGGATTTCGCAAGCCGCTCCTTCGCCGCCGGCACGGCATCGGCATATTGCGGCAGCCAGCGCGCCTGCGCGACGACCATCTCGTCCACCATCTGCCAGACCTCCTCCGGTGTGGCGACGGCACCGACCAGCGGATCGTGCAGCACGGCAAGCTTCAAAAGATCGATATCGCCGCTCACCGCCGCATGCACGGACATGCGCTGCACGTTGATGGAGGCCATGCAGGTGGCTGCGCAGGCTTCCGGCAGGGTTATGCCTGAGACCATGTTGATGCCGAAACGGTCGACGAAACCGGGGGATTCGATGATGGCGTCCGCCGGCAGATTGGTGATGACGCCATTGTTCTTGACGTTGAAATGACCGCGATAGACACGCCCGGTTTCCAGCGCTTCCAGAATGTGGCTCGCATGTTCATTGGAGCGCTTGGCCGGATCGATGGGCTTGGCGGCCGAGGCGAGGAACTGCGGAAACTCGGTTTCGAACCAGTTGCGTGTTTCGGTGGAGTGGCGCAGATACCCCCCGGTTTCACCGTGGATCCAGTCGGACATGTCGATCCAGCGGGCAATCTCTTCCGGCCGCTTGCGATACCACGGCAGATATTCGGACAGATGGCCGTTGCTTTCCGTCGAATAGACGCCGAACCGCTTCAGCACGTCGATGCGCAGTTTCTCTTGCTGCGAGAAGACCGGATGCGCCTCAAAGGCCGCGACCAGCTCGTCCTTGCCGATCTTGCGACCGTTGAGCCTCAGATCGATGAACCATGTCTGGTGGTTGATGCCGGAGCAGATGTAATCCAGCTCGGACACGCTTTTCGCACCGAGAATTTCGGCGATCTGTTCGGCGCCGTGCTGAACGCCGTGGCAGAGACCGACCGTATCCACCTTGCCATATTCGATGGCCGCCCAGGTGTTCATCGCCATAGGGTTGGCGTAGTTCAGGAATTTCGCACCCGGTGCGGCGACTTCGCGGATATCCTTGCAGAAATCCAGAATGACGGGAATGTTGCGCTGACCGTAGAGAATGCCGCCGGCGCAGATCGTATCGCCCACGCACTGGTCGATGCCGTATTTCAGCGGAATGCGGATATCGTCCGCATAGGCTTCCAGCCCGCCGACCCGCACGCAGCTGATAATATATTTCGCGCCCTCCAGCGCCCGCCTGCGGTCGGTATCGGCCGTCACCTTGACGGGGAAACCATTGGCCTCGACGATCTTCTCGAGGATCGCCCTGATCATATCCAGATTGCGCTGGCTGATATCCGTCAGCGCGACTTCAATATCGCGAAACTCCGGCACACACAGGAGATCGGTGAACAGTTTTTTCGTGAAACCGACGCTGCCTGCGCCAATAATAGCGATTTTGAAACTCATAACGCCACCTCTGTTGCAAATCGAACGGGTGAAACGGGCCGCAGGATCGTAAAATGGCGTTGCAGAAAAATACCCGTAAGAATCCCGGAAAACCGGCCTTACTCCCAATTTTTCAGCAGCAATATCCCGCTGGCTGTCTCCTCGGATCGGGATTATGCGTATAATATCCGCGAGGACCAGAGAAGGATTATGCTTTCATGGGTAATTTTGTGCTGCAGGATTTGATCGATCAGGGACCCGGCATGCGAACAGTTTCGCTGCCGCGCGGCCGCCAGACGCTGCACACCATGCCGACCAGCAGCGGTTATGAAATCCGCCGCAGTGGCAATTACGACTGGGACGGGCGCAAACGCGGCCAGACGCCTTTTACCGTGCTGCAATATTGCATCGCCGGACAGGGCAACCTGCGTTACGAGAACCGCCACTATGTGGTGAGGCCGGGCGAAACCCTGCTGCTGCTCATACCGCACAATCACCGCTACTGGCTGGAAGAAGGCAAGGAGTGGAAATTCTTCTGGATTTCCATGAATGGCGAGGAAGCTCTGCGCATTCACCGCAATATCCTCTCCGTCACCGGCCCTATCCTCAAACTCCAGCCCGAGACCGTGGATCATCTTGCCGAATGCTGCTCGCGCCTCGTCAATGGCGCGGAAACGCCAGGTGCCGCCTCCGCCGTCGCTTATGAAGCGGCAATGACGCTTTATGACGATGTCTTCGGTTCTCATCCTTCTTTCGGCGGCGAATATCGCACCATGCAGCAGGTGCTGAGCTACATAGACAGCCATCTCGGCGAACGGCTTTCGGTCAGCGACCTTGCGGCGGTGGCAGGCTTGAGCCGCGCGCATTTTTCCCGCATCTTCGCGGCGAGCGAGGGCCTGTCGCCGGCGGAATTCGTGCTGCAGCGACGCCTGCGCCGGGCGGCGAAGCTTCTCACCTCGGCGGCCAACCTTCCCATCAAGGAGGTGTCGGTGCTGTGCGGTTTCGAGGATCCGAACTATTTCTCCAAGGTCTTTCGCAGGCTCTACGGCACCAATCCGAGCGAATTCCGCACCACCGGCATGTATGCGAGCGTGCGGCAGGGCTGAACGACGACACGACTTCGTTTTGACATGTTTCAGGCGATTAAGGATGGGCGTTACGCCCTATTTGGAGACCCGCCGAGGTGAAGAGCAAAATCCGGACGATCCTCGTCTTTCCGCTTCGGGCGATCATCGTTTTCGCCCTCATCCTCGACGGCATTTTCCGCCCGCTCTACCGGCCCGTCATCAGGGCCATATCCGGACTGACATTCATCAAGCGACTGGAAAGCCGGATCGCGCGATTGCCGCGTCTTGCCATTCTCTTTTGCCTTGCGGTGCCCTTCGCCATCGCCGAACCCATGAAGATCATCGGTCTCGTCCTCATTGCCCATGGCGCCGTCAAGGTGGGACTGGTTCTGACGGTCCTTGCCCATCTCGCGACATTCCTGATCGTCGAGCGTATTTATCACGCCGGCCGGGAAAAGCTCCTCACCTATCCCTGGCTCGCATGGATCATGCGCTATGTGCGTTTCGCGCGTTCATTCTACGATCGCTTCAAACTTGCGGCACTGAACTGGGTCAGGCTCCGGCTTTTCGCGTCGCTGCGATGAAAAGCACGTCGTTTCCAGTGGCGACGAACCTAAAAATGCGACGCGATAGGCCCTAACCGCTTCATTCCCCGCGCGGATACCGCTGGTTTTCCTCCAGCACGTTAAGGTCCATGTGGTTGCGCATATAGCGCTCGGAGGCTTTCTGCAAAGGCTGGTAATCCCACGGGTAATAAGCGCCGTTGCGCAACGCCTTGTAGACCACCCAGCGCCTTGCCTGGCTTTCCCGCACCGCCGCGTCGAAAACCGGGAGCTGCCATCGCCGGTCGATTTCAGCGGAAAGCGATGAGAGGACGGCGCTGAAAGCAGGGTCGCCGGCAAGGTTCGTGCGCTCATCAGGGTCCGCCTCGATATCATAAAGCAACGGCGGATCGGCCTCGCAGACCGACAGCTTGTAGCGCCCGTCGCGAAGGGCGACGAGCGGTGCTATCGAGCCTTCGGCGGCATATTCCATCGGCACCGGGCCGCGCTCGCCAGTTCCCGCTGCCAGCGCCGCCAGATCCTCGCCATCCGTCCAGCGTTTGAGCGAGGTGATATCGAGCCCCGCCAGACCGCAGAGCGTCGGCGTGACATCGAGTGTGGAGACTGGCGTGTCGATCAGGGCCGGCTGCCAGCCCGGCGCGGCCACCATCAAGGGCACGCGGGCGGAACCTTCGAAGAAACACATCTTGAACCACAGCCCGCGCTCGCCCAGCATGTCGCCATGGTCGGACAGGAAGAGAATGATCGTGTCCTCCTCCATCCGCGTCGCCTTCAGCACGTCGAGAATTTCGCCGATCTTTTCGTCAATATAGGAGATATTGGCAAAATAACCGCGCCGTGCCCGGCGTATCTGCTCCGGTGAAATATCGAAAGCTTCATGATCGCAGGCTTCCAGCAATCGTTTCGAATGCGGATCCTGCTCGTCGAAGGCAATCGCCGATGTCTGCGGATCAAGCTCGGGGCAGTCTTCGTAGAGGTCCCAGAATTTGCGCCGCGCCACATAGGGGTCGTGCGGATGGGTGAAGCTGACCGTCAGGCACCACGGCCGGTCGTCTAGACGACGCGACAGATCGTAGAGCTTGCGGGTGGCGTGATAGGCCACCTCGTCATCATATTCCATCTGGTTGGTGATTTCGGCAACGCCTGCGCCGGTGACCGAACCGAGATTGTGATACCACCAGTCGATCCGCTCACCCGGCCTGGTATAGTCGGGTGTCCAGCCGAAATCGGCGGGATAAATATCCGTCGTCAGGCGCTCCTCGAAGCCATGCAGCTGGTCCGGGCCGACGAAATGCATCTTTCCTGAAAGGCCGGTGTAATAACCCGCCGCCCGCAGGTGGTGCGCATAGGTCGGAATATCGGAAGCAAATTCGGCGGCATTATCGTAAACCCGCGTGCGGCTTGGCAATTGCCCGGACATGAAGGAGGCGCGAGCCGGTGCGCAGAGCGGGCTTGCCGTA
Source organism: Agrobacterium sp. LY4 (assembly GCF_001526585.1). Taxonomy (NCBI): domain Bacteria; kingdom Pseudomonadati; phylum Pseudomonadota; class Alphaproteobacteria; order Hyphomicrobiales; family Rhizobiaceae; genus Agrobacterium; species Agrobacterium sp. LY4. Next base: position 71,420 of record NZ_ASYA01000004.1, on the reverse strand, counting down.
TAGGTGTTGGCGAAGCGGACAGACCGCTCCGCCAAGGCTTTCAGATGGGGTGCGTACAGAAAATCGGCCGGGCCATCGGGAAAAAACGTCCCGTTGAACTGGTCGGCCATCAGGATCAGGATATTGGGACGCGGCATTTCCACTTTCCGGCTTAGAGACCAAGCTTGCCTTTGACGGCGTCCGCACCCGGCTTGCCATCCAGCGTGGTGACACCCTGCAGCCAGCCATCCAGCGCCTGCGGATTAGCTTTCAGCCAAGCCGTTGCCGCCGCCTTGGAATCCTCACCACCGAGAATGGAGCCCATCAGGCTGTTTTCCATACCGATATCGAATTTCAGGTTCTTGAACAGCGTCGCCGCATTCGGGCATTGCTGCGGCCAGCCGGTGCGGGCGAGCGTATAGACTTCCGCGCCGCCGAAATTCGGACCGAAATAGGCGTCGCCGCCAGAGAGATAGGCGATATCGATCTTCTCATTCATCGGATGCGGCGCCCAGGCGAGGAAGACCACGGCCTTCTTGTCCCTGCCCGCCCGCTCCACCTGCGCCAGCATGGCCTGCTCGCCGGATTCGACGAGCTGCCAGCCCTTCAGGCCGAAATCATTGGCGTCGATGATCTTCTGGATATTCTGGTTGGCTGGCGCACCGGGCTCGATGCCGTAAATCTTGCTTTCAAATTCATCGGCATGTTTGGCGAGATCGGCGAAATCCTTGACGCCCTTTTCCGCCATGTAAGAAGGCACTGCCAGCGTAAACTTTGCGCCTTCAAGATTCTTCGTCATCACCTCGGCTGCCTTGGCGGCGTTCAGATCGTCCACGAAGGATTTCTGCGCCGGCATCCAGTTGCCGAGGAAAACGTCGATTTCGCCATTCTTCATCGCCTGATACCCGATCGGCACCGACAGCGTCTTGACGTCAGCCTCATAACCCAGCGCATCGAGCAAAACGGAAGCGACACCGTTGGTGGCAGTAATGTCGGTCCAGCCGGGATCGCTGAGACGGATCGTCTTGCAGGCCGCGTCATCGGCCGCCTGAAGCGGGGTGGAGAAGGCCGCCACGGACAGAAAGAGACCGGCGGCGATGCGATGCAGATGAGAAATGGTTTTCATTGCGGCTCCCCTTTTATCAATCCAGTTTATTGAACACCACGTTGCTTTTGCCTGTGAAGCGGGTATTTTTCGATGGTTGATATAAGGAATTTTAATGTCAGACAGGCCGCTCGATCTGGGATGGATGCGCATTTTCACCGAGGTTGCCCGCCGCGGCAGCCTGACGGCGGCGGCGGCATCCCTGCGTCTGACCCAGCCGGCCGTCAGCTATCAGATCCGCAGGCTGGAGGAGGAACTGGGTGTAACCCTCATCCGCCGTAAACATCGCGGTATCGAACTGACGACGGAAGGCCAGCGGCTGTTCGAGATCGTCTCGCGCAATGTCGACGCCATCGACCTTCTTGCGCAGCAGTTGCGCCGGACGGAGGAACGCCAGACCATCCGCCTGCACACGGACTATGCCTTCTCGTCCCTGTGGCTCATCCCGAGAATGCATGGTTTTCGCGTGCTCAATCCTGACATCAATATCCAGATCGTCGCAACGCAGGACCCGCTGGGCCAGGGCAAACACGATAGCGACGTGATGATAATTTTCGGAACGCGGCAGGAAGCGGGCGACGGTGCCGTGCTGCTCCTCTCGGAAAAGGTCACGCCGGTCTGCTCGCCTGCCCTGCTGGCCGGGACACCGGAACCCGCAACCGTTGCGGATTTTTCACGGCGGAAGCTCATCCACCTCGAAAATACCTCGCAGGCGCATTGGTTCGACTGGGCTGCCTATTTCAAGCATTTCGGCGTGCATCGCGGTGCCGAGCATGATGGCGGCGATATCAGCTTCAACAATTACACCATGGTGGTGCAGGCAACCATCGGCGAACAGGGTTTCGCGCTCGGCTGGGCGGGACTGGTCGATCCGTTGCTTGAGGCCGGCGTGCTGGTGACGGCAGGCCCAAGCCTCGATGCGCCGGGACGCGGCTACTGGCTGATGCGGCCGAAAAGCAGCGACAGTGCGGTAAGAAAACTCACCGGCTGGCTGATCGACGAGCGGCGATGACGCCGCCCGCCAGCGCTCTTGGTTCAGATCGGATAATGCAGCGGCCCGTCCTGCAGCGTGACCCAGCGTAGCTCAGTGAATTCCGCAATGCCCGCCGTGCCGCCGAAGCGGCCGTAACCGGAGGCCTTTACCCCGCCGAAGGGCATCTGCGCCTCATCGTGAACGGTGGGGCCGTTGATGTGGCATATGCCGCTTTCGATGCGGGCGGCAATGGCAAGCGCCCGTGCCTGATCCCTGCCGAAAATCGCGGCGGAAAGACCGAACTCGGTTTCGTTGGCGATGCTCACCGCCTCATCGATGCTGCCGGCCCTGATGATCGAAACGACAGGACCGAAGCTTTCCTCCGCATAAAGCCGCATGGCGGGAGTGACGCCATCGACGGCAATCGCATCGAGCATCGTGCCGTTGCCGCCGCCACCGGCAACCTGCCGAGCGCCCTTGGAGACAGCGTCATCCACCAACGACCGAATGCGGGATGTCGCCTCCGCACTGACCAGCGAGCCGAGCGGTGTTTTGCCTTCACGCGGATCGCCAGCAGTAAGGCTCGAAGCTTTCTTGGCGAAGGCCTCCACAAATGCATCGGCGACGCTGTCGAGCACGATGATGCGCTCCGTCGACATGCAGATCTGGCCCTGGTTCATATAAGCGCCGAAAGCGGCAGCCGCGACAGCCGCATCGATATCGGCGTCATCAAGCACGATGAACGGCGCCTTGCCGCCAAGCTCCAGCAAAGCGGGTTTCAGATAACGGCCGGCCGTTTCGGCAATCACCCGGCCAACGCGGGTCGAGCCGGTGAAATTCACGCGTCTGACGGCGGGGTGTGCGATAAGCGTATCGACGATCTTTGCCGCATCTTCGGGCGCATTGGAGACGGCGTTGAGCACGCCCTTGGGCAGACCCGCCGAAGCGACGGCTTCAATGATCAGCGCATGGGTGCGCGGGCACAGTTCCGAGGTCTTCATGACAACCGTATTGCCGCAGGCGAGCGGCGTGGCGATGGAGCGCACGCCGAGAATGACCGGCGCGTTCCACGGCGCGATGGACAGCACGACACCGGCGGGCTGGCGCAGCGCCATCGCCATGGTTCCGGGACGGTTGGAAGGGATGACCTCTCCCTTGATCTGGGTCGTCAGGCTTGCCGCCTCTACCAGCATGTCGCTTGCCAGTTTGACGTTGAAACCGGCCCAGGCATCGGTTGCGCCGATTTCTTCCTTCATCGCCTGGGTAATGTCAGGCCCGGCGGCGAGAAGCGCCTGCGCGGCAGCCAGAAGCAGGCGGCGGCGTTCACCGGGCGGCGTTGCCGACCAGACCGGGAAAGCGGCCGCCGCGGCATCGGCTGCCCGGGTGGCGTCCTCCACCGTTGCCGCCGCAGCACTCGTCGCCACATCGCCGGTGATGGGGTTGCTGCGTTCGAAACGCTTGCCGCTTGTGGCCGGGCAATGGTCGCCGCCGATGAAAAGATTGACTGTCTGCATGGTCTTCCTCCTGAATTCAGACAATGGCGGCGGTGGTGCCGCCAAGAAACGCCCGTTGCACGGCGGGATCGGCGGACAGGGCCTCAGCCGTGCCTGCCCCGACAATCCGCCCTGCTTCAAGCAAATATCCGCGATCGGCAAGTGAGAGGCTTTCGCGCACATTCTGCTCCACAATCAGAATGGAAAGGCCGCTCTTCTTGATCTCCGCCAGAGCGGCAAAAAGTTCCTGCGTAACGATGGGCGCAAGGCCAAGGCTCGGCTCGTCCAGCAGCAGATAATCGGGTGCCGACATCAGCGCCCGCCCGATGGCGACCATCTGCTGTTCGCCGCCGGACATGGTACCGGCAAGCTGCTGCCGCCGCTCCGCAAGGCGGGGAAACAGTGCGAAAATATGCTCTCGTGTCGCCTTTTCCGCTGAACGGGCATGGCGGGGATTGGCCCCAAGACGGAGATTGTCCTCCACCGTCAACGCCGCGAAAATTCCGCGCCCCTCCGGCACCAGCGCCACGCCCCGTTCCACGATCTGATGGGCGGGAACAGCGGCAAGCGACACGCCGTTGACGCGTACTTCGCCCGAGGCGGGAGCCACCATGCCACCGACCGCTTTCAGCAGTGAAGACTTGCCAGCACCATTGGCGCCGAGCAGCACCACCGTTTCGCCCTTGGCGACATTGAGCGATATGCCGTCAACCGCGAGATGTTTGCCGTAACGGATTGTCAGTGCATCTATTTCAAGCATGTGCCGCTCCCAGATAGGCGGAAATGACCTGCGGATCGTCAAGCACCGTTGCCGTCGGCCCGTCAGCGATCTTGCGACCGGCCGCCATGACCACGGAGCGCGGGCAAAGGGCGCGCACAGCGGCCATGATATGTTCCACCAGCAGGATCGTCGTACCCTCGGACGCCAGCCGCCGGATCAACGCTATTCCTTCCTGCAGTTCCGTGGGGTTGAGGCCCGCAAGCCATTCATCGAGAAGCAGAAGCTTCGGTTCGCCCGCCAGCGCACGCGCCAGTTCAAGGCGTTTCTGATCGATATAGGTGAGATCACCGGCCGGCATGGTTTCCCGCCCGGCAAGACCTGTTCTTTCGAGGCAGGCGCGCGCGACCTTCTCCGCCTCGGGGCGTGAAAGCCGCTGCGGGCCGAACATGGCCGATACGGCAACGTTTTCGAGCAGCGAAAGCGACGGCAAAAGCCGCACGAGCTGGAAGGTGCGCGCCACGCCGGCGCGCGCAATCACATCCGGCCGCCGGCCTGCAATCTCCTGCCCTTTGAGCCGGATAGACCCTTCAGTGGGCTTCAGTGACCCGGAGGCGAGGTTCAACAGCGTCGTCTTGCCGGAACCGTTTGGCCCGAGCAGCCCGACGACCTCGCCGGCCTCGATGGTAAGGCCAAGGCCATCCACCGCCTTCAGCCCGCCAAAGGTCTTGCGGATATCGGTGATTTCGAGAACGGCGCTCATGCGGCTTTCTCCTTTTTGCGCAACTTCTCTAGCGCCGCCAGCACGCCATCCGGCAACACAAAGACGATGAGGATGAATAGAGCGCCGAGGATGATGGAAAAATGGTTGGGGAAGTTCGCGCCCAGCCACTCGAACAGCAGGAATAGCGGCACCGCACCGAGAATGGGTCCCCAGCGGCGCGTGGCTCCGCCAAGCAGGGCCATGATGACGGTGAGGAACGATACCTGCGGATTAAACACGATGGCCGGCTCGATATAGACCCAGCGCGGGGCCTGAATGGCGCCGACCAGCGTGATGATCGTGGCGGAAAGCACGAAGAGCGTCAGCTTGGTGCGGGCCAGATTAATGCCCGCATGGGCGGCCACGACCTCGTCGTCACCGATTGCCTTCAATGCCAGTCCGAGCTTGCTACGGTCGATCAGGATTGCCAGCAGAAGGGTGATGACAGCCAGCGCCAGCAATTGCCAGAGTACGTGCTGCGGCTCCAGCGGCAGGAAGATGTAACGCCCGAGCGTGCCGGTCACATTCACCTCATACCAGGTGATGAGCTGGCGGATGAGTTCGGCAAGGCCAAAGGAAAAGATCACGAAATAAATGCCGGCGACGCGCAACGTGGACAGCCCGACGACAAGCGCCAGCGCCGCGCCGACAAGCGCCGCGCACAGCAGCACTAGCGGCCATGGCAAAACCTCGCTCAGCACCGCAACCGTATAGGCCCCGACACCGAAGAAGGCGACGGTAGCGAGCGAAATGTAACGCGTCGGGCCGGAAAACATCGCCCAGGCGGAGGCAAGCGTCGCATAACCGAGAAGGCCGATGATGACGCCGACGCCATAGGCATCGAAGAAGAAAGGGGAAAGCGCCAGCAGCGGGCTGTGGCAAGGCCGATGAGAAGCGGGATCATTTGCCCCTCCTTGCGAAGATGCCTTCCGGACGCCAGAGCAGCACCACGAGAAAGAGCAGATAGGTGGCGGCAAGCGTGAGGCCGGGATCGACATAAACAAGCACGAAGGTTTCCACGAGGCCGAGCAGCAGGCCGGCCACCAGCGCGCCGAGCAGATTGCCGACACCGCCCATGATGACGACAACAAGCGCCTTCATGGTGAAGACCACGCCATATGAGGCGGAAAAGGTCTGGTACATCGAAATCATCACCCCACCTGCCACGGCGAGTGCGCCACCAAGGGCAAAGCCGATCGAGGCCACACGGTTCACATCAATGCCAACCAGCGGCGCGGATTTGGGCGCAAGCGCCACCGCCCGCAGGTTGAGACCCCAGCGGCTGTGGGTAAGCGCCAGATAAAGCCCTCCGCCGATTGCGACCGACAGGCCGAAGGACAGGAGCCGATTCAGCGCCACCGTCGTGCCGAAGATGTCGACGCCATCGGATAGATAGGAATAGGAATGGTAGTTGCCGCCGAACGCCACGAGCATGATGCCCTGGATAACGAAGAGCAGCCCGAAGGTCGCCAGAATGGAATCGACTTCCAGACGGCCGGAGCCGCCCGAACGGCGCACCAGCGGCCGCATCATGACCCGGTAGATCACGAAAGACAGGGCGTAACCGAGCGGCACGATGATGAAGAGCGACCAGAGCGGCGACAGGCCATAGCTGGAAAACAGCACGAAGGTGATGAAGGCAGCCGCAATCAACACCTCGCCATAGGCAAGGTTCATGATGCGGGCAATGCCATATTGCAGCGAAAGTCCAAGCGCGATCAGCGCATAGGTCCCTCCCAGCATCAAGCCGAAGATGAGGGTGGATAAGAACAAGGGAATGTCTCCAGTATGGAAGATGGCCGAAGCCTTCCGGCCGGGGTTTACGGCCCCGGCCGGCAAAGGCTCACCAATGCGGCTTCGGAATGACCGGCTTGGCCGCGCCCGGGCGGTCTGCGGGCGCAATCGCCACGAAACGGTCACCCTGCCATTGCCCGGCCCACCAGAGCTGGCGAAGCTGGTTGTCTTCAAGCTTGACCGGGCCGATGACGGTGTCGAAGCTTCCCGTCGAAAGCTCATTTGCCACGGCCGCCTTGTCGAGGCCGACGCGCTGGATGGACTCGGCCAGCATTTCGAGGCTTGCATAGGTGATGGCGCTTGCCCAGCTGTCGGGCTTGGTGCCGATGAAGGCTTCGTGGCGCTTGAAATAATCCTCGATCTTGTCGCTGCTGCCATCGACGCCGCCGATGCTGATCACGCCCTCCTGCTTGCCATCGGAAACCTTCGGGAAGATCGGGAAAGCACCGCCGACGCCGACATAAAGCACCTTCGGGTTGAACTTCGCCGTTTGCGCCTGTTTCGTTACCGCAAAACTATCGGGCGGATACGAAAAGGCGATGAAGCTGTCCGCGCCGCTCGCCGCCGCCTCGTTCACCAGTGCGGCGAAATCGGAAGTGCCGACCGGATAGGTCTTGTCATAGGCAAGCGTAAAACCAGCTTCCTTCAGCGCCGGCCGCGCGGCCTTGATGAGATCGATGCCAAAACCGTCAGCCACGGAAATCACCGCGACCTTTTCGTTGATCTGGCCGGCCTCGCGTGCGGCTTTCAAAACGTCGGCGAGCGCATTCGCATAGTCATGACCACCGCCCAGCATCCAGAAGCTCTTTTTCCAGCGCGCCGCGAAATCGGGGGCCTTGTCGGTAACGCCGGTCACGGCCAGCTGTGGATAACCGAAACGGTCGTAAAGCGGCGCAACGGCCAGATTGAAGCCCGTGCCCCAAGGCGGCAGGATGAAATCGACCTTGTCCTGGCTCGCCAGACGCTCGGTGAACCGCACCGCATCCTCGGCCGAGGAGCGGTCGTCATACTCCACCACTTCCACCGGCAGGCGCTTGCCATCCGGCAGGGTCAGGCCACCGGCGTCGTTGACCTCTTTCACCCACAATTTGTAGTTCGGAATGGTGGTTATGCCAGCACCCGTGGCATTTGCACCGCTTTTCGAAACGGCATAACCGATCTTCACCGAGGTACGGTCCTGCGCAATGGCGTGACCGAAAGATACCGCCGACAAGGCAGCACCGGAGAGCAGGCAGAACAGCGTTCTGCGCTTCAGATTATTCATGATGTTCCTCCCAAAGCGCCTTATCGGGGTTGCCGTTCTCCTCAAGGCTTTCCCCTGCGCTGATCAAAGTTTAGCAATGACAGCCACATATAAAATGCACTAATGTAGCGCATTATTGTACTCTTGGAGGCCGTATGCCGCTGCATAGTCAGATTGCCGGCAATCGCGTGGAGATCACGGCGCGCACCCTCGCCTCGACGCTGCGCATATCTGAGTTCCGGCTGGAATCGGATAGTGCCCATCTGCTTCTCCTGTCGGCCGGGGAAGCGGAAATCATACAGGGCGAAAAGACGCTGCCTGTCCCAGCACCGGGGCTCGTCTGGCTGCCCATCGGCCCCGCCGGCCGCCTGCGGCTGACTGCCGGAAGCCGTGGATCGCTGCTGAGGACGAGCGAAATCGGGCTTGCCCATGCGATGCCCACCGGCACGAGCGCAAGCGCCGTGCGCAATATATTGCAGCGTGTTCTGACGCAGGCGCCGGCGGAGAAAGACCGGCAGGAACTTGCGGGTTATCTCGAGACCATCGCCAGCGAAAATGTCCGCGCGACAACCGGTTCGGACACGATCATCGCCAGCCTGCTCTCCGTCACCCTCATTCGCATCTGCCAGCACGCCATAGCCGATATTGCCGCGGCCGTCTCAACGCCCGGCAGCCTCACCGAGCGTTTCGTGCTGCTGGTCAGCCAGCACAAACGCGATCAATGGGGCGTGGAAGATTATGCAAGGCAACTCGGCGTCAACCGCGAACGTCTTGGATTTGCGGTGCGCAAGGCGACGGGGCTTTCGCCGCAGGCCTATATTCATCGGGAACTGTTGTCCGAAGCGCGTGACCTTCTTCTGAACTCATCGCTGCAAGTGGCTGAAATCGCATTCCGATTGGGATTTCAGGACCCCGGCTATTTTAATCGCTTCTTCACCCGCAACGAGGGCACGTCTCCCGGCCGGTTCAGGAGAACGGCAACGCGAATGCAGAACGTGCCACCGCCATCTTATGCGGCCTGGCCGTGACCTGACGGGCGGCTGAGAATTAGGCCGCTTCCAGTTCCTTGATATTGGCAAGGTCCGCTTCCAGCCTCGCAGCAGCCGCCTTAATGTCAAAGGCATTCTGCAAGTTCAGCCAATATTCCGGTGTGGTCTTGAAAAACTTTGCAAGGCGCAAGGCGGTGTCGGCGGTGATACCAAGTTTCTCTCCCGCAATCCGTTCTATGCGGGTGCGCGGAATATTGAGGTGCCTTGCAAGAGCGTAAGCCGACATGCCCAGCGGCTCAAGATAGAGTTCCCGCAGGATTTCGCCCGGATGGATCGGAGGCGATTTACTGATTGTCATGCTCGCTGGCCCTCCTTGGCCGATTTTTCATGAGCCTCTCCACGAGAATGCCAGACTAGTGATAGTCGGTTATTTCCACGCTTTCCGGCCCTGCTTCCGTCCAGACGAAGCAGATGCGCCACTGCTTGTTAATCCGGATCGAATACTGGCCCTCACGATCGCCGGACAGCTTTTCCAAACGATTGCCGGGCGGTGAGCGAAGGTCTCCTACCGTGGTCGCCGCATCCAGGATCGTGAGCAGCTGCTGGGCGCGGCGTACCAGATCGGCGGGAAAGCCCTTCTTCACAGATCCGTCGTCAATCGATGCGGTCAGCTTGTTTTTGAAAGAACGGATCATTGCTGGCCTCGTGATGTTGGTATCATAAACAGATACGCACAGAAGTCAACAGAACCGTATCTTAAAGAGATACGGCTTTTGCCGCCCCCGCCACCGTTCGATGCCGCCCGATCGGCAGCATCATCGGCTTGCCCGAGGTCGGATCTTCGATGACCCGGCTTTCGATGCCGAAGACGTGGCGGACATTCTCCTCCGTCAATACGTCCTCCGGCGTGCCGAAGACATGCAGCTTCCCGTCCCTCATGGCGACGAGATGATCGGCATAACGGGCTGCGAGATTGAGATCGTGCAGCACCATGACGATGGTGGTCTCCCGGGCGTGGTTGAGATCGGTCAGAAGATCCAGCACCTCGACCTGGTGGCTAATATCGAGGAAGGTGGTCGGTTCATCCAGCAGCAATATGTCTGTCTGCTGAGCGAGCGCCATGGCGATCCAGACGCGTTGCCGCTGGCCGCCGGAAAGCTCGTCCACCGGCCGCTCGGCCAGTTCCACCGTATCGGTTGCGACAAGGGCTGCGGCGACGGCCTCGTCGTCCTGTCGCGACCAGCGGGCGAACAGGCCGTGATGCGGGTGCCGGCCACGGCTGACGAGATCGGCAACCACAATGCCCTCCGGCGCTATCGGCGATTGCGGCAAAAGGCCCATGCGCCGTGCGAGGTCGCGTGAGGGAAGACGATGGATCGATTTTCCATCGAGCAGAACCTGACCGGCGCGCGGCGCAATGAGCCGCGACATGCTGCGCAGCAGGGTGGACTTGCCGCAGGCATTGGCGCCGACGATGACGGTGATCTTCCCGCGCGGAACGGTGAGATCCAGCCCGTCGATGATGAGGTTTTCGCCATAGCCGGCCGACAGGCCGTTCACGGAAAGGGAGTGACCGGTCATAACGAGCCTCCGCTGCGGTTGACCCGCACGATAAGGTAAATCAGATAGGGTGCACCGAGCGCGCCGGTAACGACGCCGACCGGGTAACGGCCCGGCAACAGGAACTGGCCGCAATAATCGCCAACCAGCACCAGCGCCGCCCCAACCAGCGCCGCAGGAAGGAGCAGCGAGCCGTTGCTGCCGACGATACGCGCCGCAATCGGCCCGGAGAGGAATGCGACAAACGCGATAGGCCCCGAGACCGCCGTTGCAAAGGCGATCATGCCAACGGCGGCGATGATGACGATGATGCGCGTTCGCCCCACCCGCACACCAAGCGCTGCGGCAGCGTCGTCACCCAGTCTCAACGCTTCCAGATCACGCGCACGGCTGAGAAGCAGGCCGCCGGACAGGATGAGGGCGATGAGGAGCGGCAGCAGTTGCGCAATTTTTGCACCATTGACGCTGCCGGTCAGCCAGCGCATCGCCTCCTGCAACGTCCATGCCGGCGCAACGGAGAGGATATAGGCGATGAAGCTTTCCAGCATGGCTGAAACGCCGATGCCGACGAGGATCAGCCGCGTTCCGGCCACGCCGTTGCGGAAGGACAGGAGATAGACGAGAAGTGCAACGCCAAGACCGGCCACGACGGCGAAGACCGAGACAAGCGGCCCGTTCATCTGCAGGACGACGATGGCGAAAACGGCTGCCGCGCTCGCCCCGGAACTGATGCCGATAATGTCAGGGCTGGCGAGCGGGTTGCGCAGCATGATCTGGAAGGCGACGCCGCCAAGCCCGAAGCTCAGGCCTGCCAGAATCGACAGCAGCGCGCGCGGCAGGCGCAACTGCCCGACGGTGAAGGTTACCCCGGCAATGTCCTCCCCCAACAGAACGCGAATGACATCGCCGGGCGGCGTGAAGGACTGCCCGAGCATCAGCGTTGTTGCGAAAGCGGCAATCAGGAGCGCCGACAGGGCGGCGATGACAAGGCGACGCCGGCGCTGACGGGCATGGCGATTGAAGACGAGATTGTCGATGACGGGAGCGTATATGGTCACAATTCACGCACCCTCTGGCGCCTGACAATCCAGATGAAGAAAGGCGCGCCGACAAGGGCGGTGACAATGCCGACATCGAGTTCGGACGGCCGCGCCACGATGCGCCCGACAATATCGCCGGCAAGCAGCAGACATGCCCCGCCGAGCGCCGAGAACGGCAGCAGCCAGCGATTGTCCACACCGACGAGCAGACGGCAGAGATGCGGCACCACCAGCCCGACAAAACCGATCGGCCCGCAAATGGCGGTGGCCGCACCGCAGAGCAGGATGGCGCCGCAGGAGGCCACGGCTCGGGCGACCGCAACATTCTCGCCAAGCCCGGCGGCGAGTTCATCTCCAAGCGCCAGAGAATTCAGCTTGCGCGCCGAAAGCAGGCTGACGATGAAGCCGGTGGCCAGAAAGGGCAGCACGGTCTCGATTCGCTCGAAAGTCGCCCCGCCGACGCCGCCGATCTGCCAGGAGCGGATGCCGCCGGCAATATCGCTGCGCGGCAGAACGACGGCGATGACGAGTGAGGAAAAGGCGACGGAGGTGGCGGCGCCCGCAAGTGCGAGTTTCAGCGGGGTCGCCCCGCCTCGCCCGAGCGAGCCGACAACATAAACGAAAACCGCTGATACCCCCGCCCCGGCAATTGCGACCATGATGAAGGCCTGAGCCGAGGCGATGCCGAACCAGACGATGCCGATGACGACGGCGAGCGACGCCCCCATGTTCACACCGAGAATGCCGGGATCGGCAAGCGGATTGCGCGTGACACCCTGCATGATGGCCCCGGCCAGCCCGAGTGCGGCGCCGGAGAGCAGGGCAAGCAGCGTGCGCGGCAAACGCACGGCAACCGCCGCCTCGGCAACCGTCTCGACGCGGCCGCTGAGCCCGCCAACAATATCCGCAAAAGAGACGTCACGCGTGCCGATGGCGACGGACAGCGCACAGAGCAGCGAGAGAAGCGCCAGCACCGCGCCGAGCCAAGCCGTTCGCACGCGGTTGGAGCGTCCGGCGAGCAGCACGGCCGTCGCTTTGCCGGATCCAGACATCGTCACTGCGATGTCCCGGAGGATTTGTCGGCAGCCTTTGCCAGAAGATCGGCATAGTCCTTCAACACCCACGAAATCGACAGCGGCGTGGGATTGGAGGCGGTGCCGAGCGGGTCGCGGCCCAGCATGACGATGGCATTGTTGGCAACGGCCGGCATGCGGGCGAGAAGCGGATCGGCGCGCATGGCGTTCAGCAGCGGCTCACTGCCATAGGTCACGACGATATCGACATCGTCGAAGGCATCCACACGTTCAGCGCTCACGCCGGCGGCGAATTGCCCCGGCTTCGTGGCTTCCACGACGCTTTTCGGCGAGGCAAGTCCAAGATCGGTGAAGAACTTCACCCTGGTGTCATTGGCCGTATAGAAATTGACGACGCTGAGATTGGTGGCGTCGAGATGGGTGACGAACATGGCTGATTTGCCCTTCAACTGCGGGTGGCCGGCAACGACCTGCGCGATCTCACCCTCGATGCGTTTGATGAGCTCCTCACCTTCCGCAACCATGCCAAGGCCGGCGCTGTTCAGCCGGATCATTTCGCGCCAGTCCGTCGCCCAGGGAGAAACGGGATAGGCAACGACAGGGGCGATCTGGCTCAGCGTATCGTAGTCGGACTGGCTGAGGCCTGAATAGGCGGCAAGGATGACATCCGGCTGCGTCGCCGCCACGGCCTCGAAATCGATGCCGTCGCCCTCGTCGAACAGCACAGGCTTTGCCGGTTCGAGTTCGGTAAGCCGCTTCGCCACCCATGGCAGCAGGCCGTCGCCATCATCATCGCCGAAATTGGCCGCCGCAAAACCGACGGGCACTATGCCGAGCGCCAGCGGCACCTCATGGTTGGCCCAAGCGACAGTCGCGACCCGCTGCGGTTTCTTCGCAATCGTGGTCGTGCCGAAAGCATGTTTGATGACGACGGGATAGCTGGTCGTCTCCTCCGCCGAGGCCATATTCGGCGCGATCAGCGACAGGAAAAGCACAAATACCGGCAGGACGCAGCGAAACGGGCGAAGCATTGGCGAGCTCTCAAAAGTTCAAAAGTGGACTTGAACTCTCAGCTTCAATTGCCTCCGTCAAGCCCAGGCAAGAAATGCCGTCGCAACAGCGGTGAAATTTCCGGGGTTTTGTACAAAACCGCAAAAAGTTACAATACCGGACAAACTTTCTCAAGTTATTGGGCGCTTCGAGAGTGGGCCGTGGAAGCGGCGATCGGGGCATCAACTTCTGGAACATACGAATGAATATCGAAACCGAAGGCAGACACCGCAAAACCGCGCGACGTCGTTATCAGGATGCGGCGCTGCTTGCCTGCACGGCGCTTGTCGCCACCCTGCCCGGCCCCTTGCTGGCGCAGGAGGCTGCCACCACGAACAGCAGCACGGTTCTGGAACGGATCACCATCGAAAGCGGTGACAATGACCAGAAGTCCATCGTCGCCAACCGCACGACGAGTGGCAGCAAGATGGCGACCGATATTCTCGACACACCGGCCTCGGTCTCCGTCATCACCGCCAAGGAAATGCAGCAGCGCGGCGTGCAGAGCGTGGAAGAAGCGCTGCAATATACCGCCGGTGTAACCACGGATTTTTACGGCTCCGACGACCGGTTCGACTATTTCAAGATTCGCGGTTTCGACGCTTATACCTATCGCGACGGGTTGACGCTTGGCCGTCCCTTCGGCGCGCTGCGCGAGGAAACCTATGCCTATGAGCGTGTTGAAGTGCTGAAGGGCGGCAATTCCACCACCTTTGGCGTCTCAGATCCCGGCGGCTCGGTGAATTACTCCACCAAGGTGCCGAAACGCACCCGTTTCGGTGAAGCCTATGTCACCGGCGGCTCCTATGGCCGCGCCGAAACCGGCTTCGATTTCGGGGACAACATCACCAGCGACGACACGCTGTCCTATCGCCTGACCGGCAAGCTCAGAAATGCCGATGCGGAATATGACTATTCCCGCGACGACGAGAAATTCTTCATGGGCGGCCTGACATGGCGTCCCACGGACGTCACCAGCCTTACCGTAGTTTACGATCATCTCAACAAGGATGGCGTTCCGGGCGGCGGCGGCCATCCCGTCGGCTCGCATTTCGACCGGAGCCGTTTCTTCGGCGAACCGGACTACAATTATCGCGGCACAAACCGCAATTCGCTGAGCGTGATGTTCGACCACGATTTCGGCTCCGGCCTGACGCTGAGTTCCAACGCCCGCTACAGCAAGGCGAATACGGACTTCGGTTATGCTTACATCTCGTCCACGCCGACCAACGGTTCGACAATCGCCAACCGGTCCTATTTCGGCAACGACACCGAGACCGAAAACTTCCTGGTCGACACGCGCCTGCAATACGATACGCGGTTTGAAAATGTCGAAAGCCGCAGCCTCGTCGGCGTCTTCTACAATGACTACACCTCCGGCAGCAAAAACTACTTCGGCGCTGCGCCGAGCATCAACTGGATGAACCCGGTCTATACCGGCGCACCCGCTTCAGTGCCGCTCTATGCCGACTCCCTGACGGACCAGAAGACCAAGGCGATCTATCTCCAGCAGGACTTCACCTTCTTCGACAGGCTGATCGTCAGCGCCGGCCTGCGCAACGACTGGATCGACACCGAGCAGACCAACCGCCTGCGCGGCACCTCAGCGAGCGGCGACATCAGCGAACTGACCAAGCGTATCGGCGTGTCCTACAAGGTCACCAATGAAATCGCGCCCTATATCAGCTACGCCGAATCGGTGGTGCCCGCATCGGGGCTCACCGTTGAACCGGAGCGCGGCGAACAGATCGAAGTCGGCGTGAAATATCGTCCGGACGCTTTCCCGGCCCTGTTCACCGCGTCGATCTACGATCTGAAGAAGAGCAACATCACCGTCACCAGCCCGATCACCAGCCTGCCGACGACCATCGGCGAGGTGCGTGTGCGCGGTCTCGATCTCGAAGCCAAGGCGGAAGTCACCGACAATCTCAGCCTGACGGCCGCCTATTCCTATCTCGACGCGGAAATCACTGAAAACGGCACCGGCGGTAACGTTGGCAACCGGCCGCAATTCGTGCCCGAGCATCAGGCCTCGCTGTGGGTCAACTACACGCTTGCGGGCAACGACCATTTCGGTGACATGACCTTCGGTCTCGGCGGTCGCTATACGGGCGCTTATTATTTCGACAATGCCAACAAGGTCGAAACCGGAAGCAGCGTGACAGTGGATGCGGCGTTCAGCTACAAGATTCAGGAAACCGCCTCGCTGGACGTCAATGTTTCCAACATCTTTAACGAAAAACACGTCTCTTATGGCGGGTTCGGCGCTGACTTTTACAATCCCGGCCGGGCGTTTTCCGTAACTTTGCGAAAGACATGGTGAAAATCGATATTAGCAATATTTTTCAATATATTGAATAATTTCCCTAATGCACCACGTCATCCTCGGGCTCGTCCCGAGGATCTAACCACGCCTCATCAAGTCTGAAGGTCGCAGATCCTCGGGACAAGCCCCATGATGAGGAAAGGTGAGGTTTGCGGCCTCACCAAAACACTGCGCATCGACCTCACCCAGCCTCAAAGCAGCCGGTGCAGCCGTCGCCAGGCGGCTGGTGTGTTGCCCACGGACTGGCGGAAAGCCTTGGTCAGATGGGCCTGATCGGAAAAGCCGAGCTGGGCGGCGATATCGGCCACCGTCAGATCGCCTTCCAGCAGAAGTTTCTGGGCGGCATTGATGCGCCGCTCCAATTGCCATTGCAGCGGCGTCTTGCCGGTGGTCTGGCGAAATACGGTGGCGAACCAGCTTTCCGAAAGCCCGACAATATCGGCCATTTCGGCAACCGTCATGCGGTCGTCGCCACGCTTTTCGACCTGGGCAAGAAGCTTGTTCAACTGCGCCTGCGTCAGCCTGCCATTGACCTGCTCCGGCGAAGGGCCGGGAATATCCAGCAGGCCGGCAACGATGCTGCCGACGAGGCTTTCCGCATAGACCGCATGTTTCGAGGGTTCAGCCAGCTCATCGACCAGCAGGCCGGCAAGGGTTTCCACCGAGCCGATATCCTGTATCTCGACCGGACGGCGCAGCGCCGTCATCGCCGCCGAACTGCCGACAGAGGGCGACAGAAAACGCAACAGGCGATCCTTGTGAATATGCAGATTGAGATGCGAGAACCGATGCGTGGCGCTGCTGCTTGTCCACATCGGCACGCCAGCCGGCACATAAACCGCCCGTGTCATCGGCCGCGAATGGTTGGTGAACTCGCCATTGCGGTTGGACATGCTGATGCGCGAGGAAACATCGTTGAAAAAGATCATGATGCGCGGATCGGCGGCCAGATAATAACCCTTCGCTCCCATCTGGCTTTCCGCTTCCCAGAACGCACTGACCAGCCCGTCGAACTGGCGCCATTTCACCGGCGCAGTAACGCTGATCCCTTCCGTGTGCCAGGTCATGGAATGCCAGAAACTCAATGCGGGTACCGTCCGGTTGTCGGGTCTGGGGTGAGCGTATGGAAAGACGGGCGCACCACGCCAGTCATCGCGCTCTGCCCCAATAACATGACTTATCAATTCATGTTAATAGCAAAGATCGTTATAAAGAGAAACATTCGCTGACGCGACGGCTCTGGAACCTCTGAGCGAAACGTCCGTTGAACTCCTGACAGGAACGCAACACGGGAGATTCATCAATGGACAGCAAAAAGGAACCGGGCAACTTCGCCGACAAGAAACGGGAAGAAAAGGGCCGAGGCGTTATCGTGGCCGGGCCGGATGCGCACGAAAACGAAAAAAGCGGCAAAGCTCCCTCGGCAAAGGCGGAAAAATCTTCATCGGGCAAACCGGTTGCGGCTTCTGACCGGCGATAGCATGCCGGATCGAGCGGTGGCTGATGCGTCCTTGCCAACCCAGATAGAAAAAACACCTCCCCGATCGCTCAGGGAGGTGTATCATCATTAAACAGTCGGCCTTTGCTTACAGAAGGTCGAAACGGTCGGCGTTCATCACCTTCGTCCAGGCGGCGACGAAATCACGCACGAATTTCTCCCTGCTGTCGTCCTGCGCATAAACTTCCGCATAGGCGCGCAGGATGGAGTTCGAACCGATGACGAGATCCACGCGGGTCGCCGTGTACTTGGCGGCTCCAGTCTTGCGGTCACGAATCTCATAGAGATTGTTGCCGGTCGGAACCCAGGAATAGGCCATGTCCGTCAGCGTCGTGAAGAAGTCCGTCGTCAGCGCGCCGGGCTTGTCGGTAAACACGCCATGCGCCGTACCGGCATAATTGGCGCCGATGACGCGCAGACCGCCGATGAGGACGGTGAGTTCCGGCGCGGTCAGGCCGAGAAGCTGCGCGCGGTCCAGAAGCAGTTCTTCGGGGCTGACGACATAGTCCTTCTTGACCCAGTTGCGGAAACCATCCGCCAGCGGCTCAAGCGGGGCAAAGCTGTCGGCATCCGTCTGCTCGGCGGAAGCATCGCCACGGCCGGCCGCGAAAGGCACGGCAATGTCGAAGCCGGCCGCTTTCGCCGCCTGCTCCACACCGTAATTGCCGGCCAGAACGATCACATCCGCGATGCTTGCGCCGGTGTCACGGGCAATCGGTTCCAGAACCGAGAGCACACGGGACAGACGGGCGGGCTCATTGCCTTCCCAGTCCTTCTGCGGTGCAAGGCGGATGCGCGCGCCATTGGCGCCGCCGCGCTTGTCAGAACCGCGGAAGGTGCGGGCGCTGTCCCAGGCGGTCGAGACCAGATCGGCAACGGAAAGACCGGAAGCCGCGATCTTCGCCTTGACGGCGGCGACGTCGTAGCTTGTGGAGCCTGCGGGGATGGGATCCTGCCAGATCAGGTCTTCCGCCGGAACGTCCGGGCCGAAATAACGGGACTTCGGCCCCATGTCGCGGTGGGTCAACTTGAACCATGCACGGGCGAAGACCTCGGAGAAATGGTCCTGATCGTCCTTGAACTTCAGCGAAATCTCGCGGTAGATCGGGTCGACCTTCAGGGCCATGTCGGCATCAGTCATCATCGGAATGGTGCGGATCGAGGCATCCTCGACGTCGACAGGCTTGTCTTCCTCGGCGATGGTGATCGGCGCCCATTGTGATGCACCGGCGGGGCTGTGGGTCAAAGTCCACTCATGCTTGAACAGCATATCGAAGAACCCATTGTCCCACTTGGTCGGCTCGCTCGTCCACGCGCCCTCGATGCCGGATACCACCGTGTCGCGACCGATGCCGCGGCCCTTGGTATTGATCCAGCCGAGACCCTGAAATTCCGGACCTGCGGCTTCCGGATCGGGGCTGAGGTTGGCGGCGCTGCCATTGCCATGCGACTTGCCGATGGTATGGCCGCCGGCGGTCAGCGCCACGGTTTCCTCGTCATCCATGCCCATGCGGGCAAAGGTTTCGCGCATCTGCGCCGCCGTCGCCAGCGGATCGGACTTGCCGTTCACGCCTTCCGGGTTGACGTAGATGAGGCCCATCTGCACGGCGGCGAGCGGGTTTTCCAGCGTCGCGGGCTTGGTCACGTCGCCGTAACGGCCGTCGCTCGGCGCCAGCCATTCCTTTTCGTCACCCCAATAGGTGTCCTTTTCCGGAGCCCAAATATCTTCGCGGCCGAAAGCAAAGCCGAAGGTCTTCAGACCGGCGACGTCATAGGCAATGGTGCCGGCGAGCGCGATTAGGTCTGCCCAGGAAATCTTGTTGCCGTATTTCTTCTTGATCGGCCACAGGAGGCGGCGGCCCTTGTCGGTGTTGACGTTGTCCGGCCAGGAATTGAGCGGCGCAAAACGCTGGTTGCCGGTGTTTGCGCCACCGCGACCGTCAGTCACACGGTAGGAACCCGCCGCATGCCAGGTCACGCGCGCCATCATGCCCACATAGCTGCCCCAGTCCGCCGGCCACCAGTCCTGGCTGTCGGTCATCAGCGCGCGCAGATCGGCCTTCAATGCTTCGACGTCGAGCGTCTTCAGGGCTTCACGATAGTTGAAGGAGGTGCCGAGCGGATTGGTCTTGGTGTCGTGCTGGTGCAGGATGTCGAGGTTCAGCGCATTCGGCCACCATTCGGTTACCGATTTACCCGAGGCCGTATTGCCTCCATGCATGACAGGACACTTGCCAGCCGGTTTTGAAGTTGCGTCCATTTCGCCCTCCGATGGGTTTAACAATTAAACGAAATAATTAATTCGACATGTGCGGCGTTGAGAGCCAGAGCCAGCGGCAGGTCATGGGAAAACCGTGCAGCGACGCTGGTAACCTCTCACAGCTACAGCTTCTTTCTGTCATGAAGATGACTAACAGCCGGGTTCCATAATTTCCAATTGTATATTCTAAAGGCTGCGATATGCTGAGCTTATGATTTCGCTCTCCATGAAACATCTCCGTTATTTCGACGCTCTGGCCAAGATCGGCCACTTCGGTCGGGCGGCGGAGGCGTGCGCGATTTCCCAACCTGCACTATCTTTGCAGATCCGGGAACTGGAGGAATTGATCGGTGCGCCGCTCGTCGAACGCGGCAGCCGCCAGATCAGGCTGACCGCGCTTGGCGAGGAATTTGCGGAACGCACCCGGGCCATCCTGCGTTCGGTGGACGAGTTGCAGGATCTGGCGCGTGCGGGGCACGGCCCTCTCAGCGGTCGCCTGCGCATCGGTGTCATTCCCACCGTCGCGCCCTATCTTTTGCCGCAGGTGATCAAGACGCTGACCCGGCATTATCCCGGACTCGAAGCACGCCCGCGCGAGGCGGTGACACAGAAGCTCATCGAAGACCTTCTCGAAGCCCGGCTCGACATGGCGATCGTCGCCCTGCCCGTCTCGGAACCGGCGCTGGAGGAGGTTCCGCTGTTTTCGGAGGAATTCATTCTGGTGCGGCCGATGGAGGATGCGGGCATGCCGGTGCCAAGCGCCGACAAGCTGGGCGAAATGCGCCTGCTGCTGCTTGAAGAAGGCCATTGCTTCCGCAACCAGGCGCTTTCCTTCTGCAGCACGACCAATGCGCCGCCGCGCGTGCTGATGGAAGGCTCCTCGCTCTCCACCCTCGTGCAGATGGTCGGCGCCGGCATCGGCGTCACACTCATTCCGCAGATGGCCGTCGATATGGAGACACGGCAATCCACCGTCTCTGTGTTCCGGCTGGCGGAACCGCGCCCGTCGCGCACCATCGGCATCGTGTGGCGCAAGAGCAATCCGCTCTCGGCGCAGTTCAGCCATATCGCCGAAATCGTCCGCGAATGCGGCCTTCAGAAACTCGGCCTGCCTTGAAGACGACAGACACATCAATATCAGGAAAGCGAATGTGAGCAGGCCGAATTACCGCGATATCGCCCGCCTCGCAGGCGTTGGAACCGCCACGGTCGAGCGGGTGCTAAACGGGCGCGGCGGCGTTCGTGCCGAACTCGTGGAAAAGGTCGTTCTTGCCGCACGCACACTGGATTATCCGCGCACCCTGCCGGAGACCCACCGAGGCCTCTTGCGCATAGAAGTGCTGATGGTACGCCCGGACACCACCTTTTACCGGCGGCTTTCCAAGGCCTTCGAAAGAATTGCGGCAACGCTCGACCCTCTCGTCGTTGTCCACCGCAGCTTCGCCGAAGAGATGAAGCCGGACGAGCTGGCGAGCCGCATCACCGCCGCCGCAGAGGCGCGCGCGGGCCTTATCCTCGCCAGTCCGAGCAGCCCGGCGGTTAGCGCCGCCGTCGAGGCGGCGGTGGCGCGCGGCGTGCCGGTCGTGCATGTCGTCACGCGCGCTTCGGCGGAAAAGGGCGAATTCATCGGCATCGACAATGGCGCGGCGGGACGGACGGCGGCGCATTTCATCACCCGCATGGCGCGCCAGCCCGGCCCGGTCATCGCGCTCTGCCATCCGATCTATCAGGTCCACCGCGACCGTATCGGCGGCTTTTCCGATTACTTCCGAGATCATCCCAGTGAACATCGCTTCGAATGGCTGGGCTTTACCCGCGACGACGAATATTACGGCGCCGAGGCCCTGCGCATGGCGCTCGATCTCTATCCCGACATGGCCGGACTCTATAATGCCGGCGGCGCGAATGCCGCCCTGATCGACGTTCTTCGCCGGCATCCGCGCGGCAGCGAGATATTCTTCGTCGGCCATGAATTGACCGATTATACCCGCAAGGCGCTGAATGACGGCATCATGGATATCGTGCTTGATCAGGCCCCCGAGGCGCAGGCCCGCCGGGCGCTGGATCTCGTCCTTCGCCGGATCGGTCTCACCGATATTGAGCCCGATAACGCGCCCATTCGCTTCGTCACCATCACCGCCGAAAGCCTTTGATCTGATTTGATCAAGGAAGGCTTCGGCGTTCACCGCCCGCCCTGCTAATTTCTCTTCAGGGAGGAAAGCCGCAGAGCGCGAGAGTGCCGGCGGCCATGGCGTGTAAACGCCCTTCTTCATCGTGAAAACTTGCGCGGGCGCATCGGGAGCGATCGTCCGAAGGAGAGCGCTATGGACGATCTGAAATATGGAACGCGTAACAAGCGCGGCGACTGGGCGCCCCACCAGCCGGTGGAAACAGCACCGCTCTTTGCCTTTCCGCCGCGCTTCGTGGCGGTGCTGAAGTGGCTCCCGCATTATTTTTTTCCGTGGAATGCGATCTTCGCGCTTTCTGCAGTCGGCTACTGGGCCTTTGTCATTCCGCCCGACGAAACCATGGCCACGCTTGGCTTCGGCTGGATCGCCTGGCTTTATGCGGTCAATGCGGTCTGCGTCTTTCTCTTCTACGGCGGTTTCGAACTCCATCTCTATATTCTGAAGCGGCAGGAAAACCGCTTCAAATATAACGGCAAATTTCCCGCCGAACAGAAGAGCAATGCCTTCTGGTTCGAGAGCCAGAACCTCGACAACATCCTGCGCACCTTCCTTTCCGGCGTGACGATCTGGACCGCCATCGAAGTGGCGATGTTGTGGGCCTATGCCAATGGTTATGCGCCATGGCTCAGCTTTGCCGAAAATCCATGGACGCTCGCAGCCGTGGCGCTCGTTGTGCCGATCATCCACGAATTTCACTTCTTCTGCATTCACCGGCTCATCCACACGCCGCTGCTTTATAAATGGGTGCATTCCGTCCACCACAATTCGGTGAACCCGTCGCCCTGGTCGTCGCTATCCATGCATCCGGTCGAGCATCTGCTTTATTTCGGCACCGCCTTTTATCACCTGGTCCTGCCGTCCAACCCGGTCCTCATGCTTTACCAGCTGCATTATGCGGGTTTCGGCGCGATCCCCGGCCATGTCGGCTTCGACAAGGTTGAGATCGGCGAGGACAAGCTGGTCGATAGCCATGCCTATGCGCATTACCTCCACCACAAATATTTCGAGGTGAATTACGGCGACGCCCTCATCCCGCTCGATAGGTGGTTCGGCACCTGGCACGACGGCTCGGCCGAGGGAGAAGCCCGCATGCAGGAACGCTATCGCAAACGCAAAGAAAAACTCGCGGCCCGCAAGACGCGCAACACCATCGGGGAGGCAGCCGAATGAACTGGGTTTCAGCCTGCAAACTGGAAGACATCGAACAGGAAGGCGCGATCCGCTTCGACCACGCCGGACGCACCTATGCGATCTACCGCGGTCCGGATGACAGCGTTTATTGCACAGCCGGCCTCTGCACCCATGAGGCCATCCATCTCGCCGAAGGGCTGGTGATGGATTTCGAGGTGGAATGTCCCAAGCATTCCGGCGCCTTCGATTATCGCACCGGCGAGGCGCTGCGGCTGCCCGCCTGCGAAAACCTGAAGACCTATCCGGCGCAGGTGGTGGACGGCGAAGTACGCATCACCATCGGCTAGGCCGGGCTTTCGAGCAGGCCCGAAAGGGCCTCCGGAATGCACCCGGGCGGCCCGGCGCCCCAAGGGAGGACAAACATGAAATCCATCTGTACCATGGCCGCTCTGGCGGTCCTTTTCGCCGGCACGGCATCGGCCGAGACCATCGGCGTTTCAATGCAGAGCTTCGACAATAATTTCCAGACCCTGCTGCGCGAAGGGCTTGGCGCCCGGGCATCGGAGATCGACGGCGTCAAGATCCAGGTCGAGGACGCGCAGGCCGATATTTCCAAGCAGCTCAACCAGGTCAATAATTTCATCGCCGCAAACGTCGACGCGATCATCGTGACGCTGGCAGACACCTCGGCCGCACCCGGCATCAGCGATGCCGCAGCCAAAGCGGGCATTCCGCTGGTCTACCTCAATCTCGAACCGGACAATGTCGCCAAACTGCCGGAAAAGCAGGCCTATGTCGGCTCACGGGAAACCGATGCGGGGCGGCTGGCCGGCGAAGCGGCCTGTTCGCTGCTCAAGGAGAAGGGAAAGGCCGCCGACGCGCAGGCCTATATATTGATGGGCGATCTTGCCCATCAGGCCTCGCGCGACCGGACCTCGTCCTTCAAGCAGGCGCTCAAATCCGGCGACTGCAGGGCCGTCACCATCGCCGACGAGCAATCGGCCGCATGGACACGGACAACCGCGATGGACATGACGACAAACTGGATCACCGCCGGCCGACCGATCGACGTCGTCTTCGCCAATAATGACGAGATGGCGATCGGCGCGGTTCAGGCGCTGAAGGCGGCCAGCGTTTCGATGGACGATGTGATCGTCATCGGCATCGACGCCACGCCGGACGGTCTCGCCTCCATGGCCGCTGACGATCTCGACGCCACGGTGTTCCAGAACGCCAAGGGGCAATCGACAAGCGCGCTCGATGCCGCCGTCGCCCTGATACGCGGCACGCCGGTCGACAAACAGGTCATGGTTCCGTTCGAACTGGTGACGCGGAAGAACATGACCGACTACGCCAGCCGAAACTGATCCTCCCCCAGCCGGTGCCCCCTGAAAAGCGCGCCGGTCCCTTCTCACGGAGATACCATGGACGCAATCGTCATCATCGGCGCCGGCGAGGCGGGCACACGTGCCGCCTTTGCGCTGCGCGAAGCGGGCTTTGCAGGCAACGTCACGCTGGTCGGCACGGAGCCGCACCCACCCTATGAACGGCCCCCGCTCTCCAAACCGCTCGAAGGGGCGGTGCGGATGAAACCCATCTGCGGCGACGGAGCACTGGAGGCTGCCCGCATCTCCTATCGTCAGGGCGTATCGGCGACCCGGATCGATGTGAAAGACCGCCTTGTGACGCTTGATGACGGGCGGGCGCTCGGCTATGACAGGCTGCTGCTTGCAACCGGGGCACATCCGCGAAAATTAACATGCCCCGGCGCGGGGCTGGCGCTGGATTTCCGCACCCACGCGGATGCGCAGGCGATTTTCTCCCGCACAAATAGCGGCGCCCGGATTGCGATCATCGGCGGCGGGCTGATCGGAATGGAACTTGCGGCGGTTCTGCGCGGCAAGGGGCTTGCGGTCAACATTATCGATGCCGCAACACGGCCGCTCGGCCGTGCGGTTCCCCCGCGTTTTGCCGAAAGGATACACAAGCGCCATCTCGAAGAGGGCGTGAATTTCCATCTGGGAAAGGGCGTTTCGGAAATCACGCCGGAAGCAGTTTTGCTTACCGAAGGCGCGCGCGTACCGGCCGATATAGTCGTCTCCGCCATCGGCGTCCTGCCCAATGTCGCATTGGCGCAAACGGCTGGGCTTGCGATCGGAAACGGCATTCTGACCGATGCTTTCCTGCGCACCAGCGATCCCCATATCTTCGCGGCGGGCGATTGCGCGGCCGTCTCGCAAGCCGCCGGCGGACATATCCGGTTTGAAAGCTGGCGCAATGCCCGCAGCCAGGCAGAGGTCGCAGCGCATAACATTCTTGGCGCAAACGAGGCCTTCGCCGCCCTGCCCTGGTTCTGGTCGGATCAATATGATCTCGGCCTTCAGGTCGCGGGCCTGCCGCAGCCGGAGCATCAGAGCGTCACCCGACCGCTGGGCGAGGGCGAACTGGAATTCTACCTTCAGGACGGCCGCCTTGTCGCCGCCGCCGGGCTGGGCGTCGGCAACAGCGTCGCCAGGGACATAAAACTGGCCGAGATGCTGATCGCCGCCGGCATCAATCCCGACCCGTCGGCTCTTGCCGACCCCGGCGTCAATCTCAAATCATTGCTGAAAAGCGCACGGGCGGCCTGATGCAGAAGCTGCTCGTCTTTCAATCGCTGTGGGCCATGGAAAGGCTCTCCGGCGATAGCCATGAACCCAGCCTTGAGGAAAACATAGCCCGGATCGCCGCAGCCGGTTTCGATGGCGTCAGCGCGCATTATACCGACCGTGCGGATGTGCAGCGTCTCAATAGGGCGATCCGTGGCACGGGCCTTCGGATCGAAGGTGTCTGCTTTCCGCGCAGTATCGAGGATCTGCGCCACACGTTGGCGCTGGCGCAGGAGTTTCCCGTCAGCCATATCGATCTGCAGGCGGATATCCGTCCGCGCCGGGTGGAAGATTGTCTGCCGCTTCTCGACGGCTGGATGCGGCTTGCCGAAGAGGCGGGCGTTCCCGTCTTCATCGAAACCCATCGCAACCGGATGACCAGCGATCTCCTGTTCACGCTCGACCTTCTGGAACGGCGGCCCGAACTGCCGCTGCTGGCCGATCTGTCCCACTATCTCGTTGCCCGCGAATTCGCCTTTCCAGTCGAAGATGAAAGCCAGCGGCAGATCCGCCGCATCCTTCGCAATGCGCAGGCCTTTCACGGACGGATCGGCTCCTGCGAGCAAATCCAGATCGAGATTTCCTTCGCCCATCACCGCCCATGGGTCGATCTGTTTCTGAACTGGTGGGACTATGGATTCCGCCACTGGCGATCGCTTGCGCCCGATAATGGTGAGCTGGTCTTCACCTGTGAACTCGGCCCCAGCCCCTATGCCATCACCGGCCGGGACGGCAGCGATTCCACCGACAGATGGATGGAATCGCTGCAACTCAAGACGATGGCGCAGACGCTATGGGCGCAAACCGCTCATTCTGCGAGCGGGATCGCGACCGTCTCCGATCTCAACCGCTGATCTTATCGCGACGCGGCCTTTGCGGATCTGTCGGTCCATTCGGGTGGCGCACCGAACTTGTCGGCCACCATGCCCTGCAGGCCGCGCGAGCGGCCATAGGCATCGCATTCGACATATTTCGGTTTTCCGCCCAGGGCGGACCGGATTCGATGGCCGGAGGGGATAGAGAGGTTCAGCCCGTCGGAGACCTTGCCTGTCACCAGAATGCGCGAGAAGTAGTTGGAGAAATCGGCGGCTAGCTCGTAGGCATCTCCGATTTCCGAGACGCGGGCGTTGCCCGTGATGGAATTCGCTCCCTTGGACCAGACGGCCGCAGCGCGCTGGACGCCGGTGCTGTCCACCGCCTCCGCCTCGACGGCGAGGCCGCCAAGCCCGAATGGAAGACGCGGCACGCTGACCGGCAGGACGAAGCCGCTGCCGAGCGTCACGGCCGTCGATACCCCGGCCATGGTCTTATCGGTCGGCACCAGATCGGTGATGACCGTGCGCACCGTCATGTCCGCCGGCTGGCCCAGCGCGGCAATCCGGTATTTATCGCTGAGCGCCACGCAGATGGCGCGATCCAGCGCATTCGAAACAAGGACACGGTCCTTTTCCGATGTGACCCGTGACGAGGCCGCAAAGGAGAAGGTGGTCGGCACGATGGCGACGGTCTTGACCCCGGCCAGTCCGTTAGCGTCCACGAAGGTGCGCGATTTGGTGAACTTGCCCTTGACCGGGCTGAGTTGCGCATAGGAGGTCAGCGTACCGCCTTCCTTGAGCGGCACGGACGTGCAGCCGGACATGATGATGGCAAAGGGCAAGGTGGCGAAGGCGACGCCGCGACCGCGGGAGGCCCTGTCGCCGGAAGCCCTGGCAAACAGACTGCACTGTTGTTTCACTGCACGTACTCCAGTTGGCATGGTTGATCCTGTGCCCCACACGGTACGACAGTGAAAATTGCGGCAACATTACAATTGCCCGCCCCTGAAAGCGCGCGCAACGCAGGATCAGAAACGCAACCGGAAGGTGCTTCCGAAGGCGCTGCTGTCCAGAAAGATTCGCCCGTTATGGTTGGCGACGATCTGCTTGACGAGGCTGAGGCCAAGGCCGGCCCCGGTGCTGCGCGGTGTAACGCGATAAAAGGGCTCGAAAATCCGCTCCCGCTGATCTTCGGCTATCCCCTGTCCCTCATCGGAAACCGCGATCTCGCCACTGGCGAGAATCGAGACGTGGATCATCCCCCTGTTTCCGCCATGGTCGATGGCGTTGCGCACGATGTTACTGATGGCGCGCGGCAAGGTGAACGGGTTGCCCAGTATTTCATAGCGCGCGACCTGCGTTTCGAAGGAGATATCGTAGCCCGCCGCAAGCGCGAGCGGGGCCAGATCGGCAACGACAGTGCGCGCCGTCTCGACGAGGTCCAGCGTTTCGCGCCGGTCGTTCACCTGATCGTTTCTTTCGAAGGCGAGAAGCTGTTCCGTGGTTTCCCCAAGCCGCGCGACATCCTCCATCAGGCGTTGCTGCTCGGGCCCGGGCAGGCCCTCTATTCGGGTCTGCATGATCGCAATCGGCGTTCTCAGCTCATGTGCCGCATCGATGAGAAAACGCTGCCGCGCCCGAAACTGCTCTTCAAGCCGTTCGAGGATGCCGTTGAAGGCAAGGATCAGGGGCACCACCTCCCGCGGCACATCCTCGACCGGAAGCTTCGAGCCCGGCCGGCGCGGGTCGATCTCGGGAGCCTTTTTGACGACGGAATTGAGGCCGGCAAGCGCCTCGCGCACGATGCGGGGAACCGAGAAGAACACGGCAGGCAAGATGACAGCCAGGAGGGGAACGTAAATCTTGTAGGTTCCGGCAAGGAGCGCCAAAAACTGCCCCCTCATATGCGTGGTTCCGCCGAACATGACCCTGACGGAACCCCACTTCGTCTCCATGCTTTCAACCAGGGCGACCTCGGAGACGCCCTTTCCGCCGCGAATATCGGCATCCGTCAGCAAATGCAGATACGGCGACAATTCCTCATAAACGGCAGGCACGGCGCCATAGCTCGCCACCCGCCCGTCCAGCGTGGAAGCCACGAACCAGAGCGTTGAGTTCTCCGCCTTCAGGGCCTGCAATGCCGGGCCATTGGTAACGACCAATCCTTTTTGCGGATCGAGCGAAAGCGACTCATCGAGTGTTGCCGACAGATCGTCCCAGAGCGCAATATTGGGCGAAAGCATCGTCATGCCGTAAAAGCAGAGGCCGATGATGACCACGGCAATCATGGCGGAGACGACGACGCTGAGCTGCCAGCTCAGTTTCCACCACAAGGACGAGTTGGAGGTGCCCTGCGCTTTCATGCCTCTTCCTTCAACAGATAACCGATGCCGCGAATATTATGGACGCCAACGCCTGCGGAGGCATCGAGCAGGCGTTTTCGCAGCCGCGATATATGCGCGTCGAGCGCATTGGACTGGATCTCTTCCTCGTAATTGTAGACGGCCGCCTCAAGCGTGGAACGCAGCACGGATTTGCCCTTGCGCTTTGCCAGCGCAACGAGAATCGCAAGCTCGCGCCTTGGCAGATCGAAGGGAGCGGAATTGATCGTGACGCTCAGATGGAGCGGATCGATAACGATGCGGCCGGCTGTGATTTCGGCCGGCGCAAGATTTGCCGGCCGTCTCAGAACCGCACGCACCCGCGCCAGCAGCTCACCGACGAGAAACGGCTTGCCGAGATAGTCGTCGGCGCCGCCATCCAGTCCGGCGATGCGGTCTTCCGGTTCGTTCAATGCCGTCAACAGTATGATCGGCGTGTCAATGCCGGCGTGGCGCAGCTGCGGAATGAAGGCAAGTCCCTCCCCGTCCGGCAGGCGGCGATCAAGCAGAATGGCGTCATAGACATGCTGGCGCGTCAGTTCCATCGCATCGCCGAGCCACATCGTATGGTCGATGACGATGCCCTGCCTGCCGAGCGTCGCCGTCAGCGCATCCGCCATTGCCTTTTCGTCTTCGATCAACAGAAGTCTCATGCGTCACCGTCCCTTCGCATTCCCTTGTCTGCCAGAAAGGTTGCGGCAGTATTGCGGCAAAGAAGACGCCGGAGCATTTCCAACCCGGTGCATAACGGTTTCCCCTCCGAAAAGGCATGAAATCAGGGCGATGGAACATCAGACCCTGCCGTTTAAGCAGCTGCGTTCGCAAGGGTAATGCTGCTGCAATTATGGACACCTATCCAGATGCCATACGCCTCAAGAGAGGCAATGTAACCGCCTGAGCGGCGGTACCGGTATGGAAAGGATTTCAGCATGTGGGTGAAGAGAACCATCAAGGCGGGGATCGCGCTTGCAGGTTGCGTTCTCGTTGTCACCGCTCTCGATCCGGCGCGCGGCAGTGTCGATGCGAATGAGCGTGTCAAAGGCATCGTGAACGGGCTCGTCGAGACTGCCGCGATGAGCCCGGCAGGCACTCCGTTCGAACTGACGGCGACCGAAACGGCGAAGATCGGCACGCGCCCGATGGTGGAGCGGCTTGGCATCAGCGGCGAACTTCAGCCCATCACCCGTGTGGTGATCCGCGCCCGTGAAGCCGGCAAGATCGTCGAGATGAATGTCCGCGACGGAGACGCGGTGCAGGCGGGCGAGCTGCTCGTGCGTTTCGAAACCGACGAGCTGCAATCGACGCTTTTGCTGCGGCAGAGCGACCGGGATGCGGCCGAGGCCGAGCTGATGCTGGCAATGCAGGCCCTGACGAGAACCGAACAACTTGCCCTGAAAAACATCGCTTCGGCAGAACAGCTCGACAAGGCGAAAAGCGATGTGGCGGTGAAGACGGCAAGGCTCCAGAGCCTTTCGGCGCAGACGGATATTGCCCGTCTCGCCCTTCGCAATGCCGAAATCCGTGCGCCCTTCGGCGGAACCGTCACCCGGCGGCTGGCCGAGACGGGATCGCGCGTCGGTGCGGATGGCGAGCTTCTCACGCTGGTCGATACCAGCGTGCTGGAGGCGAAGGTTCTTGTCGCCACGCGCGATGTTCCGCGCGTCGCCCTCGGCCAGACGGCGGAACTGGAGATTGACGGCCTTGGCGGCCAGATCGTCAAAGCCACGGTCGACCGCATCAGCCCGGTTGCCGAAGACGGCACCCGCTTCGTCGCGGTCTATCTGCGGCTTGCCAATCGTGACGGCCGGCTGTGGGGCGGAATGTTCGCCAGCGGATCGATCCTGCTGCGCGAGAAAAACGATGCGCTCGTCGTTCCCGCGATCGCGCTGCGCAAGGATGAGACCGGTTACCATGTGCTCAAGGTGCAGGACGGCCATCTTCGCCGCCAGACAGTCACGGTGGGAGCGCGCTGGAACGGCGGCAACCTGATCGAGATTGCCGCGGGGTTGAAGGATGGCGAGACCATCCTGACCGCGCCGCTTCCGCAATTGCGGCCCGATATGGCCGTCACCGTCGATAAGGCAGGCTGACATGTTCTTGACCCGCATATCCGTTACCCACCCCGTTTTCGCCACCATGATGATGGTGGCGCTTCTGGTTATGGGCGCCTTCTCCCTGCAACGGCTTGGGCTGGACCAATATCCCAATGTCGACGTTCCCGTGGTGGTGGTCGTCACCTCTTATCCCGGCGCGACGCCGGAGACGGTGGAAACCGAGGTGACACGCCCGGTCGAGGATGCGCTGAACGCCATTGGCGGTCTCGATGAGGTCACCTCCACCTCTTATGAGGGGCGCTCCGTCGTCGTCGCGAAATTCAAGCTCGAGGTCCGCAGTTCAGCCGCCGCGCAGGAGGTGCGCGACAAGATCGCCGCCATCGAGGCGAATTTTCCGGAAGACGCCAAAAAGCCCGTCATATCGAGGTTCGACCCCGCCGCCGAGCCGGTTCTGTCGGTGGCGATCAGTTCGACATCGCTCGATGTGCCCGCTCTCACCAGCCTTGCCGATCAGAAGGTGGTGCGGCAGCTGACGACCGTTGCCGGCGTCGGCCAGGCAACGCTGGTCGGCGCGCGCAAACGGCAGATCGATGTGACAATCGACGAGACGCGCATGCGCGCCCTGGGGATCGGCATCAACGAGGTGGTGAATGCGCTGCGCACCGGCAACAGCAACAGCCCGGCCGGAAGCGTCGTCGATCCCGTCTCCGAACGCACGATCCAGGTGCAGGGGCGTATCGAGGAGCCGCAGGCGCTGCTGGATATGGTCGTGGCAAGGCGCGGCGGCGCGGCCATTGCGCTTCGCGATGTCGCCACGCTTTCCGAAGGAGCGGCCGATGCCGAAAACCGCGCCCTCTATAATGGCCAGACGGCACTGGCGATCGACATCGTCAAGGTTCAGGACGCCAATACGGTTCAGGTCGCGACGGATGTGAGGAAGCGCCTCGATGCGCTCAATGCCGAGCTTGCCTCGCAGAAACTGCAATTGCGCGTCGTCACGGATTCATCGATACCGATCCGCGAATCCGTCAGTCAGGTACAGACGACGCTGATAGAAGGTGCGGCGCTCGCCGTCGCCATCGTCTTCCTGTTTCTAAACTCCTGGCGCAGCACGGTTATTACCGGGCTGACATTGCCAATCGCAATCATCGGCACGCTCGCGGTGATCCATTTCCTCGGCTTCACGCTCAATACGCTCAGCCTGCTGGCGCTGACGCTTTCCATCGGCATTCTGGTGGATGACGCCATCGTGGTGCGCGAAAACATCACCCGCCATCTTCACATGGGTAAATCGCATCTGCGTGCGGCCCTCGACGGCACCAACGAAATCGGGCTTGCGGTAATCGCAACAACGGCGACAATCGTGGCAGTCTTCCTGCCGGTCGCCTTCATGGACGGCATTGTCGGCCGGTTCTTCTACGAATTCGGCGTCACCGTTTCCGCCGCCGTCCTGATCTCGCTCTTCGTCGCCTTCACGCTCGACCCGATGCTGTCCAGCGTCTGGTACGATCCCGACGCCCAGCCCGATGCGAAGCGCGGGCCGGTGGGCCGCTTGATCGCCCGTTTCGACCGCGGCTTCGAATGGATGGCCGGGCAATATCGCCGTGCCATCGGCTGGACCCTGCGGCATCGGCTCGTCACCCTGCTAGTCACGTCGGGCATCTTTATCGGCAGCCTGTTCATGGTGCCGCTGGTCGGCACGGAATTTGTTCCGAATGCCGATGAGGGCCGCTTCCAGGTCAATATTACCGCGCCGGTCGGCTCCTCGCTGGACTATACGACAACGAAGGTGCGGCAGGTGGAAAAGGCCCTGAAGGAATTTCCGGAAGTCGAGACGCTTTATTCCACCGTCAATACCGGCGGCGCCGCCGGCAAGCATCGGGCCGCCATATTGGTGGGGCTGGTGCCGCTCGACATGCGGAGCCGGACTCCACTCTCCCTTGCCGAACCGGTTCGCAAACGCCTGTCAGCCATACCGGGCATAGAGGTCACGATCCTGCAGAATGGCCTTGGCGGCGGCGAAAGCCCGGTGCAGCTCAGTATCCTCGGCGACGACCGGGCGGTCCTCGAAAAAATCGCCACCGGTCTGGTCGAAGACATGAAGAAAATCCCCGGACTCGTGGATGTGACCTCCAGCGCCAGGGATGTGACTTCCATTCTTTCGGTCCGCCTGAAGCCTGCGGCGGCGAGCGATCTCGGCATTGCCCGCTCCGATCTTGCCGCAGCGCTTTCCCCCCTCATCGGCGGCGAGGATGTGTCGAAATGGACGGATGCGGACGGCAACAGCTACGATATCGTCATCCGCCTGCCCGTCGAGCGGCGGTCCGATGCTGCAGGTCTCGGTGAATTGATGATCGCAACCGGCCGCACGGCCGCGAACGGCGCGCCGCTGATGGTGCGTCTCGATCAGGTTGCAGATATCGGCATCATGCCGGCCCCCGCCGAAATCCGCCGTATCGACAATCGCCGCGAAATACTGGTTTCGGCCAATATCGCCGGCCGCACGCTTGGCGAGGTGACGGAGACGTTGCAGGGCCTGACCGCCGGTCTTGACCTGCCGAACGGCTATCGCATCCGCTTCGGCGGTGACGCCGAAACCATGCAGGAGACCATCGGCCACATGGCCACGGCGCTTACCATGGCCGTCATCTTCATCTACATCGTGCTCGCCTCGCAATTCGGCAGTTTCATGCAACCGCTCGCCATCATGGCGTCCCTGCCGCTTTCGCTTGTCGGCGTCCTCATCGGGCTGATGGTGGCCGGCAGCACGATCAACATGTTCTCGCTGATCGGCTTCATCATGCTGATGGGCCTCGTGACCAAGAACGGCATCCTTCTGGTCGATTTCGCCAATCGCGAGCGGCGGCGTGGGCTTTCGCTGAACGAGGCTCTGGAAAACGCCGGCGTCATCCGCTTCCGCCCGATCATCATGACGACGCTCGCGATGATCTTCGGCATGATCCCGCTCGGTCTCGCCGTCGGCGGCGGTGGCGCGCAGCGTGCGCCGATGGCCCATGCGGTGGTTGGCGGCCTCATCAGTTCCACGCTGCTGACCCTGATCGTGGTGCCGACCATCCTGTCCTATATAGACAGCATCGTCAGGCGTTTTACCCGCCTGTTGCCGAAAGCGCCGGACGAGGCGGCGGGAACGGCCATGCAGGACCGACCGGCGGCCGCGGCCTAGAGCATTTCCCGTGACGAAGGGTTCCACAGTACACGACGCAACGGTTTCCTGTGCCGTTGCACGCCCACCTCCGTCATTCCGGCCTTGAGCCGGAATCCAGCCGACGCGTGTCTACGCGGCGAGAAACTCCCTTCAGCCCAAGGACTTGGGCTGGCTGGATTCCGGCTCAAGGCCGGAATGACGGAGGTGGGAAACATCGCGCACCACCGCAAACACCGCGATTGCCGTATCAGATTACCTTTCTGTCGTGTACTGTGGCAAGGATTTACGGGAAATGCTCTAACCATTTGTTTTCACGAATTTTCCCGACGTAAAAGCGATTCCGCTTTACGGGAAATGCTCCAGGGCCATCCGTCGGCCTCGCATTCAGGGTCGCTCGCTGCCCTAACGCTTCTTTTTGCCCTTTGGGCGAAAATCGACAAGAAGCGACTTCAGTTCGATATCGCGAACGCGCCTTGCCGCCTCATCCGGGCGCACCCATTCCAGCAGGCGTTCCCCGCGTTCCTTGAAACTGGTTTCCGCCTCTGTCACCTCTATCTGGAACACATCGACCATGCAGGGTACGACATCGCCATTGTCGAGCATCTTGAGATAGGTATAGCGGCCAACCGCATTCTTTTTCACCCGGCCCCGCACGCCGGCCTCCTCCCACGCCTCGATTGCCGCCGCCTCGTGCGGCTTCTTGCGTTTCATCGGCCAGCCGCGCGGAATGATCCAGCGTCCGCTGGTACGGGACGTTACGAGGAGGATTTCGACATCCTCGCCATTGCCGGCATAACGGAAACAGAGCGCGGCATATTGCTGCCGGAAAGCGCCTGTGAAGAGCTTTTCCGGAACCGCAGCAAGCTGCTGGAGCAATGTCAGTGCACGAGCCGGGCGGGTTTTCCGGCTTTTCTTGGTGGGTTTCATATCCGTTGATAGTGCTGATTTTCCGGGTTGCATCAATGCCCCGCGTGCATTTATGACAGTTTTATGACAATCACCCCACACAACTAATAAAGCGCCATTGAGGGCCAATTCGCATGATGAGTATTTTTCGCAAGCTGATGCCGCGCGAGGACCGTTTCTTCGACATGTTCAGCAAACATTCCGAAACCGTCATCAAAGCGGCCGAGGCCCTTGACCAACTATTGAGCGGCATCGACGTCGAGAAGAACTGCGACCTCATCGTCGCCCTTGAACACCAGGCGGACGACATCACCCGCGAGGTGCTGCTCGCCGTCAGGCGCAGCTTCATCACCCCCTTCGACCGCGGCGACATAAAGGATCTCATCCAGTCGATGGATGACGCCATCGACATGATGCACAAGACCGTCAAGACCATCCGTCTTTTCGAGCAAACGGAATTCGATCCGCTCATGAAGGAAATGGGCCATGAGATCGTGCGCGCAGCCGGCCTCATCGCGGAAGCCATTCCGCTTCTCAACAAGGTCGGCACGAATGCGCATCGCCTGTCATCCATCGCCGAAGAGGTGACCCGCGT
Organism: Agrobacterium sp. LY4; assembly: GCF_001526585.1. Classification (NCBI taxonomy): domain Bacteria; kingdom Pseudomonadati; phylum Pseudomonadota; class Alphaproteobacteria; order Hyphomicrobiales; family Rhizobiaceae; genus Agrobacterium; species Agrobacterium sp. LY4. The sequence goes on along the minus strand of NZ_ASYA01000004.1, from coordinate 35,710 downwards.
TGAAGGCCGCTCCGACGAACTTCACGATCTGGGTCTCAAGGACCTCTTCCGCCGCCACGGCGCAAGCGGCAATGCCATGGCCTATATGATCGGCAGCGAGATCTACGGCGAACTCGAAAAGGTCGTCGACCGCTTCGAGGATGTGGCCAACGAGATCAGCGGCATCGTTATCGAGAACGTCTGATGGATGTCGCACTTGCCCTGCCGCTGCTAATCGGCCTTATCGCCATCGCGCTGTTCTTCGATTTTCTGAATGGTCTGCACGATGCCGCCAATTCCATCGCCACCATCGTCTCCACCCGTGTGCTGCGCCCGCAATATGCGGTCGCCTGGGCGGCCTTCTTCAACTTCATCGCCTTCCTGTTCTTCGGCCTGCATGTGGCCGAAACGCTCGGCACCGGCATCATCGATCCGGCCATCGTATCGCCGCAGGTGATCTTCGCGGCGCTGATCGGCGCCATCGTCTGGAACATCGTCACCTGGATTTTCGGCATTCCCTCCAGCTCGTCGCACGCGCTGATCGGCGGGCTCGTCGGTGCTGGATTTGCGAAGGTGGGTTTCAATTCCGTCGTCTGGTCGGGCCTGCTGAAAACCGTGGGCGCCATCTTCATGTCGCCGGCCATCGGCTTCTTCCTCGCCCTGCTTCTGGTGCTCACCGTCTCCTGGCTGTTCGTGCGGCAGACGCCCTTTGCCGTAGACCGCACCTTCCGCGTGATGCAATTCATCTCCGCCTCGCTTTATTCGCTGGGACACGGCGGCAACGACGCGCAGAAGACCATGGGCATCATTGCCGTGCTGCTCTTCAGCCAGGGACATCTGGGCGAGAGCTTCTACGTGCCCTTCTGGGTGGTGATTTCCTGCCAGTCGGCCATGGCGCTCGGCACGCTGTTCGGCGGCTGGCGCATCGTCCATACGATGGGATCGAAAATCACCCGGCTCAATCCGATGCAGGGTTTCTGCGCCGAAACCGGCGGTGCGCTGACGCTGTTCGGTGCGACATGGCTCGGCATTCCGGTCTCGACCACCCACACGATCACCGGCGCCATCGTCGGTGTCGGCGCTGCCCGCCGCGTCTCGGCGGTGCGCTGGGGCCTTGCCGGCAACATCGTCATCGCCTGGATCGTGACCATGCCGGCGGCTGCGCTGATCTCCGCCGCGGTTTACGGGCTGACGTCGCTGTTCGGCTGACAGCTCCATCCCTGCCCCGATTTGCCGCTCCTCCCGGAACAAAAGCCACCCCGTGGCTGTTGTTCCGGGGGACCAATGCGGATCGCGGACATGGCACGACAGGTTTTCTGGAAGGGTTATCTCAAGCTGTCGCTGGTGACGGCCTCCGTCTCGCTGACGCCCGCGACGACGGAAGGCAACAAATACACCTTCCACATCCTCAATCGCAAAACCGGCAATCGCGTCGAAAGCCGTTATGTCGACAGCATTACCCACCGACCGGTCGCTGCCAAAAACCAGGTAAAAGGTTTTCCCCGCGCCGAGGACGATTACGTTCTGCTGGAGGATGACGAGATCGATGCGGTGGCGCTGGAAAGCACCCGCACCATCGATATCAAGACCTTTGTGCCAAAAGGATCGATTGACTGGATCTGGTACGACCGTCCGCATTTTCTGCGCCCGGAAGACAAGATCGGCACCGAAGCCTTCAGCGTCATTCGCGAAGCCATGAAGGTGAACGATGTTTTCGGCATCGCGCGTCTGGTGATCTACCGTCGTGAAAGGGCTGTGCTCCTCGAACCGTCGGGGAAAGGCATCATCCTGTGGACGCTGCATTATGGCGAAGAGGTGCGCGAAAGCATCGACGCGCTGGAGCCGAAGATGAAAATCGACCGGCCGCTGCTGGACGCCATGGAAAAACGCATCGGCAAACAGGTGACGGGTTGGAAGCCGGCTTTGGTGCAGGACCCCATTCAGAAGAAGATCAAGTTCCTGCTTAAGACCAAGGGCGACGAGGTCTCCTCCTCGAAAAAGAAAACCGGCACGAAGGCCCGCACCGGCGGCAATGTCATCAACATCATGGACGCCCTGAAGAAAAGCCTTGCTTCCGAAAAGAGAAGCTGAGGCTCGATGCCTTCAGCGGGCCTTTTTCGGAAGCGGCTCGGCAGCAGCAAAAAATCCATCCCACGGGTCTTTTTTCAGCGCGGAAAGACGCGCACCGATATTGTTGACGGTGAAATGGGCCGGGCCGATCTCGGCAGTGAGTTCCGACCATTCGAGCGGTGCTGAAACGGCGGCTCCCGGCCGGGCACGGGTCGAATAGGCCGCAACCGCCGTATTGCCCCTGCCATTGCGCAGATAGTCGATGAAAATGCGGCCCTGCCGTTTCGCCTTTGTGGCGACGGAGAGATATTTCTCCGGCTCGGCCTTCGACATATCTGCCGCCATGGCCTTGGTGAAGGCCTTGACCGGAGCCCAGCCCGCCTGCGGCTTCAAGGGCGCGACAACATGCAGGCCCTTGCCGCCAGAGGTCTTGACGAAAGCGGCAAGCCCGGCTTCCTCGAAACGCCGCTTCAGCTCCAGCGCCGCTTCGATCACCTCTTCCCACGCCACATCCTCGCCGGGGTCGATATCCATGGTGATCATGTCCGGCTTTTCCCAATTGGCAGTGGTCGCGCCCCATGGGTGGATTTCGAGCGCGGCGGATTGCACGAGCGCCATCAGGCCATCGAAATCGGTGATGTGGATCAGTGGTTCACCGCCCTTGTCCTTGGGATCCTTGATTTGCTCGACGGCCTTGTTGATGCCGCGCCAGGCGTGTTTCTGGAAGAATCGCTGCCCCTCTATGCCCTCCGGGCAGCGCAACAATGCCAGCGGCCGGTTAACGACAAAGGGCGCCATGTGCCGCCAGACCTGCGCATAATAGTCGGCAAGCCCCTCCTTCGTCACGCCGTCCTCCGGCCAATAAAGCCGGTCCGGATGGGTGAACTTGATCTTCGATTGCGCGCCTGGATATCAGACACGGCCTTCTCCTCGCGTTCGATTTCTGCTGCGGGCTTGTCTTCGCGCAACCCCCGGAAGGAGGCGTGACGCAGATTGCCATCTCCAGACCATGCACGAAACTCCACTTCCGCCACCAGTTCCGGCCTGACGAAATGAAGATCGCGGCGGGCACGCGCGGTGAGTTTCTCACCGAACGGGCTTTCCTTGCGCTCAAGCGGCTTCAGGCGGCCAAGCAGCATCTCCGCCACTTCACCCGTATAACCTGTCCCGACACGGCCGACATGGCGCAGCTTGCCATTTTCATAAACGCAAAGCGCCAGCGATCCGATGGCATGGTCGGATGTGGAAGAGACGGTATACCCCCCGATGACGAATTCCTGTCGCATCGAGCATTTGGATTTTACCCATTCGCCCTTGCGGCCCGAAACATATTTGCTGTTCCTGACTTTGGAAATGACACCCTCGAGGCTGAGCCGACAGGCATGGTCCAGAACAAGCGCGCCGCTTTCCTCAAAATGCTGGCTGTAACGGAGATGGGGGTCACCCGCCGGCAGCAACTTTTCGAGCAGCGCCTTTCGCTCGCTCAGTGCCGCACCGCGCAGATCGCTGCCATCGAGGTAAAGAAGGTCGAAGGCATAGAATACGAAGCGGTCGCTGCGCCCTTCGCTCAGATCCTGCTGCAAGGCAGAGAAATCGGAGGCGCCGTTATCCCGTTCGACGACGATTTCGCCATCGATCAACACCGTTTCCACCGGCAGCGCCCTGAGCGCTCCTGTCACGGCCCGGCCGAATTTCTCCGTCCAGTCCAGCCCGCTGCGGGTCAGCAGTTGAATTTTGCCCCGATCGACCCGCGCCTGCAGACGATAGCCGTCGAATTTGATTTCATGCAGCCAGCGAGAACCATCGGGCGGTTTCGGCTTGAGCGTGGCGAGCGCCGGCGGCACGAAAGATGGCATGGCCAGTTTGCGTGCGCCTTTTGGCAGCGCATGCGTCTGTTTCTTGCCCGACGTCGAAGCGGCGGCCTTTTTCGATACCGGCTTGGAATTCCAGGTATCCTTCGGTTTGGCTGCAACTTCCTCGACACTGCGCCCGGTCTTTACGGATTCCGGCCGTTCTTCGAGAATATCCGCGCCGCCCTTATGCCTCGCCTCCTCGTCATCGCCCTTGATAAGCAGCCAGTTCTCCCGGCTTTCTCCGGGCTTTCCGTGCATGCGTACCAGATGCCATCGGCCTTTGAGCTTTTCGCCGTCCAGTTCGAATTCCAGATGGCCTTTGCGATAACCTTTCCGGGCGTCGCCGATCGGATGCCAGGTGCCGCGATCCCAGACGATCACTGTGCCGCCGCCATATTGTCCTTTCGGGATGACGCCCTCGAAATCGCCATAGCTGAGCGGATGGTCCTCGACATGCACGGCAAGCCGCTTGTCCTCAGGATCGAGGCTAGGCCCGCGCGTCACCGCCCAGCTTTTCAGCACACCGTCCATTTCCAGCCGAAAATCATAATGCAGACGGCGGGCATCGTGTTTCTGTATCACGAAGCTAGAGCCCTGCTGTTCGGCCGTCGTCCCTTTGGGCTCCGGCGTCTTGTCGAAACTGCGCTTGGCGTTATAGGTCTGCAATCCCATGGATCAGCTCGCTTTCCGCGGTGCCTTCCGGCCCGCTGCCGTCGCCCTTTTTCTGCCGCCCGCTTCGGCCCCCGCGCTGCGACGCAGGGCCTCCTTGAGATCAATGATATTGTCTTCCTTGCGCGGCGGCGGCTTGGCGATTTCCCGGCCTTCGATCTTGGCTTTCACCAGTTCTGCGAGTGCGTCATTATACCGATCGCTATAGTCTGCCGGGTCAAATGTGCCCGCACGCTTTTCGATGATGTGACCGGCCAGCTCCAGCATTTCCTCATCGAACTCGATATCGGGGATCGACTTGAAGACGGATGTCTGCGAACGGACCTCGTAGCTAAAATTCAGCGTCGTAGCGACGAGAGCCTTACCGCTCGGACGGATCAGCAGGACACGGTTGCGGCGGAAAAGCACCGCTTCGCCGAGAGCTGCGACATTCTCGTCGTCCATTGCCCTGGCAAGAAGCGTCAGCGCCTCTTCGCCGTCCTCCCCGCTCGGCGCGAGATAATAGGACTTGTCGAAATAAAGCTTGTCGATCTCGTCACAGGGCAGGAAGCGCCTGATGCGGATGGCCTTGTCGCTTTCCGGCATCAGCTTCGCAATCTCGTCTCCCTCGATGACGATATGGTCGCCATTGTCGAGTTCGTATCCCTTGACCTGATCTTCGCGAAGAACCGCCTCGCCGGTGTTGCTGTCGACATATTGCCGCTCGACGCGGTGGCCGGTCTTGCGGTTGACGATATTGAAGGAGATTTTCTCCGCCGAGGTCAGTGCGGAATAAAGGCCGACTTCGCAGTTGAAATCGGCAAACGCCAGATGGCCTCTCCAGCTCGCTCTCCGGTTCATGTCCGTCGTCCCTCGTCATCGCTGCGGGAGGACATGTCTCCGCGTCGGCCCTTGGCCAGAATGCGCTCGATGGCGGGCACATCCGCCTCCGCCAGAACCGGCACCGGGTCGGACGCCATGGCTTCCAGCACCTCCGGCGACAGCCCGCCATTGCGGATAACCCATTCCATGGCCTCACGGGTCTGACGCTCCGCTTTCAACTGCGCATAAAGCGCCAGTATCAGCCGGTCGCGAACATCGAAGCTCTTCAAACTTCTGTCGGAACGTTCTGCCTGCCGTTTCATCTCGAAATCCTCAAAGGCCCATCCGGCATTGGCGGACATCGCCTCAGGCAATGCCCCTGCCGCCGGTCACGCCATAAACCTCGCCATTGATGAAGCTCGCATCCTGCGATGCCAGCAGCACATAGACGGGCGCCAGTTCCACCGGCTGTCCCGGGCGGCCGAAATCGCTGTCCTTGCCGAAATTCTTCACCTTCTCGTCCGGCTGGCCGCCGCTCGGCTGAAGAACCGTCCAGAACGGGCCGGGAGCGACGGAATTGGCGCGCACACCCTTTTCGATAAGCTGCTTTGCAAGCGCTTTCGTATAGGCGACGATACCGGCTTTGGTGGTGGCGTAGTCCAGCAGGATTGCGGAGGGCTCATAGGCCTGTATCGACGCCGTGGTAATTACCGACGACCCCGGCTTGAGGTGAGGAACCGCCGCCTGCGCAATCCAGTGCAGCGCATAAAGATTGGTCTTCATGGTGCGGTCGAAATCGTCGGTCGACAGTTCTTCTATATCGTCGCGATATTGCTGCCTTGCCGCGTTGATGACCAGAATATCCAGCCCATCGAGATCACCGGCCGCTTTCTCGACCAGTTCGCAGCACCAGGCCTCGTCGGTAATATCGCCGGGCAGCGCGACCGCCACGCGGCCTTCCGCCTCAATGAGCGCCACGACTTCCTCCGCGTCGGATTCTTCTTCCGGAAGATAGGAGATCGCCACATCCGCGCCTTCCCTTGCAAAAGCGATGGCGACCGCACGGCCAATGCCTGAATCGCCGCCGGTTATCAGCGCCTTGCGCCCTGCTAGCTTGCCGGTGCCGCGATAGGTCTTTTCACCATGGTCCGGGAAAGGCGTCATATTCGTCACCAGACCTGGCATTTCCTGGGTTGGGGTCGAAAAAGGCGGGCGCGGATACTGGCTGCGCGGGTCCTGTGGCTCGAGGCGGTCTGTCATCGCGGTCTCTCCCATAGATAGATGTCCATCCGTGGCGCATTCGCTGACACAGCAGGCATATCGCCCGGTCGGGCTGACAGCGGCATGGACGCGCCACACGCTAACCTAACGATCTGCCTTGGCTCTCGTTCCATCGGAGATGGGAAAGGAGGGCGACGACACCATTGTGCCGCCGCATCTCTTATCAAACGGAATGTTTCTTCCGTGTGGTGGCGCTGACGACCTGAGCGGGCGCGACATCCGGTTTGCCGAAGAGATAACCCTGCGCCTGCGCGCAGCCCTCGTCGACCACCATGCGGTATTGCGCATCCGTTTCAATTCCCTCCGCCGTCACCGGCAGATCGAGGCTGCGGCCGAGGCCGATCACCGCGCGCACGATGGCGCGGGCATTGTCATCGTCGCTCATGGCGGCGATGAAGCTGCGGTCGATCTTGATCTTGTCGAAGGGGAAGCTCTGCAGGTTGCTGAGCGAGGAATAACCGGTGCCGAAATCGTCCATGACGATGGCGACGCCGAGCGCCTTCAACTGGTTGAGGATGATCAATGTCGCCCTTCGGTCTTTCAGAAGCGCGGCTTCGGTGATTTCCAGTTCCAGCCGGTTGGGCGAAAGTCCGGTCTGCATCAGCACGGTGCAGACGACATGACCGAGATTGGCCAGCGAAAACTGCAATGGCGAAACGTTCACCGCGATCTTCAGGTGCGGTGCCCAGCCGGCCGCCTGACGGCAGGCCTCGCGCAGCACCCATTCGCCGAGCGAGATGATGATACCGCTCTCTTCGGCAATCGGAATAAAAACATCCGGCGGCACCACGCCCCGTGTCGGGTGCTGCCAGCGAACCAGCGCCTCGTAACCCACGACCTGGCCGCATTCGACTGACAGCACCGGCTGATAATTCAACAGCAACTCGTTGCGATTGATGGCAAGCCGCAGATCCGTTTCGAGCTGGCGGCGTTCGCGCGCCTCCTGATCCATCACCGGGTCGTAGAAGGCCAATATGCCGCGCCCGCCCATCTTGGCGCGGTAGAGCGCCAGATCGGCGGCGTGCATGATGCTTTCATCGTCCTTCCCGTCCCGCGGGAAGACGGCGATGCCGATGCTGACGCCAACGGAGGTCGGATCGTTGGCAACATTCATCTTCAGCGCAAACATGCCAAGGATCGTCTCAGCCAGCAGGCGCGCCTCTTCCGCCCTTGTATGCCGGGTAGTCAGGATGACGAATTCATCGCCGCCGAGACGGGCGACCACATCGCCTGCCCTTGCGCATTCATCGAGAATGGCGGCGACCTTTTTCAGGACGCGATCCCCCTCGGCATGGCCGAATATGTCGTTGACCGCCTTGAACCGGTCGAGGTCGAGCGCCAGCAGCGCGAATTCGTCCTCCTCGTCGCAATGCTCGATCTGCTGGTGAAGACGGGTTTGAAACATGGTGCGGTTGGAAAGGCCCGTCAGGACGTCGTGGCGGGCGAGATATTCGATTTCCCGCTGCGCTTCGCGCTTTTCCGTCAGGTCGCGAATGGCCATCACCTCGCAGGGGCGGCCGCGATATTCGATCGTTCGTACGCCGAGTTCGAATATCTGCGCCTGCCCGGCGCGCTCGTGCACCGCCTCCACCGGTGCATGGCGCGGCAGATAGACGGGTTGTCCGTCGATGGCCTTGAAGAGATCGTCGGGGTTTTGTCCGACCAGCGACGCTTCTTCCCGGCCCAGAAGGCCGGCAAAACGGGTGTTAAGCTCCACGATCCGCCCATCGCGAACGACGGCGAGACCATCGAGCGTCGCATCCACAAGACCCTTGAGATCGACAAGGTAACGATCCACAAGAGCAGCGGCGGCGGTGGTGGACAGGATCAGGAACGTGACGCCGGAAATGGCGCAGATCATGATCAGCCGGGCGACATTGTCGGGATCAGGCCCCGATACGGACGGATCCGGCGAAAGCACCGTGGCCGACATGGCCGTGAAATGCAGCGCGCAGATCGCGAAAATCGCCGATCCAGCCGGCGCGGCGATGCGCTGCCAGGAGCCGAGGCGGCGAAAAAGGAAAAAGGCGAGGAGAAAAAACGCCCAGGCAACCGCAAAACCACCCAGCACCGGCCCCCACCGATAGCTGATCGTGGCGGCGACATCCATTCCCGCCATGCCGACGAAATGCATGACAGCAACCGACAGCGTGACCAGCGTGCCGGCGATCGCAGGGCTGTAAGCGGCCTGCGAACGGCTGGTGAGCGCCAGCCAGAAACCGAAAACTGCAAGAACCGCCGAAAACGCCGTGAAGGCGAAATCATAACCGATCGGGACCGCGCCCTTATAGGCGAGCATGGCGACGAAATGCGTGGCCCAGACGCTGAGCCCTCCGGCAAAGGCGGCAACCAGCACCCAATAGGGCTTGCGGCCAGCCGGACTTTCCTCCGCGCGCAATAAAAGATGAAAAAAAGCAAACATGCCAAGCAGGCAGATAACAGCCGCAAGAAGCACGACCGCCCGGTCGTGTTGTACGACAACGCATTCCAGAACCGTGAACATGACGCACTCTCCCAGCCTCTGAAGAACCGCTCACGGTGGCACTATGGGAGTGGTTTATTTATAAATCTCTAATGCAACTATTGATAAATGGAACGATCTGTCCTGCAACGTACAGAAAGGAACGGGCCGCACGCGGCAGCCCGTAAGCTTTTTCGCACGCGGCCCGACCGGAACTATAGGAAAAGCCGTTTATTTCCAGCTTCGATAATCGGCTGCGGTGCATCCGAAAGGCGCCGGGCCATCGGAGAAACGCTCCTGCAGACGGGCGCATCCCCACTCGTTAATTGCTGCGGGCATCATGTTGTTGAGGTCCATGCCGGGCGAGTTGAACTGCGACGGGGCGCTGGTGACGTACCACAGCCAGTAACCGATAACCGCGACGACGATGACGGCCACGATGGCAACGAAAGTCCCCAGTCTGCGCAGGAGGCTCGGCCCTTTCGCACTCGTCGCACCCGGAGCCGAGGCGCCCTCCGGTGTCTGGTTCGCAAGCATCGGGGCAAGCGATGCGAGAGCCTCCGCCCTTTCCTGCTCCGATAGCTCGATCCGCTCCAGCCGGTCGTCGAGCAGAACCGGCAGCGCGGTGTTGCCGTGCCAGACTGCCAGCGCAACATCGTGTTTTCCGTTATGGCCAACGACGACCGGGATTCGCCCCCTCTCCAGATGGGTGAAGGACTGCCGCTTGGTCTTGTCTTCTCTGACCGTATCGGCATAGGTGACGAAGAGACGGCTGCGTTTTTCGGCAACCGCCGTCAGCGCCACCGGAATGACGGTCAACGGTGCGGGCTTGCGCAGCTGCAGGCGAACCCGCAGGACACGGATAAGCGTGAACAGCATCGCCAAACTGCCGAAACCGAGCAGGGCAACGAACACGCCGAGCGTGATGATGCGGTTCCAGAGCATGTCGAGGCCCAGCGAAATCGTAGCGAGTTCCGGGTTCTTCGCGGAGATGACCAGTCCGGTTTCATAATCGCCGGAATGGAAATCGACGAACATGACCTCGACATCCTTCTTGTAGCTCACGCCCGCATGGTCATAGGAAAGATCCGCCTCACAGGTCGTGAAGATCGCCTTGCGCGTCTTGCAGCTACCGCTGATATCGCCGTTTTCAATCTCCAGCGGATCTTTGCTGATCTGATAGTCGCGCAATATGCCCGGACCTTCGGCGACGAGCATGACGGCCGTGATGACCAGAAGCACCGGAATGGAAAAATAATAGGCTGCCGGCACTGAAATGACGCCACGTTTGAGGCTCAGCGGCCGAGACGGAAGTTTTATCTGTGCAAGGTTCATGGTCATCAACGCATTCTTCGGGAGGTGGGTGAGCGGAGTTCACGACTCTCGCCCGATGGAAGGAATAGTCATCGGTCGGTCTAAACCGATGAAGTCCTTGAGAAAACCCCCTGAAATTACTGGATGGCGTGCGACAGCCACCTGCTGCGACTAGTTTCCTGTCCGCGAAGAGCCGGAGGAGCGTCATGGAGGACGCTTTCAGGGGTACGGACCTAACCGCCGATAAAAAAACGGGCGGTAAAACCGCCCGTCGCAGGTTCCAAAAACTATAGTTCGCCCTTAGTCCTTCGTGACCTTTTCCAGCCGGGTCGTCTGGCTGGGATGGCCCACATAATCCTTCACGCGCGCATTCAGCACGATCGGCTCGAACCTCTCGAACATCGGCAGCACCGCCGGCTTCTGGGCGACGAACATTTCCTGCATCTGGGTGTAGATTTCTCCGCGCTTCTTGGCGTCCGGCTCCAGCGAAGCCTTTGCCGTGAGCGCCGTCAGTTCCGGAATGTCCCAGGCCGAGCGCCAGACGAAATTGCCGGCGTTGTTGGCGGCCAGCGAATTGTCGGGGTTGCTGGAGAATTGCTCCATGGAGCCCAGCACATTCGGCATATAGGCGCCGGTCTGCGGAATGAGCAGATCGAAATCCCGCGCACGGTGGGCGGCGATCACGTCCGAACCGTTACCCTGCTGGATATTGACCTTGATGCCGATCTGGCTGAGCGATGCCTGGATCGCGGTGGCAAGGTCGATGCGCGGCGTTTGCGCGATCGTCTTCAGATTAAGCGTGAAGCCGTTCTCATAACCGGCCTCCTTGAGGAGCGCCTTTGCCTTCTCCACATCGAGCTTCCAGTCCGGGCTCGGAATGGCGTATTCGAAGTTTTCCGGCACCGGCACCGTGCGCGCCCGGCCATAGGGGCCCATGATAGTCTTTTCCATGCCCTTGTAGTCGATGCCATAGGCAATCGCTTCGCGGACCTTGGGGTTGGACAAAGGTTCCTTGCCGGCATTCATGGACAGGACGTAAAAGCCGCCCGTCGGCACGCGCTGGATCTGGAAGCCTTCCTTGTTGTTGAAGGTTGCAAGGTCGGCAGCCGTCAGCGCACTGGCGATGTCGATATCGCCACGCTCCAGCATCAGGCGCTCCACCTGGCTTTCCGGCACATGCCGCACGATGACGCGGCGCATTTTCGGGCTACCGGCCACATAATTCTTGTTGGCCTCGAGAATAATGATTTCATTCGGTGACCAGCGATTGAGCGTAAAGGGACCGGAACCGGCGGAATTGGTTCTCAGCCAGCCATTGCCCCAGTCGCCACTGCTTTCATGCGACTTGAGCTCCTTGCTGTCGACGACGCTGGCGATGACCATGGCCAGACGGTAAAGGAGCAGCTCGGACGTGGTTTCGCCGGAAAGATCGATGCGTACCGTTTTTTCATCCGGCGCGCTCACCAGCTTGTCGACATTATCGGCGTTATAACCAACGCGCTTGAGGTTGGCTGCGGCCGCCTGGTTCATCTTCAACAGCCGGCTGAGCGAATAGACGACATCTGCCGAGGTTACCGGATTGCCCGAGGCGAAATTGGCCTCGCGAAGATGGAAGGTGATGCCTTTGTCATCTATCTCCCAGCGCTCGGCAAGCTGCGGTGAAACCTTGCCCGAACCATCGACCGAAATCAGACGGTCATAGAGGTTGGACATGATTTCGTTGGCTTTTCCTTCGGTGGCCTGATGCGGATCAAGCGACAGCACCTGAGCCAGTGAGGTTCCGATGACAAGCTGGTCATTCGGTGTTTTGGCCACGGCCGGCGCTGCCTGCACCAGCATGGCGCCCAGGGCCGTGGTGAATGCGAGACGGATCAATGATTTTCTCATACCTGCTCCTCCTACAGATCGGTAATTCACGTTTGGGAAAAAAGCCCGCGACGCAGCGGGGCGTCGCGGGCCAGAACGGTCAAAGATGTTTGTTATCAAGCGCTTCTATCAAGGCGGCGATGTAGCCGTAGCAGAAGGCGAAAGCGACACCGACGGCATCGCGCCCGGCAATCGTCGGCACATGGTCTGGCATGATCATGTAGCGATAACCGAGTTCGTGATAGAGTTTCAGCGAACGCACCATGTCCATGTCGCCCTCATCGGGGAACGTCTCCATGAAGGAGAGTTTGCCGCCGCTGATATTGCGGAAATGGACGTTGAAGATCTTGTCGCGGCTGCCGAACCACCTGATGATGTCGTCGATTTCTTCACGCGGATTATCGAGCATCTCGCCGATCGACCCCTGGCAGAAATTCAGGCCATGATAGGGGCTCTCGCGCATCTGCACGAATTTCTTCAGCCCCTCGACCGTGCCGAGAACGCGGGTGACGCCCCTGTAGCCCGGCGGCGTATAGGGATCATGCGGATGACATGCCAGGCGCACGCGGTTGCTTTCGGCCACCGGTACCACACGCTCGAGGAAATAGTCGATGCGTTCCCAGTTCTCGTCTTCGGAAAGAACGCCAGCGAGACCCGGCGCTGCATCATGGTCCGCCTTGTCCCAGCGCCAGGCTTCATTGAGCGAGCCGCCGCGGCCGCGCTCCATTTCTGTGCGCGGAATGCCGATGAGGTTGAGATTGTATTTCGCAGCAGGGATTCCGGCCCTGGCGATATTCTCTATCATCGTGCAGACGGCATCGATCTGCCGGTCGCGATCAGGGCCGGCAAGCAGGATATCGGGATACGAAGCCTGTTCGATGGGCCGCGACGGCAGCGGCAATTGCACCATGTCGAGAACGAGGCCAAAGCTTTCGACCTTGTCACGGTGGCGCTCAAAGTCCTCGAAAGTCCAGCTCGCGGGCTTTCCGGGCGGATCCGCGTTGATATTTTTGACGCCGAGCTGCGCCCAAACCTTAAAATCCTCGTCATCGCGCGCAGCAACCTGGGTGCCGACATACATCGATTCTCTCCTCTCTCCATGCAAGTCATCATATGACATCGCATGAAATAAGATGAGTGTCGAGATGCTATTGCGCTTCTGACAGCAACCTGTATCGGCGCTGGCTCGCAAGCATATGTTCGCGCATGGCTTTTCGTGCCGCTTCCGGATCCTGTTCGACGATGGCGCGCAGAATTGCCTCGTGCTCGGCCTGCACTTTGCGAAGATAATTCGCATCACCGGTTTCCGGCAGCGTCGGGAACTGCCCGCGCGGTATGGAGCGCGAACCGAACTGACGCAGAGCCTCCAGATAGAAGCGGTTATTCGTGGCGATCGCGATGGCCGTGTGAAACTCGTAATCGGCATCGACGGTGGTTTCACGCGCATCGATGGCGCGGGCCATTTTCCGATGCGCCGCAGAGATTGCGGCCTCCTGCTGGGCGGTGCGGCGATAAGCGGCGATTGCCGCTGCCTCCCCTTCCGTTGCAAGCCGGAACTCCAGCATTTCCAGCGTTTCCGCGATGGTTCCGACTTCGGATTGCGTCAGTTTCACGCCGGCCCACTCACTGGCATTGCTGACAAAAACCCCCTTGCCCTGGATGGGAACGACATAGCCGGCGGAACGCAAATCCGCGATCGCCTCGCGAACCACGGTGCGGCTCACGCCGTAGCTGCGCTCAAGCTCCGGTTCGGTGGGAAGTTGATCACCGTTTTTCAGTTTTCCACTGCGAATTTCTGCGCTGAGATTATCGATGATCTGTTGTGCCCGCCTCTCCCGCGGCCTCGCTTTGTCGCCCATCATGCCACTCTTCCCTCTTGCAGAATACGAATCCCTTCGCTACTCATATGATGACACGGCCGCACATCATATGTTTTCATGTTAGCTCAGGGAGGAGTTGGGATGAAGTACCATCAAGAGTTTTTGCAAAGGAGAATTGCGCGTCTGCGGCGAGCAGTGCGCAAAGGCTCCACTGCCGACAGCGTTCTCACAGGGAAGTACGGCCAGCAATGACGGAAATCTCACTGCGCGGGCTTGGACATCGTTTTCTGCAACTGATCGTCAGCCTCTTCATCCTGCTCTGCATCACCTTCATCATCGGCCGGGTCATGCCGAGCGATCCGGTCGGGGCAATCGTCGGCGAACTTGCCGATCCCAAGGCCTATGAGGCCATGCGAGCGCGGCTGGGGCTCGACCTGCCGCTTTACCAGCAATTCTTCATCTATCTGCGCGGCCTGCTGCATGGCGATTTCGGCATTGCGATCCTGACCGGAAACCCCGTTACCCGCGATCTGGCGCAGGCTTTCCCCGCCACCTTCGAACTCGCCACGCTGGCGATCATCATCTCGACGGTCATCGGCGTCCCACTCGGTCTCGCCGCCGCCCTCTTCCGCGACACCTTCATCGACAAATTCGCGCGCGTGTTTGCGCTGGTAGGCCATTCGATACCGGTCTTCTGGTTCGGCATCGTCGGGCTGGTGATTTTCTACGCGAACCTCAACCTTGTCGCGGGGCCCGGCCGGGTCGACGTCTTCTACGAAGGCCTCGTGGAGCCGAAGACGGGATTGATGCTCGTCGACACCCTCCTTGCGGGCGAGACGGAAATCTTCTGGAATGCGCTTGGACACATCATCCTACCGGCGATCATCCTCGCCTATATGGCCATGGCCTATATTACCCGCATGACGAGGGCCTTCACCCTCGAACAGCTCAGCCAGGATTATGTCATCGCGGCGCGGGCCAAGGGTGTCAGCCCCGCGCGCACCATCACCCGCCATGTGCTGCCCAACATCGCCGTGCAGCTCATCACCGTTCTGGCGATCTCCTATGGCAACCTGCTGGAAGGCGCCGTGGTCACGGAGATCGTCTTCTCCTGGCCAGGCATCGGCCAATATATGACGAATGCACTGCTCATCGGCGACATGAATGCGATTCTGGCCGCCACAATCGTCATCGGCTTCATTTTCATGTTGCTCAACTTCCTCGCCGATCTGGCCTACACCACGCTCGATCCCCGTACACGGGAGGCCGCACGATGACCGATATCGCGCACAACAATACCGTTGATCGTCCCAGCGCCCTGTCGCGCATCTCGACCACCACCGCGCGGACACTTCGGAAGCTCGCGGACGAACCGCTTGGAATGTTCGGCTTTGCCATTCTGGCCATTCTGGTTCTGGTCGCCATTTTCGCACCGCTCATTGCGCCTTACGATCCTGCGCGCCAGGCGCTCGAAAACGCGCTTCAACCACCCAGCTGGACACATCTGGCCGGAACCGACGAATTCGGCCGCGATATTTTCAGCCGGCTCGTATACGGCACCCGCATCACCATCCAGACGGTACTGTCGGTCTCGGTCATCGTCGGTCCTATCGGCCTTGCTATTGGCGTGATGGCCGGTTTCTTCGGCGGACGAACCGACGCGATCCTGATGCGCGCGACCGATATCGTCCTGTCCTTCCCCTCGCTCGTGCTGGCGCTTGCCTTTGCGGCCGCCATGGGCGCCGGCCTCGGCACGGCGATCATTGCGATCTCGCTGACGGCCTGGCCGCCGATTGCGCGTCTTGCCCGGGCGGAAGCGCTTGTCGTGCGCAATACCGATTACGTCGCCGCCGCCCGTCTCTATGGCGCCTCGCCGCTGCGCATCCTGTTTCTGTACATTGCGCCGATGTGCATCCCCTCGGTCATCGTTCGCCTGACGCTGAACATGGCGGGCATCATCCTGACGGCCGCTTCACTCGGCTTCCTTGGTCTCGGAGCCCAGCCGCCGCTGCCGGAATGGGGCGCGATGATCTCCAGCGGCCGCAAGTTCATGCTCGACTACTGGTGGGTCGCCGTCATGCCCGGTATCGCCATCCTGCTGACGAGCCTTGCCTTCAACATCGCCGGCGATACGCTGCGCGACCTTCTGGATCCGCGTCATGCCCGTTCCTGATAGCTCCCCCATCCTTTCGGTCCGCGACCTCAATGTCCGTTTCGGCCGCAACACCATTCCAGCCGTGTCCAATGTCAATTTCGATGTCGGGCGCGAAAGGGTCGGCATCGTCGGTGAGTCCGGCTCGGGAAAATCCACCACCGGCCGGGCCGCCATGCGGCTCCTGCCGAAAAGCGCCACGGTGACGGCGGAGCGGATGGATTTCCTGTCCGAGCCGCTGCTCGAAAAATCCGAGCGGCAGATGGGCGCAATCCGCGGCAGCGACATGGCGCTTATCATGCAGGACCCGCGTTATTCGCTGAACCCGGTGCTGCCCATCGGAAAGCAGGTGGCGGAGGCCGCCGAACTGCATCTGGCGCTGACCGGAAAGGCAGCGAGAGGTGCAGCACGGGACATGTTGCTGCGCGTGCGCATCAACGATCCCGACCGCGTGATGGCGCTTTATCCGCACCAGATATCGGGCGGCATGGGACAGCGCGTGATGATCGCCATGATGCTGCTCGCAAAGCCCAAGCTGGTCATTGCCGACGAACCGACCTCGGCCCTCGATGTCAGCGTCCGCAAGGATGTGCTTTTGCTTCTGGACGAGATGGTGCGGGAGAATAATTCCGGCCTGATCCTCATCAGCCATGACATCCGCATGGTCGCGGCCTTCTGCGAACGCGTGCTGGTCATGTATGGAGGGCGCGTCGTGGAAACGCTGACGAAGCTGGAGGATGCGCAACATCCCTATACGCGGGGCCTGATCGCGGCGATGCCCGATCCCCGCAATCCGGTGCGGCGTCTCAAGGTGCTGGACCGTCAGGCCATCGATGCGGAGGTGATGCGATGATCACGGTAGACAAGCTCGACGTCGTCTATGGCGCGAAGGAAAACCGCAATCACGTCGTGCGCGGCGTCAGCCTCACGGTCAACAGGGGTGAAACGCTCGGCATCGTCGGCGAAAGCGGCTGCGGCAAGTCGACCTTGCTGCGGTCGCTGGCGGGGCTGGAGGCCGGCTGGACCGGCTCCATCAGCTTCAACGGCAAACCGGTGGGCAAGACCCGCAGTCGCGACGAACTGAAACTGGCGCAGATGGTGTTTCAAGACCCCTACGGTTCGCTGCACCCGCGCCACCGCATCGGCCGGGCGCTCGCCGAACCGATCCGCGCCATGGGACTTGGCGATGGCTGGTCGAAAGTGCCTGCCGCCCTGCAACAGGTTGGCCTGCCCGCACATTTCGCCGAGCGCTTCCCGCATGAACTTTCCGGTGGCCAGCGCCAACGCGTGGCAATCGCCCGCGCGCTGATCCTCGAACCGCCGATCCTGCTGCTCGACGAGCCGACATCCGCGCTCGACGTCTCCATTCAGGCGGAAATCCTGAACCTGCTTGCCGACCAGCGCGAAGAACGCGACCTCACCTTCGTTCTCGTCAGCCACGACCTCGCGGTCATCGCCCATATGTGCGACCGGGTGCTGGTCATGCAGAACGGCGATTTTGTCGATGAGCTGACCAAGGCCGACCTTGAAGCAGGCGTTACCCATTCGGCCTATTCAGGCGAGCTGTTCGAAAGCAGTTTCCTGTAACGATCACCGCCCGACGGCAACACCGGGCGGCCCATCCACGGCCGCCCCGCCTTCTCCCGTGGCGCAATTTCGGGGATTTCGCCTGCCCGGCAGCGGCCAATCGCAGGCAGGGGACGGGCGACCTTTTGGGCCGACAAATCTCACCACCGACTGCGCGCAAACCATCGGAACAATGCGTTCAGCATTTGTTCTGGATTGCTGTTTGAGTCTTTGCTAATCATTGCGACGACAGGGCAGACAATGGCCGGACATTCCGACGACTGCCATCTCTGAACAAGAAGGTTCTCACCCGTGAGGACAGGCAGGTTATCTAAGGATTGCTGGCATGGCGGTTGCCTATCTGGAAAAGCTCAACGAACAGCAGCGCAGGGCGGTGGAGCATGGCGTTGGGCTGGCAGACGGGCACACGGCTGGGCCGCTGCTGATCATCGCCGGGGCCGGTTCGGGCAAGACCAATACGCTCGCCCACCGTGTTGCGCATCTGATTGTGAATGGCGCCGATCCCCGCCGCATCCTGCTGATGACGTTTTCCAGACGTGCCGCCACGGAAATGTCGCGACGGGTCGAGCGTATCTGCAAACACGTTATCGGGGCGAATTCGGCAATCATGACAGACGCGTTGGCCTGGTCCGGCACGTTTCACGGCATCGGCGCGCGCCTGTTGCGCATCTATGCCGAGCAGATCGGGCTCAACATCGATTTCACCATCCACGACCGCGAGGATAGCGCCGACCTGATGAACCTCGCACGGCATGAGCTGGGCTTTTCCAAAAGCGAAAGCCGCTTTCCAACGAAGGGTACGTGTCTTGCGATCTATTCGCGCGTGGTGAATTCCCAGACGCCGCTCAAGGAGATATTGCGCCAGCATTATCCCTGGGTCGCCAACTGGGAGAGTGAACTGAAAGAGCTGTTCGCAGCCTATGTGGAGGCCAAGCAGGTCCAGAACGTGCTCGATTACGACGATCTTCTGCTCTACTGGGCCCAGATGGTGAGCGATCCCGTCCTTGCTGATGATATCGGCAACCGCTTCGACCATGTGATGGTCGACGAATATCAGGATACCAACCGGCTACAGGCCTCGGTGCTGATGGCGCTCAAACCCGGTGGCCGCGGGTTGACCGTGGTAGGTGACGATGCGCAATCGATCTATTCCTTCCGGGCAGCGACGGTGCGAAACATCCTCGATTTTCCGGCGTCCTTCAGCCCTGCTGCCGACATCATCACGCTTGACCGCAACTATCGCTCGACGCAGCCGATCCTTGCGGCCGCCAACGGCGTCATCGATCTGGCGCGCGAGCGGTTCACCAAGAACCTCTGGACCGAGCGGCAGTCGCTGGAGCGCCCGAAACTCGTGACGGTGAAGGACGAGACCGAACAGGCGAATTTCATCATCGACCAAATCCTCGCCAACCGCGAAACCGGCATGACGCTGAAACAGCAGGCCGTGCTGTTCCGCACCTCCAGCCATAGCGGCCCGCTCGAGGTGGAACTGACCCGCCGCAACATCCCCTTCGTCAAGTTTGGCGGTCTGAAATTCCTGGACAGCGCCCATGTGAAGGACATGCTGGCCGTGCTGCGCTTCGCGCAGAACCCACGCGACCGCGTCGCCGGTTTTCGGCTGCTGCAGATGCTGCCCGGCATCGGACCGAAGAAGGCCGGCAATATTCTCGATGCGATTGCGACAGACCCCGAGCCGCTGCTTGCCCTTGCCGAAATTCCGCCGCCGCCGAAGACCGGCGACGACTGGACAACCTTCACGCAAATGCTGGTGGGCCTGCGACAGGCGCCGAACGACTGGCCGGGCCAGATCGGGCAGGCGCGGCTGTGGTACGAACCGCATCTGGAACGCATCCATGAGGATGCGGACACCCGCAAGGCCGATTTGCTCCAGCTCGAGCAGATCGCCGGCGGCTACCCCTCACGCGAGCGCTTTCTGACCGAGCTGACGCTCGATCCGCCGGACGCCACCAGCGATCAGGCCGGCGTGCCGCTGCTTGACGAGGATTATCTCAGCCTCTCCACCATCCATTCGGCAAAAGGCCAGGAATGGCGTTCCGTCTTCATCCTGAATGTGGTCGACGGCTGCATTCCCTCCGATCTCGGGGTCGGCACCACGCAGGAACTGGAGGAAGAACGCCGGCTGCTTTATGTCGCCATGACGCGCGCCAAGGACAGTCTGTCGCTGATCACGCCGCAACGTTTCTTCACCGGCGGGCAGAGCCAGCAGGGCGACCGGCATGTCTACGCCGCAAGAACCCGCTTCATCCCGGCGACATTGCTGCAATTCTTCGAAACGGCAACCTGGCCACTGGTATCGGCTGCCGCTTCGGAGCGCAGCGCGCAGCAGATCCGCATCGATGTGGGTGCGCGGATGCGGGCCATGTGGAAATAAAGAGCGGGGCGTTCACCCCGCTCTCATTCGCGATTATTTTCCGGTCGACGCCGTTGTCAGAATTTCACACTGGCCGTAAGGCTGACGTTGAAGGGCTCACCCACGGCATTGGCATAGCTGGTGGAGCCGATGGACGAGGTGTAATAGGTCTTGTCGAAAATGTTCTTCAGATTGAGCTGCAGCGTCACCGGCTTTTCGAACTGAAGCGTGTAGGTGGCGAAGGCGTCGAAGACCGCATAGCCCGGCAGATTATAGGAATTGTCGTTGATGCCGGCGCGCTCACCCACCGCCCGCACACCGCCGCCGATGCGCAGCGTATTGCCGTTCGGACCGACCTCGCCGACATCATAGGCAAGGAAGAGCGAGCCGGTGTGGCGCGCCACATTCGGCAGGCGCTTGCCGGCATAGGTGGGATCTTCGAGCACGAGCGCATCCGTATAGGCATAGCTTGCGATGAGATCGAGATCGTCGGTCAGGCTGCCGGCAATATCGACCTCCACACCGCGCGAACGGACGAGGCCGGCGGCCTTCACCGTGGAGACGCCGCCGACATCTTCCGAATAGGCGACATTGCGCTTGCGGGCGTTGAACAGGGCGATATTGGCGTTGAGGCCGGCGAAGAGGTCGAATTTAGCGCCGACTTCGTAGGAAATGCCCTCTTCCGGATCGAGCCCGCCATAATTGGCGCCGATGGAGGATTGCGGGCGGAAGGTTTTGGCCACATTGGCATAAAGCGAGGCATTCGGTGTGAGCTTGTAGACGAGGCCGGCATTGGGAATGAGCTCGCCGCCATCCTTCTCGGTATTGACGACGAAGGGACGGCCCTTGCCGGCATAGATGTCGTAATATTGATAACGCAAACCACCGACTGCGATCCACTGATCGTTAAGATGCAGGGCGTCCTGCATATAGATCGAGGCGGTGGAAAGCTCTTCCGTCTGGTCGCTGTCGACCGCTCTCACCGTAGTGCAGACCGGCAGGCGGCCATAGACGGGATTGTTGACGTTGAAATTCGTGGAATTCGCGCATCGCAGCATGTCGGTGCGCAGGGTATCGCTGTAATCGTAGGACGCACCGAACAGAAGGTCGTTGCGCAGTCCGCCGATTTCAGCCTCGCCGGTCAGATCCGCCCGCACCGCGTGATTGTAGATCGTCGAATATTGCGTCGCATCGGCCCGTCGCGTCACCTGCCCGGTGCGGGAATTGTAGCCCATCACGCGCGCCTGATTGTCCGAATATTCGTTGCGGCTATAGGCGTAATTCAGCGACAGCTTCCAGTCATCGGAGAGTTGGCGGTCTATGGCGATGCTCGCCAGATCGGATTTGCCGTCGGTGATGTTGTAGGCTTCATCGAGACGGAGGCGGCGGCTGACATTGATCGCCTTGCCGGTCGCCGGATCGAAGATCGTGCCGCGATCGAACGGCACGCTGTAGTCCTCATGCATGTAGGAAACCGTAATATCGGTGTCCTCGCCGCTCCATTTCAGCGAAGGCGCGATCAGCCAGTTCTTCTTCTCACCGAAATT
Source organism: Agrobacterium sp. LY4 (assembly GCF_001526585.1). Taxonomy (NCBI): domain Bacteria; kingdom Pseudomonadati; phylum Pseudomonadota; class Alphaproteobacteria; order Hyphomicrobiales; family Rhizobiaceae; genus Agrobacterium; species Agrobacterium sp. LY4. The sequence continues at coordinate 13,939 of NZ_ASYA01000004.1, read as the reverse complement.
ACGCCAGTAATCGCTGTTTTCCCCCTCGCCGATCAGGCGATAGGAAAAATCCGTACCCGCAATCGGGCCGGTCACATCGAAACCACCTGATGTACCGTACTTGCCCGCCCCATAGGCGGAAAAGCGCGAATAGGCCTCCGCAGTGAACGTGTCTTCCGGCTTCTTCGTCACGACATTCACCATGCCGCCGGGATCGAGGATACCATAAAGCGTGGAGGCAGGTCCCTTCAGAACTTCCACCCGCTCGACCGTATCGTTGAAGGAATGCGGCAGCGCCGTCTTCAACCCGTTGACGAGAATGGAGCCGTCGCGATTGTCGCCGAAACCGCGGCGGATGACGGCATCCTGCGTACCGCCGAGCGTATTTGCCTGGGTGACGCCGCTGACATTGGCCAGCGCTTCATCCAACGAGCGCGCCTGCTGATCGCGCAGCACCTCAGCCGTCACCACATTGACCGATTGCGGGATATCGAGGAGCGGCGTTTCGGTCCGTGTCGCCGTGCCCGTCGTCACTGGCTGATAACCGCGCGCGCCTTTTTTGACATCGGCATTGACGGTTATGGTTTCGAGCACCGTCGTTCCATCAGCATTTTTCTTCGGCGTAGCACTCTCCTGCGCGAAAGCAGGCAGGGCGACCCCGGCCAGAAGAAACGCCAGCAGCGCCCGCGAGCGCGCCCCAATGATCATCGAACCGTCATGCATCTGTCTTGTCCCCGGCTGTCCCAAATCGTCATCGCGACGATGCACCGCTCTTTCAATTGATGAATGTAGTAGTCAACTTTATTTCCGCCTCAGCGCGGCAAAACTTCGGCACAGAAAGGGTGCATTCGCGCTTTCTGGCGTGTCATTTCAGCCCATGACAGCCGCTTTTTGTTCAAATCGACCGGCAAAAACCGCTTTTTCGAACGCTGTATACTTGACTACTACAGTCATCAATAATTCTGGTGGCAACGCATTTAAACGGTGACGAATTTGAACGACGGCATGAGACCCATAAGCACGGATAGAGGCCTTGCGGCGCAGGCAATCGAGCTTGCCTATGGCGACACGCCGGTGCTTGCGGATATGTCCATCGATGTCGCACCGAACCGCTTCACCGTTCTGCTTGGCCCGAACGGCTCCGGAAAATCCACGCTTCTCAGCGCGCTTGCCCGCCTGCACCGGCCCGCGCGGGGCCATATTCTTCTCAACGGCAGCGATATCTTCCGCCACCCGACCAAGGAGGTGGCGAAAAAGCTCGGCATGCTGGCGCAGCAGAACCATACGCCGGAAGGGCTTTCGGTTTTCGATCTCGTCTCCCGCGGCCGTTACCCGCATCAGGGATTTCTGAAGCAATGGAGCGAGGAAGACGCCCGCGCAGTGGAAGAGGCGCTTTCGGTGACGGGAATGTCCGAGCTGGCGGAAAGAGCAGTCGACAGCCTTTCCGGCGGCCAACGCCAGCGCGCCTGGATCGCCATGGCGCTGGCCCAGCAAACGGATATAATTCTTCTCGACGAGCCTACGACCTTTCTCGATCTGCATCACCAGATAGAGGTGCTGGACATGCTGGCCGGCCTCGTAGCGCGCCACAACCGCACGATCGTGGCGGTGCTGCATGACATCAATCTTGCCCTGCAATATGCCGATCACCTGATTTTCCTGAAGGACGGGCGGCTGCGGCACCGGCTGGAAACGGCAGCGGCGTGCGATGCCGGCATCATTGCCGATGTCTTCGACATGGCAGTTGCCCAGCTCACGCATCCGGTGACAGCACGGCCGGTATTTCTTCCCCTGCCCGGACGGGCCGGCGCGGCATGAACCTTAACGGCACCAGCAGCGGAAGCACCCTTGCCCTTAGAGAGCGAGCCTATGGCCGCACACTTGCGGCAGCGCTTCTCCTGCTGCTCACCATGCTGCTTCTGGTGCTGGCGCATATAGCCACCGGCCCGCGCCCCATTGCGCCGCACGTTCTGCAAGACCTGATATTCGCTTATGACGCCCGCAATTTCGACCAGCAGGTTTTGATGCGCCTGCGCCTGCCGCGTTTGCTGGCTGCGATGCAGGCCGGGGCCTGCCTTGGAACAGCGGGGCTTCTGCTGCAAACCCTGCTTCGAAATCCGCTCGGCGAGCCGCATATTCTGGGGTTGAATGCCGGGGCAAGCCTTGCCGTCGTTCTGGCGACAGTGATGCCGCTCGGGCTGATCGCAACGCCGCTGTTCCGCCCATTGCTGGCGGCGACGGGTGCGGGCATCAGCTTCTCGCTCGTGCTTCTCCTTGCTTCCGCCGGGCGGCAGGGGCTGACACCGGCAAAACTCGTCTTTTGCGGCATTGCGCTTTCCACGCTTGCCGGAACCCTCACCTCCGCCATCCTCATTCTCAATGAAGAAACATTGCAGCAGATGCGTTTCTGGCTGGTGGGCGATACGGCCGGCGTTTCGATCACAACCATCGCCGCCGCCCTGCCCGCGGCCGCGATCGCGCTTATCCTCGCTTTCGCCGTCGCTCCCCGGCTCGATCTTCTGGGGCTGGGCGAGAGCGCTGCCGCAGCGCTCGGTGTGCCGGTCCGTTCGACGCGGATTCTGGCGCTTGTCTCCATATCGCTGTTCTGCGGCGCGGCCATCGCCGTCGTCGGTCCCATCGGCTTCGTCGGTCTGGTGGTGCCGCCGCTCGTCGCGCGCCTGAAAACGGGTCGGCTTCTGCTTGCCATACCCATCGCTGCACTCGGCGGAGCGGTTCTCCTGATCGCCGCCGATCTCGCCGCCCGCCTCATTCTCCTGCCGAAAGAACTGCCCACGGGCGCGATGACCGGCCTTGTCGGCGCGCCGGTCTTTCTATGGCTGGTGCGCAGGGTGCTGAAATGAACCGTTACCGGATTCTCCGACTGGGGCGTTTTTCCGTCCGCGTCATGCCGTCGCGGCTCACCATTCTGCTGGCGCTTTTCCTCTGCCTCCTGCTTGTCGCCCTGTGGTCGCTCACCGCCGGCAGCCAGCATATCCCCGCCTCGGCCCTGTGGTCGCTTGTCACCGCAACCAACACCGATCCCGCCATGATCGACGCACTCGTGGTTCTCGACTTCCGGCTCTCGCGCCTGGCGCTTGCAATGTTGGCCGGCGCAATGCTCGGCATTGCCGGCGCCATCATGCAGACCACGACCCGCAACGGCCTTGCCGATCCCGGCCTGCTCGGCGTGCGCGAAGGCGCATCCCTTGCCGTGCTGGGTTGCCTGTTCCTGCTGCCGTCCCTGCCGGTCATGTTGCGCCCCGTCGCGGGCATTGGCGGCGGCATGGCAAGTGCCGCAATCGTTCTGACGCTCTCCGGCGCAACCTCGCGCCTACGCTTCGTGCTGACCGGCATCGGCTTTTCATGGTTTTTATCAGCTTTGCTTCTTATCCTCATGGCATCGCTCGATATTCGCAATTTGCAGACGGCGATGATCTGGATGGCTGGCAACCTGCAGGGCGCAAGCTGGACAGCGGTTTCAATCCTCTCCGTCATCCTCGTCATCGCCTTTGGCCTTCTTCTCATGACGGCGCGCGCCGCCGCCGTGCAGGCGCTCGGCGAGCATGCGGCAACAGCGCTTGGCGTCCATAGCCGCCTCCTTTCGGTGCTTCATGTCACGCTTGCCGTCACCCTCACCGCATCCTGCGTTTCCTTCACCGGCAGCATCGGTTTTGTCGGTCTGATCGGTCCGCATATCGCCCGGCTTCTTTTGCCCGGCGGCTCCTATCCGGGGCTTGTCATGGGTGCAGGCCTCACAGGCGCAACACTGATCGCAGCGTCAGACACCATCGCCCGAACCGCCTTTTCACCGCTGGAGCTGCCGACCGGCCTCGTTCTTTCCGCCGTCGGCGCACCCACGCTCCTTGCCCTTCTCTGGTTTCACCGGCATCGCCTATAGGTCCCCCATGCGCAAAACACTTTTCGCCCTTCTTCCGGCAGCCACCCTTCTTCTCAGCACAGCCACGGCCCAGGCCGAAGAGACCAGCCGAAGCTTTACCGACGACCTCGGTCGCAGCGTTTCCATTCCGGCAAAGCCGAAGCGCATCGTGACGCTCCACGATATAGACCTCACCATTCCGCTGATCGAACTGGGCGTGACGCCGGTGGGCAGCCACGGCCGCATGGGAGCGGACGGCAAACCCTATCTGCGCTCCAGCGCCATTCTGACCGGCGTTGATTTCGACAATAGCGACATCGCCTATATCGGCTCCATCAATGCCGATCTGGAGGCGATTATCGCCCTCAAGCCCGATCTCATCCTGACCGAACCGGATCGCCCCACCCCCGTTGAAAAACTGGCGCAGATCGCCCCCACCGTCGCCATCGACAATACCAAAGACGGCGCGCCACATATTTACAAGGTGCTGGCCGAACTGACCGGCACGCAGGAGCGCCTTGCCGTGCTGAACAGGCGCTATCGCGCGCAGATCGAAGCACTGAAGGCGTCGGTCGATACCGGCAGCACCACCGTTTCAGTGTTCCAGCCGCTCAACGGCAAGATCAGCGTCTACCATACCTATCGGGCGCTCGGGCGCGTGCTGCGGGACGCGGGGTTTCGTTTCCCCGCCATCATCGACGCCATTCCGGAAGGCGACCGTATCGAAATCAGCGCCGAACGCCTGCCGGAACTCGATGCCGATATCATCTTCGATCCCTATCGCTCCGATACCGGCGCTTCGCCGCAGGCGGAAATCGACATGATGGGAACCGTGATGCCGGGCTTCTGCAATTTTCTTGAGGCCTGCCGCAACGGTCGGTACATCCTCCTGCCGCGCGAGGAAGCGATTTCCAACTCCTATGCCGCGCTCAGCCTCATGGTCTCCGCCGTCCAGTCCCATTTGACGGTGCGGCCAACGCACGAAAAGTGACGGCAACGACCACTACGGACAAAAGCTCTTGCCTCCCGGCTTGGCACGCTGCTAATTCGTGAAGAAGAGTAGAAAACTCAGCTTCACGGAAGAATTCATGCCGGCTGGCGAAACGCATACATCAAGGCTTCGGCGCACCGACCGTTTCGGAGAGCAGCTGCGCAAGCGCCGCGACCGCCTGTCGCCGGGCCTGCTTGCGGTTGCCGAATATATTGACGGCCACCGCCATGCCGTTCTCGCCAAATCGGCGCTGGAAATCGGCTTCGAGACCAATACCTCCGATGCGACCGTCATCCGCGCCATACAGGCGCTCGGCTTCCAGGGGCTGGTCGATCTCAAGGAAACGCTTGAGGCCTATCTGGGCATGACGGATTCGCCCGTCGAAAAAATGGCGGCGACGACAAAATCCATATCCGGCAACTGCGATGCAGCGATAGATTTCGTGCTCGACAATCAGAAAAACACGCTGGAGATGCTTTCAAGCGCAGAAAACCGCGAAGCCATGGCGGCGGCCGTGCGGCTCCTCTCGCAAGCGCGCGGCATCGGCGTGCTCGGCATCGGCGCCTCCGGCATCATCGCCACCTATGCGGCAAGGCTGTTCCAACGCTCGGGCGTCCATTCCTATACGCTCAACGCCACCGGCATCGCGCTTGCAGAGCAGTTGCTCGAGCTTGAAAACGGCCACGTCCTCATCATGCTCCTGCACGGCCGCGCCCACCGCGAAGCCCAGACCGCCATAGCCGAGGCAGGCCGCCTCGACATCCCGATCATCATGCTGCTCGGCCAGGAAGACAGTGTGCTTAAAAAACACGCCAACGCCAGCCTCTTCCTGCCCCGCGCCAAAAACGAAGGCGTGGCGCTCCACGCCCCCACCTTCATCGCCATGGAAACCATGGCCCTTGCCCTCTCCGCCGCCTGCCCCGAGCGCAGCCTTGAGACGCTGGAGCGGCTGGTGGAGTTGAGAACCTCGATCAGGCCGCATAAGCGGACCTAAACCTCCTTCGATCGGCGACATCGGGAAACCAACGTTTGAGGTTCCGGCAGTTGCGTCAAAAGCGCAAACGCGCATATCTATCTACCGAACTCGGATAAAAGTGGGGATAGCCCCAATGACAACAAAGCGCTGCGATGTGCTACCACCAATAAATCGAGAGCATATATGAAAGATAAGGTTGTTCCTATTCTTCTCGCCGGTGGCGTTGGGTCTCGCCTTTGGCCGGTGTCCAGAGACAATCTACCTAAGCAATTCCAGCCCCTCGCGGGATCAGTTTCAACGTACCAAGAAACGTTGAAACTAGTGGCCGATGCGAACATTTATCGCTCGCCCGTTATCGTTACCAACGAGCGCCTGGGAACGCTGGCAAAAACTCAAGCGGAAGCAGTTGAGCAACAGGTCAGTATTGTGCTCGAGCCTGCGCAAAGAGACAGCGCCGCAGCGGTCGCAGTCGCAGCACTCGTAGTCGAGGAGCACGCACCTGGTTCAATCGTGCTTGTGCTAGCAACAGATCACATCATCTGGGACGAAGAAAGATTCTCCGATTGTGTCGTGTCCGGCATTGACGCGGCAAGATCAGGAAAAATCGTGGTCTTCGGACTTGAGCCAGCTGAACCGCGGACAAACTACGCCTACATCAAACCCGGACAATCCCTCGAGGGATTTGCAGACGTTGCGAGCGTCGAGGCCTTCGTTGAAAAACCCAACGCCGAACTCGCCCTAGACTACATGCGGAAGGGCTTTTTGTGGAATTCCGGCAACTACTTGTTCAGGACAGACATAATTATATCCGAATTTGGCAAATATGCTCCGGACATTCTAACGTCATCTAGAAATTCATTGCAAAAATCAAAATATGTTGGTGAATTCATTCAAATTGACAAAGTACAATTCGAGTCATCCCCAAAAAAATCACTGGATATTGCTTTAATAGAGCATTCAAATGCCGTCGCTGTGGTTACCGGCAGATTTCGTTGGTCGGATATAGGATCCTGGGACACAATTTGGACAGCACTACCCAAAGACGAAAACGGAAATGTAGTGATGGGAACCGCGACAGTCTATGACTCGGCAGGATGCCTCATACATTCACATGGAGTACACACCTCTATAATAGGTCTCGAGAACATAATCACGATTTCAACGCCAGACGAGATATTGGTGGTAGCCAAGGATAGAGCTCAAGACGTCAAACAGCTTGTGGACAAATTGAAGGAAAAATCACCGATTAAATAGCAGATGCATCCAAACGCATCAAAGCATGTTATGGCGGTTTTTTCTATATGGGGAATATCGCTCCGTGTGCCTGAGTTTTTAAAGGGAAAAGAACAGGCGCAAATTTTCTGCCCGTAGGGACCGAGTTCGTCTGTTCCCCTACGCCTGTCAGTGTGGAGTAGAATGACGTGACGTCTAGAAGGAGTGGTTAGTGCTGATATCTTATGCGCAGAACGGTGAAGATATTCTACTGTGGAGAGCATTGAATCAAATTGCCGTAGGCTTCTATGTCGACGTCGGAGCAAACGATCCGGAAGAAGATTCCGTTACCAAGCTTTTTTATGACAAGGGCTGGCGAGGAATCAATATCGAGCCCTCCTCCGAGGTTTTTAGCCGTTTGAATGCAGCTCGACCACGCGATATCAACCTACAATGTCTTGTCGGCGCGGAAGATAGTGAGCAGACGTTTTATGAAACGACGACAAGGGGATGGGGAACTTCTGCTAGTGACGTGGGAGAAGAATATGTCGGCCAGGGTTTGGCAAAGCGAGTTACACTGCAACAAAGATCACTAAATTCTATACTTTCAGATTACTGGGATCGCGAAATTCACTTTTTAAAAATAGACGTGGAAGGGGCCGAGGGCGAGGTTTTGCGGGGCCTCGACTTGCGACGTTTCAAACCCTGGATACTCGTTGTAGAAGCCCTGGACCCCATCTCTCATCTTTCCAGAACCGAGGGATGGGAAGAAAACGTTCTTTCTCACGGGTATAAGAAAGTTTTCTTCGACGGGCTCAACAATTATTATTTGCACGAAACTCATTGCGATCTGGAGCAGTTTCTTTCGACGCCAGCGAATGTTCTGGACAACTACCAGATAAACTCTCTATCCAAATTGGTTTTCCAATCCCAATCACACGATGACGAAATCAGAAGCCTAACTTCACGTCTGGACGCAGGCATCATCGAAAACTCTCGATTAACCGCAGAAAATTCTCGGCTAACCGAAAAGGCCGATCAACTAAACGCGTTGATTTCCAGCCATAGAACTGATTTCTCCAGCGACCTGCGGGAAAAAACTGTCCGCCTTAAAATAGCGATCCCCGACACCGAGGGAGAGGACGACACAAAGCTTTACGTCACCGTGCATAGAGAATATGGCATCGTTGGTGTCGAGCCGATCAAATTCAAGCTTCGCGATATCTGGCCGCGATCGGTTAAACGTGCGGTTCATGCGACATGGGATCCCTTGCGAGATTCCATTCGCCAAGGGAAAATCATTCCCAGCCGCAAAATCTGGCCAGCACCTTTCAAAAGCGCTTTTCACGCAACTTGGGACCCAGCGAGAGATTTTATTCGTTACGGACGATACAATCGCGTTCTAGTCTCAAGCCGTAAAATCTGGCCACGACCGGTCAAACATGCGTTTCATGCAACATGGGATCCAATAAGAGATTTCGTGCGTGATGGGCAATTGGACGAAATACTCGTTACCAGCCGTAAAATTTGGCCTCGACCAATCAAGCGCGCCTTCCATGCTGCCTGGGATCCGATAAAAAAACATCTGAGAAAACCGGCCGTAGAAAAGACAGTGGCGGTGGCACCTATGCGCCGCTCGAAGACTTTCAAATCGATAACCCAAAGAAATGAAGCCGTCATTTTTCTATTTGTAGGCCATACGGTAAACTGCAACACCAATACTGGCGTTCAGCGTGTTGTGCGTGGGTTGGCGTCCGGCCTTATTCGAGCAGGAAAAACCGTTCGGTTCATCAAGTGGGATGAAGCGACCGCTCGATGCGTCCTCATCAATCGGCAAGAACGAGAAACCCTCACGCTTTGGGAAGGCCCACCGATCACACCCTCTGAAGAAACATTCTATGAAAGAGACAACCAGACGATCGTCCTCTTGAATGAAACAGAGTTTCAGCAAGGATGGTTGATCATACCTGAAGTGTTGCATTTGCACACTGATGAGGACTTGGCGCTTAACATCACGTTCTGGGCGCATCGCAACAACCTTAAGGTCGGTTCGATCTTCTACGATGCGATACCGTTGAAAAGTCCGGAATGGGCACACATTGCGCCGGCGCATCAACGATATATGTCTCACTTGCGCCTGTCCGACGCCGTTTGGCCTATCTCCAACTGGTCAGGAACCGATCTTCTTGCGTTCTGGAAAACCTATGACAAGGCAGACGCCGGCACGCTTCCAGTGTGTGAACCACTGGCTTTGCCGGGGTCGTCTTCGAGCCACGTCCGGGTATCGGACCGATCGCCCTCGGATGAACCGTTGATCGCGTGCATCGGTACGATTGAACCCAGAAAAAACCAGCTTGCCCTGGTCGAAGCTTTTCGGACCTACAAACAACAGAACCCGGAAAGTCCCTGGAGACTTGTCCTCGTCGGTAATCTCCATCCTCTATGCGCCCCGCAAATTAACGCGGCTGTGAAGGACGGAATTATTGAGCACCATGGCCATGTATCGGAACACGCTCTTTCGGAACTTTACTCCAAATGCGCATTCACGGTGTTCCCCTCGAAAGAGGAAGGTTTTGGCCTGCCTATTCTGGAAAGCCTCTGGTATGGCAAGCCCTGTATATGCGCTAATTTCGGCGCAATGGCTGAAGTAGCACAGGGAGGAGGTTGTGTAACCATCGACGTTACCAGCCCGAAGAAGATAGGCGGTGCCCTTAAGAAGCTTATTGAAAATCAGGAGCTTCGGCAAAAACTCATAGATGAGGCTGTCAGCCGGGAAATTTCCAACTGGGACCAATACGCAGCGAGTATTCTGAAAAACATAGCGCGCTTTGCTGTTCCGTGGGCCCAAAGAGGCAAGGTGTTTTTCTGGGTCGACTCAACAGTTTCATTCCCCAAAAACACCGGAATACAACGCGTTACACGACAGCTTGCGCGTGCTCTTTGTGAAAATGGGGCCGATGTCGTACCGGTAAAATGGGATGTCACAGCCAGAAAATTCATACCGGCAAATGCTGACGACCTGACGCATCTGGCTGAGTGGAGCGGCCCCAAAGTCAGTGACTGGGGAGAATGGGAAGAGCCGCAGGAAGTGGGATACGGCTGGTTCATCATGCCCGAATTGCCGCTAAACTTCTCGCCCGACGATCAGATGACTATTCTAAAAACCGCGCAAAACGGCGGATTGAAAGCAGCCGCAGTTTTTTATGACGCAATCCCGTGGAAAATGGCCGAGTTCTATCCGGAGCACTATGCCGAGGCTCATGCCGCATACATGAGGGTATTGGCAGCATATGACGCTGTTCTCCCGATTTCGAATCATAGCGCGCAGGATTTGCTATCGTTTCTGGGGGCAGACATGGAGCGCCCATCCGGGATAGATTTCAGAGTGCGGCCCATACTGCTGCCAAATGAGTTCCCGGAAACGCCGCGTATGGAACAGGTTGCGCGGCCGCAAACCTCCACAGATGGAAGCCTAACCATTTTGAGCGTGGGAACCATCGAACCGCGGAAAAACCATCTCAAACTTGTTGAAGCCTTTAAATTGGCTCGAACGCATGCCCCCTGCCCCCTCCGGCTTGTTATAGTTGGACGTGAGGATACGAGCACCTATGGTGACGAATTTAGGGAAGCGATCAATGGTCAAACGGATATCGTCTGGGAGCAGGATACCAACGATCAAAAGCTGCACCAACTTTTGCTCGAGTGTGACTTTACAGTGTATCCTTCGATTGAAGAAGGCTACGGTCTTCCCATTGTTGAAAGCCTTTGGCTCGGGAAGCCCTGCATATGTGCCAATTCCGGCGCAATGGCTGAGGTGGCCAATGCAGGATGCTTGACAGTAGATGTCAGCGACGCGCGGAAAATTGCCGACGCAATCGTCAAAATGTGTGCCCCTGAGACGAGGGACAGGCTTGCAACCGAAGCAATCACTTCACCGGTCACGAGCTGGAGAGATTATGCATTCAATGTAACAAAACAACTCGCTGACATATGCGTACCTCCGTCCCTGGCCGAAGCCTCTGATGCACGCGAAATTTCGAAGCGGACCAGCGCTATGCTTTTGAAACCGCGCCCCAAGCTTTCGATTTGCATAAGCACATATAACAGGGCGGAATGGCTGGCGGTCAACCTCAAGAACTGGGCACGGCTCTACCCCGAGCCTCTGAAGGGTGTGGAATTCTTTGTCTGCGACAACACCTCAACCGATCACACACCCGAAGTGGTGCAGCCCTATTTGTCTCGGCCCGACTTTACCTATCGCCGCAACCCCGAAAATGTGGGCATGCTCGGGAATCTTCGCGTTACGGCAAACCACGCCAATGGTGAATACATCTGGATTCTCGGCGACGACGATCTGATATATCCCGATGCCGTGGAGCGAGTTCTTGCGGCAATTGATAAAGAGCCAGATATCGGGCTCGTCTATCTGAATTATGCCTATACGCATCTCGAAGACGCACGGAAAATTACAGATTTTGAGGAGTTTTTCCAAAATTCGACGCCAATTGTGCCGCCAGAGGATGACAGGATCGGACTGATCAAGGATATTTGTACGCGTAATGAAAATTTCTTTACCGCCATTTACACCTTGGTTTTCCGACGGGATCACGCAATCAATGCGTACTCGCAAAACACCGATGGCAGACCATTCTCAACCATGTTGACAGCTATTCCGACCACTTATTATGTCCTGAATCACATGATGGATACAAAAGGTGTTTGGCTAGGAAAGCCGGTACTCGTCGTCAATCTCAACGTTTCGTGGATGAAATATGCGCCCCTATGGATTCTCGAGCGTATCCCAGAAGTTTATGAAGTAGCGGAATGGCGAGGCGCGGATAGCGGTGAGATGGATCGCTGGCGCATCCATACTCTTCCAGGAGCAAAAAACTTTTTTGCAGAAATCCTCACGAATGACCCACTTGACAACGGGGAATATTTCGATCCAGAGCGTTTTGTTAGGCGTTTCAAGCACTTACAAGAATTCAAACAGATGCGTGCCGAATTGGTTGAAACCTATACAACCGCATCTTTCAACAATGTGCCGTGTGCATCCAAGCCCATTTCCACGGTATTTGCACACAATATCAGAAATGCATGAAGGAGCTTAGAATGACAGCGTATAGCGAAATCGATAAATGCCGAGTGGGGGGACAAAAGGATTTAGTATCCGTATTAAGTCTCGGCGAACAAGCTCTGACAGGCGTTTTTCCGGCAACGAAAGAAGAAGAAGTAACAAAAGGTCCGTTGGAGCTGGTATGGAGCCCTTCCAGCGGTTTGCTTCAATTAAAGCATTCCTACGACTCCTCGGAGATGTATGGTGACAACTATGGTTATCGTTCGGGCCTGAACCAATCGATGGTAGACCATCTGGGTGCGAAGGTCGCCTATCTTGAGCGTCTCGCATCGCCGGCACCCGGTGAGGTAATCCTCGATATCGGCAGCAATGACTGTACAACGTTAAAAGCCTATTCAACGCCTGGTCTAAAGCGTTTCGGCATTGATCCAACTGCCGGCAAGTTTGCGTCTTTCTATCCGGAGGAAATCCGCTTTGTTCCGGAGTTTTTTAGCGCTCAGGCTTATAAGACACTGACGGATCGTCCGGCTAAGATTATCACTTCCATCGCAATGTTTTATGATCTGGAAGATCCGATAAAGTTCGCTCGGGAGATCGAACAGGTTCTGGCAGACGATGGGATATGGCATTTCGAACAAAGCTATATGCCATCGATGCTGCGCTTGAATTCTTACGACACCATCTGCCACGAGCACATTGAATATTACTCTCTCCAGGTTGTTGAAAAGATTCTTTCGGCTGCCGGCCTTCGCGTCATTGACGTTGTCATGAACAGCGTGAACGGTGGCAGTTTCGCCGTGACGGCTAGCAAGATTTCCAATAAGTCGCTGAAACGAAATGATGCGGTTATCAACTGGCTTCTTGAACAAGAAGACAAGATGGGCCTATCCACACCGCGTCCTTATCGCGATTTTGAGGAGCGAGTTTTCCGCCATCGCGATGATTTAAGTCGCCTTATTCGTAGCCTGGTCGCCGATGGAAAAACGGTATTGGGATACGGCGCTTCCACAAAAGGAAATGTGGTACTTCAGTTCTGCGGCCTTACTTCCAAGGAAATTCCGGCAATTGCGGAAGTAAATAAAGAGAAATTTGGCAAATTTACGCCGGGCACACATATACCGATCATTTCCGAAGCAGAGGCAAGAGCAATGAAGCCAGACTACTTCCTCGTTCTACCTTGGCATTTCAAAGACAGTATTCTTCGTCGCGAGAAGCAGTATCTAACCGACGGCGGAAAGTTTATTTTCCCATTCCCCGAGGTTGAAATTATATAAGGCAAACTATTCCTTCGGGTTACCATCAAAATCTTCCCTTCTTGTAGAGAAGGGAAGATTTAACTAGGTTCTGTTGACAAAGTTAGCAGTGATAATGCGATAAGATCGCTCCTAACGGAGGATTCGATGTCCGGACCTGATCGAGAAATACGACTTCGACTTAGTTTGCAGCGCGCCTTACTCGGGGCCATATCGTCGACGCTCGCCGCCGTTACGTGCGGCTGGAGCGGTAACAAGATCGTCCTGGAGTTCTTGATCGATCACGATTTCAGCGATGATGACCGCGAACGCATGGAGATAGTCGCATCGGAGGTCATCTCGGATTTTGGTTATGAAACAATAATGACTGTCTTCACGTCTCCACCATCGGATGGACCGAAGGTTCCGGTTGATAGGCGATGGTGGGCTTACAGGCGATTTGAGCCATTGCTGGGCTAAAGGCGTTGTGTGAAGTGCGGCAGCCAGATTTTTGCGGCGGCCAGCGAAAGGAACGCTTCGAAGGAAGTTCGGGTCTTGTCGTAACGGTGACCTGCCACTGAGAATTTCCTCCAGA